>JAZJZS010000005.1:0-105966 GCA_040389685.1 Actinomycetota bacterium
TCGACGATCCCGGTGACCGGAGTCCAGGCACCGGTGTCAGCACGGCGCACCAGCAATACCTGGTGCCCGCGCAGCACGACTGCGGTCACCCCCGGCAGCCAGAGCTCGTCGTGACCGATCTTCGCGCGGAGAGCGAGCACGAAGTCGGGGGTGGGCATCCCTCGAGCGTAGCTGTGCCGCGCGCGGGCGTGGGTGTGGGGGTGTCGAACCACCCTGGTCCTCCCGCGCAGCCGCCGCAACAGATCCACTCGGGAGTAAGTGCGGGTTCGACCCAGCCTCAGGTCGCAACAACCCCCGACTCGACTTCAGCCGACTCCACTTCAGTCGGTGGCAGCAGGTGCAGGCGCAGCCGCCTTCGCCGCGCGACGGTCCGTGCGGCGCTCCTTCGCGCCCTCGACCAGGTAGTAGAGCACCGGCAACACGATGAGCGTGAGGAGCGTGGATGACACCAGCCCACCTATCACGACGATCGCGAGCGGCTGCGAGATGAAACCTCCGTTGCCGGTGAGGCCGATACCGAGCGGCAGCAGCGCGAAGATCGTCGCGAGCGCGGTCATGAGGATCGGGCGCAGACGTCGCGAGGAACCGTTGATGATCGCCTCGGCCACCTTCATGCCTCGGTTGCGGTATTGGTTGATCAGGTCGACGAGCACGATGGCATTCGTGACCACGATTCCGATCAGCATGAGCACCCCGATCAGCGACGCGACGCCGAGCGGCACGCCCGAAATCACCTGAAGCGCGATTGCGCCGGTCGCCGCGAACGGGATCGAAACCAGGAGCAACAGCGGCTGGCGCAAGCTCTTGAAGGTGGCCACCATCACGACATAGACGATCAGGATGGCGGCGAGAAGGGCGAGTCCGAGCTGGCTGAACGAATCGCTCTGCTGGGTGGTGACACCACCGAGAGTCGCGGTGGCGCTCGCGGGGAGCTTCGCCTTGGCGACGGCGGCCGACACGATCGCAGAGGCGCTTCCCGTGTTGTCGGTGCCCGGGGTCACCGTGAGAGTGGCGCTGCGCAGTCCCTTGATGGTGGTGACGCTCGAGGGCCCGTTTACCGTCTTCACCTCGGCGAGGTCGGACAGCGGCAGGATGCCCTTCGGTGTCGGAATGGTGAAGGCCTTCAGTTCGTCCGTGGTGAGCGGTGCGCTGGAGTTGTCGACGTAGATCGACAGCGTCTTGCCGTCGATGACGACGTTGCCGGTGGCGCTCGGATTCATCGCCTGGGTCACGATTCCGCCGACCTGCACCTCGCTCAGTCCGTCGGCTGCGGCCTTCGCGCGGTCGATCTGCACCGCGATATACGGCAGGGAGGCCGAGAGATTGCTCGAGGCACGCGAGACTACAGCGAGGTTCTTCACCTTGGCGAGGATGGCATCCGATGCCTCTCGAAGGTCCGCATCGCTGCCAGCGGTGACGTTGACCTCGATGTCGGACGATGCGAAGCCTCCCTGCGCGGTGGCGACGGCAAGCTCGCCCTGGCCGGTGATCTTCTTCAGCTCGGAGGTGACCCTGGCCTGCAACTTGGCCTGGTCGGCCTTCGGATCGGTCGTGACCGAGAAGATGCTCGAGCCCCCGCCGGAGAATGCGGCGCGCAGCGAACTGCCGCCGGATCCGATCGTGAGGAGCACGGTTTTCACCCCGGTCACGTCGCGAAGCACCGCCTCGACCTTTTTCGACGCAGCATCCTGGGCCTCGAGGCTGGTGCCGAGCGGAAGCGTCTGGGTCACGGTGAGGGTGTTCTGGCCACTGTTGCCGATGAAGTTGGTCTTGAGGCTCGTCGCAAGCAAGCCGCTGCCGGCCAGGAGCACCAGCGCCGCGACCAGCACGATCGCCGGGAACCGGAGGGTCCAGCGGATGACCGGCAGATACACCTTCTGAAGGCGCGTTACCTGCTCGACCGGCTCTGTGACCGGGCCTCCGGCATGCTTGTGCGCCGTCTTCCGGCTGCCGAGGAACCAGTAGGCGAGCACGGGCACGATGGTGAGCGAGACGAACAGCGAGGCGAGAAGCGCCATGGTGACGGTGAGCGCGAACGGGCGGAACAGCTCGCCGGTGAGACCTCCGACGAGCGCGATCGGCAGGAACACCGCGACGGTGGTGATCGTGGAGGCGGTGACGGCCGTGGCGACCTCACGCACTGCGGTGAGGATGGCGGGCAGCTTCTCCTCCCCCAGCCCGATGTGACGCTTGATGTTTTCGATCACGACGATGGAGTCGTCGACCACACGCCCGATCGCGATGGTGAGCGCGGCCAGGGTGATGATGTTGAGCGTGTACCCGGAGGCCTGCATCCCGATGAAGGTGATGAGCACCGAGACCGGGATCGAGATCGCGGTGACGAGCGTCGACCGCACCGAGAATAGGAAGACGAGGATGATGATCACGGCGAAACCGAGTCCGAGCAGGCCCTCCTGCGCGAGGCTGTCGATGGACTGGGTGATCGACGGCGCCTGGTCGGCGACGACGGTGAACTTCGTGTTGGACCCGAGCTGCTTTTCCAGGGTCGGAATGTCGCCTCGCACGATTTTCGAGACCGACACCGTGTTACCGGCCGCGGACTTGGTGATGTTGAGGGTGACGGCGGGCTTACCGTTGACGCTGGAGTAGCCGCTGGTCGGATCGTTCACGACCGCGACGGTCGCGACATCCGCAATGGTGGGGGCGGTGAGAACCCGGGCGCCGAGCAGCGGAAGGGCGGCGATCTCATCGGTAGTGGTGATGCGCGACCCGGACTGAACGGTGAGGGTCTTGCCGTTCTCCGTGATCGATCCGCTCGCCAACAGGGTGCCGTTGGCCGTGAGGGCCGTCTTGATCGACTGGATGCTGAGGCCGTCGGCAGCGAGCTTGTCGGCATCGGGGGTGATGGTAACGCGTTGCGATGCGGCACCGAGCAGACTCACGTCGCTCACGCCGTCGAGCTGCTTGAGGTTCGTGACCGTGAGAGTGGCGAGCTTCGACGCGAGAGTGTTGGCGTCCATGTCGCTCGTTACCGCGAGCTGGATCACCGGGAAGTCACTGAGGCTGAAGGTGATGACCTGCGGTGTGACACTGCCGGGCAGGATCGTTTTGATGCGGTCGAGTGCGAGCTGCACCTTCTGCTCGGAGGTGGCGATGTCGGTGCCGTAGGCGAACGACGCCGTGACAGTGGAGGCAGAGGTATTGGAGGTGGCGGTGGTGGAATCGAGGTTTTCGATACCCTGCAGCGCACTCTCGATCGGCGTGCTCACGTCGGTGTTGACAACATCCGGCGACGCGCCCGGATAGGTCGTGATAACGAAGACCGAGGGCAGCGAGAGCGACGGGATCAGCTCCTGTTTGAAGGAGCTGAGGGCGATACCCCCGAAGATGCCGATGACGACGGTGATCAGTGCGATGAGGGCGCGGTTGCGAAGGCTGAAAACCGAAAAGAGATGCACGGGAAGGCTCCTGGAGCAGTGGCGGGGGAAGCGCACGACCATGTGCTCCTCGAAAGTATCTCAGGGGATGCTGGGGGCGCGCATACTCTCTCGGGAGTAGGTGCGGCGGCCTGCACTTCTCCCGATTGGCCTCGCCACGGAAGATACTCCCCGCGGAGTAGTGCAGTCACCGCAGAAAGTATCTACGGTTAGTGCATGAACACTCCGACCCCAAAAGATACGCCCCTCCTCGAGATGCGTCACCTGTCAAAGTGGTACGGGCGCGGCGACAGCCGATTCCAAGCACTCGACGATGTCTCCCTTTCCATCCACCGCGGCGAATCCATTGCAATCGTCGGCAAAAGCGGATCGGGTAAGTCCACCCTGATGCACATCCTCGCCCTGCTCGATACCTCGGACTCGGGGGAGTTGCTCATCGACGGAGAGGATGCAAGCCACCTGTCACGCGTCGCGGTCAACCGCTTGCGAAACAGCCGCTTCGGGTTCGTGTTCCAACAGTTTTTCCTCACGGCGGGAACATCCGTCCTCGACAACGTCACACTGCCGCTGAAGATCGCCGGGGTTCCCGCCGCCGAACGACACAGGCGTGGCCTGGATGTCCTGCAGCGTTTCGACCTTGCCGACAAGGCCCGCAACCGCGCGAACGACCTGTCGGGCGGGTAGAAACAGAGGGTGGTACTGACACGAGCCCTCATCAACGCGCCGGACGTGATTTTTGCTGACGAGCCCACCGGCAACCTCGACAGCGCGACGGGCCGTGATGTCGAAGACGAACTTTTCGCACTCAACCATGACCGTGGCATCACTCTCGTGATCGTCACCCATAACGAGGACCTGGCTGGCCGGTGCGACCGGCAGCTCAGCATTCGCGACGGCCGGCTCGTCGACGCCGAGGCGGTTGCAGCATGAAGACCATCGACCTGATCCGCACCGCAACCGCGAACACGCTCCGAAGCAAGCTGCGCACCACACTGACGGTGCTCGCGCTGTTCATCGGCGCGTTCACCCTCACGCTGACCACGGCGCTCGGCGCCGGGGTTTCCGACTACGTGACGACCCAGGTGGCATCCCTCGGCGCGGGCGACGTGCTCCTGGTGTCCAAAGCGTCGACAACCACCGGAGATGGACCCACCCGGTACAACTCCGACACCTCGAGCGCCTCCAGCGGAACAGCCAACCCTCTCACGGGAGGCGGAGGCAGCCTCACCCCTGTCGACATCACCACCCTGGAGGCCACCGACGGGGTAAACACCGTCGATCCGATCTTGCCTGTCTCGATCGACTGGGCCCAAAGCGGCACCGGTGACAAGTACGAGTTCACCATTGCGCCGACGTCATCGATCGCGAAAGCCGACCTTGCTGCCGGCGCGCAACTCGAGTCATCCAGCGCCCACTACCAGGTGATGCTGCCCGACGAGTACCTTAAACCGTTCGGCTTCGACACCGCGAAGGCGGCAGTCGGCTCCGCCATCACCCTGGGTTTGACCGACGTGCTCGGGCGCAAGCACCAGATTGACGCGACCGTTGTAGGTGTTTCCAATGCCAGCCTGCTCAGCAGCGGCGCCGGAGCCAACTCCGCTCTCGCCAACGAGGTGGCTCGGCTGCAGAAGGCGGATGTCGACAGCCCCGAGCGGTACCAACTCGCCATCGCCCGCTTCGATAGCGACCTCACCGCCTCCCAGATCTCAGAGCTCAAATCGCGAGTCGCCGACGAGGGCATGACCGGGCAAACCATAGTCGACCAACTCGGTCTCATCCAAACAGTCATCACCGGCATCACCGGTGTACTCAATGCGTTCGCGATCATCGCGCTGCTCGCGGCCGCATTCGGGATCGTCAACACGCTGCTGATGAGTGTGCAAGAGCGCACCCGAGAGATCGGACTGATGAAAGCAATGGGGATGAGCAACACTCGCGTGTTCGCGCTATTCAGTATCGAGGCGGCCTTCATCGGCCTGCTCGGCAGCGTCCTCGGCGTGGTCATCGCCATCGCCGTAGGGGTGCCGCTGAGCGGGGCACTTTCGACGGGGCCGCTTGCGGGACTCGCCGGCCTTCACATCCTCCTTTTCCGGCCCGCATCGATCGTGGGAGTAATCGCGCTGATCGTGATCATCGCGTTCCTCGCTGGCTCCCTTCCGGCGCGCCGCGCCGCCCGAAAGACGCCCATCGACGCATTGCGGTACGAATAGCAGATGAACACCTCCGCGCAGGGCCGCCACAACCGCAACGCCCGAGGCATCGCTACTGCGAGAGCCATCGAACGCGCCGCTGTCGAACTAGCGGCCTTGCACGGTGCCGACTCGGTCACCGTGGATGAGATCTGTGCTGCAGTCGGCGTCAGCCAACGTACTTTTTTCAATCACTTCGATACGAAGGAAGACGCGCTCCTCGGCCTCGAGCTCCCCCGGATCAACGAACAACGTACCCGCGAGTACCTCGCCGACTCCGAAATCGGCATCCTCACCGGAGCCCTTGGCCTGATAGAGCTGCCGTCCGAACACGAAGACGAGCCGCAATTGACGATGGCCAGGTTCGCGGTCTTGGCATCGTCCCCGGCCCTCGGGCGCCGCCAAGCCGCGCGACTGACCCCCATCGCAGGCGAGGTCGAGAAGATCATCTACCTCAAACTACGAGCCGAGAATTCGGCGATGGATTCGGCAAGCCTCCGATCCGCTGCCCACACGATCGCGTCGATGGCGGCGTCCCTACTCATGCAACTTGGCGACGACATCACTGCGGGAAAACCATCCACAGCCGCTGCACCAGCTGCCCGACTTCGCGAGCTCAGTAGAATCTGGTCACGGATGCTCTGACCGGAGGAGACGGACCATCTGCCAGCGCCATTTCACACCACTTCGGCGAGGAACGACTGGTCGAGCATCGGACCGCGGGCGAGAGAGGCCCAGGCGGCGGCGAGAGCCGACACGGCCCGATCCGTCTCGTCCGCGGAATATCCGAACGGGATGCGCAGAAACCGTTCGAAAGCGCCGTCGATGCCGAAGCGCGGACCGGCCGCGAGCAGCAGTCCTTCCGCCCGGGCGGCGAGCGTGAGCTGGGAGCTCACCGGGGCTCCGAGATTCACCCAGGTGGTGAGTCCGCCATCCGGGCTCGGCACCCGCCACTCGGGGAAGGCGACCGCGAGCGCGACGGCGAGGTGATCCCGGCCCGCCCGCAACTGCGCTCGCCGGGTTCCAAGAATCGAGTCGTAGTCCTCGAGCAGGTTCTTCACCACGAGCTGCTCGAGGGCCGGAGTGCCGAGGTCGCCCGCGCTCCGCGCTCGCGTGAGCCGCTGGATGAGCTGCCGCTCGGCTCGGATCCACCCGATGCGCACCCCGCCCCAGACTGTCTTCCCGACCGACCCGATGGTCACCGCGGCGCCGTAGGCCGCGAGCGGCAGCGGCGTGTCCGGCCGGTCGATGGTGAGCTCGGCCATTGTCTCGTCCGCGACGATGACCGTGCCCTGCCGCTCGGCGAGCGCGAGCATCCGCTGCCTCTGTGCAGGAGGCATGGTGCGCCCGGTGGGATTGTGGAAGTCGGGCATGAGGTAGCCCATCGCCGGGCTGGTGCGCTGGAGGGCCTGTTCGAGGGCGGCCTCATCCCAGCCCTCGTCGCTCGTCACGCTCACGGGAACGAGCCGCGCGCCGGTGAGTCTCAGCGCTTCGTAGGCGTGCGGGTAGCTCGGCGACTCGACGAGCGCGCTATCGCCGCGACCGAGAAGCGTGCGGGCGAGAAGGGCGATCGCGTGCTGGGCGCCGATCGTGATCATGATCTGCTCGGGTTCCGTTGGCAGCCCGCGCGAGGTGTAGCGGTCGGCGACGGCGGCGCGCAACACCGGCAGGCCGATCGGATCGAAGCCGGAGTCCCCGAGGTAGGCCGGAAGCTCGGCGGCGGCCCGCTGGGCCGCCTCGACGAGGGCCGGAATCGCGGGCAGGGCCGCTTTGCTGAAGTCAAGGTAACCGGACTGGTGGGTGTCGAAGGTGAGAGGAGACCGCGACGGCAGCCGCGCAACGCTGCCAGATCCGCGCAGGCTGTCGAGGAAGCCGGCATCCCGTAACTCGCCGTAACTCGCGGTGACGGTGGTGCGACTGACGCCGAGCTGCGCGGCGAGGTCGCGCTCGGCGGGCACCCGGGTGCCGAGCGGGATGCGGCCGTCAAGGATGAGCAGGCGGATGCGGTCGGCGAGCGCCACGTATGCCGGAGAGGCAGTGGCCTCGCGCCATCCCCGAACCAGGGAGGCCAATGAGCGCGCCGAGAGGGTGTTCATAGAGCCACTATAGGCAAATTGGCATCTTGCCAGAAGGCCAATCAGCCAATTGGATTGATTCATGATGATTCGGCGCCTGTCCCAACTGCTCGTCGGATTGTTTCTCTACGGGTTCGCGATCGCGATGATGGTGCAGGCCGGCATCGGCGTCTCGCCGTGGGACGTGCTCACCCAGGGCATCGCCCGGCAGACCGGTTTCGCATTCGGGCTCATCACGAACGTCGTCGGGCTGATGGTGCTGCTGCTCTGGATCCCGATCCGCCAGCGACCGGGGCTCGGGACGCTGCTCAACGTGCTCCTGATCGGCCCGAGCGCCCAGTTCGGCTTGTGGCTGCTTCCGACGGCGAGCCTGCTGTGGGAGCAGGTGGCACTCTTCGCCGGCGGCCTCGCCCTGCTCGCCATCGCCACGGGCCTCTATATCGGCGCGCGATTCGGGCCGGGGCCGCGCGACGGCCTCATGACGGGCATCCATCGCCGTTGGGGCTGGCGCCTGTGGGTCGTGCGCACGTCGATCGAGGTGACGGTGTTGGCGATCGGCTGGCTGCTCGGAGGCAATGTCGGCATCGGCACGGTGCTCTTCGCGCTGCTCATCGGCCCGATGGTCAACGTGGCGATCCCCTTGCTGACCGTACCGCTCCGTTCCGGACCATCCATCTCCCGTTTTTACGACCACCCCCCTGTCGACACAGCGGGGTGATCGCAAAAACGGGAGGGGGTGCGGCGGAGGGTCGGGGGACTGATTTCTGGGAGCCCACCGTTCAGGTGTAATGTCGCACCTCGTGACTAACGAACTTCGGTCGCCGAAGCGTTGGCTGATCGGTGAACCACTGGCCTCCGAGAAACTCGAGGGCCAACTCCTCCCGAAGCACCTCGCGCTGCCCATTTTCGCCAGCGACGCCCTGTCCTCCGTGGCCTATGCGCCGCAGGAACTGCTCCTCATCCTCACCCTCGGCGGGCTCGCCTTCCTGAGCTGGGCTCCCTGGGTGGCCGCGGCAGTCGTGCTGCTGCTCATCGTGGTCGTCACCTCCTACCGCCAGCTGATCAAGGCCTACCCCTCCGGCGGCGGCGACTACGAGGTCGCGCGCACGAACCTTGGCGAGAAGCCCGGACTTGTGGTGGCCTCGGCGCTGCTCGTCGACTACATCCTCACTGTGACGGTCTCTGTCGCCTCCGGCGTGGACAACATCATCTCGGCGTTCCCGGTGCTCAACACCTACCGGGTCGAAATCGCGGTGGGTTTTGTGATCGTGCTCGCCGCGATCAACCTGCGCGGTGTCGCCGAATCCAGCAAGACCTTCGCCCTGCCCACCTACCTGTTCATCGCGTCGACCGGCGTGATGATCGTCACCGGGCTCGTGCGGGCGGCTCTCGGCGACACGCCGATCGCCGCCTCTTCGGTTTACACCGTGGAGGACCCGGGGAGCCTCACCCAGGTCGCCTTCATCCTGCTGCTCCTTCGCGCCTTCGCGAGCGGATCTGCCGCCCTCACCGGTGTCGAAGCGGTCGCGAACGGCGTGCCTGCCTTCCGCCGCCCCAAGGTCAAGAATGCGCAGATGACGCTCGTTCTCATGGGTTCGATCGCGATCGTGTTGTTCATCGGAATCGTGACTCTCGCCCTGATGAGCAAGGTGCACTACGCGGAGTCGGCGTGCGACCTCCAGGGTTTCAAGAATTGCACCACCGCACCGCAGGCCAGCGTGATCTCGCAGATCGCGGCGGCCACCTTCCCCGGCGGCGGATACTTCATGTTCTACGTGATCCAGGGAGCGACGGCCCTCGTGCTGCTGCTCGCCGCCAACACGGCCTTCAACGGCTTCCCGCTGCTCGGATCGGTGCTGGCCCGGGACTCCTACGCTCCGAAGTCCCTCCAGACCCGGGGTGACCGGCTGGTCTACTCGAACGGGGTGCTCGTGCTGAGCGCCGCGGCGATCCTGCTCCTCGTCGTCTACCGGGCGAATCTCACCCAGCTGATCCAGCTGTACATCATCGGCGTATTCATTTCCTTCACACTCGGGCAGTCCGGAATGGTCGTGCACTGGACTCGGATGCTGCGCACCGAGGCAGAGACCCTCAGCAAGACTCAGCGCCGGCAGATCTGGCGCAGCCGGGCGATCAATGCGACAGGTGCGACCTTCACGGGGATCGTGCTTATCGTCGTGACGATCACCAAGTTTGCATATGGTGCCTGGCTGGTCTTCGCGATCATGCCGGTGCTGTTCTATCTCATGCTGCGGATCAACCGCTATTACGGGCAGGTGGCCAAGGGCATCGAGGTCGATTCCACCACCACCTTCGGCGCGACCGGCGACCACGCGGTCGTCCTGGTCGGCAAAATGCAGAAGCCCACCCTCAAGGCCCTCGACTATGCCATCGCCGCGCGCCACGAGAGCATCGAGGCAGTGCATATCAACATCGACGACCACGCTTCGGAGCAGCTCTCCCGGCAGTGGGACGAGATGAACATCCAGGTGCCGCTGCGGATCGTGCCGTCGCCGTACCGCGACATCAGCATGCCGCTCATCAAGTACATCAAGGCACGTCGGGCGGAGTTCGGCTCCGAGGTCGTCACCGTGTACACGCCGCAGTACATCGTGGGCCACTGGTGGGAGAACCTGCTGCATAACCATAAGGCTCGTCGCATCCGCCAAAAACTGATGCTCGTGCACGGGGTGACCATCGCCCTGGTGCCGTGGCTGCTCGACTCCTCGCGCAACCTGTACAGCCGCTCCTACCGCCCGCTGCCTGGCGAGTCCCGGAGAGGCGAACCGCGCCGACCGATCATGCGCAAAGCGCTCCCGCCTGCCGCTCCCGCCGCCCGCAAGTCCAGCATCCTCATCGGTGAGGGGCGAAGTGAGAGCCAGGTCGACCGCGCTGCCCGTCTCGCACGGGAGTCGGCGGCCAAGAAGACTGCGGCCAGGAACTCTCCCCCGGCCAAGAAGTAGTGTCCGTGGCGGGCTGGCGCGAGGTCGTGGCCGTCGTCGTGGGGGGCGCGATCGGCACCGGGATGAGGCTCACCCTCGACATTGTGTTTCCCCACACCGATACCGGATTCCCGGTGAGCACCCTGTCGGTCAACGTGGTGGGATCCTTCGTTCTCGGCACCCTCATCACCACGCTCTGGCGCCGCTCGAGCACGCCCAACTGGGTCAAGGTGGGGCTCGGCACCGGCGTGGTCGGCTCATTCACCACATTCTCCGCGCTCATCGTCTCGCTTCTCGGCGAGGTCTCGCGTGGCCTGTGGATGCTCGCGCTGCTGTACCTCCTCCTGTCCCTGGTGCTCGGATTCGGTGCCGCGATGCTCGGCGTGAGCGTCGGAAGGTGGCCGCGGTCGACACCACCCGCGCTCGACCGGGTGGACGAATGAACCTCGCAGTCGTCGCTGTCGTGCTCGTCGCCGGCGCGCTCGGAGCGCTCGCCCGATACGCCATCTCGCTCGCCTTCGTCCGCGCCACGCGATTTCCCCGGGCCGTACTCGTGGTCAACGTCGCCGGATCCCTGCTCGGCGGTGCGGTTCTCGCCCTGACCGACTGGGGAGTCGTCGACAGTACAGTCAGCCTCATCCTGGTCACCGGCATCGCCGGGGGCCTCACGACCTTCAGCACCTGGTCGGTGGAGACCTTGCAGTTCGTGCTTTCGGGACGCTGGCGCACCGCCGTCGCCAACGTGATCATCAACCTCGTGCTCGGCCTCGGAGCGGCGACGGCGGCCTACTTTGTGGTCTATTGGGCATTGCTGCTGCGCCAGAACTGACCGTTCGAGGCGCCGGCGCCGCTCAGCCCTTCTCCCCGCCCTCCGTGGTGTTCATGATCTTGCGCTGGAAGATGAAGAAGATCACCGCGACCGGGATGGTGACGAGGATCGCCGCCGCGAGCTTGAGCGGAAACTGGTTGCCCGATCCGAGCTGGCCGGAGAAGAGGCTCGCGATTCCCGTCGTCAGCGTGTTGAGTTCGGGGCTCTGCCGCGACACGACGAAGGCGCCGAACTCGTTCCACGAGCCCTGGAAACTCAGGATGAAGAGGGTGACAAGGGCCGGTCGCGCCATCGGAAGCACGATCGTCCAGAAGGTGCGGAAGATTCCCGCGCCGTCGATGCGAGCCGCTTCCTCCACACTGACCGGAATCGACTCGAAGAACTGCTTCATGATGAAGATGCCGCCCGCGTCGACGATGAGCGGGATGACCATGCCGGCATAACTGTCGTAGAGCCCGAACTGTTTGAGGATGAGGAACCGCGGGATCAACAGGACGACGTTCGGCACCGCCATCACCGCGATGAGCGAGCTGAAGATGACCGCGCGTCCCCGGAAATTCAGGCGGGACAGCGCATAGCCGGCCAGCGAGTCGAAGAACACGCGTCCGGTGGTGAGGATGATCGCGATGAACGCCGAGTTGAGCGCCCAGAGCGGCAGGGGCGAGCCGGTGAACAACTCCTGGTACGCGGCGGTCGTCCAGGTCTGCGGGATCAGCGACAGCGGATTGTTCGTGGCATCGCCATCCGTCTTGAACGACGACGAGATGGCGACGAGGAACGGGTAGATGTAGACCAGCGCGAAGAGGATGAGCATGGCGTAACTGAGAACCGCGCCGATGCGGAATCGCTGCCAGGCCATCCGGACGCCCGAGGGGGGCTTCGGTGGCGTGCGCACGATTTTCGCCTGGGTCGCGACGGTGACGTCTGACGGGAGGGCAGTGCTGCTCATCGGGTTTCTCCGGACTTGGCTTTGTCGGCGAGGAGGAGTCGGGCAAGCGGCCGGTCGAGTCGTTCCCTGTCCCGGTCGCGCAGGATGATCCGCTGCAGCAGGGTGAGCGAGACGATGATCGCGAACAGGATGAAGGAGATGGCGGCACCATTGCCCCAGTTCAGTTCCTTGAACGAGGTCTGGTACGCCAGGAAGGCCGGCGTGAGGGTCGTCTTGGCCGGCTTGCCCTGGCCGAGGATGTAAATCTGGTCGAAGATCTGCCAGGTGCCGATGAGTCCGAGCGTGAGCACGGTGAACAGGGTCGGGCGCAACATCGGCAGCGTCACGGAGAAGAACTTGCGGAACGGCCCGGCGCCGTCGATGAGGGATGCCTCCTCCACTTCGACCCCGATGTTCTGCAGGGCGGCGAGGAAGAGCAGCATGAACGTGCCGGAGGTCGTGAAGATCACCAGGATGATGATCACGGTCATCGCGACGCTCGGCCCCGACAGCCACTCCCACCAGCTCAGCTCGAGAAACGGCGAGGCGGAGAGCGCCGGCGGATTGTCGCCGACCCCGAAGAGCCCGGCGATGATGTGGAAGAGCCCGCGCGGGTCGGCGAACCAGGTGGGCCCGCTGCCGCCGAGAGCGCCGATCACGGAGTTGACGGCGCCGGAGGAGGCGAAGAGGAAGGCGAAGATCCCGGTGATCGCCACGGCGCTGGTCACCGATGGAAAGTAGTACGCCGTGCGAAAAAAGCTGCGTCCGCGCAGGATGCGGCGGTTCACCTGCACCGCGAGGAACAGCGCGAGGGCCGTCTGCAGCGGCACGACGAAGACGACGAACCAGAAGTTGTTGCGGATGGAGGTACCGAAGTCCTTCTCGGCGAGCCCACCGGCGGTCAGCACGCGCGCAAAGTTCTTGCCGCCCACGAACGACACCTGCGAGTTGATCGGGGAGCCGAGCCCGCCCCAGTCGCTCACGCTCACCCAGAGGGCGAGGAAGATGGGAAGCACGAGGAACACCCCGATGATGATGATCGCCGGAGCGGTGAAGAGCCACCCGAAGCGGCCTTCACCGCCCCGGATGCCGCGACCCCGGCGGGCTCGGGACGGGGCATTCGACGTCATCGTCCGCATCCTTCTGTCTGCAGCTTGATCATTGTGGAAGCCCGCCCTTCGCCCGCGCCGGTTACTTGCCGTTGGCCGTATCGAGCGCCGCCTGCAGGTTCGTCTGCAGCGAGGAGAGGATCGCCTTCGGATCCCCGGTCGCGATTGACTCCAGTTGGGAATTGAAGTCGGTGATCACGGATGCGGCACCGGCGAAGGCGACCGGGCTCACCGCGTAGTCATTGCTTTTCACGAACGCGGCGTTGGCCGGGTACGTGGTCGCGTACTTCTTCGCGGCGCTCTCGGTCGACGGGATGACTCCGAAGGCGTCCGAGAACTTGAGCTGCTGCGCGTCTGCGGTGAGCGCCTTCACCAGGCTTTCGGTCTCCGTGGCGGTCTTCGACTGTGCCGGGATGCCCCAGCAATTGCTGAAGGTGAAGGTCGAGCGTCCGCCGGGGCCGGCCGGCAGTTCGGCGACCGTGGTTTTGAGGGCGGGGTAGTCGCCCTTGAGCCCGCTTATCCATGGGCCTTCGATCACCATCGCGGCCTTGCCCTTGCCGAGCGCTTCACCGCTCCATCCGGAGTCGAGCGCCGAGGGGAACTTCAGCACGCCGGCGCTCGCGAGTTTCTTGACCTCGGTGAGTCCGGCGATGTTCGCAGCGGTGTCGGCCGTGACCTTCTTGCCATCCTTCGACAGGAGCGATCCGCCCGCCTGGTTCATGAAGGTACCGATGCGCGCATATTCCGCGCCGAAGGAGAGTCCGACGGTGTCACCCGTCGTCAGTTTCTTGGCGACGGTCTCGAGTTGTGCCCAGTCCTTCGGGATGTCGGCGGCGGTGAGGCCTGCGGCCGCCCACTTGTCGGAATTGATGATCAGTCCGAGGGTGGAGAAGTCCTTCGGTGCGCAGTAGAACTTGTCGTTGTAGGTGAAGGCCTTGCTCAGTGCCGGATAGAACGCGCCCTTGTCTGCCAGGGTCGACGCGTACGGCTCGAGGTATTTCTTGCTCGCGTAGGTCTGGAACTGGTCCCAGCCCATGTAGAACAGGTCTGGCGGGTTCCCCCCGGAGAAGCCCTGTCCCAGCTGTTGCACTAGGTCGCTCGCCGCTGTGACAGTGACCTTGGTCTTGTTGGCCTTCGCCCAGGCGTTCGCGGCGTCCTGCACCGCGGCGGTTTCGGCCTTGCCACTCGACCCGATGAGCACGGTGAGCGGCTTGTTGGCGGAGGAAGTTGTTCCGCCCGAACCGGAGGAGCATGCGGCGAGGCTCGCAGCCACACCGACCGCGAGGAGCGCGACGCCCCATTTTCTGCTGCTGATCATTGTTGTTTCCCTTTCGTGGTGCTCACTCTTGGAGGTGAACGATGGTTGAGTCGTCAGATTGGAAGGTGGTGGGGCTGCCGCACGATGAGCTGTGGCGTGATCAGCCGATGGGCTTCGCCCGGTGCCAACGCCCGGCCGACGAGGTCACTCCCGGTCGCCCCCATCAGCAGTTCGAGCACTCCCGATGCGACCTCGGCGAGGGACTGTTCGACGCTGGAGAAGCCGACGGCCTGGGCTATGGGGGTGTTGTCGAAGCCGACGATGGGCAGGTCGGGACGACCCGCGGATGTCGCGGCGATCATCGCTCCGAGCGCGAGCGAGTCACTTACGCAGACGAGTGCATCGACGTCGGGCTCTCGCTCGAGGAGTGCCGCCGCGACGGTCGTCGCCGTCGCGACATCCTCCACGGTGGTGTGCTCGAGAGCCGCCAGTCGCTCCCCGTCGATGCCCAACCGGTCACCCATGGCGCCCGCCCAGCCGCGTCGCCGGTCGTCGCCGGTGCCGGAGGGGCTCGGCCACCCCAGGTAGTGGATGCGGGTCGCCCCCGTGTCGAGCAGATGTGCGGTCGCCTCGCGCACCCCGGCCGCGCCGTCCACGTCGACCCACAGGTGCTGCGGGTCGTTCATATCGTCGATGCCCCAGGGACGTCCGAAGGTGACAAAGGGAACCTGATTGGCGATCAGCCATTCCGTGCGCGGGTCACCGTAGAAAGTCGCGGTGAGAACGAAGGCGTCGACGTCCGAGCCATCCCGCAACCGGCGAATCTGTTCGATCTCCGCCTCCGGGGTCGGCGCGGTGAAGAGCAAAACCCGCATGCCACGACCGTCGGCCTGCTCTGTGAGGGCGTGGAGAAAACGGTCGAGCACCGAGCCTGAGATCCCGTTGACCATCGGGTCGAGACGGATGCCGATCGTGGATGACTTCTGGGTGCGCAACCGGCGGGCCGAGGCGTTCTGCCGGTAGCCGAGCCGGCTGATGGCGTCTTCCACCCGCTCCCGGGTGGCGGGCTTCACGATGGCTGGCGTGTTCAGCACGTTGGAGACGGTCTGGCGGGAGACGTTCGCCAACTCCGCCACATCCTCCACTGTCGGGAGCTGTCCCACTGCCGCCTCCTTTGGCTGCCCATCGCTGCGTTGCGTGTACTTGGTGGTGTTCCTGGTGTTCGTAGTGTTCGTAGTGGGCCGGGCGATTCGAACGCGGTCCGGCCCTCGCGTTTGATCGTTCAAAGGTCAGTTCGAGCCACTTCGAATCAGCCCGGCGAGACGCACCAAAAAACTTTGATCGTTCAAATTCTTGGTGCTAGGTTACATCAGGTGTTCGCAATGTCAATGCCGCCCAGCGCCGATTCACCGATCGGCATCATTCATCGAGGAATCGAGTCGCAGCGATGACCCATCCGGTGCAGCCCCTCCTCCACAGCGAGACCCTCGTCCTGAGAGCTCCGGCCCAGGCGTGGTCCGGAGCCGACGGCTCCATGGGCTCGGCGCCCATTCACGGTTTCTACCTCTCCGACGTTCGCATCCTCTCGGGTCTCTCGGTGCTCATCGGCGGCAGTAGCGGCGAGACGATCGCCACCATTCCCGACGGAGCGGATGCCGTGGCCTTCATCGCTCTGCTGCGCGATCTCGACGACCGCGCCCCCGATCCCCGCGTGCGGTCGATCCACCGCCGCCGGGTCACCATCGACGGAGTCTCCGAGACGATCCGCCTGCAGTCCACCCTCTCCGAACCGGTCGAGACGGCGATCATCGTGCGGCTTGCGGCCGACCTCGCCTCGATCGACGAGGTGAAGGCCGGACTCGACCTGCCCCTCGTGCCGATCACCATAGACGGCGTCGCCGCCGTGTGGGGCAACGGTGCGTCATCGGCGTCGCTCGCGGCGCCCGGGGCGACACTCCGCGTCGACGATGTCGGTCTCGAACTGAGCTGGCCGGTCACCATTCCCGCAAAGGGGTCGGTGACCGTCGGCTGGTCCATCGTGGCAATTGACGAGAGTGCCGTCGTGGTCGGCAAAACGACCCCCCTTCGCTGGTCGGTGCCGACCGTCACTGCGGGAGACGACCGCATCATCCGCTGGCTCGACACCGCCCTCGCCGACCTCGATGCCCTGCGGTTGTCGACGGTGGCCGATCCGGCATCCGAGTTCCTCGCCGCCGGCGCCCCCTGGTTCTTCACCCTGTTCGGCCGCGACTCGATCTGGGCCGCGCGGTTCATGCTTCCGCTCGGAACGACGCTCGCCGGCGACACGCTTCGGGTGCTCGCCGGCCTGCAGGGCACCCGGTCGGTTCCGGACACCGCCGAACAACCGGGCAAGATCATGCATGAGTTACGTCGCGGCGTGCTGAAGATCCCGAGCGCGGGCATTTCTCTGCCTCCCCTGTACTTCGGCACCGTTGACGCCACCGCGCTGTGGGCCTGCCTGCTGCATGACGCCTGGAGATGGGGACTTCCCGAGACCGAGGTTGTGGTGCTGTTGCCCCATCTCGTCGCGACCCTCGAGTGGATGCGGGACTACGGGGATGCCGACGGCGACGGCCTGCTCGAATACGTCGACGCCACCGGTCGAGGCTTGGCGAACCAGGGTTGGAAGGACTCAGGGGATTCGGTCCAGTGGCGCGACGGGACGCTCGCCGATGGCCCCATCGCCCTGTGCGAGGTTCAGGCGTACGCCTACCAGGCAGCAATCGGCGGAGCCGAACTGCTCGACCACTTCGGGCTCGACGGCGCCTCGGAATGGCGGGCCTGGGCGGCCCGGCTGCGCACCCGCTTCAACGAATCGTTCTGGATCGACGACCCCGCCGGCGCCTATCCGGCGATCGCGCTCGATTCGACCAAACGCCGGGTCGACACCGTGACCAGCAACATCGGCCACCTGCTCGGAACCGGTCTGCTCGACGCGCGACAGGCCGCCCTCGTCGCGCGTCGCCTCGTCTCCCCGCAGCTCAACTCCGGCTTCGGGCTGCGCACCATGTCTACCGATTCCGAGGGCTACTGGCCGCTCAGCTACCACGGCGGAAGCGTCTGGACCCACGACACCGCCATCGCCATCGCCGGTCTCGCGCGGGACGGCTTCGGGGTCGAGGCCGCCTCGCTCGTGTCGGGGTTGCTCGCCGCGGCATCCGGATTCGACTATCGGATGCCCGAACTGCACTCCGGCGACGCCTCCGGCGAGTTCAGCGCCCCCGTTCCCTACCCGGCCGCCTGCCGGCCGCAGGCCTGGTCTGCGGCCGCATCGGTATCGGTGCTGGCGTCGACGCTCGGCTTACGGCCCGACGCGGCATCCGCAACGCTCGGTGTCTCGCCGATCATTGCTGTCGGGGCGCTTGCGGTGCGCGGGCTGCGATTCGGCGGGGCGGATGTCTCGATCACCGTGAATGCGGAGGGCGAGGTCACCGCGTCCTCCGGTGCGGCCGTGCAGGTGGAGTGACGCGGGACTTTTCTTCAGGCCGCCGCGCTCCGCTGCTGGGGGCTTTTGTTTCTCGCGTGCTGCGTGCTGTGCTGTCCGCTGTGCTGTCTGCGGTGTGCTGTCTGCTGTGCTGTCTGCTGTGTGCGTGCTGCTCGCGGCGGGGGATCTGCCAACTCGCGGAGGGACACGTGCTTCACGGAGGGGGTTACAACTCCCTCCGCGAGGTTCTTTCCCCTCCGCGAGGGCCTTTCCCGCCAGGGCGTGCTGCGGGAGTGCCGGCGGCTAGAGGTTGGACAGCAGCGCGACGACCTGTCGAGCGATCTGGCGTCCCGCGCGATTGGCCCCAATCGTGCTCGCCTGGGGTCCATACCCGGCGAAGAATATACGTCCATCCTTCCAGGAAGATCCGCCTCCGACAGAGATCCCACCCTCCTTCTCGCGCAGTTTGAGCGGGGCGAGATGACGCAGTTCCGGGCGGAATCCCGTGGACCAGACGATTGCATCCGCCGGCTGGAATGTTCCGTCGGCCCAGCGAACGCCATCCGCTTCGATCGAGGCAAACATGGGCTTTGCAACCAAGGTCCCGCGGTCGATTCCGGCTTGGATACGGCGCGTGCGGGGCACCCCGGTGCCGCTGACGATGCTCGGCAGCGCCCGACCGCTACGGGCCGCCTCGTCCTGGGCGGCGACTGCGGCCGCGCCCGCCTCCATGTTCAGCTCGCCCTCGTCGAGAAACTCGATCGGGCGGCGAGCCACCCAGGTCAGGCTCCCAGCGCTGCCCTCCAACTCGAGGAGAAAGCCGATCGCCGAGGTGCCCCCGCCGACAACCACGACGTTCTCCCCGGCGAAGTCAACCGCCGATTGGTAATCGGTGGTGTGAACATGGCGCCCGGCGAAATCGTTGAGGCCCGGATACCAGGGGATGAAGGGCGAACCCCAGGTGCCGGTTGCGTTGACCACGACATCCGTTTCGATCGCGCCGATACCGGCGCTCGACTCGAACCCGACCACGAGGTCGGTGCCCCGGTTGAACACCCGCTTCACATCGACCGGTCGCCGAACCTGGAGCTCATAATGCGCTTCGTACCGCGCGTAGTAGTCGGCGACGACATCTTTGGCGGGCTGGCTGCGGTCAGCGGTGTCGAAACTCACACCGAGTTCGTCCATGCCGGGGAGGTCGTTGATGTGATGAGCGGAGCCAATGCGCAGGGCTTCCCAGCGATGCTGCCAGGCACCGCCAGTGCCCGGGCCACGGTCAAGCACCACGAAATCGGAGCCCGGTTCGAGGCCGAGTCGTTTCAGATAGAAGGCCACCGACAACCCGGCTTGTCCCGCGCCGATCACGACGACAGAGGGGGAGCCAGCCGAGGACGTCACGCCTCTACGTTAGCCGCCGTTGGCGGCCCGAGCTGCGGACGGGGACGGGCTGCGCGTGCATGCTAAAGTTGGACTTTAGTTTTCAGTTCCCTATTTGGTCAATCCCCGGCAGCGGTTCGCCAGTTGAGGCTCCGTTCGCCCGGGCAAGAATCGTGAGGGGGTCAAGCCATGGGGCGCGGCCGTCAAAAAGCAAAGCACACCAAGGTGGCTCGCGAGCTGAAGTACTTCAGCCCGGACACCAACTACAACGCGCTCCAACGCGAGCTCACCCATCCCGTCACGGGTGCGCCGATCGACCCCAAGCTCGAGGAAGACCTCGGGAAATGGCCGGAGTTCAGCGCGAGCGCGTACTCCCCGGATGTTCCTGAGTTCTCGGATGACGAATACGAGTCCGACCAGAATAGGACCGCGTAGCCGCCCGCTCGCTCAACCACATTCCCTTTTTCTCACCACCGCCATGTGCAAACACGACGGTGGTCGCAAAAACCGGAGGTGGTAAGAGCGGCGGTCAGTCGCGGTAGCGGCCCACCAGGCGCACTGCCCCTCCATCGACGCCCTTGGCACCCTGGTCGAAGCCGGTGATGTCCCGCGGGGCGGTCGACACGATTCCGAGCGTCCAGGCCGGGATGCCGTCGGCGGCGAGGTGGGCGATCACCGAATCGACGGAGGCGGGCGCGACGGCGGCAATCATCCCGATGCCGAGATTCCAGGTGCCCTCCGCCTCTTCGAGCGCCATCGAACCCCAGCCAGCGAGGACGCGGAACACGGGGGCCGGCGACCACGTGCTGCGCTCGAGCTCGACCCAACTGCCGACCGGAAGCACGCGAGCGAGGTTGGCGGCGATGCCACCGCCGGTCACGTGACTGAGCGCATGGACCGCGCCAGGGGCATCCGCCAACAAGCGAAGCAGGGGTGAGGTGTAGAGCCGGGTGGGCTCGAGCAGCACTTCGCCGACGAGACCGCCCAGCTCATCAGACCGGTCGAGGTACGAGATTCCGGCCTGACGAACGATGCTGCGCACGAGCGAATAGCCGTTGGAGTGCAGGCCGGATGACTCCAGCGCGATGACGACATCGCCGTCGGCGACGAGGTGGGCGCCGAGCTGAGCGTCGGCCTCGACCGCGCCGGTGGCAGCCCCGGCGACGTCGTAGTCGTCGGGCCCGAGGAGGCCGGGATGCTCGGCGGTCTCGCCGCCGACAAGGGCTGTGCCGGTCTCGCTGCAGCCACGCGCGATCCCGGCAACAATATCCGCGATACGACTCGGCACCACCCTGCCGCAGGCGATGTAGTCGGTCATGAACAGCGGGGTCGCACCGACCACGACGATGTCGTCGACGACCATCCCGACCAGGTCGATGCCGATGCTGTCGTGCTTGTCGATGGCCTGGGCGATCGCCACCTTCGTGCCGACGCCGTCGGTGGATGTCGCGAGCAGTGGTCGCGCGAAGGAGGTGAGGAACGACACGTCGAAGAGCCCGGCGAAGCCGCCGACTCCGCCGAGCACCCGGGGGCCGTGGGTGGCCGAGACCGCCGCCTTCATGAGTTCGACGGCAAGGTCGCCTGCCGCGGTGTCGACGCCCGCTTCGGCGTATTTGTTGGCCATTGGAATGTCCGTTCCTAAAGCGTGAAAGACTTGCGGTAAATCACCCCAACTCTACGGTCTGGAGACTCACCGCGAATGTGCGGCATTGTCGGCATCGTTTCTTCGGAACCCGCCAACCAACAGGTCTACGACAGTCTCCTGCTCCTTCAGCACCGGGGCCAGGACTCCACCGGCATCGCCACGGCCGAGGGTCGCACCTTCCACATGGTGAAGGCGAAGGGCCAGGTGCGCGAGGCGTTCCGCACGCGAGACATGCGCGCCCTTCCCGGCAACATGGGCCTCGGCCACTGCCGGTACGCGACGCGGGGGAACGCGGCCAACGAAGAGGAGGCCCAGCCGTTTTACGTGAACGCGCCCTACGGAATCGTGCTCGTGCACAACGGCAACCTCACCAACACCCGTGAGCTTACGGAAGAGCTGTTCCACATCGATCGCCGCCACCTGAACACCTCCTCGGACACCGAACTTCTGGTCAACGTGCTGGCGCATGAACTGCAGGAGCAGGTCTCCGGGCTCGACCTGGACCCCGACCAGATCTTCGCCGCCGTCGAGCGCGTGCATGAGCGCGTCGAAGGCTCGTATGCGACGATCGCGATGATTCCGGGATACGGGCTGCTCGCCTTCCGCGATCCCTTCGGCATCCGCCCCCTCGTGCTCGGAAAACGAGCCCGCGGTTTCGTCGGGGACGACTGGATCGTGGCATCCGAGTCCCTCGTACTCGAAAGCGGCGGCTACGAAACGGTGCGCGACATAGCGCCCGGGGAGGCAGTTTTCATCGCCCTGAACGGCGAGATGACTTCTCGTCAGTGCGCCGCGAATCCCGTGCTCGTGCCGTGTTCGTTCGAGTACGTATACCTCGCCCGCCCTGACTCGATCATGAACGGAATCTCGGTCTACGATGCCCGCCTGCGCCTCGGCAACCGGCTCGCCGACACAATCGCAGAGTACACGCCGCGCGGCGACATCGACGTGGTCATGCCGATTCCGGACTCGTCCCGCCCGGCCGCGATGCAGGTGGCCCAGAAACTCGGAATCGAATACCGCGAGGGTTTCTACAAGAACCGTTACGTCGGCCGCACGTTCATCATGCCGGGCCAGGCGGAGCGCAAGAAGTCGGTGAAACAGAAGCTCAACGCCATGGGATCCGAGTTCCGCGGCAAGAACATCCTCATCGTCGACGACTCGATCGTGCGCGGCACCACGTCGAAGGAGATCGTGCAGATGGCGCGGGAGGCCGGT
The DNA here is from genome assembly GCA_040389685.1 of Actinomycetota bacterium. Taxonomy (GTDB): domain Bacteria; phylum Actinomycetota; class Actinomycetes; order Actinomycetales; family Microbacteriaceae; genus Lacisediminihabitans. The sequence continues at coordinate 22,414 of JAZJZS010000005.1, forward strand.
GCGAACAAGGTCACCTTCACCTCGGCCGCGCCTCCCGTGCGCTTTCCCCACGTATACGGCATCAATATGCCGTCCCGGCAGGAGCTGATCGCTCACAATCGCCGGATCCCCGAGATCAACCTGGAGCTGGGGAGCGATTACCTGATCTACCAGGAGGTCGCGGACATGCAGGCGGCCATCCTCGAGGGCTCGAACGTCGATGCGCTCGAGATGAGCTGTTTCACCGGCGACTACATCACCGGCACCGTCACCCCCGAGTATCTCGCCTGGGTCGAGCGCACCCAGCTCAGCTGAGGCGCCTGCCGCGCACCACGATTGCCCCGACGCCCACCGCGGCGGCAGCGAAAGTGGCTACCGAGACCGTGGCGATCGCGGCATCCGGGCGCACGATGGACTCGCCGGACAGCGCCTGCACGGTGAGCACCGCCAGCACCGCAAGATACAGGGCGGCGATCACGACGAGGATGCCGAGCCTGGTGCGCGCATCGCGCAAGCCGGGCAGGCGGCGGCCGAGCAGCTCGATGAGCACCGCCACGATCGGGATCACCTGCATCGCGTGCATCCCGACGAAGTGCGGGATGCGCAGGTCGCCGGCCACGGTGCTCCAGCCGAGCAGCGGGAGGCCGGGTCCCCCGTCCGCGAGCCCGACGGTGTGGGCACCGGCGATGCCCTGGAAGTTCGAGAGCTGGCCCGCCGTCGGGCTGGTCATCAGGAATGCGAGGCCCATTCCGATCACCGCGATGATGAGGCCGGAGCGGATGGCGAAGCTGCGGGCCGGATCGCCGAGATCCGCGCGGAACAGCAGAACCGCGACCAGGATGGTGGCGCCCCAGACGATCACGATCGACACCGCCATCGTGCTCCACAGAGCCGCCGAGAATGGCGTGGACACGTTGAAGTGGCTCGTCGTGTCGGCGAACGCGGCCCCGTAGATCACGATCATCTCCACCGCGAGGAAGACGGCCGCAATCGTGCCGGCCCACCACGCGAGCCGGCGAGCTCGCGGGAGCTGGCCGAGAAGCCAGGACAGGGTAACGCTGTAGATCAGAACCGAGAGTGAAAACTTGAGCGGCTTGGCCCAGAGCGGCATCCCGGTGATCGTGCGGGGGTCGACGACCAGCCCGACGAGGGCGATCGTGGCCAGCCCGATCATGCCGAATGAGAGCCAGAGCAGCGGGCGGTGCCAACCGAAGTGGGCGAGGACGGTGGAGCGGGGTGCGTCGATCGTGCGGGTCATGGTGATCATTGCTCCTTCAGGAAAAGCGTTTCGCGGTGAGGTGCTCTTGGGCTGCCCGGCGCAGTCCGGAGATCAGGGCGTCGCCGAGCACGGTTCCGACGACGACGGTTTCGGCCTTGGCCGCGCGGTCGGCCCGCGACTCGATCACGTCGAGGTCGGCGTCGGCGATGAGCAGCGCGGCCTCGGCGTAGCGGGCGAACCAGCCCCGCTCATCCGTCTGCCCGACCCCGCGGAACGCGGAGAGTACGCGGGCGGAGGCGAGGCGGCCGGGGTTGTTCGGCGAGACATGCCAGCCGACGAGCAATTCATCGACGCGGGCCAGGTCTGCCGGGTCGAGATCGCTCGGATCGACTGCCGCCGACACGGCGTGCTGCGCCACCTCGAAGGTCTCGGGCAGGGAGGCATCCGAGTCGATTGCCGCGAGCACGCTGCGGGCGGATGCCACACTCAGGCCACCGACGTCGATGAGCGCGCGGATGAGGCGGAGACGATCGAGATGGGGCGCACCGTAGCTGGCCTGGTTGGCCGCCGCGCTCTCGCCCGCCGGCAGCAGCTCTTCGCGCAGGTAAAACTTGATCGTCGCTACGGGGATGCCACTGGTGCTGCTGAGTTCGGCCATGCGCATACAGATAGCATAACTATCCGATAGCGCAACTATCTACTAGCAATTACTACCAGCGCCATTATGACTGGGGCGGCTCGTCCTCGGTCAGCGGATCGACCGTGGTGTGTTCCGCCATGACCTTTCGGGCGCGGCGCTTCAGGGTGACGTCGAGCACGATGGCAAGCACGGCGCCAAGCAGCACGCCAAGCGGAACGCCGAAGATGAGGAAGAACCCGAACAGCGCGCCGAACCCGTATCTCGGGTCGGACGGAAATGACGCGGTGAGGATGAACGTGACGACGGCCCCGAGCCCCGCCCCGAGAATGAGAAAGCGCGGGTAGCGCGGGATCCGCCGCACCGTGACTTCGGCTTCCACTGTGGAACTTGTCGGTTCCGGCCCGGTATCGGGTGAGGTGCCGGGCTCGGGGTCGGGGGTCATGTAGCTATTGTCCCTGAGGGCTCCGGAGTATCCGCCCCATCCCAGGGGAGCGGGAGGTGAGCCGAGAGATCGGCCCGCGATCCGGATGCCGCGATCCGCCCATGATCGAGGGCATGGGCCCACCCGGTTGCCCCGGTGGCGATCGCCAGCCAGGTGAGCGCATCGGTCTCGACGACGTTCGGGGGCGTTCCGCGGGTGTGACCGGGACCCTCGATGCATTGCACGGCCCCGAACGGCGGCACGCGCACCTCCACGGAGTTGCCGGGCGCGCCATCCGCGAGCACCTGAAGCAGGTAGCGGACAGCGGTCGCCTCGGTGTCGCGATCGGCTACGGTCGCCAGCGCGCGCTGCACCGCGTCGCGGCCGGCGGCATCCGAAATGCGTGTCTTGGCCATGGTTCGAGGGTAGCGGCGACGCCCTACTCGGTGGCGAGGGCGGGGGCGCGCGGCCGAAAGTTCACGACCGCCGCAGCGAGCCCGCCGAGCATGATCGCCCCGCCGATCAGTTCGCTGCTGGTGGGCTTCTCCTGGAAGACCGCCCAGGCGGCCAGGATGCCGATCACCGGCACGAGCAGTGTGAACGGCACTACGGCGCTGGTGGGGTATCGGGCCAACAGGGAATTCCAGATCGTGTACGCCACGAGGGAAGCCGCCACGGCGGTGTAGACCGTGCTGAGGATGGCGGCGAGCGACAGCTGCGCGAGGGAGTCCCCCACCGCCTGGGGGCCATCCACCAGCAGAGCGAGACCGAGAGAAGGGATCGGCACCACGAGTCCCGACCACACGACCAGAGAGAGTCCGGATGCCGCGCGCGCCCGCCGCGACAGCACGTTGCCGATGGCCCACGAGAGGGCCGCGAGCAGCGTGATGACGAGCGGCAGCCACGGCGCTCCGGAGGTGTGGCCGATCACCACGACCGCGAGGCCGATCGTGCCGATCACGATCCCCGTGAGCTGGCGCCGGGAGGGATGCTCGCCCAGCAGCAGCGAGGACACGACCACCGAGAACACGATCTGGGTCTGCAGAAGCAGCGAGGCGAGTCCGGGCGGCATCCCGAGGGAGAGAGCCAGGTAGAGCAGCGTGAACTGGCCGAGGCTGAGGAAGGCACCGATCAGCAGGACGTTGCCAGAGCACGTCGCACGCTAGAAACGCCGACTTGCAACGCTCCCGCGATCGTCTCCCACGTGTCCTTTTCGGCGCGCATGCGACGAGCGATCGCGATCCGTTCCGGAGTCATCACGGTGGGCCTGCCACCAAGCCGGCCACGAGCTTTAGCCGACGCCAGGCCGGCGCGGGTGCGCTCGGAAATGATGCGGCCATTCATCTGCGCGAACGCAGCACAAATGTGGAAGAACAACTCCCCACCCGCGGTCGTGGTGTCGAACGGTTCGGTCAACGACTTGAACTCCACACCACGCTCCCCCAGCTCGGCAACGATCGTCACGACGTCGGTCATCGACCGGCCGAGCCGATCGGTCGAGTAGACCAACAACGTGTCACCGCGGCGCAGAAACTTCATGCACTCAGTGAGGCCCGGCCGTGCGGCATTCTTCCCGGTGATCTTGTCCGAATAGATCTGCTCAGCTCCCGCCGCGGTCAGGGCGTCGATCTGCGAGTTGAGGTTCTGATCCTGTGTCGACACGCGCGAGTATCCGACGATGCTCATAGCCGCTACCTCCCGTAGCCCTGGTCGTTGCTTTGGTCCTGCCCAGTCGGCGGGCGGGTCGCCGTCAGCTCGGGGAAACGCCCCTCCCACAGCTGGCGTACTCGAGGCGGCATCATCAGCTCCGGCCAGATTCTGATAAGGAGATCCCGATGGAGGATCTGCACCTGGTCATCGGTGCGTCCCTCTTGAATCGTGGCCCGGTACGCCATGATGACGCCACCTTCCGTGCCCAAGTTGACAGTCGGATTGGGGCCCCAGTAAACCCAACCCGGCGGCTCTACGGTGCCGCTGCTCGGCCCGCGCAGCTCGTCGAGGCTCAGCGGTGCGTCGTAGGGCTTGATGGTCCTGAATGCGGACCTTCTTTACGCCAGTCGCAGCCGCGTTTGATTCGTTCATCGTCCGTAACCATGATCGGTGCTGAGCCCCTGAGCTGGCGGCTGGTAGCCGCGGGCCTCGGGGGCCCTCCTCTGGCTCGGGCGACCTATCTCGGTGGCGCTGGTCGGGTAGTCGCGTTTGTTCAACTCGACGATCTGCTGCAACTCCGGCGACAGCGGCGGTGGCACTGCCGGCGTGCTCTGGATCGGCTCGATGGCTTTCGACAGCACGGCGGCCAGGCGGGTGTTGCTGCCCGTGTCCTGACTGTGGAATCGTGCCTGCACGAATTCGTCACGCAACGGCGAACCGACCTTGAATGCCTCGGTGTCGATCCGGTAGCCGGCCTGCTCCGCGAGCTGGGAGAAGAACACGAACTGTGTTCGGGTGTTCCCCTCACGGAAACTGTGGATGACGTTCAGCTCGCCCCATCGCTCCGCGAGCTCGTCGACAAACTGCCCCTTGTCCAAGCCGCGCAGCAGATCCTTGCTCGCGAGCTTGGCGTGCTCCGCTTCGGCCGCCTCGGTCAGCGACGGGCCGCCGGGGTAATACGAATGCCCCTCCTTCGACATGAAGCCGGCCGGCCCCACTCGCTCCTCCCCGGCCCACTCGTAGACGTCCTGGAAGATGTGTCGATGGATCGCCTTCATGTGGTCGTAATCAAACGTCGGCGGCAGAGGTGCATCGGCCAGCTGGTCGAGTCGCGCGGATGCGGCGAACTCTTCTTTGGCGCTGAGAGCGACAGGGTCCGTCTCGTTGAGCTTGTTCCTTAAGACAGTCGTGCCTGGGATGAAGTAGTCATCCCAGGCACGGAACTTCGTTGCCACCGTTACCGGGCGTCGATGTGTGCGATGCCCGCGGCGATTGCCTCATCCGTGGTCATGTCGCCACGGATAGCGCTACGTCGCAGCTCGCGCAGAGCAGGGTCGGTCACCTCGTGGCCGGCAGCTCCGAGAGCTGCGTCCGCGAAGCTCATCCGACGCTCGACCTCGGCCTCATCGACGGCGGGTGCGGTACGTGCATGCGTGATGGTCATGACAGCTCCAATCGGATTAACTCAAGTCTACCATTTCTGGTCAAAAACCCTTATGCCGATGTTTCGGTAGATTTGATTTCGGCAACGAGTTTTGGACAGGTGCACTCCCCCGGAAAATCAGGGGCCGCTCTCGGCCGTCTCAACCTGGTGTAAAACGATCATTTCCGAATAGCCCTCCCCTCGTTGGAGGATTCCGACAGCTTTGTACCAAGTCATGACGCAAGGCGAAACAGCGGCTATGACGAGATCGCTTCATCCCGCATGGCTGTATTAGCCTGGCACGACTCCCGCATCCACGGAATGGTCGTATTTCGCCTCGAGATGACCGCGTCTCCTTGCCAAGAAACGATCTCGGAAGAAGAGGTGGTCGTCGTTGAGCTGCTGGAGGATGCTCAACGCCTCGGCGTGGCTATGTCAACCCCAATCGGTGGATCGAGGCTTAGATTGCCCTGGTGGGTCCGAATAACGCTGCCCTAGCCATCGGTGGCTACTTTCGTCCCGGGACTTGAGGGCCTAAGCATGCCGCAACAGCTGTGCTTGCCACTAGTAGCGCCGCCGCGACCGGAATATGCCAAGACTGAAGCTGAGGATCGATTACCCAACTCCAGATAGCTGGCTTCCCTCCTGGGCCCCGCCCGAAAACTGCTGCGAGGAACACGTAAACCACAGGGACAATTGACTGATATCGATGTCCAATGAGAGGCACGACCAAGAGAGTGAGTGCTAACAGTGTGATCGAACTCCGTACAAAGATTTGCCATTCGTTCCAACCTGCCATTCCGAGAAGAACGGAGGTGGCTACTGAAACGGCAAGGCAAAAAAGGCAAGCGGCCAAGTCCAGTTGGGAAATAGGCCTGGATGCTGTGGACCCGAGCAGCGGGGTCGCGCCATGGAGCGACGTGCTCAGGCTCAAGGGCAGCACCATAGCTAAAAGAACGCTCGCCGGAACGCTGCCAAAAGGGCTGCCCGAACTGAGCGAGGGGAACATTACGGAGGCGCCAGCGACTATTGAGGCAATAACCGGTGTTGAAATGGTCAGCAAAACGACGTAGCCCAACATCCGAGTACGTGCCCATAACAACATTTTTACGGCACCGGCTGAGGAACAGCCGAACAGTCCAAGATGGCTCTCTGGTTGTGCTCGATCCAGGCGACTTGTTCTGACGGATCGACCTGGGTGAGAGAAATCGCCGCGTCCCGGCCCTCCCGGAAGAATCCTTTGGGAATACCGGATGCATTCGCAATGCCGCGCGCGGCTTGTAAGGTCAGCCAACTCACGATCACGTTGGCCGTAGCTCGCCGCACATCACCGCCGGTTGGACAATCCGCGACTACCGACGGCTGCACAAAGGACGAGGCGAACGAATAGACCAAGTCGTCGGTCGTCGCGTCGCTGTTAATTGCCATGTTGTAAGTCACAGCGGTGGATGCCTCGCTGGAAGCAGTTATTGTTCCGGCTAGCGGAAGACCGGTGTGAGCGAGGTTGGAGTAGGCCGTTTGGAGCACAGTGCGAACTTGCCTTCGGTCCTGCTCCGGGTACAAGCACACCACGGGAGATTTGCCATCGCAGGATAGCTGCGCAGTTGCCCGCGGCTTCGTCGGCTGAGGCCCGAGGTTGCGCGCCACGTATAGCCCACCCGTGGACCCCAGCACTATCAATGCGGCCGCGACGCCGGCCACAGCCATTGAAGGGAGTGCACGCTGACCGCGCCACCTTCTCGATGCAACCATCGTGAACGCGATTGCGCCCAACATGCTAAATATCACTGCTGCTGTTGGAGCCTCGACGGGCATAGTTTCGTCAATTCGGCAACAGCTAACGAGAGCGAGCCCCGCCAAATAGCGGAGTGGAAAAAATGGTGTCGACCACGTGAATCCAAGCCAAACGTAAGAAAGGAAGAGAGCCAATGGAACACTCAAGACTGGCGGGAGCAGTCTTCCCAGGCAATACCCGACTGCGGTATGAAAGATGAGGATTGAAGCGAACGCAACCAACAGAAAAATGGGCGGTTTCCCTGGTGCACCCCAGGTATTCCGGCTGAGGAGCAGAAAAGCGAAGAGTTGCACTGCAAAAGCCGTAACCAGCGACGGCCACACTTGTTGCAGCATCACCGCCGGTGCTGGACGGGAGCTTGTCCCAATGATCGACCCCGCTAATCGCAAACGTGATGCCTCGATCGCGGCGCTTACCGCCGCCGGAGCAGCAGATAGGAACAAAAAAATGGCGCTATTCGCCGTAACGGCCAGCCAATAACCCGTGAAGTCCCGGCTGTCCAGGTAAGCACGTGAATACAGCACCACAAGCACGAGAGCAGGGAGAAGAAGCAGAAACGCTGGGCGACGCCATAGCGGCCGCAGAGTCACTCCTCCGCCCCCACGAATGACGAATATGCGACGCGCGCAGGATCACTGGACCCGCGGCCCGAAAGCAAAAAGTTTTCAGTCGTTCCGTCGAAGCGGACCGTGCCGGAGTCCAGGACGACGGTCCGCGCGTAGAGGCTGCTCAAGTCTTCGATTTGATGCGTGGATGCGACAAGGATTGTTTCCTCGGGCAGCCCGCGCAAAATGGTTGAGAGCGTGTCGCGCTGTGTGGGATCCAAACCTGCGAAGGGCTCGTCCAGGAGAATGGCGTCGGCATTTTGTACGAGCGCTCCCGCGATTCCTAGACGGCGAAGCTGGCCGCCGGAAAGTTCCCGAGCCTTTTTGGATGCAGATGAAGTTAGCCGCACCAGTTCCAGTGCATCGTCTGCCCGAACTTTTGCCGCCGCAGCAGACATGCCTTTTAGCCAGCCGTAGTAAACGACCTGCTCGCGGACGGTCAGCCCAGGAAACACCGATACCGCTTGAGGAAGCCACGCTACTCGTGCGCGATAGTCGGACGAAGTGGTTCGGTTTCTACCGTTGAGCGCGATAGTCCCTCCCCTCTGTTTCATGACGCCCCCACAGAGTGCCAAAAGGGTGGACTTCCCCGCCCCGTTTGGCCCCAAGAGCACTGTCCGTCCGATTTCGAATTCGACGTCCAACCCGGAGAAAAGTGGTGGGCGGCGGCGATAGGCAAACGAACAGTTCCGAACGGACAGTGCCATGGGTTGGTCCTCAGTACGCGGTGTAGGTGGAGGTCACGTTGAGCCGATAGCCAGACGTAGAACCGTTGATCGTATTGATGCGGAAATGGTAGGCATTGTTTGCGACTCGACCCCAGCTTGAAGTGTTGCACGTGTTCTGAATGTTTCCCAAGTTCTGGTCGGGGAGCGCTCCGAACTCACCCCACATCTCCAGTTGAGTCTCCGTGAACGCCCGCCCGTCGGTGATCGAGCACCCCGAAAACCCCACCGTCGTGTTCACATTGTCACTGTTGTTGTCTTGCCATGTCCGCGAGTAGAACCCGGTTAGGGCGCTGGTGATACTCGAGGTCCAATTGCCCTCTGCCAGCGCGGGGCTAGCAGCAAGCATGCTGGTGCCAATGATCAGGGCGCCGACCGCGAGAGCACTACGTTTGCTGAATCTTATTTTTGACTCCTTTGTGTGTGCCGGGCGTTGCCGGTCGATCTGATTCAAGCGTTGAACCAATTGCCTGCATAGTCCTCACTTATGTGGACACAATAAATTCTCGACATACCCCGATGGCCACTACGAGTGGCAAGGCCCGAAGGGACACAAGACGCCGTTCTTCTTCCATCACCCCTACGCGCCGATGATCGGCTTCGCCGGTCTTTACTCCTGGTGTTGCGCCACCCGATCGTCGGCGGCCCGATGAAGAACACCGCGGGCACGGCCACGAGCACGAATCTCATCGCGAGAAAGACAAGCGGTGGCACATTCGTGAGGCCGAGGTCGATGGCGACGAAGTTAACACCCCAGATCACCACGACCAACAGTGCGAGGAGGGTGTGGCGCGGTGTCATCCGCCCAGCTTGGCAGGTGCGGCCGACGCGGCGCCGCACCTTTGCAGGCGCAGGAAAAGTCGCGCGCCCATTTCGACCGCCGCTGAATGCGGCGGCCGCGCGCGACACAGTCCTTGTCGAGCGGCGCGGCCGGCGTGACGGGTCGCTGACGGTGGGCCACGCATCCAGTCTGCCCGGCGATGCTGGCATCGCCGGCCGGGATAGCGGTGACGAATCCGCACGCTGGATGCCGCGGCGGTCGCTACGCTTGCCCAGTGAGAATCCTCGTCCTCGGTTCCGGTGCTCGCGAGCATGCCATCATCACCGCTCTCCTCCGCGAGGCCGTCGATCACGACATCATCGCCGCCCCCGGAAATGCCGGGATCGCAGCGGACGTGCAGGTCATCGCCCTCGACCCCGCCAATCCTGGTGTCGTCACCGACTTCGCGCTCGAGAACGACATCGAGCTCGTGATCATCGGACCGGAGGCGCCGCTCGTCGCCGGCGTCGCGGACCGGCTGCGCCAAAGCGGAATCGCCGTGTTCGGACCGGGAAAGGCCGCGGCCCAACTCGAGGGCAGCAAGACCTTCGCGAAGCGGATCATGGACGTCGCAGGTGTTCCGACCGGCCGCGCGACCCGGGCCGGGAGCCTCGATGAGGCGATCGCCGCGATCGACTCGTTCGGCGCCCCCTATGTCGTGAAGGCGGACGGCCTCGCCGCTGGCAAGGGTGTACTCGTCACGAGCGACCGGGATGCCGCAATCGCCCACGCTCAATACTGGATCGGCCAGGGCAGCCTCCTCGTCGAGGAATTCCTCGACGGGGAGGAGGTCTCTCTCTTTCTGCTCAGCGACGGCCACAATGTGCTCCCGCTCGAACCGGCGCAGGACTACAAGCGCCTTGGCGACGACGACGAGGGTCCAAACACGGGCGGCATGGGCGCGTACTCCCCGCTCCCATGGTTGCCCGCCGGCTTCGTCGACGAGGTGATAGACACCATCGCCCTTCCCACCGTCCGTGCCCTCGCCGCGGAACAGACGCCCTTCATCGGTCTGCTTTACTGCGGCCTCGTCATCACGGCCGCCGGAACACGCGTCATCGAATTCAATGCGAGATTCGGCGACCCCGAAACCCAGGTGGTCCTCCCACGGCTCATCAGTCCGCTCAGCGGCCTGCTGCTCGCCGCAGCGAGCGGCGAGCTCGGCGGACTGCCTCGCCCGCAGTTCTCCGACGACGTCGCCGTCACCGTCGTGCTCGCGAGCGAGGGTTACCCCGCGACCCCGATTACCGGACGCACCATCACCGGCGTCGACACCGCCGTCGCCATCCACGGGGTGACGGTTGCCCATGCGGCGACCGCCCTCTCCGACGGACAGCTCGTCGCGACCGGAGGGCGCGTGCTCAGTGTCGTCGCCGTAGGCAGAGACTTCGGGGAGGCCCGATCCCGCGCCTACCTCGCGCTCGAGGCGATCGAGCTCGAGGGCGGCCAGTACCGCACCGACATCGCGCGGCGCATCGTCGGGTAGTACCGGCGGCGGCATCCGCCTCACCGCTTCCGGAATAATGAGGGGGTGAACGCAATCGACCTGACCGCGGATGGCTGGACACACGCGTATTCCGGCAAGGTTCGCGACCTCTACATCGAGAGAGGTTCGACGGACCTGGCCGGCGCCTCCCGCGTGCTCATGGTCGCGAGCGACCGGGTGAGCGCATTCGACCATGTGTTGTCGCCGGGCATCCCGGGCAAGGGCGAACTGTTGACGACTCTCAGCCTGTGGTGGTTCGACCGGCTTCACGGCATGCCGAATCACCTGGTGGCGGATCACGAGCTTCGGGGAGACTCCGTGCGGGAACTCATCCCGGATGCCGTAGCGGGGCGCGCGATGCTCGCACGAACTCTCGAGATGTTTCCGATCGAGTGCGTGGTGCGCGGATACCTCGCCGGCTCCGGGTGGCTCGAATACCAGCAGTCCCAAACGGTGTGCGGCATCGCCCTGCCGTCAGGCCTCGCGAACGGGGATCGCCTTCCCGAACCGATCTACACGCCGGCGTGGAAGGCCCCGATGGGGGAGCACGACGAGAACATCCCCTTCGAGCGCACGGTCGAGCTCGTGGGTTCGGAGGTCGCCACGGCGCTTCGCGATCTCAGCATCGAAGCGTTCAGGCGGGCATCCGTGATCGCGGAGACTCGCGGGGTGATCCTCGCCGACACCAAGTTCGAATTCGGTGCCAACCGCGACACCGGGGTGATCACCCTCGCCGACGAAGTGCTCACGAGCGACAGCTCGCGGTATTGGGATGCCGCGACCTACGCGTCCGGCGGGCCCGACCGGCTCGCGAGCTTCGACAAGCAGATCGTGCGCAACTGGCTGAGTGCTCACTGGGACCAGCGCGGAACCCCGCCAGAGCTCCCCGCGGCGATCGTGACGCAGACCGCGGCCCGATACCGGGAGTTGATCCAGAGGCTCACCGGCTCATGATCGTGCGCCGCACGCTCTGGGACGACACGGATGCTGCCGCGCTGCGTGAGGCCCAGCGAGTGGAGATCGAGGCGCGATACGGGTCGCCCGATTCGGAACCCGGCCCCGCGCCGACCGCTACAGACATCACGGCGTTCTTCGTCGCCTACGACCACGCCGGCACGGCCGTCGGGTGCGGAGGCCTCCGCGAACTGCCCGGCAACGAGGCCGAGGTGAAGCGGATGTTCGTCGCGGCATCCAGTCGCGGATCGGGGGTCTCGAGTGCGATCCTGCTCGAACTGGAGCGCTTCGGTCGCGAGCGGGGATGGTCCCGCCTGGTGCTCGAGACCGGCGATCGACAGCCGGATGCCGTGCGGTTTTACGAGCGCGAAGGCTTCACCCGCATCCCGAACTTCGCTTACTATGCGGGCTCGGAACATTCGCTCTGCTACGAGAAGTCGTTGTACGCGATCGCCCCGGCCGACGAAATCGACTGCGAAGGCTGCCAATAGTTCGGGCCGATGGGACCTCGGCATTGGGCCGGCGACGAACTCGACGCGCAAGCTACCCGGTCACGTCGCGGGGCTCGCCCACGCCGACGAATCGCCGCAGAGTCAACTGTGCGACGCAGAGTCGCCCAGCTCAAGGGGAGACCGGCATCGCTGTAGCGGAATAGTTGTCGCATCAACTAAGTTGATACGGAGATGACTACAACAGACCTCCTCGCCGCCGACACCTCGATGGGTACGGTGACCCTTCTCGTCGCCGACCTCGACGGGATGACGGCCCACTACCGCGACGCCGTGGCGCTCAGCGTGCTGGCCTCGACCGCCGATACCGTCACCCTCGGCCGCGGCAGGACAGCGTTGATCATCCTGCGCGCGGCCCCCGAGCTCATGCATGCGAGCCCACGGGATGCCGGGCTGTTCCACACGGCCATCCTGTTCGATTCGGAGGCCGCGCTCGCAGCATCCGTCTACTCGGTCGCGACGAAGGCCCCTGGCACCTTCACCGGAAGCTCCGACCACCTGGTGAGCAAGGCCTTCTACTTCACCGATCCGGAGGGCAACGGCGTCGAGCTCTACTGGGACCGCGACCGCGCCGAATGGGGCTGGGTGCACGGGCAGATCGAGATGTCGACACTCTTCCTCGACCCGAACGTCTTCCTGCGGGAACACCTCACCGAGGACGCGGTCGCCGCCCCGAACTTCGGCGATGCCGTGGTCGGCCACGTGCACCTCGCGGTAGGAGACATCGCCTCCGCCCGGGAGTTCTACGTGAATCGTCTCGGCTTCGAGCAGACCGTCGCGTTTGGTGACTCCGCCCTCTTCGTGAGCGCCGGGGGCTATCACCACCACATGGCGATGAACATCTGGAACAGCGCCGGCGCTGGCCGTCGCGGCCGCACTCTCGGCCTCGGCCAGGTCGACATCGTCGTGCCGGGCGCCGACGATCTCGGCTCCCTCGGCGAGCGGATGTCGCACCACGGCATCGCGACCCGTCACGACGGGCAGACCCTGAGCTTCGACGACCCCTGGGCCAACGTGATCCGGGTGACCGCGGCAGGCCACCCCGCGGGAGCGGCCTAAAATCAGTCGAGTGATGACTTTCCGCCCGAACCTCCTGAGTCGGGCCGCCGCCATTCCGCTCGCCCCCGTTCTGATTCTGCAGGCGAGGAAGGCGCGCGCGACCATCCCGCGACTGCCGGATGCTGCACTGCCCTGGAGCGGAGCCCTACCCGGCGCCGACCTGATCCGACTGCTCGTGATCGGCGACTCCACCGCCGCCGGGGTCGGAGTCGACAGCCAGAGCGAGGCGCTCCCGGGCAGCTTCGCGCACGAGTTCGGCGATCGTTTCGACCGCGGCACCACGTGGACGGCCATCGGCGAAAACGGAGCGACCTCCCGTGACATCCTCGACCGGTTCATCGACGAGGCGACGACCGGCCGCTACGACGTCGTGTTCCTCACCGTCGGCGCGAACGATGCGCTGGAACTGCGCTCCCGCCGCGCCTTCGCACGGGATGTGCGGGAGATCGTGCTCCGGCTGCGCGAGGCGAACCCGGATGCCCTGCTCCTGATCTCGCTGATGCCTCGGTTCGACCGCTTCCGCAGCCTTCGCGGCCCGCTTCGCTGGAACCTCGCGCTGCACGCCGCGAGCCTGGACGACGCCGCACGCGTGGCCGTTCGCGGACTCGACCGCGTGTTCGCCCTGCCGAAACCGCCGCCCTACACGCCGACATTCTGGGCCAGCGACCTCTTCCATCCGGGGCCTTCGGGCTACCGCGAATGGACCGAATTCGTGCTCGACTCGGTGCCGCTCAGCCTGCTGGCGCCGCTGCGGCGTCGGCATTCACGCCGCGGCTGAGATCCGCTTCGCGGTGTCGACGCCCGGCTCCGGCACGATCGGGTCGTTCCAGTGCTTGATGACGGCCCAGGCGACAGCTGCGGCGGGAACCGAGATCAGCGTGCCGAAGATTCCGCCGAGGATCGTGCCGGCGGTGAGGGCGAGCAGCACGACGAGGCCGTGGAGCTTCAGCGACTTGCCCATGACGAATGGGGAGAGGAAGTTTCCCTCGAGCTGTTGCACGCCGATCACCACGATCACGACGACGATCGCCGCTGTGAGGTCGTTCGTCACGAGCGTGACGAGAGCGGCGATGATGCCGGTGACCGTCGCCCCGACCAGGGGGATGAACGCACCGATGAACACGAGGATCGCCAACGGGATCGCCAGAGGCACCTGCAGGATCAGCATTGCGACTCCGATGAACACCGAGTCCACGAGGGCGATGATCGCGGTCCCGCGCACGTAGCCGCCGAGAGTCTGCACGGCGCTGTCCCCGGCACGTCGCAGCTTGGCGTGCGCGACCGGCCGGAACGGCGTGATCAGGAAGGACCAGATTTGAGGGCCGTCCTTCATGAAATAGAACAGAACGATGACCGCTAACACCGCCCCGGTGACGAGCTCCGCGGCGGTCGACACCCCGGCGAGCGCCCCGGAACCGAACTGTGCGCTCGTGACGAAGTCGACGAGCGTCTTCTGCAGGTCGCTGATCTGCTTCGCGCCGATGTTGAGCGGCCCGTTCTGCACGAAGTCGGCCACCGTGGTGATGCCGGAGCTCACCGACTTCTGCAGGGTGGTGAACTGCGACTGCACCTGGAAGACCGCGATCGCGATCACCCCTCCGAACACGATCACCCCGGCCAGAAGCGAGATGATCGCGGCAACCACCCGCGGCATGTATTCCTCGAGCCAGCGCACGACGGGACGGAACGCGGATGCCACGATCAACGCGATCAGCACCGGCACTACCACGAGTTGCAGCTTCGTGGCCGCGTAAACGATGAGCACCACGATCGTGAGTACGAGAAGCACTTGCCCGGAGCGCTGCGCGAGGCGCCCGAATGAATCGCTCCAGACAGCGCTCGGACTGCTTCGCGGGAGGGCGGGAGCGGTGGTCGGTTTATGTCGGAACACCCCTCGAGCGTACCGAGGGCGACGGAATCCGGCACGGGGCTTGCGCGGAGGGGCCGATCCGTGCACAACTGTAGGCTGGAGAAATCCACCCACACGCGACCTCCTGGAGTGACTGGTGCCCGTAATCGTCGTCGAAGTCATGCCGAAGCCCGAGTTGCTCGACCCCCAGGGCAAGGCGGTCGCGGGAGCCCTCCACCGCCTCGGAAAGTCCGGCATCGCCGGAGTGCGGATCGGCAAGCGCTTCGAAGTTACGGTCGATGAGATCACGGATGCCGTGCTCGCCGAGGTAACGAAGCTCGCGGACGACCTGTTCTCCAACTCCGTGATCGAAGATGTCGTGTCGATTTCGACCCTCTCCCCCAGCGCCGTCTCATGACCTCCATCGGTGTCATCACCTTTCCCGGCTCGCTCGACGACCGGGATGCCCAGCGTGCGGTGCGGCTCGCCGGCGCGACCCCGGTCCCCCTCTGGCACGGCTCGCACTCCCTCGAAGCCGTCGATGCGATCGTGCTGCCCGGCGGCTTCAGCTACGGCGATTACCTGCGCTGCGGCGCCATCGCGTCGCTCTCCCCGATCATGGCCGAGGTCATCGATGCGGCAGCGAGGGGGATGCCGGTGCTCGGCATCTGCAACGGGTTCCAGATGCTCACCGAGGCGCACCTGCTCGAGGGCGGACTCATTCGCAACGACCACGGAAACTTCATCTGCCGTGACCAGAAGCTTCGCATCGAGAACACCTCGACGGCCTGGACGAACGAGTTCCTGCCCGGGAGCGAGATCACCATCCCGCTGAAGAACGGCGAAGGTGGGTTCATCGCCGACGCCGAGACCATCGCTCGGCTCGAAGGTGAAGGGCGCGTCGTCTTCCGATACCTCGAAGTCAACCCCAACGGTTCACTCAACGACATCGCTGGTGTTTCGAATGCTCGCGGCAACGTCGTCGGGCTGATGCCGCATCCGGAGCACGCGACCGAGGAGGGCTTCGGCCCGGACACAGCGCTCGCGATGCGCAACGGCACCGACGGGCTCACCGTCTTCACGAGCGCGATCGCGGCGCTGATCTCCGCCTGAGGCCAGGCCGTTCTGGCACGGTCTACCGGACTGCGACGGCACCCCCGACGCTCGATCGCGAGTCGATCGTTTCGATGAGGCGTCGCATCATCGGCGAGGGCTCAACGCCGAGTTCGCGATCGAGACGAGCGCGAAACGCGTCGTATTCCCGTATCGCCGCGCTGTCGTTGCCCGCCAGCAGGTGACCCTGGATCACGAGGCGATGTGCGCTCTCCCTGAGCGGGTCAATCGATGCGGCGATCGTCGCCGCAGTGACACCATGGTCGAGACGGTCGAGTGCGAAGAACCGCACGGCGAGGGCCTCGAGCGCGCCGAGGCGCCACTGTTGTAGGCGCTCCTGCTCCGAGACGACCCAGGGCTCGTACCACCCGGGCAGGAAGTCGGCCTGGCCCAACAGGGCGATATCGTCGATCATCTGCGTCATCGATGGTTCACTATCGATGCTGCCGAGGCGATCCATCAGGCGATGCAGGTCGACCTCCACCGAATCTCCGAGTAACAGTTCATCACCGGCCTCGTCGATGAGACTCGGAGTCTCGTGCCGCACGCGCCAGAGACAGACCCGCAGATTTCCCGCGGCTTGGGCTTCCCTTCGGTCCGGCCACAGCGTTCCGGCGAGGAACGGCCTCGATCGCGCGCCGAAGACCGCCAAGGCCGCCAGAAGTCGGCGCTGCCGCAGCGACACCACTACCGGCTCCCCCGCTCGACGGAGCTGCCAGCGGCCGAGCAGGGTCAACTGCCAAGGGATCTTCTCGCTTGCCATCCGTACCCCCAAAGGTCGATGACTTCATTAGCTGCCGACGTGGTTCTCAGCACGGATACCGGGGCCGGTGCCGCGGCGGGAGGTGCGGCTCGAGGCAATCATAGGACCGCCACCGATCTTCCGCACTAGGGAAAGTGCGCGGATAAACGGTCTCTTCCCACACTTCTCTCCGGACACCATCGACGGGGTCCTCACCGGAGTCGAGCCCCATCCTGGAATCGTCTACTGTGCGTGTTCCGGCGAGTACACCAGGAGGATCGTCGCTTCTCGCGTGATGATGGCATACGCGCCTGGCTTGGTCTCAAAATCCAAAAGCATGCGACCACACTATGGCGAGGTCGCACCGAGCAGGCGAAGTGCACGAGGTCCATTGCGTCAACGTAAACATCGATTACAGTGTATACATGAGTACTAAAGCGCCACTTGGGCGACCCA
Organism: Actinomycetota bacterium; assembly: GCA_040389685.1. GTDB lineage: Bacteria > Actinomycetota > Actinomycetes > Actinomycetales > Microbacteriaceae > Lacisediminihabitans. The sequence goes on from JAZJZS010000005.1 coordinate 39,859, forward strand.
TCTCCGTGCGGCTTCCCGAAGATCTGCGCGAGCGTGTCGAAGCACTCGCCAAAGCGACCAGACGAAGCCAGGGTGATGTTGTGCGCGAAGTCCTGGAACGCGACCTGTCGGAGTTGGAATGGGAGCAGCGCATCATCGCCCGTGCTGCAGATCTTCGCTCGGGTCGGGTGCAGGCCGTGTCGCTTGTTGTCGTCGAGCGCGAGTTGGGACTGAGCGATGTTCCGGTTGACGCCAGCATTCTGGATGAGATCGAGTGAGTTGGGAAGTCGAGTTATCGCCCGACGCGGCGAAGTGGTTTCGGAACGCTGATCCCCAGATCACCCGACGCATCCGTGCCGCCCTTCGAGCGATAACGACCCTCGACGATCCCCGGAACCGGGGCAAAGCCCTCACCGGAAGCCTGTCGGGCTTGTGGAGATACCGTGTCGGTGATTATCGCGTTGTCTGCGATCTCCACGACGCACGCCTGGTCGTTTTGGTGATCGATATTGACCATCGCAGCAGCGTCTATAAGTGAAGGAATGGTCTGCTGCATCATGAGGAGTCGATCGGTCATTAAATTCGGGTGCAACTCATCCGACATCAGCCCGTCCCGCTGAAGGTTCCGCTTACGGGCATCTGACATCCACCTTCACGGCCTCGAGTTCACCTCGGCAATTGGAACTGATGAGGCCGGCATTCGGCGAATCAACAGCACGGCCTTACCTGCCGCGGTCTTCGATTTGGACAAGATGAATGGCACAGACTGCCCATCAGTGCGTATTCCCGCGACACCACCATGCCCCGAAAACGCGGTGATTTCGGCGGACAACTCGGCTGTCAATCGGACAGATTGTAATGACAAGGGACACGAACCCCGCGCACCGACAGCGGCCGGGCAAGCGCGTTGCGGACTGAAGCACCGAACGGGCATCCCCCCGCGATTCATGCTGGCTAGCGATCGTCTCGCTCGGCATCCGCAACGATCGGCATCGTGCCGGTGAAGTGGCTGGCGCGCTCCTCGGCCGCGGGATTACCGGTGAAGAGCCCCATCTGACCGGTCGACACCGGTACCGGCTTCGGCTTCGACTTCGGGCGCGAAGCGGGCTCGACCGACTGGATCCGCGTTCGGGGCAGGGCCGCCGCATCCGTCTCGTGCAGCCACTGCACCAGCTGTTCGCGCACGTGGCAGCGTAGGTCGAAGAGCGTTGGCGCATCGACCGCGGTCACGAGCACTCGGATGCGCACGAAGCCGCCAAGGGCATCCGTCACCTGGAGCACTCCGGTGCGGCCATCCCAGAGCGGGCTCTCGGCAAGGATGAGGTCGAGCTTCTCGCGCATCTGCGACGGGCTCGCCTGCCAGTCGAGGTCGAACTCCACCGAGCCGAGAAGCTCGCTCGAGTGTCGCGTCCAGTTCTCGAAGGGGGTACTGGTGAAGTAAGTGGAGGGCAGCACCATGCGCCGGTCGTCCCAGATGTGCACCACCACGTAGGTGAGGGTGATCTCCTCGATCCGACCCCATTCCCCCTGGGCGATCACGACGTCATCCACCCGGATGGCGTCACTGAACGCCAGTTGCACCCCCGCGAAGACGTTGGCGAGCGTGGATTGGGCCGCGAGGCCGGCGATGATCGACACCACCCCTGCCGAGGCGAGCACGCTCGCACCGACAGCCTGCACCCCGGGGAAGGTGAGAAGGATGGAGGCGATGCCGACGATCACGATCACGACGCTCGCGAGACGACGCACGATAGCGATCTGAGTTTGGACCCGACGGGCGCGCTTGTTGTCCGCGACATCCATGCGGTAACGGCCGGTCGCAAGGCCCAGTCCGAAGCTCACCAGGGACGCGACCAGCCAGGTCGCGGCGGCGATCGCTGCGACGAGAAAGCCGTGATCGACGGCGACGAGGTACGGGGTCGGCAGCGTGACCCGTACCGCGATCCACAGCCCGACGACCACGAGGAATAGGCGATAGGGAAGCCGCGCCCGCAGGATCAACGCGCGAGCCCAGCTTTCGCGGCGCGCGGTGAGCCGTGCGGCCAGTGAGGTGACCACGACGATCACGAGAACGGCGGCCAGCGCGACGAGCACGGCGACCGCGACCCCGATCCATGATTTCCAGTCCGACATGAAACTCCTCGTCTTCGGGCATCCGTACTGTTTGCCGTACCAAGGGTAGGCGCGCCCGCTGCGATTCCGCTCGCGGCCGGAACCACCGAGACAGGGACCACCGAGCCGGGCCTCATCGCGCACGATCGCGCGAGACGCGGCGGACGTTACCGAGGGCCGAGGTGTATTCCCGTGGCCGAGGTGCGCTCACGGGTGCTCAGCCGTGCGCGCACGGTGGGCTCTCACCGTGCGCTCCCACGATCTGGTGCGTCCCCACGCCGGCGTGCGAACAGCGTGCGGGGAAGGCGGCCTTTCACCTGCCCGGAGCGACACCATCCGTCGATGCACCGAGTATTCACCGGTGCTGGCTCCCCGCCGGCTCTCCAGCCATGTCACAGCTGCTCGCCTCACCGCTCTCATCTCCGGGCTGGTGCTCATAGCCCCAGCGCAGCCCGGGCGGACTTCGCCCGCGCACCGGCCGGTGCGGGGTGGGGGTGGAGCGCGCCGGATAGAATGAGGGCATCCGGTACGCCCTCGATCCAGGAGCACCAGCGCCCGTGAGCACCCCTCCAACCGTTGCCGCAGCAGACACCGTCTCGAACGCGGCGGTCACTCCCGACAAGGAACAGCCCTACGCGGCGCTCGGCCTCAAACCGGACGAATACCTCGCGATCCGCGAGATCCTCGGGCGGCGGCCCACCAGCGGCGAACTCGCGATGTATTCCGTGATGTGGAGTGAGCACTGCTCCTACAAGTCCTCGAAAATGTACCTTCGTCAGTTCGGTGACAAGACGACGCCGAAGATGCGCGAGAACCTCATGGTGGGCATTGGAGAGAACGCGGGAGTGGTGGATGTCGGCCAGGGCTGGGCCGTGACCTTCAAGATCGAGAGCCACAACCATCCCTCCTATATCGAGCCGTTCCAGGGCGCCGCGACCGGCGTCGGTGGAATCGTGCGCGATATCATCTCGATGGGCGCCCGCCCGGTCGCGGTGATGGATGCCCTGCGCTTCGGTGCGATCGACGATCCCGATACCGCTCGGGTGGTGCATGGCGTGGTGGCGGGCATCTCGTTCTATGGCAACTGCCTCGGCCTGCCCAACATCGGCGGGGAGACGTGGTTCGACCCCGTCTATCAGGCCAATCCGCTCGTGAACGCGCTGGCCGTCGGGGTGCTTCGCCATGAGGACCTGCACTTGGCCAACGCCAGGGGTGTCGGCAACAAGGTCGTGTTGTTCGGGGCTCGCACCGGCGGGGACGGCATCGGCGGGGCATCCATCCTGGCCAGCGACAGCTTCAGCGCGGGCGGTCCGACCAAGCGTCCCGCCGTGCAGGTGGGCGATCCCTTCGCCGAAAAGGTGCTCATCGAATGCTGTCTCGAGCTGTTCGCCGGCGACCTGGTGGAGGGCATCCAGGACCTGGGGGCGGCGGGAATAAGCTGCGCGACGAGCGAGCTCGCGTCGAACGGCGACGGCGGCATGTTCATCGAGCTCGACAAGGTGCTGCTGCGGGACCCAACGCTCACGGCGGAGGAGATCCTCATGTCCGAATCGCAGGAGCGAATGATGGCGATCGTCACGTCCGAGAAGCTTGCGGGCTTTCTCGAGGTCACCGCGAAGTGGGATGTCGAGACCAGCGTGCTCGGAGAGGTCACCGACACCGGACGTCTCATCATCGACTGGCACGGCGAAGAGATTGTCAATGTATTGCCACGCACTGTTGCAGTCGACGGTCCGGTGTACGAGCGCCCCGTCGCATACCCGACCTGGATCGACGCGCTGCAGGCCGATACCACCGCTTCCCTGTCGCGGGCCACATCCCCGGCGCAGTTGCGCGAACAGGCCCTCGCCCTGCTCGGCAGCGGCAACCTCGCGTCCAAGGAATGGATCACCAACCAGTACGACCGCTACGTCATGGGCAACACCGCACTGTCGTTCCCGGATGACGGGGGGATGGTGCGCATCGACGAGGAATCCGGACTCGGCTTCGCCGTTGCTACCGATGCCAACGGACGCTACGCCTACCTCGATCCCTATCGGGGCGCCCAGCTCGCACTCGCCGAAGCCTTCCGCAACGTGGCGGTCACCGGTGCGACCCCGGTCGCCGTGAGCGACTGCCTCAACTTCGGTTCTCCGGAGAACCCCGAGGTGATGTGGCAGTTTTCGAAGGCCGTCGAAGGCCTGGCCGACGGGTGCCTCGAACTCGGGATTCCCGTCACCGGAGGCAACGTATCGTTCTACAACCAGACCGGTGACGTGCCGATCCATCCGACCCCGGTCGTGGCCGTCCTCGGCGTGATCGATGACGTGGCCGACCGCATCCCGAGCGGCTGGCAGGACGAGGGCAACAACATCTACCTGCTCGGCACCACGCGGGACGAGCTCGACGGATCGGCCTGGGCCGGAGTCATCCACTCCCACCTGGGCGGTCGTCCGCCTATCGTCGACTTCGCTGCGGAACAGGCGCTCGCCGGGCTGATCAGGGCGGGCTCGGAGCAGAACATCATCGCATCCGCCCACGACCTCTCTGACGGTGGCCTCATCCAGGCCGTCTCCGAGTCGGTACTGCGCTTCGGCGTCGGCGCACGGCTCTGGATCACCGAGCTCATGGAACGAGACGGCGTGGATGCGACCTCAGCATTGTTCGGCGAGTCGGGGGCGCGGGCGATCGTCTCGGTGCCGCGCGAAGACGATGTGCGTTTCATCGGCCTGTGCGAGGGACGCGGCGTGCCCGCCCTGCGCGTGGGAGTGACGGACGGCACGCACCTCGAGGTGCAGGACCAGTTCATGGTGACGCTCGGGGAACTGCGCGCCACCCACCGCGGCATGCTCGCCGAGCACTTCGGGCCCGTCGTCGGGCACTAGTTTCGCCGGTGCGGTCGCTCGACCGTCACTAACCGCCGCCGTACCGCCGATAGCGCACAGTTATTGACGGCTCGCCAGGGCGGCACCCTGGCCGCAGGCGGCGACCCTTTCTGACGGTTCACGATGCGCTTTGGGCGCCCTTCTCCTTCACCGGGTGCTATTTACGACGTTGTCCGCAGTTCTGCGAACGTGGCCGCGCGGGCGAGCGACATGGTGCACCGTGTTCGAATGCGCCGCCATAATCCGCTACCACCAGCCATCGCCTCCCGACCATTCAGCGTGGGCGAGGCTGCCGAGCTCGGCGTCGGAGCCGGCCGACTTCGCGGTGCCGACCTCAGTCGTCCCTTTCATGGAACCCGGATGCACGGCGCCCTCGATCCCGGAATCCCCGAGCTCGCCGCGGCCTACGCAACCCGGATGCCGCCCGACCACTACTTCAGTCACTGGACGGGCGCAGTGTTGCTGGGACTTCGTCTGCCCGAAGGCCTCGTGCCGCGCCTACTCGATGTGTCGGTGCCTTCGCCGCAGCGGGCACCGAGAATGCAGGGCGTTCGCGGACACGAACTACTGTCAAGTACGCGGACACGCACCCTGCGGACAGGTCTCCGGACGAGCGACGCTCTCGAAACCTGGTGCCAACTCGCGATTGAGCTGTCACTCGATAATCTGATAGTGATGGGCGACGGGCTGGTTTCTCGAAAAAACCCCCTCGCGACGATTGCCGAGCTCACAACAGCCGTCGCTGAGTGGGGATCCCGGCCGGGAGGTCCGGCGCTACGGCGGGCGCTGCTAGAGATCCGCTGTCGAACAGACTCCGCGCGCGAGACACTCCTCCGGCTCATGATAGTCAGGTCGGGTTTGCCCGAACCCATTGTGAATTTCGAGATCCGCAATCAATTCGGGGCGGTGATCGGGCTCGGCGACCTCGCCTATCCGACCTATCGAGTGCTGCTCGAATATGACGGCGGCCAGCATCGCTCCGACGAACGGCAGTTCCACATCGACATCTCCCGCTTGGACGCGTTCATGGAGGAAAAGTGGAGAGTGATCCGCGTCAACAAGAGCCTGATGCAGCAGCCGTCAACCTTGCTCGGCAAGGTGCGGACTGCGCTGGAAGCAGCCGGCTGGGCCGGCTGAGCCTGGGCTGGGCTGGCCGGGCTGGGCTGGCCGACTGGCCCACCCTGCCAACCGTCACAATTTGTGCACATGCGACGCAAACCCAGCCGATCGTGACGGTTCGCCGACGGAGACCCCCTGGGGCGGGCCTACAGTCCGTCAGTGTCTGCTGGATAGGGGAGGTTTAGGAGCCGTTAGTGACGGCACATCCGGCGCATGGGGCGCGGTGGCTTGAACTTGAGGGCTGCGCCGAGGCGCTAGACCGCTCTAGACCGCGAACTTCTGGCCGACGAGTTTCTCCGACGCGGTCCAGAGTGCGGCACCGAAGGTCGGACTGCTGCTGGATGATACTGGCCTCTGCAGCACGGGAGGGCCGCTGAAGTTGCCGCGTGGTCCCCAGTACTGGCCGCCGACGGCATCCGAATCGGTCGCAGCGCGAACCGCGGACCAGGCGGCCCGGTCCTTCCCGCCGCCGACGAAAGGAAGGGCTCGTGCGAGAAGGCGGCCGCCGGCACTGGGCTCGGCCACGCCGGCCCGCGCGGGGGTGAGGCCGTCGACACCGCTGCCCGGATGCGCCACGAGCGCGGTCACGGAACTTTGGGCGGCGCGCAGTCGGCGATCAAGCTCGAAGCCGAAGGACTGCGTCGCGTGCTTGGACTGGCCGTAGGCGGCGAATGGGCGGAACCGAGACGAACTCTGCAGGTCGTCGAGGTGCGCCTTCGTCAGTTTGGTGGCTCCGCTTCCCATGGTGACGACCCTGGCACCGGGTGTCGCAACCAACGTGGGGTAGAGAAGGGCGGTGAACAGGAAATGCCCGAGGTGGTTGGTGCCGAACATCACCTCATTGCCGTCCACAGTGGTCTCGCGCCGCTTGCTCGGCATGATCGCGCCGGCATTCTCGATGATCGCGTCGATGCGACGGCCGTCGAGCGCGGCAGCGGCAGCGCGGATCGACTCGTAGGAGGCGAGGTCGAGGGGCACGTGCTCGAGCTGCGCAGCGGGGATGCGGGCGTGGATCGCCGCGATCGCGGCATCCGCTTTGGCAGAACTGCGACAGGCGATGATCACCCTGCCACCGGCGGCGGCGAGCTGCTCGCTGATGAAGTAACCGATTCCGGCGTTGCCCCCCGTGACGACGAAGGTCTTGCCGGCCTGGGACGGGATGTCGCGCGGATCCCAGCTCATGCGGACTGGGTCTCGATCGTTTCGGTGCCAGCGATCTGCTCGTGCTGGTGGATGACCTCGGCGATGATGAAGGTCAGGAATTTTTCCCCGAAGACCGGATCGAGATGCGACTCGGATGCCAGCGCCTTCAGCTTGGTGATCTGCTCCAGCTCGCGGCCCGGATCCGCCGCCGGCAGGCCGTTGGCGGCCTTGAGCCGCCCAACCTGTTGGGTGAACTTGAATCGTTCGGCAAGGAGGTGCACGAGGGCGGCATCCACATTGTCGATGCTCTGGCGAAGACTCAGGAGCTGGGCGGCGGGATCGAGTGAGTCGGGCATGGTTCGAGGGTACCGGTCGCGGGTCTCGATACGCGCCCTGGCGGGCGCTACTCGACCAGCGTCAGCGTCACCTCGATGTTGCCCCTGGTGGCGTTGGAGTAGGGGCAGACCCGGTGGGCGGCATCCGCGAGTTCCCGGCGACGGTCGGCTGGCACGTTGGGCGTGTAGATGTCGAGCTCGACCGCAAGACCGAAGCCACCGTCACCGTTGTTGCCGATTCCGACGCTCGCCGACACCGCGGAGTTCGAGGTGTCGAGCTTCAGCGAGCGACCGACGACATGGGTTGCGCTGAGGAAGCAGGCGGAGAATCCGGCGGCGAAGAGCTGCTCCGGGTTGGTGCCCTCTCCGCTTCCGCCGAGTTCCCGCGGCGGGCGGGTGTCGAAGTCGAGACGGTCGTCCTCTGAGCGGACATGGCCGTCACGGCCGCCTCCGGTGGCGTGGGCGATTGCGGTGTACGAGATTTCCATGGCCCAAGCCGAACATTCCTGTCTGGGCGTTGACCGGGCGCGACCCTACCCCATCGAGCGGGTGCGGAACAGCACCGGTCGATCGCCCTGGCGCTCGAGACGCTGTTCCAGCCCGGCGCGCACCCTCGGCCAGTCGCCGACGATGATCGAAAAGACCGCACTGTCGCGCCAACTGCCGTCCGCCCGCGGGAGGTCGCGGCGCACGATTCCTTCGAAGGTCGCGCCGATGCCGGCGATGGCCGCGCGTGATCGCTCGTTGAGGGCATCCGCCTGGATTTTCACCCGACCGAAGCCGTGCCCGAAGGCGAGGGAAAGCAGCAACAGTTTGGCCTCCGCGTTCACCGCGGTGCCCCAGACTCGAGGGTCGTAGGCGGTCCAACCGATGTGGGTGGCCTCCCGGATCGGCTCGAAATCGGCCAGCGTCGTGGTGCCGACCAGTTCGCCGTCGTGCGGGCCGCCGACGAGGAAGATCGCGTAGGGGTTGCAGTCGTCCCAGCGGAAGTAGGTTTCCGCCCAGTCGATGAAACCGGCTTCGGAGTCGCGGAAGGCCTGCGGCCCGCCGCCATAGCCGCCCGCGAAGACCACCGGATGCCCGATCGCCGCGTACAGCGCGGGCAGGTGGTCCCGCCGCAACGGTTCCAAGCTCACAAATCGGCCGGGAAGAGGGGCGGGCTCGGGGCGCGTGGCGGTCACAGACCCAGTCTGGCAAGAATCGGCGCCGCCGGGGATTGCCGCCGTGGTGAATACTGCAGTGGTGAACAACACCGCGCTCTTCTTCGGTTCGGCCACCGCCTATGTGCGCCTTCTCGGTGAGATCGGTGACGACCATTGGCAAGAACCCGGCCTCGGGTCGTGGAGCGTCCGCAGCCTCGCCGGACATAGCGCCCGGGCGATCCTGACGGTCGAGAACTACCTCGCCCAGGAAGAGCCCGGCGACGTGACCATCCCCACCGCCGAGGCCTACTACTCCACCGCCTACTTCACCTTCACGGATGCCGCGGCCGTCGCCGCTCGCGGCGTCGAAGCCGGGCTGTGGCTGGGAGACGACCCCGTCGCCCAGGTCTCCGCCGCCCTCACCCGGGCGACCGCGGCGATCGAGTCCCAACCCGCCGACCGAATCGTGTCGATCGGCGGGATGGGCATCCGCCTCGACGAGTACCTGCGCACGCGCGTGTTCGAACTCGTGGTGCACACGATCGACCTCTCGCGGGCCACCGGGCTGCCCCACGCGCTGCCGGACTCTGCTCTTGAGGATGCCGTGGCTCTCGCCGCCGCGCTGGCCGCGCGACGCGGATCAGGCGAAGACGTGCTGCTCGCGCTGACCGGGCGGGCGCCGTTGCCGGAGGGCTTCAGCGTGGTCTGACCTGGCGTGCTCTGGCGGGCTCTGCCTCAGACGGGGCGGAGATTCTGCACGACGAAGGAGGAGAGCGCCCCGGCCCACCGGCGATACAGCGCCGCGTAGCGGAAGGCTCCTCCCTCGAAATCTGACGGTTCAGTCAGGGGGAGGGCGAGCAGCTGCGCCGCCGGGATGATGCGCCGGGCACCGGCGACTATCGCGTTGAACTCCCTCGCGTCCGCGGCCAGGCCACCGCTCAACAGGCGACCGACCTGCACGTACGGCGAGACGTCCGGCACCTCGGTGATCGCGACGAGCGCGGTGGGTGAAAGGGAAGAAGCCAGGAATTCGAGCAGTCCGCTGAGCTCCGCGCGCCACGCTCGGAACCGCGTGAAAGCGAGCACGTCGGCGCTGCCGAGCGAGAGGATGATCACGTCGAAGCTGGCCAGCCCGTCGAACGAGCGGAGCGCGGCGGCCGTGCCCGAGAGTCTGGGGTTGTGGTGCGATAGCGATTCCCAGTCGACTCCCCGACCGGTCTCTTTGGCGAGCAGCCGCGCAAGCTGGGCCGCGACACCGAATTCGTGGCTCTGCACCCCGACCGCCGATCCGCTCAACCCGCCGGCGACAAGCAGGTGGAGCCGATTCGGTCCGTCGACCGACCCGTGCGAGGCATCCTGCGGGCCGCCGGCTACAAGCCGGGTCGGCGCGCCGGAGACATAGCGAAGCGCGACAATTGGCCGAAACAGGCCGAGGGTATACCGGCCGACGATGCGCGCGATCCTCGATCCGGTTCCCCACGGCGGGCGCCGTGCCGCAGACACCCGGTCGGTCACCGGTCAGCCAAGAAGGTCGTGGCGCACCACGATCGCCTCACGGTCGGGGCCGACCCCGATGGCAGAAATTCGCGCACCACTCATCTTCTCTAGGGCGAGCACATAATCGCGCGCATTCTTCGGCAGTTCGTCGAATGCGCGGGCCCCGGTGATGTCGTCGCTCCAGCCGGGGAAGTCCTCGTAGATCGGCACCGCATGGTGGAAGTCCGATTGTGAAACAGGCACTTCGTCCACTCGCACACCGTCGATGTCGTAGGCCACGCAGACCGGAATGCGGTCGAGGCCGGTGAGCACGTCGAGTTTGGTGAGCACGAAGTCGGTGACCCCGTTGACGCGCGCCGCGTAGCGTGCGACGGGGGCGTCGTACCAGCCGCAGCGTCGCGGGCGCCCTGTGGTGGTGCCCCACTCGAATCCTCGGGAGCGCAGGAACTCGCCGGATTCGTCATGCAGTTCGGTGGGGAACGGGCCGGAGCCGACGCGAGTTGTATAGGCCTTGACGACGGCGATCACCCGCTCCATGCGGTTCGGTGCCACGCCCGATCCGGTGGCGGCACCCCCGCTGGTGGCGTTCGAGGAGGTGACGAACGGATAGCTCCCGTGGTCGACATCCAGCATCGTGGCCTGGCCGCCTTCGAAAAGCACGGTCTTGCCCGCATCGAGCGCCTGGTTGAGCAGCAGGCCGGTGTCGGCGACCATGGGCCGCAGTCGCTCCGCATAGGAGAGCAGGTCGGCGACGACCTCGTCAGCTCCGATCGCGCGACGGTTATAGATCTTCACCAGCAGGTGGTTCTTCTGTTCGAGGGCTCCCTCGACCTTCTGGCGCAGGATGTTTTCGTCGAACAGGTCTTGGATGCGGATGCCCACCCGGTTGATCTTGTCGGCGTAAGCCGGTCCGATGCCCCGGCCGGTCGTTCCGATCATGCGCTTACCGAGGAAGCGCTCGGTGACCTTGTCGAGCGTGCGGTGGTACTGCGTGATCACATGGGCGTTCGCGGAGACGAGCAGCCGCGACACGTCCACCCCTCGCGCGGTGAGCGCCTCGAGCTCATGGAACAGCACCTCTATGTCGACGACGACGCCGTTGGCGATCACCGGCACGACTCCGGGACTCAGGATGCCGGAGGGCAGCAGGTGCAACGCGTACTTCTCGTCACCCACGACGACGGTGTGGCCGGCGTTGTTTCCGCCGTTGAATTTGACGACGTAGTCGACCCGGGAGCCCAACAGATCCGTTGCCTTGCCCTTGCCCTCATCGCCCCACTGGGCGCCGATCAAAACAATCGCGGGCATGGCGGATCCTTACGTCAGACGGGGATGAGCCCCCAGCCTACCAATCGGTGCCCGCTACGGGTCCGTGCGGTTGCGCCGGCCCACGATCACGATCAGGGCGCCGAGCATGAGCAGCAGGATGCCGATCGCGACCATCGACCAGGGGTCGGCGCCCGTGTAGGCGAGGCCCCGGTACGACAGTCCCGTGTTGGCGAGCGCCGTGTGGCCGCGCCCGGTGTTGGCGAGCCCGATGGACGGGATCGGCGTGACGGTGATCGAGAGGGAGGTGGTCGCGGTACTGCCCTCGGCATCCGTCGTGGTGTAGCTCAGGGTCTCGAGTCCGAACCATCCGGGGTCGGGGGAGAAGGTCGCCATGCCGTCCCCGGCGATCACCATTGTTCCGTGGGCGGGCTTCGTGAAGCTGGTGACGCGGAGACCGGTTCCCACATCGTTGCCGAGCACCGGGAAGCTCACGGCCGTGCCGACCGGGGTTTTCGCGGCATCCGGGCTCGCGGTCGGGCGGATCGTGATGGTGGCGAGACTGGTCGAGGTGAGTCCGGCCCAGTCGGTGGTCGTGTACTCCATGGTCGCAATGCCGGACCAGCCGGTCGGCGGGGTGAACGAGACGGTGCCGGTGCGCTGGATGCTCGCGCTGCCGTTGCTCGGCGTGCCGATCCAGCTCACCCGCAGGTTCGATCCGATGTCGTTCACACCGAGGTCGATGACGAGAGGCGCGTTGGCCGATCCGCCGACCGTGTCGGGGGCGGACACGGGAGAGACGAATACGGTGACCAGTGTCGTGCGCACCGCACCGGCCTCATCCGCGGCGCTGTAGCTGAACGAATCGGTGCCGGAGAATCCCGCGGTCGGCAGGTAGCGGATTCGTCCGCGAACAATGCTCGTCGTGCCGCGACTCGGCGTGCCCGGGTCGGTGAGCCGCAGCCCAGTGCCGATGTCGTTGGCCAGCACGTCGAGGTCTATCGGCTGGTCGGCGACGGTCGCACCGACATCTCCCGCCGAGGTCGGGGACACGGCAATCCGGACGGTGGCGGTAGAGGTGCCCCCGTCGCCGGTGACCAGGTAGGTGAAGACGTCCGCTCCGGAGAAGCCGGGGTTCGGGAGGTAGCTGATGCCGCCGGTGACGATCGCGACCGTGCCGTTCGACGACGGTGAGGCACTGCTGGCGACGAGGTTGGTGCGGGTGTGCTGCGGGCAAAGCGCGGCGGTGAAATCTCGACGTCTCCGCCGGATAGAGATCCCCCAACCACCTCCGAGCCTATTGGCGAGAGTCGCTGCGAACACTCCCCAGTGCGGGTGTCGTCACGTAACTTGCACAGCTTTGTGCAAGTTATTACACTGACAGCATGCCCGCCTCCACTCCACTGCGCTCCCCGCGCCGTGACGCCACCGAGAATCGAGAGTCGCTCCTCGCCGCCGCCCGAGTCGTCTTCAACCGGAATCCATCCGCCTCGCTCGAGGCAGTGGCCGCCGAGGCCGGCCTCAGCCGCCGCTCCGTATACGGGCACTTCGCCAGTCGCGATGACCTGCTCGTCGAGCTCGTGACCATGGGCGCCCGGAGGGTGGCGTCCGCGCTCGAGTCGGTGACGCATCCGGATCCGCTCGTTCGCCTCGCACTCATCGCCTCGAGGCTCTGGCGCGAGGTGGAAGGTGTGCGCGCTATGGCGATCGTCGCCGTTCGCGGGCCGCTCGCCCACCACACTGCCGGCGCGCTCGCGGCGATCCGCGCGAACGTGCGCTCCGCGATCACCGATGGACAGGCGGATGGCTCGATGCGCTCCGATCTGCCGGTCGAGCGTCTGGCACGGCTGGTGGAGGACACCGCACTGGTGGTTCTCGAGGATTCCACGGAGCATCCGCTCAGCGCCCGAGACGGCGACCGGCTCGTGATGCTGATGACTCTTGCGGTGGTCGGCCTCGGCTGGCGCGACGCCGGCTCCGTCATCGACGGTCGAGCTGAACTCGCCCACACCTGGCCCGCCGAAGGAGACCAGCCCTGATGCGCATTCAACTCCACCAGGCCGCCATCGGCCGTGGGCTCGGCGCCGCCGTGCCCGCCCTCGACCTCATCGTGGGCGGGCCGCAGCCGGTGGCCGTCGCCGTTCAGACGGATGAGCGGCCGCTGTTGGTCTCGCTGCTCCTGTCGGGCCGCATCCGCTGCGACGCCGGGCGTGTGCTCATCGACGGACGCGACGACGCCGACGAACTGCGCCGCCGCACCGCCCTCGTCGACACCCCGGTAGTCGCCGAGCCGACGGCGAGCATCGCCCTCAAGACCATCGTGGCCGAGGAGCTCTCCTTCGCCGGCCGGGCGGCGTCGAGCCGAGCGGTTCGCGCCTTCCTCGCCCATCACCACCTGGGCGACTACGCCTCACTGCCGGTGCGCGCGCTGCTCCCGGCCGATCGCATCCACCTGCTCAGTGAGCTCGCGGTGCTACGCGAGGGGGTCGATGGCATCATCGTCACCTCCCCGGAGCGTCACGGCGGCGAGGCTTCGGAGTGGTACGGCCCGCTCAAGGCTCTCGCCGAGCGTGGAGTGACGGTGACCATCGTCACCGACGACGCGACAGCCGGAATCCTCGTTGCCCTCGGCGCGCGGGACGGCGCCGAACCCGAGCCCGAGCCCGACGCACCAGAACCAGAACCGGACGCTCCGGAACCCGCCCCCGTGATCCCTGCGAAAGCCGACCTGTCATGAAGATCTTTCCCCTGATCCGCGCCGAGTTCGCGCGCCTCACCTCGAGCGGCATCGGAATCGCCGCGCTCATCGCCCTGATGACCGTGCCCGTCATCTATGGCGGCCTCTATCTCTGGGGCAACCAGGATCCCTACTCGAACCTCGATAAGGTGCCCGCCGCGCTCGTCGTGCAGGACACCGGAACCACCGTCGACGGAACCCCCACCAACTACGGCGAGAAGGCCGCGAAGAGTCTGCTGGATGGCAAGAAGTTCGGCTGGGTCGAAGTGACGGCCGCCCAGGCTTCAGCCGGCGTGAAGAACGGCACCTACGACTTCGGCATCACGTTCCCCGCCGATTTCTCCACCCGGCTCGCGTCGGCCTCCGGCGACAGCCCCCGGTCGGCGAGACTGAAGCTCACGACCGACGACACCAACAGCTACCTCTCCACGGCCATCGCCAAGCAGGCGTCTGAGGCGGTGCGAGTGGAGATCGCGAAACAGGTGGGGGCGAAGGCATCCATCACCCTGCTGAACGCAGTCGGCGACCTGCGCGACGGACTGGTGAAGGCCGACGACGGAGCGAAGCAATTGGCGGATGGCGCGGCCTCCGCCGCAACCGGCGCGGCGACCCTCGCCACTGGCAGCGCCACTCTCGCCAGCGGAGCCGGATCCCTCGCCAGCGGTCTCGCGAAGCTCGACGCGAAGGCGTCCGCTCTGCCGTCCGCCGCGACACAGCTCTCGAACGGTGCGGCGAGCGTGTCCGTCGGGGCGGCGAGCGCCTCCTCCGGAAGCGCGACGCTGGCCGGCAAAGCCGCCCAGGTGGCGGCCCTCGCTGCAGGCACCCGCACGCAGGTGGCTGCCGAGCTGGCCGCCGCCGGAGTGGACCCCACGACGGCCGCGACCGTCGATGCCCAGCTCGCCGGGGTCTCTGGTGCTACCGCCCAGGTCGGCGCGGGAACCTCATCGCTCTCGTCGAGCCTCGGCACCCTCGCCGGCGGTGCCGCGAGGGTCTCGGCCGGGGCATCCGCCCTCAGCGCGTCCGCCCCGGCGCTCACCTCCGCAGTGCACTCGGCGTCGGCCGGAGCGGCGAGGCTCGCCGGCGGGGCGGGAGAGCTCGCGTCCGGAGCATCCGCCCTGCAGAGCGGCACCGCCGAGATCGCGACCGGATCAGCGACCCTGAAGACGTCACTCGCGGATGCCGTTGGTAAAGTCCCGGTGACCACCGCCGCCGGGCGACAGGCGACCGCCGATCTCATCGCCAACCCGCTCGCGGTGAAGCAGACCGCCATCACCCAGGCGGCGAACTACGGGGCCGGACTCGCTCCGTTCTTCCTCGCCCTCGCCTCGTGGATCGGCATCTACGCGCTTTTCCTCGTGGTGCGCCCGCTCTCCCGGCGCGCACTGACGGCCGTCCGGCGTCCCATCCGCACCACCCTGGCCGGCTGGCTCACCCCTGCGCTGCTCGGAATCGTGCAGATGATCGCCCTCTTCGCCCTGGTCACCCTGGTGCTGAAACTGCCGGTGGCGAACCCCATCGGACTCATCGCCTACATGTCGTTCGTGGCCATCACCTTCGCCGCTATCGTGCTTGCACTCAACGTGCTGCTCGGCAGCGTCGGCCAGTTCATCGCTCTGGTCTTCATGGTCGTTCAACTGGTGACCGCCGGTGGCACCTTCCCCTGGCAGACGCTGCCGGGGCCACTCGCGACGCTGCACCGGGCGCTGCCGATGAGCCATGCCGTCGACGGCATCCGCCAGCTCATGTACGGCGGAGTCAGCCCGGATGTGTGGGTGTCGATGTTCCCCCTGCTGCTCTGGCTCGTCGGCTCACTCGTGGTCTCGGTGCTCGGCGCCAGGCAACAGGGGCGATTCCGCACTCTCCGCGGACTGCGGCCGTCGCCGATCGGGGCGTGACCGGGGTCCGTCGCTTCGCCGCGTGCTCCTCAGAACTGCGCGTGCTGCGTCACCCACGAATGCATTGCCACGGCGGCGGCGGCCGACGCGTTGAGACTTCGGGTCGAGCCGAACTGGCTGATCTCCACGACCGAGTCGGCCACAGCAATCGCCTCCGCGCTGAGGCCCGGTCCCTCCTGGCCGAATAGCAGGATGCAGGCCGCGGGAAAGCGATAAGTCTCGATGATCACCGAGCCCGGCACGTTGTCGATCGCGATCACCGGCAGGTCGGCATCCGCGGCCCACGAAGCGAAGCTCGCGACATCCGGGTGGTACATCACGTGCTGGTAGCGATCGGTCACCATGGCGCCGCGCTTGTTCCAGCGCTTGCGACCGATGATATGAACGGTCTCGGCGGCGAATGCGTTCGCGCTTCGCACGATCGACCCGATGTTCATGTCGTGCTGCCAGTTCTCGATCGCCACATGGAACGGATGCCGCGACTCGTCGAGATCCGCCACGATCGCCTGCATCGTCCAATAGCGATACCGGTCGACGACGTTGCGGGAGTCGCCGCTTTCGAGGAGCTCGGGGTCGTAGCGCTCGTCTTCGGGCGGCTCGCCCGTCCACGGGCCGACTCCGTTGGTGGTGAGCTCGACGCTGGGGTTCGGCTCTGCGGTGGGGTCTGCTGGCACGGGTTCGAGGGTAGTCGGGATCCGCAGCCAGTTCGTATCGGAGTGAACCTCTCCACAGTTGCGCCCGGTCGCGGCTGCGGTGTCCGACACCCGCCTTAGACTGGCCCGGGGTATCGGGCAACGACTTGAATAGTGCGGAGGAGGCGACGTGAGCATCAGCGACAATCACCGCAGCGCAGAGCAGATCGCCCACGAGAAGGCGCTCGGCGAGATCAGCGACGTGCTGCTCAATCTCGAGCACACCATCGCCCGCGCCAAGAAGGCCCTGGTGCGCGTGCGCAAGGCAGGCGGCGACAACAACATCGAACTCGCACTCACGGAGGCCATTGTCGACCTCGAGCGCAGCCACAAGCGGTTCATGCAAGACACCTACTACGCCGGCGACTCCCTGCGGCTGATCTGACCGTGCGTAGCGGCCCGGAGATACAGGAAGCCCTTCGCACATTCGTCAGCAGGTGGAACGCAAATGGGGCTCGGAGAAGGCCGAGGCGCAGACCTTTCTGAACGAGCTTTTCGCTTGCTACGGCACCGACCGGTCTGCCGCAGGCGCACTGTTCGAGGATTTCAAGTCGTCAGCCGGGTTCATGGACCTGCACTGGCCGGGCATCCTCATCGTGGAGATGAAGGCGCCACAGCATCCGCTGGAGAAGGCGAAAGACCAGCGCCGGCGCTATTGGCAGGAGTCCTCGGACTCGGCGGGCAACATCCCCGCCGCCCGTTTCGTGATCGCCTGCAACTTTCGCGAGTTCGAGATCTGGGAGCCGGGGCGGTTTCCCAACGAGCCTCGCCTGAGCTTTCCGCTCGCCGAGCTGCCCGACCGCTCAGCGAGGAGCCCCTGCCGTCTCCGGAAAGCATTGCGCCTGCGGAGTTTCCCCCGTCACAGGGCCGCGTCGGGTTGCTGTTGCATGAGGAGGATCTGGATGCGGCGAGCCTTGGCGACGGGCATCCGGCTCTCGATCGCCAACACCTCGTGGCCATCGCCGGATTCGCCGATCCCGACGCGAGGACGCCATCGGGCGCATCGCACGCAGTCCGCCAATTTACGGCGTCGGCCGTCGACGACGGAGTCACGCGGGCGTCGCGCGCCCTCAAACTACCGGCTCGAGTGCTGCCCGACGCCCTCCCCTCGACGGTGCTCGAGTGGGCGGCATCCGAACGTCTCGATGTCGTTGCTGTGCCCCATGCCCCGGTCGGGCCGGTGCAGGAACGGATGCGCCCGCTTGAGGCGGCGCTCGCGTCCGAGGCGGTGGTGCTCACGCCGATCCGACGACGCTGGGACACCCTCGCCTGGCCGCATGCGGCGCGGGGGTTCTTTCCGTTCCGTGAACAGATTCCCCGGCTGTTGCGCCAGCAGGGCCTGTGACTGCTGGACCAGAGTGATCCGGTGTCGCCCGATCCGGTGTCGCCCGATCTCTCTGGGGAGTGCGCCCTCTCGTCAGGTGTGAGCCCCCGCGAGGGTGCGCAGTACTGACAAACGGGGTCAGTGACGGTTTGCCGGACGGTTTGCCGACCTGGCGGGTGGCCGGTGCAGTCGCGAGGGGCGAACAGTCGGCGGTGGTGGGCGTGTTCTTCTCCTCCCCAACTGCGGTGGAAGGCAGTTCTCCCCAGGCGTGCGCGGCTCTGCCGAAGTGGGCCCGGAATGTCAGTGGCATGGTGTGGGATTCAGTCATGGAAAGCACCGCGATCGCTGACTCCGGGGTGGATCGTGCGCCCGGGTCCCTGGTGGCGACACCGTCCCTGGTGGCGAGTTTTCTCGACACGATGGGGGAGTTGATCGACGATGTCGCGAAAGCGGATCGGGCGATCGCGCAGGCTGCTGCCCGCCGGGCAGCGCTGATCGACCAGGCGCGTAGCTGGAGTGAAGCAACGGCCTCTCTGATGCCGTCGGATACCTCGCAGGTGCACCGGTGGAGTGCCGCCCGGGTGGCCCGACGGTCTCTCGTGAGTGAACTTGCGGCGGTGTTGCGGTTGCCGGAGCGCAGCACCGAGACGCTGATCGAGGAGAGCCGCGCACTGTTGCGGGAGTTGCCGGCCACGATGTCGGCCCTCACCGAGGGCGAAATCAGTTACCGGCACGCGCAGGTGATCATCGACCACGCAGGTTCCCTCCCCCTCGACGCGCGCCGCGCCTTCGAGGAAGCGGCTTTGCCATTCGCGCTGAAACTCACCGTGTCCCGCTTCGACCGGAAGGCTCGGGTGGTGCGGGAGCGGACCCATCCGCAGTCCATCGAGGTGCGGCACGCCGTCTGCCGGGACAACCGGGAACTGACCCTGGATCCCACCAGGGATGGGATGGCGTGGCTCACCGCCTACCTGCCCGCAGCGACCGCGCAGGCCATCTACCACCGGGTGACGGATGTCGCTACCGCCCTCCAGGGTCCGGACGAGTCGCGCACCCTCGCCCAGCTACGGGCGGATGTGTTCAGCGACCTGCTCATTGACGGACACACCGACGGGCATCCCGATGCGAACCTCTTGACCCGGCCGAACCTGGGTGTGGGGATCCGCGCCCGGGTGCTGGTCACCGTGCCGGTGCTCACCCTCCTCGGGCGAAGCACCGAACCGGCGGTACTCGAGGGGTACGGGCCGATCGATATCGACACCGCCCGGGAACTTGCTGCCGGAGCTCCGGGGTTCGTCCGCGTCCTCACCCACCCGGAAACCGGTGCGGTGCTCTCCCTCGGCCGCGACCGGTATGCGATCCCGCCGGATTTGCGCGCGTGGCTTCGGATGCGGGACGAAACCTGTCGGGCCCCCGGATGCGGTGCGCCCGCCCGCCGCTGCGACCTGGACCACACCAAGGATTGGCAGTATCACGGGCTCACGAATCACGACAATTTGGCGCACCTGTGCCCGAAACATCACGACCAGAAACACCACACGAGGTGGACTGTCGAGCACCTCGGAGACGGCGACCTTCACTGGGTTTCCCCCACGGGACACGAGTACCTCACCGAACCCGCCACCCGCATGGCGCCACCGGGATGAGGGGCACGAACCGATCGCCGCCCTTCGTCGTCTGCCCGAAACGTGCGCTCGCTACTATGTCCCCATGACGGACCGCAGTGAAATCGAATGCTGGCTCACCGACATGGACGGGGTGCTCGTCCATGAAAATTTCCCCGTGGCTGGCGCATCCGCCCTGTTGCAGCAGTGGCGCGACCAGGGCAAGCCCTACCTCGTGCTCACCAACAACTCGATCTTCACGCCACGGGACCTGAGCGCGAGACTCAAGGCAGCAGGGCTCGACGTTCCCGAGGATCGCATCTGGACATCCGCCCTCGCCACCGCCGACTTTCTCGCCTCGCAGGTGCCCGGTGGTTCCGCCTTCGTGATCGGCGAAGTCGGCATCACCACCGCGCTTCACGAGGCCGGCTTCATCATGACCGAGACCGCCCCCGACTACGTCGTAATCGGCGAAACGCGCAACTACTCCTTCGAGGCGATCACCAAGGCCATTCGCCTCATCGTGAACGGTTCGCGCTTCATCGTGACGAATCCGGATGCCACGGGGCCGAGTCCCGACGGACCACTTCCCGCCACCGGGGCCGTCGCCGCCCTCATCACCAAGGCCACCGGCAAGGAGCCCTACGTGGTGGGCAAGCCGAACCCGATGATGTTCCGTTCGGCCATGAACAAGATCGGAGCCCATTCGGAGAACACCGGCATGATCGGGGACCGCATGGACACCGACATCGTCGCCGGCATAGAGGCCGGGTTGCACACGATCCTCGTGCTCACCGGCATCAGCGACCAGTCCGAGATCGACAGATACCCGTTCCGCCCCGACGAGATCCTCGACAGCGTCGCTGACCTGCTCGAGCCGAATCCAATCGAGTCGGACGAAATCTGAGCGGGTCCACGAGCGATCATTTCGCGGTGGCACCCGCCACGCTGCCGGTGATCGGTCCGCCGCTGGAACGGGTCACGAAACAGAAGTAGTCGCGCTGGCCGCCGGTCCATTCATCCGTCGCCGCCGCATAGGAGGGCTGCAACTGGATGTCGTTGTACGCTCCCGCCGTTGTCAGGTCCATGACACCGGGCGCGGTGCACAGCTGGTTCGCCTGGGACTGTAGCGCGTCGAGCCCCGGCCAGGCCGCCGTCACCTCGCCGGGGAACGTGCCGCGCATCACCAGCTGGGCCGGATGCGGCGACGCACAGTCCACGACGGTGAACTTCTGCGCGAACGGGCTCGTGAACGTGTCGATGCACTCTCCCCCGCGCAGGTCACTCCAGAGTCGGATTCCGAACGAAGCCGGCCCACCCGGAGATGACGACGGACTCGGCCCCGGCGACGGCCCGACACTCTTCGACACCCCATTGGGCGCAGGGGCCGGCGCGATCCTCGTGCCCACCACAAACAACAGGGCGAGCACGAGCAGCGCGATCACGCCGCCCGCCACCCACATCAACAGCTTCTGGTTCTTCGAAAGCGACGCCCGAGCCGCACGATCCGGCTCCGAAAGGGTACCGGCCGAAGCGCCCGCGGATGCCGCGCCGACGGTACCGGGCGCGCCAGAAGCGGCGGCGGCAGCGACCCCGTTCGGCGACAACGGAAAGCGCCCGACCACCGGCTCGCCCTCATAGTCTTTGAACTGGGTCGCGCCGAACAGAGCATCGATAGGGGATGCGGGGGCGATTTCGTCGCTGGAGGAGTCACCGAAATCAGCGGATACCGAGCCGGAACGGTGGGAAGAGTCTGGTGCGGGCCGCTGCCCGGTCGACGGCGTGCGGAACGGCGCAGGGTTGGCGTCGGAGAGCTCGCCGGCGGGAATCAGCTCGGTCGCAGCCGGCGTGACCGCCGCGACCTCGGCGGGACCTCCGGGCGCACCCGGCGCATCTCGCGGCCCGCTTCCCGGCCCAGTCCCCGGCGCCGCCGCGCTGCCGAGACCCCAAGCGAACGGGGCGGTGATGGGGTCTGGCCCGCCCGTGTCGGCGGCGCCCGTGTCCGCGGCGCCCGCTGCGCTGTCGTCGCCTGCGGTCATGTCGCGATTCGCTACTTCGAGAGTCCGAGGTCGGAGAGACCGATTGCGGCGAGGTACGGGTAGCCCGCGGCCTCGATCACCTCCCGGGCACCGGTGTCCCGGTCGACGACCACGGCGACGCCGGCAATCTCCGCGCCGACCGTCTTGAGCGCTTCGATCGCGGCGAGCGGGGATCCCCCGGTCGTCGAGGTGTCCTCGAGCACGATCACGCGCTTACCGGCGAGATCCGGTCCCTCCACCTGGCGACCACGCCCGTGGTCCTTCGGCTCCTTCCGCACGACGAACGCATCGTAGGAGAGTCCGCGGGCAGCGCCTTGGTGCAGGACGGCGGCAGCGATCGGATCGGCACCCATGGTCATCCCCCCGACGGCGGCGACGTCCGCGACATCCGCAATCAGATCCAACATCACCTGGCCGATGAGGGGGGCGACGCGGTGATCGAGACTCACCTTGCGCAGGTCCACGTAGTACGTCGCCTTCTTGCCGCTGGTGAGCGTGAAGTCGCCGTGGAAGACGGCCCCCTCGGAGATGTAGTCGATGAGCTGCTGCCTGGCGTCGGTCACGGCCCCGATTCTACTTGGCGAGGCATCGCACACCGGATCACTGCTCGATCTGCGGCTGCCCCAGATGCGGGCGGTACCCCATGTGGGTCGCCCACTCGATCCAGCCAGGCGGCAACCAGGATCCGTCGCGCAGCTGCGGATGCTGGGGGTGCCGGTTGAGTGCCCAGAGGACGAAGAGCAGTTCCGCCCATTCGGAGGCGAGGCGCCAGGTGATCGCCCCGCTGGAGGACCGCCCCTGCAGTATCACCCGATTGAAATCAACCACCTGCATCAGGTCGATGCTCGGCCAGTCCCACGGAAAGAGCCCCGCAGTGGTCTGCACGATGAACCCTGAGTTGGTGACGAAGATCGTGCCGGAGAACTCCGGGCGCCAGGCCGCTGCGGCTTTCGCCTCCGCCTCACGGCGGCGTTGGGAATTGGCCGCGGCATTGCCGATGAGGGAGCCGGCGATCATGGCCACTCCGAGGCCACCCGTGCCGAAGACCATGCCCGATGAGTGGACGTATGATCCGTCCCCGGCCGAACGATAGGCATCCACGAAGACCGCCCCGGACGTCATTGCGATCTCGTTCTGGCCCAGCGGGAAGAGAGTATCGACCCGGTATTCCGGCACACGCGAGTGTTGGAGGTCGCTCACGATGTGCGTCGTTCGCCAGAGTGCCGAATCGGCTGACATCCAGGCGCGTTGCTGGGGATCTGCCACACTTCGACAATAGTGCGCGCCGGTGCGCGAGCGAATGGCCGATTAAAGTGAGGTCATGCGTGTTGCCACCTGGAACGTCAACTCCATCCGAACGCGGGCTGCTCGCGTGGTCGACTGGCTCGGTCGGGAAGACATCGACGTGCTCGCCATGCAAGAGATCAAGTGCACCGAGAGCCAGTTCCCGTTTTCCCTCTTCGAGGAGGCGGGCTATGAGGTGCGGGTACACGGCCTCAACCAGTGGAATGGCGTGGCCTTTGCCAGCCGTCTTCCCCTGCACGACGTGCAGATCGGATTTCCCTCCGCCCCCGGATTCAGCAAGACCGCGGTCGAGGGTGGCCCCCCACTCGAAGCCCGGGCAATGGCCGTCACCGTGGAGGGAGTGCGCCTTTGGAGCCTGTACGTGCCGAACGGACGAAGCCTCGACGATCCGCACCTCGCCTACAAGATCGAGTGGCTCGCCGCGCTCGCCTCCGACACCAGGGACTGGCTGGCCGAGCATCCCGACACCCCCCTCGCCCTGATGGGTGACTGGAACATCGCCCCGTTCGACACCGATGTCTGGCCCGCCTGGGACTTCGCGAACAACACCCACACCTCAGCCCCCGAGCGCACGGCCTTCGCCGAGTTCGAGACGATCGGGCTGTCGGATGTCGTGCGCCCGTCGGTGCCGGAAGGCTTCACATTCTGGGACTACCAGCAGCTGCGCTTCCCCCGAAATGAGGGCATGCGCATCGACTTCATCATGGGCTCGCCCGCCTTCGGCGCCCTCGTGAAGGCCGCGAGCATCCATCGGGAGGAACGGAAGGGCGACGGTCCAAGCGATCATGTTCCCGTCGTGGTCGATCTCGATGTCGACACTGACGACGTCGACGACGACCGGCCGATGATTTTCTGACACCACAGGTGCCGCTCGGGCACGACTCGCCGGTAGGGTCGAGGGGTGAGTGACGTTCAGCCCGGCGACAGCGGCATCACAGAGGCCGGTGAAGCAGCGTCTTTTGCGACGAGCAGCGTCGTGAACCTGGTATTCCAGCGAGTGCTGTCCGGGGTGCACGAGGGTCGCTTCCTGCCCGGCCAGCACATCAGCGACACGGAACTCGCCGGGCAACTCGGCGTCTCCCGCACGCCCGTGCGTGAGGCGCTTCAGCGCTTGCGGGAAATCGGGATCATCGAAGCATCCGCGAGTCGATTCACGCGCGTCGCCCTGGTGAGCCCTAAGCAGACTGCGGATGCCATGGTTGTCTGGGTCGCCCTCTACAGTGCGCTGGTGAACGAGGTGATCCCACTCGTTACGCCGGAAATCGTCAGCCAGATGCGGGCCGATCACGCGCAATTTCTGGAACACGTGAGCTGGGCTCTCGACCCGAAGCGGATGGCGGCGGTGCGGGCGAATCCCGAGCTGGCCAAGGAGCAGTTCGTCGAACTCGTACCGCAGAAGATCGCCATGGCCAACGCCAGGTTCTTCAATAACCTGGTGCAGGTGTCCCAGAACCCGGTGCTGGTGCGTGGCATCAACTCCGTGGTGCATCTCATCCAGCTCGGCAGCCTGTACCTTCCCGATTACATCGACTTCCGCGCCCTGAGCGAGTCCCAGCAACTGCTGATCGCCGCCGCGCGGGACCACGATCGTGCGGCGGCGCAGGGCGCATTGCGGATGCTCGGACTGATCACCGTGCCCACCGCCGCTCTCGAAGCGGAGGCTCGCGACTCCCCGTGACATCCTCCCCGAACGGGGGGTCGTGTCCCCCTTTTGGCGGACCAATATACTGCTAACGTATACCTACGCATGAAAGTGCGAATGCGGATTCGCCCGCAGGATGTATCCCCTCGATGTTTCACCCGAATCGAGTGCTCGCGGCGAATCCGAGCGACGTCGCCCCTTACCCTGGCGATCCAGCGGACTGGCCGCCCGAATGGCCAGTCCGCTGAAGCCGCACCGGCCATTGCTCTCAGTCAGCATGGTGCCCGCGCACGTGTCGTGCGCCGTCCGGCCCTTCCTGTGCAGGTTTCCTGCGCCGAGGTCAACCAAACGGCGCGATTGCCCGGCTACCCTCGAAGGAGACGCACTCCGCGTCGTTCAGTCCATTCGGGATCGGAGGTCGAACCATGTCACCTGCACCAGTTGTCGCCCAGAGCGCAAACGGTCACAGCCCAATCGTTGGGGAGCCCGAGGTCCTCGAAGACGGCACCGTCTCGTCCCGCTCCGTCGAGTCCTCGCCCGCCTGGCTCGGGCTCAAGGAGGCGGTCTCGGCACTGCGACCGCTGCAGGTGCAGGACGGCAGCATCCCGGGCGACGCGGACCACCCGGATGCCCGAGCCCTGGTGTCCACCATCGCCGGTCATCTCCGTGCTTTCGTGCCGCTCTTCCCGCACGACGCGGACTACCTCAATGCCGCCGCGATCGACTTCGAACGTTGGGCGAGCCAGGGATTCGCTGTGCCGGACTTCTTCGACTCGCTCGAGGCATTCCAGCCGCAGCGCGATCGTGTCGACGGGCTGCGGCATCTCGTCGTCTTCCCCATGTACACGCAGAACGGCAGCACCGACCGGCTGGTCGAAGCCGTGCTCGTGGAGGTGATCTGGCCCGAATTCGTCGCCGTCCTCGAGGCCGGCGATTACTCCAACCGACTCTTCGTGCCCATCCGTTTCCTAGACTTCACCGACGGCTACGACACGAACTCGGCGGTGTTGTTCCCCGAGACGATCGCCATGCGCACCGTGCCGACCTTCACCTGGGGGGCGATCTTCGCCGACCGCGAGGCCGCCAGGTTCAGGCGGGTCGTACGCGAGGCATCCGCAATCACAAAGCTCGACCTGCCGGCCGACGCGGCACGCTTGCTCGACGACCAGCATCTGGCCGAGGAGACCTTCGTGATGTGGGACCTCATCCACGATCGCACCCACATGCGCGGCGACCTGCCGTTCGACCCGTTCATGATCAAACAGCGGATGCCGTACTTCCTGTATTCGCTGGAGGAATTGCGCTGCGACCTCACCGCGTACCGCGAGGCCGTGAGGCTGGAGCGGGCCGAAGACACCGACGATGTCACCCGCGACCACGCGAAGCTCGTGCAATATGCGGTGCTCTTCGACCGGATCTTCCGCTTCGCGATCACCGGCACCCGGGTGCGCAACTACGACGGCGTCGGCGGGCAACTGCTGTTCGCCTGGCTGCACCAGCACCGCGTGCTGCACTGGACCGACACCCGCCTCATCATTGACTGGGACGACGTGCCCGAGGTCGTCATCGCCCTCGGTCGCGAGATCGAGGAGCTCTACTGGCAGTCAATCGACCGTCCGAAGACAGCGCACTGGCTCGCGGCCTACGCACTCGTCTCCACGACCCTGACGCCGCATCCGGCCTCGAACTGGGCGCGGGTTGTCGACGGGCGGCGCGACCTGCCGCTCGACGGTCCGCCGAAGGGATTCACGGATGCCGTGTTGCCCGACGAATTCCCGCTGTCGATGTTCTACGAGGCCCTCTCGAAGAAGATGGCCGACGTGATCGACTCGACAGCGGGGCTGACCGGACGGGGCTGACGCACCGGTGGTCGAGTGGACGCGCGGCCGTCTCATGGTCCCCTCCGGTCCCAGAACTTCCCGAATGATTGATTCCCCTACCGCGTCACCACCGCGAATCCGCCCGGTCGCAGCACGAAAGTCGCAGTTCCCCGGATCACCCGGGTCTGCACGAGGCGACCGGCGGCGTCATAGCTGCGCACTGTGGTGCGCTCGCCCGCCGAACCCACCCGGGCCGGCAATGGCAGCACGGACGTCGAGTGCACCAGTTCGGTGGAGGCGTTCGCTCCGCTGAGCACCAGCCGTGAGAGGAGCGGTCGCACGATCACGGCATCGAGCTTCACTGTTCCGGAAGTCGCGCGAACGGACACGGAAGTCGCTCCGGCACCGATCGGCCGCCCGAGAGTCTGCGGCAGCAGCGCTCCGGGCACCGCGGTGATGCCCTGCGCGCCGACACCGTCACGGACGAAGCCGAGCGGCACCTCCCCCGCCGTCCAGATTGAGGATGCCGAACCCGGGTTGGGCTGGAAGGTCACCGGTTCGAGGTGCCGGGCACCCGATCCGGCCGGTATCGCGAGTGTCGCGCTCGAACCCGTCGGCAGTGAGAGGTACGCACCGCTGCCTCCGGCGACGGCCCCGAACTGCGACTCGCCTGTCCAGGCCGAGGCCGGCGTCACTGCCGTGCCGGTGGTCGTAGACGCGGATTCCCCCTGCACGACGGTGAGCCCGTCGCGGGAGACGGTGACCGGCGTGGCAGCCGCGCGCACAGCAACATCCGGATTCGCATCGAGGGCGAGCATGGAGAGCAGTCCATGGATCGTGCTCTCCGCGCCCGAGTTGGGGTTCACCGTGCCATTCGGCTGCACGCCGTCGAAGGTGACTCCCGTGGCGGGATCGTAGGTCGGCTTTCCCGAGGGGTTCGCGCCGAAGAACCAGGAACCGGCGATGCCGGCGAGCTCCCGGATGCCCGGCCGGGACCCCGCGACCGACACCGCGAGCAGCGATTGCAGCCGCGAATCCGCGCCGTAGGCGATCTGCGTGGTGTCGACCGGGGTCGGGTACCAGCCGTTGTCGGGACCACCGGCCGCGAGCAGTTCGGTCGTGAACCCGACCGAGTCGGCGACGGCGGGCTCGAGAAGACCCGGCTTCTTCAGCACGGTGGATGCCACGGCAAGTGCCGCAGGCATCTGCGATGCGTAGGCATGCCACATCGACCGCGACTGAGCCCACGGAAGGATGGCGCCATACGGCCACTGGGTGGATGATCCTGCGCCCATCTTCGAAATGCCCTCCGCGAGCTGCGCGAGCGCCGTGCGGGAGGGGGCGTCGGCGGGAGCCGCGGCCGAGTAGGCGCTCAGGCCGAGGACGGCCTCAGCCGAGGCATCCGCCCCGTCGACGATCAGCCAGGCGGGAACCCGCACGCCGTCGGCCACGGCGTAGGTTCCGTATTTGTTCAGCACCTGTCGATTGAGCGCGGCGACCCCGAGCCGGAGGCGCTGCTGGAGGAAGTTCGCAAAAACCGGGTCGGCGTCCCTGAAGGCGGCATAGCCTTCGCCGAAGGCCCAGAGGCTGCGGGCGAGCCAGTAGCTGGCACCACTGTCGGAGGGATTCGGCAGCTCCACCGGTAGCGGCGACGGATTGAACGTGCCGTCTGATTGCATCCAGAGCACGACGTTGCCCGCATTCGGACCGCTCGAGGTCTGGAAGTAGGCGACGGATCGCAGCAGCTCATAGGCCTTCGTACGACTCGCCGGGGACCCGGTCTGCTTCCAGTCGCGCAGGTAGACGACCGCGGCACGGGTGATGTCATCGGCGTTGAAGGCGCCCTGGCCGTAGTAGCCGGTCGCAGCGTCGAGCGGCCCGCCACCGACCCGGGCGAATGTACCGCCGGGGCGGGAATCGGCGTACGTCCACGGCAGGGTGAGCGCCGGTTCCTCTGCAATCTTGTAGGTCGTGTGCCCGACGACGGCGCCGGGCGAGGCGGTGTCCAGCAGGAAGTCGAGGTGAGCGAGGTTGGTGAGGCGCGCCGGTGCGGGGGCGGTCGCACTGGACGAAGTCGCGGCCGCCGGGGACGCCAGCGATAGCGTTCCGATCACGGCCGCGACGGCAAGCCCGGCGACCATTCGCCGCGAGAGGGAGTTCTTCACTGGAGTGTCCTTTCGATGAGAGTGCCTGGTCGCTACACGCGGTCGATTCGAGCGACCCCGATCTGGGAGTCGGCCATCCCGTAAAAAACGAAGAGCTGGCCGTCGATGCGCTCGATCGCGGTGGGGAACACCACGTTCGGCACGATTCCGCTGCGCTCGTCTTCGGTCTCGGCGGCCAGGAGAGGTTCGGCGGTGCGTGCCAGGATCTTCGTCGGATCCTCAGCATCCAGGATCATGCCGCCCGCGGAATAGTTCACCTTCTGCTGCTGCGTGAAGGCGTTGTCGATCTCACCGGTGACCCCGTGGTAGAGCACGAGCCAGCCCTCGTCGACGCGCACGGGCGGCGGGCCGCCGCCGATCTTCAGCTGTTCAAAGTCAAACTGAGGGGCGGCGAGCATCCGGTGCCCGTGCCAGAGCACGATCGAGCGGATGTCGGCCACAACCTGCGCGACCGGCACATAGCTGATCCAGATGCTCTGCCGTTCGTCGGCGATACCGGCCGGAATCGTGCGGAGCTCGCCCGGTTTGATTTCGCCGAGATCCCACATCGGGCGATGCAGCACGGCGAAGCTCTCCACTCCGTCGGGGCCGGTCACCGGCTCAGGGAAGAACACCGTGTCCTTGTTGTGAAACAGGTTGAGGTCGATGTCCAGCGCATCGTCGTACATGAACAGCGCAGGTCCGAGCCGCTCCCATTCCCGCAGATCGGTGGATGTCGCGACCGCGGTGCGCGGACCGAGCGGGCCGAACGCCACATAGGTCATGACATGAAGACCCAGGCGCGGGATGAAGGTCACCCGGGGATCTTCCGTGCCGGAGTTCGTCGCCCCGCGCTCCCACGAACGCTCGGGCTGCAATACGACGCCCTCGCGCTCCACTCCGATCGGCACGCCGTCTTCGATCACCACTCGTGCGAGCCCGACCCGGCTCACGTTGCCGGTAGCCACCATTCGGGGCAGCAGATAGAGAGTGCCATCAGCGGAGTGGCCGGTGGCCGGGTTCAGCACTCCCTCTGCCTCGAGATCGTCGCCAGGGAGCGGGGACATGATCACCCCGGCGCGAGTGAGGGAGTAGGGGAAGGGGAACATGGTCAACCTTTCACGCCCGAACCGATGTTGGTCGAGACGAAGTAGCGCTGGAACGCGATGAACAACCCGACGACCGGTGCCGCGAGCACGACGGCGCCCGCGAGGGTCGCGCCGAACGGATTCGACGCGGAGGATGCGACGTTGGAGATGTAGTTGGCAAGGGAGACGGCCAAAGGCTGCAGGCTCGAATTCTTGGTCACGAGGAACGGCCAGAGAAACTCGTTCCACGGGCCGATGAAGGTGAGCAGCACGACGGTGATGATCGCGGGCCGAACCAACGGTATCGCGATACCCCAGAGCAACCGGAGTTCGCTTGCCCCGTCGATGCGGGCAGCCTCGAACAGTTCCTTCGGCAATTGGAGGAAGTACTGCCGAAAGATCACGACCGCCGTGGAATTGATGAAGAAGGGCAGGATCATGCCCAGGTAATTGTCCGCGAGCCCATAGTCGCGGGCTATCAGCACATACAGCGGAATCATCAGCAACTGGAACGGGATCACCTGCACCAGGAGGGCCAACGCAAAGGTGACGCCCCGCCCCCTCCATTGCAGCTGGGCGAGCGCGTAGCCGGCGAGCAGACCGAAAACCATCGTGCCGACGAGCACCCCACCGGTGAAGATGCCGGAATTCAGGAGTCCGAGGAACAGGTTGATCCGGTCGTTGATCTGCGCGTAGTTCTCGCCCGTGACGTTGGCAACGTTGGGAAACGCGCCCGCGACTGTGGCATCGGGCTTCGCCTGCAGCGATCCGATCACCATGTAGTAGAACGGGAACAGGAAGACGAGGGCCCCGACGACGAGCAGGACCCCGCGGAGGATTCGTTGCGGACGCGACATGCGGGTGTGATCCAACAGTTCTTTGGCCATCAGTCGGTCCCTCCCGCAAAGCGGTTCTGCAGGTAGGCGATGCCGAGCACCAGGATGACGAGCACGACACCGATCGCCGCCGCGACATCCGGATGCCCCTGCTGCAGCCCGTCCTGGTACATGATCAGCACCGGGGAGGCGGATGCCCCGTTGGGGCCGCCGCCGCCCGTGAGCAGGTACGGCTCGGTGAACAGGTTCGCCCCGGTGACGGTGGAGACGAGCAACACGAGCAGCGTGGCCGGTCGAACGCCCGGCACGGTCACGGCGAAGAAGCTGCGCACGGCCCCGGCACCATCCGTCGAGGCAGATTCGTACAACTCCTTCGGCACGGCCTGGAGCGCCGCGAGGTAGAGCAGGATGTAGAACCCGAGTTGCTTCCAGGTGACAAAGAGGGCGATCGTCGGCATCGCCCAACGCTCATTCACGAGCCAGGACGGGCTCGGGGCGAGCGGGCCGAGCACCTGGTTGACCAGTCCGTTGCCGTTGAAGAGAAACAGCCAGACCGCGACGACCGCGACGCTTGCTGTGAGGTAGGGAACGTAGAAACTCACCCGGAGAAACGCCTTGAATCGAGTGACCTTGTTGAGCGCGCTCGCCAGGAGAAGGGAGAGCACCACCGTGAGCGGCACATTGATCAGCAGGAAGATCCCGACGTTTCCGAAAGACCGGATGACCGCGGGGTCGCTGAAGGCCGTCACGTAATTCTGCAACCCGACGAACGGTCGCTCGACCGTGGCTCCCGGAGCGGCGAAGAAGAAGTCCTGGAAGGAGATCCAGACCGAATAGACGAGGGGGTAGGCGAAGACCAGGAGGACGAACAGCAGGTAGGGCGCGCTGAACACAAGACCGAGCGGGTTCTTCCCGAGGATTCGCCTGCGGCGGCCAGGCACACCGCGCTCCGGCGGCCGCGCGACCGCCGGAGTCGGAATGGTGGTGGTCATGGTTACTTCTGCTTCGCGATCGTGTCGATTTTCGCTGCGGCCCCGGTGAGAGCCGCCTTCACATCTCCGCTTCCGGAGACCACGGTCTTTGTCCAGGCGTTGCGAAAGGTCTGCAGGATCTCAACCGTGTTGGGGCCAGGGGGAACTTCGACCGTGCGGGACGCTTGGTCACCGAACGCCTGATAGGCCGGATTCTTCGCGAAGTAGTCCGCGTAGGTGGTTTGCAGGTTCTGGCGGAGTGGCATCTGTCCGGTCATCTCGAGCAGCTTCTGGTCCTGGGCCGTGCTCGTGGAGAACTTGAGCACTTTCCACGCGGTTCCCTGGTTCTTACAGGCCGAGTAGAGGCCGATGTTCTTCGCGTCACTGAACGTCCAGGTCTTGTCGGCGGCTATGCCGTCCTTGGTCGGCACGGGCACCGAACCCCACTTGACGTCTTTGTACACCGACACGGCCCACGGTCCGACGATGGCCATGGCCGAATTGCCGGCGGCGAACGAGTCGCCGGTGAACTGCTCGGAGCTCGACAGTTTGTCGGCATACATCGTCTGCCAGAATTCGGCAACGTCGTAGCCGGCCTGGTCGGCGAATGTCGCCTTGTTGTTCGCGACGATCTGCTTTCCGCCCGTCGCGGCAGCGTACAGCGGATAGAAGTCGAATTGGGTTTGGAAGAATTCGCTGGTCGGCGCCGGTTGGATGGCGACCTTGGCGACTCCCGCATCCACGAGCTTCTTCGACGTATCGAGGAAGTCGCTGTAGGTCGAGAGCTTCGGATTATCGGCGTCGAGTCCGGCCTTGGCGAACATGTCCTTGTTGTAGAAGATGACGACGGGGTTCGACTTCCATGGCATCTGGAAATAGTCGCCTGCAGAGTTCTGGTACTGGGCAGCGGCCTTCCCGCTCCTCGCCTCGATGTAGGCCGCTCCGCCCGAGATTTTCGAGATGTCGACGAGTCCGCCCTGCTTCTCGAACTGGCCGACGGCGGATGGCGCGGTGTTGTAGATGAGGCACGGCGCGTTGCCGGCCGCGATGGCGGCACCGATGACCTCCTCGCTGCTCTTGCCGGCCGGGATCTCCTGCCCCTTGATTTGTTCCTTCGGGTTGTCGGCGTTCCAGGCGGTGACCAGCTGCTTGCCCCAGGCGACCTCCTGCTCGTTGTTCGAATACCAGATGGTGATGGGGCCTGTGCCGCTCGTTGAGCTGGTACCGGCACCACCACTGCAGGCGGTGAGGGCGAGCGCGCTGGTGAGCACGGTCGCAGCGATGACTGTTCTTCTTCGCACAGTGTTTCCTATTCTTTGAGCGTGGCTGGATCGCCACGGTGGGGGGATGACAGGATGGGTACCGGACCACTGGACTCACGAATCAGGAGTCGTGCAGCAGGCAACTCCCTGTTGCCGACAGCGTCGCCCACGATCACCTGCAGTAGCAGTTCGGCGGCGTGGCGCCCCCATTCCGGCACCTCGGTCGTGACGGTCGTGAGCGACGGGTAGATGTGGGCGCCGATATCGCTGCCATCGAATCCGGTCAGCGAGAGGTCGCGGGGCACCGAAAGCCCGGAGCGGGTGGCGACCCCGAGACCGGCGATCGCCATCAGATCATTCGAGTACACGATCGCCGTCGGGCGGTCGGTGACAGCGAGTAGGAGTTCTGTCGCCCTGGCTCCCCCGGCGGCAGTGAAGTCCGTTTCGATGACGAGCCCGCCGTCGAGCCCCTGAGCGTGCATCGTCGCCATGAAGGAGTGGCTGCGGCGAATCCCGTGCAGCATTCGCGACGGACCCGCGACGTGGGCAATCCGACGATGACCGAGGTCGATGAGATGCTCGACCGCGGCGACGATACCAGGCGTGTCGTTGACGGTGACGGAGGGGATATCGGAGGGGACATCCGGATGCCCGATCGTGATCGCGCTGAGGCCAAGGGCCGACACAAGCGCGAGCCGCGAGTCGTCGCGCCGGAGGTCGGTGAGGATCACTCCGTCGACGCGATCGTGGTCGGCGAGCTGCCGATAGCTCGCCTCCTCCTCTTCTTCGCTGCCCACAACGCTCAAGACCAGGGCCTGGCCCGCCGGCGCGAGAGCGGACTCGATACCCGAGATGAAGGCGGGAAAGAACGGGTCGCCGGACATCACATCCGGGTTCCTGGCGATCACCAGGCCCACCGCGAACGAGCGATCGGTGCTGAGCGAGCGAGCGCGCACGCTCGGGCGCCACCCGAGCTCTTCGGCGATGACCAGAATGCGATCGCGGGTCTCCGGTGACACACCGGGACGATCGTTGAGAGCAAAGGACACCAGTCCCTTGCTCACCCCGGCGGCACGGGCGACGTCCATGATCGTCGCGCGCTGCTTCGCCATTACATACTCCACCCTGAGTGTGTGTCACCGGCAGTCGCCTGCAGTGTTGTGCCGTGCGGGAATCGGTGCCACCCGCGCATCGTTCACCGGCAGTGGTCTGAACCGGTGCTTCACGAATCCATGTCGTGCTCCGGCAGTGTTCTGAACCGGTTTAGTCACCATACGTCCGATGCTCGGATCGCGCAACCCCCCGACGACCCGCACCTCCGGCCGCGCCATTCTTCGTGAAGAATGCACACGACACCCCGCGCGGGGACTGCCCCGGATCGGCGCCTCCTCGTACGGTAGGTGTCGACAGAGACGGGAGCACGATGCTGCAGGTCGACAGGGTGACCAAGAGTTACGGCGGTCGCACCGCGCTGAACGACGTGAGCTTCGGCGTCGGTGAGGGTCGCATCACCGGCTTCGTCGGCGCGAACGGCGCCGGCAAGACCACGACCATGCGGATCATCCTCGGAGTGCTGTCGGCCGACAGTGGCAGTGTCAGCCTCGGTGGCGCAACTCTTACCGCCGATGATCGCCGCATCTTCGGGTACATGCCCGAGGAGCGTGGGCTCTATCCAAAGATGAAGGTGGCCGAACAGATCACCTACTTCGGACGACTTCACGGGATGACCGCACGGGATGCCACGGCGAGCACGACGAACCTGCTCGAGCGCCTCGACCTGGCCTCCCGCGGCAACGACACGGTGGACAGCCTCTCGCTCGGCAACCAGCAGCGGGCGCAGATCGCCGCCGCCCTGGTGCACAAGCCGGAGGTGCTGGTGCTCGACGAACCATTCTCCGGGCTCGACCCGATCGGAGCGGATGCCGTGCTCACCGTGCTGCGGGATGCCGCCTCCGATGGTGCGCCCGTGCTCTTTTCGAGCCACCAACTCGATCTGGTCGAGCGCCTGTGCGATGACCTCGTGATCATCGCGGACGGGCAAATCCGGGCGAGTGGCTCGCGCGAACAGCTGCGCCGGGAGCACGGCAGGGACCGCTACGAGCTCGACGTCGGCGGCGATCTCGGGTGGCTCCGCGAGGTTCCGGGCGTCACCGTCATCGACTTCGCAAGTGATTTCGTCACGGGCCACGCCCTCTTTGAGACCACGGATGCCGCAGCAGCCCAGTCCGTGCTGAAGCGCGCCGTCGCCGATGGCGCCGTGCAGCGATTCGCCCCGCAACATCCATCCCTCGCCCAGATCTTCCGGGAGGTCATCCAGTGAGCACCGCCGCCCCCTCCTTCCTGCAGAGCACCCTGCTGGTCTCGAACCGCGAAATCACCATGCGGCTGCGCAGCAAGGCCTTTCTCATCTCCACCGGCATTCTGCTGCTCGCAGTGCTCGCCTCGATCGTGATCGGCAGCATCGCTAGCGCAAACGCCGAGCCGACCAAAGTGGCCGTCCAACGCTCGGTGATCAATGCCCTTCCCGACCTTCCCCAGTTCGCCGTGACGGATGTCGACACCCGCGCGGCGGCGGAGAGACTCGTCCGTTCGGGCGCCGTCGAGGCGGCGATCGTGGCGAAATCCACGGTGTCGAAACTCGGCATCACCGTGATCGGGCTCGACTCTGCGCCGTCCGAGGTGATCGTGGCCGTGAGTGTCGCCCCGGACGTGACGATTCTCGACAGGTCCAAGAAGAACCCACTGCTCATTTACTTCGTCGCGCTCGGCTTCGGGCTGGTGTTCTTCATGTCGGCGGTGACCTTCGGCTCGACGATCGCGCAGAGTGTGGTGGAGGAGAAGGCCACCCGCGTGGTCGAGATCCTCATGTCGACGATCCCGGTGCGCACCCTCCTCGCCGGCAAGGTGCTCGGCAACAGCATCCTCGCCTTCGGGCAGATCGCGCTTATCGCGATCCTCGCCGGGGCTGGGTTGCTCGTCACCGGGCAATCGACGCTACTCGGCACGCTCGGCCCGTCGATCATCTGGTTCGTCGTCTTCTTCGCCTTCGGGTTCATCCTGCTGGCCGCACTTTTCGCGGCCGCCGCGTCCCTTGTCTCACGCCAGGAAGACATGGCCTCGGTCACCACCCCGGTCACGATGCTCGTGATGGTGCCGTACCTGCTCGTCATCGTCTTCAACGACAATCCGATCGTGCTCGGCATCATGTCGTACGTGCCGTTTTCGGCTCCGGTCGGCATGCCGATGCGCATCTTCCTCGGCACTGCCGAGTGGTGGGAGCCGACTCTCTCGCTGCTGATCCTGTTGGTGGCCACCGCCTTCGTGATCGTGATCGGCTCCCGCATCTACGAGAACTCGCTCTTGCGCATGGGCGGACGGGTGAAGCTGCGCGAGGCGCTCGCCCGCTGAGCCAGCGGTGACGCCGGACAGCGCGGCCACCAATGGCAGACTGGACGAATGACCACCCTCCACGACACGGACTACCGCGGTTTCGCCTCCGACAACTATGCCGGGGCCCACCCCGAGGTGCTCGCCGCCATCGCCGACGCCAACGGCGGTCACCAAATCGCTTACGGAGAGGATGTCTACACCGCGCACCTCCAGGAGGTCATGAAGCAGCACTTCGGCGAGCGGGTTGAGGCCTTCCCGGTTTTCAACGGTACTGGCGCAAATGTCACTGCCCTGACATCCGTCCTTCCGCGTTGGGGGGCGGTGATCGCGACGTCCACTGCGCACATCCACACGGATGAGAACGGTGCTCCGGAGCGGATCAGCGGGCTCAAACTCCTCACCGTTCCCACCCCAGACGGCAAGCTCACTCCCGAGCTCATCGATCGTGAGGCCTGGGGGTGGGGCGACGAACACCGCGCCCAGCCCCTCGCCGTGAGCATCACCCAGACGACAGAACTCGGCACCCTCTACTCCGTCGATGAGGTGCGGGCGATCGCCGATCATGTGCACTCCAAGGGGATGGTGCTGCACATGGACGGGGCGCGCATTTCGAACGCTGCGGCGGCGCTGCAGGTGCCACTGCGCAAGTTCACGACGGATGCCGGTGTCGACATCCTGAGCTTCGGCGGCACCAAGAACGGCCTTCTCTACGGCGAGGCGATCGTGGCGTTGAATCCGGATGTGACGGACGGACTCATCTTCCTCCGCAAGCTCAACATGCAGCTCGCATCGAAGATGCGCTTCGTTTCGGCACAGCT
Source organism: Actinomycetota bacterium (assembly GCA_040389685.1). GTDB lineage: Bacteria > Actinomycetota > Actinomycetes > Actinomycetales > Microbacteriaceae > Lacisediminihabitans. The sequence continues at coordinate 76,883 of JAZJZS010000005.1, forward strand.
CATCGCGCTTCTCAGCAACGACCTCTACCGACGGTCGGCCGGACATGCCAACGCGATGGCCGGGCACCTCCGCCGATCCCTGGAGGATGCCGTGGGCGACGGCCGCGTCAAGAACCTCACCTTTAGCCAGGAGACGAGCGCGAACGCGGTGTTCGCGGTGCTGCCCAACGAGTCATCCGATCGCCTGAGAGAGAAGTTCCGCTTCTACGACTGGGACCGCGCGGCGGGTGAGGTGCGCTGGATGACGTCCTTCGACACGACAGAGGCCGACGTGGATGCATTCGTCGCCGCAATCGTGGAGGAGCTCGGGGCGTAGCCCCGGCGTCGCCCCGGCGTAGCCCCGGCGTCACGCCACCCCCGGGGCCCCCACCCCGGAGCCCCCACCACGAGCACCACCTCCCGTTTTTCTTACCACCTCACGGTTTGAACACCGTGGTGGTGGGAAAAATGGGAGGTGGTCGGGGCGGAGGTGGTCGGGGCGGAGGTGGTCGGGGCGGAGATGGCTCCTATGGCCGCAGCAGCACCTTCACGGCGCGACGATCGTCCATTGCGTCGTAGGCTTCCGCCACTTCGGACAGCGGCAGTTCGAGGTCGAAGACCCGACCGGGCGTGATGGCCCCGGAGAGCACCTCCGCCAGCAGCTCCTCGACGTAGTTGCGCACCGGAGCGACCCCTCCGGCGACCCCGATGTTGGCACCGAAGAGCGCGCGGATGGGAAGTTCCGAGCCACCGTTCGGCACGCCGACGTAGCCGATCCGACCCCCGGGACGAGTGGAGCGGATGGCCTGGTCCATCGACTCCTTCGTCCCGACGCATTCGAGCACCCGGTCTGCGCCGACGCCTCCGAGCAGTTCCTTGATGCGCGCGACCCCCTCGTCACCGCGCTCCTGGACAATATCGGTAGCACCGAATTCGGTGGCGAGTGCCTGCCGGTCGGCGTGGCGCGACATGGCGATGATGCGTGTCGCGCCGAGGCGTTTCGCCGCGATGATCGCACACAGGCCGACCGCGCCGTCCCCGACGACCACCACCGAGTCGCCCGGAGTCACTCCCGCCGAGAGGGCGGCGTGATGTCCGGTGCCCATCACGTCAGAGAGGGTGAGGAGGCCGGGGATCTGCTCCGGGGTGGGCTGCGACGGGGTCGCTACGAGCGTTCCATCCGCGTGGGGCACGCGCACGAACTCTCCCTGCGCACCATCCGTGAAGTGTCCGCTACGGTCATCCGTGCCCCACCAGCCGCCGACCAGGCACGAGGTGCTGACCCCGTTGAGGCAGTTCGCGCAGGTCATATCGCAGTGGTAGAACGGGGCGATCACGAAGTCCCCGACTCGGATTTTTGACACCTCGTCACCGATCTCCGTCACGATACCGACGAACTCATGCCCGATCCGGTGCGGATGCTTCGTGGGGGTGACTCCCCGGTAGGGCCAGAGGTCCGACCCGCACACGCAGGTCGCGACGACCCTGACGATGGCGTCGCTGCCGGTGAGGAGTTCGGGGTCAGTCACTTCTTCGAGGCGGATGTCCCGCTCGCCGTGGATCAGTGTTGCGCGCATCCCTCCAGCCTATTTGGGTGGCGAGAGTCCGATGACCCCTATGTCGGGCTACTCGACCGGCGCATCCCCCTTGCGGATGCTGAGGGTGTCGTTGTCGGAGTCGAGGTCGACGATCACGATGTTCCCATCGTGGATCTCCCCGCTGAGCAGTGCCGTGGCCAGCTTGTCGTCGATCTCGTGCTGCATGAGCCGCCGCAGCGGGCGGGCGCCGTAAATCGGGTCGTAGCCGCGTTCGGCCAGCCAGCTGCGGGCATCCGGGGTCACCGCGAGGTCGAGCCGGCGATCCTGCAGCCGCCGGGTGAGGCGGTCGATGTAGAGTTCCACGATCTGGGCGAGGTCGTCCTTCGACAAGGCGCTGAAGATCACGATGTCGTCGAGGCGGTTGAGGAATTCGGGTTTGAAGGCCTGCCGCACCATCGCGTTGACGGCATCCTCCTTCGCTGCGGCGCTGAGCGTCATGTCGACAAGGTACTGGCTGCCGAGATTGGATGTCAGGATGAGGATGACGTTGCGGAAATCCACGGTGCGGCCCTGGCCATCCGTGAGCCGCCCGTCGTCGAGCACCTGGAGCAGCACGTCGAAGACGCCGCTGTGCGCCTTCTCCACCTCATCGAGGAGCACGACGGAATACGGTCGCCGCCTCACGGCCTCGGTGAGTTGGCCGCCCTGTTCGTACCCGATGTACCCGGGAGGGGCGCCGAGCAAGCGGGCGACCGAGTGCCGCTCGCTGTACTCGCTCATGTCGATGCGCACCATCGCCTTCTCGTCATCGAAGAGAAATTCGGCGAGGGCCTTCGCCAGCTCGGTCTTGCCGACCCCGGTCGGGCCGAGGAAGAGGAAGGATCCGGTGGGCCGATCGGTATCGGCGATTCCCGCGCGGGACCGGCGTACGGCATCCGCGACCGCACGCACGGCCGGCTTCTGGCCGACCAAACGCTTGCCGAGCTCGTTCTCCAGGTTCAGCAGTTTGTCGGTCTCCCCCTGCATCAAACGCCCCACCGGAATGCCGGTCCAGGCCGCGACGACGGCCGCGATGTCCTCCTCCGTCACCTGTTCGTTCACCATACGGGGGCCGGTGGTCTCCGCGGATTCCGCCGCGGCGATATCGCGCTCGATCCTCTTGATCACCTCATAGTCGAGGCGGGAGGCGTCTTCGTAGCGTCCTTCGCGCATGGCGCGGTCGAGCTCGATACGGGCGTCGTTGAGGCGCATCCGCAGGTCTCCGACACCCTGAAGGGATGCCTTCTCCGCCGTCCAGCGGGCGTTGAGACCGTCGAGCTTCTGTTGCATCTCGCCCATCTCGTCACGGAGCTTCTGCAGGCGCGCCTTCGACGCCGCGTCCTTCTCCTTCTTGAGCGCGAGCTCCTCGAGCTTCATCCGGTCGATTGCACGCTTGAGCTGGTCGATCTCCACCGGCGACGAGTCGATCTCCATCTTGAGGCGGCTTGCCGCCTCATCCACCAGGTCGATCGCCTTGTCAGGCAACTGACGTCCGCTGATATAGCGGTTGCTGAGGGATGCTGCCGCCACGAGAGCGGTATCGGCGATGGCCACCTTATGGTGGGCCTCGTAGCGCTCCTTGAGCCCGCGCAGGATGGCGATGGTGTCTTCGACGGAGGGTTCGCCGACGAAGACCTGCTGAAAGCGGCGCTCGAGGGCAGCATCCTTCTCGATGTATTCGCGGTATTCGTCCAGCGTGGTCGCGCCGATCAGGCGGAGCTCTCCGCGAGCCAGCATCGGCTTCAACATGTTGGATGCCGCGACCGATCCCTCGCCGCCGCCCGCACCCATGAGCGTGTGCAGCTCGTCGACGAAGGTGATGATCTCGCCGTCGGCGTCGTTGATCTCCTTGAGCACGGCCTTGAGCCGTTCCTCGAACTCTCCGCGGTATTTCGCACCCGCGACGAGTGCAGCGAGGTCGAGGGAGACGAGCCGCTTTCCCTTGAGCGAGTCGGCGACATCGCCGGCCACTATGCGCTGGGCGAGTCCTTCGACCACGGCGGTCTTGCCGACCCCGGGCTCCCCGATGAGCACGGGGTTGTTCTTGGTGCGGCGGGTCAGCACCTGGCTCACCCGTCGGATCTCGGCATCGCGGCCGATCACCGGGTCGAGCTTTCCGGTGCGCGCGATTGCCGTGAGATCCACGCCGTATCTCTCAAGAGCGGTCTGCTGGTCTTCGTCGGTGGCGGGAGCGCCCTGCAGGTTAGCCATTCGTGTTACCTTTCAACGCTCGAGTCGGGGTGACCCGCGCTACTTTCAGCGGATGCGGTCACGCGTCGCCGGGACGACGTGACAGTGAACTTGGTGTTGCGTGTCACCTCACGGGTGGAGCCGATCACCGACTCGAGAGTCGGCCGGTAGGCGAGGTGCGAGTTGTAGACGGTCCAAAGCTCGCCGCCGGGGCGCAGCACGCGGGCGGCATCCCGGAACAGCCGGTCGGCGAGACCGCTGTGCACAGTCGCTCCCACATGAAAAGGCGGGTTGAGCACGATGAGGTCGGCGCTCGCGTCGGGCTGAGACTTGAGCCCGTCGTCTCGCACGACCGTCACGCGGGCGGCAAGGTCATTCGCCTCCATGGTGGCCACGGAGGATGCCACAGCTGCGGCCGACTGGTCGGTGGCGATCACCGAGATCCCGGGCCGCGATCGCGCAAGAGATGCCGCGAGGATGCCCGTGCCGCTGCCGAGATCGATCGCGACAGTGCTGGGAACGAGTGCGGCATCCGCCCGTGCGCCGTCGAGGACGGAGAGCAACAGGCGAGTGCCGAGGTCGAGCTTGGCGCCGGCGAAGACAGCGCCGTGCGCGCAGACCCAGAGACCGAGCTCGTCGTTGTATTCGCGCACCGGGAACTCCCTGGCGGCAGCGAGCGGCTCCCGCGCGATCAGCACCCGGGACTTCTGGCGCGCGAGCGAGACATCCAGGCGACCGAAGTGTTTCGTGAGCACCGCGTTCATCGTCAGGGAGAGGTGCTTGATTCGCCCGCCGGCGAAGACGACGACTGAAGGATCGGCCCAGCGGGCGATCTCCGCCGCGATCTCGTCGAGTTCGGCGAGTGAGCGCGGCAACTGAAGGAGCACCACGGTCGCCGCGGAGAGCAGCTCTCCACCGAGGGGGAGGCTCCGAAGCTCGGTGGTTACACCGCGCGCATTTGCGGCCAACGCCGCCTCCCCGACCAGAGCATCCTGGAACACCCGAACGTCGGTGGCACCGAGATTCGCGGCGGCGCCGATCGCCAGCGCACCATAGTGATCGTTGATCACCACGACGGTGCCGGGGGGTGCCGTCCTGACGGCGACGGATGCTTCGTCGAGGATGAGACGATCGCTCGCGTCGACCGCGAACAGGTTGGGGGCCTCCACGTCGGGCCAGCGACGCAGGCGGTCGAGGTCGACGTCAGGCATGGGGACCGATCGGAGCAGGGTCATGTCTCAATTCGTGTCCGAATCGTGGTCGAGTGGTCGCCAGACCACCAGTTGGGTGTTGCGCTGGGCTCGAGTGCCTGCCCGCAGGGAGACCACTTCGCCCGATCCACCTCCGGCGAAAACGCGACTGCCCGGGCGTGAAAGCAGCTCGTCGGCGAGCGCATGCTCGAGCTCGCGCACGCGCTCGGCGAGCGCCGCGACCTGGTTCTCGAGCTGCAGGATGCGCTTGATGCCCTCGAGGCTCACCCCCTCGGTTCCGAGACGAGCGATTTCACGCAACTGCATGACATCCCGCATCGAGTACCGTCGCGATTGCCCCGACGTGCGTTGCGGGATAACCAGCTCGAGACGGTCATACTGGCGCAGCGTCTGCGGATGCATGCCCGCGAGTTCGGCCGCGATCGCGATCGCGAAGACGGGATCGGTCGCTTCCATAGCTGTGCCTTCTTCCGGTCCCCGCTCAGGCCCGCGACTTGGCGATCAGTTCGGCGCGGGGATTCTCGTCGGGCTGCAGTGAGGCGAACTTCTCGAGCGCCTCGCGGGCATCCGTCGTCAGGTGCGACGGCACGGCAACCTGCACGGTCGCCAGCAGGTCGCCGACGCCCTTGTCGGTGGTGACACCGCGGCCTTTGACCCGAAGGACGCGGCCCGATGGCGTACCCGCCGCAACCCGGAGTTTCACCGGATCACCGCCGAGAGTCGGCACCTCGATGGTCGCTCCGAGCGTCGCTTCCGTGAAGGTGACGGGCACGTCCACCCGCAGGTTGAGTCCGTCCCGCTCGAACACCGGATGCCGACGAACCGTCACCGTGAGGGTCAGGTCGCCGGGGGGGCCGCCATCGAAACTCGGCTCCCCCTTGCCCTTGAGGCGGATCTTCTGCCCGTCGCTCACCCCCGCCGGGATTTTGACGCTGATCGGCTTGCCCTCGGCCGGCTGCAGCCTCACGGTGTCGCCGTTGATTGCGGTGAGGAAGTCGAGGGTGGTGCCCGCGGTCTGGTCGCGTCCCTTTGTCGGGCCGCCCGCTCCCCGGAAGCCGCCGGTGGACTGGCCGAAGCCGCCCTGGCCGAACATGCCGCTGAAGATGTCGTCGAAACCGCCGGACCCTCCGGAGCGCTGTCCGCCGCGCTGGCCGCCCTGGCCGAACATGCCGCCGAAGACATCCTCGAAACCGGCGCTCTGGCCGGGGGCTCCCGAGGTGAACCGTGCGCGACCGGGGCCCATCGCCCGCATCTGGTCGTACTCCTTGCGCTGCTCGGCGTCGGCGAGCACCGAGTGCGCCTCGCTGATCTCCTTGAACTTCGACTCGGCCGCGGTGTTCCCCGGATTGGAATCCGGGTGATACTTGCGGGCGAGCTTGCGGTACGCCTTCTTGAGCTCCGCCGCAGAGACGTCTTTGGAGACGCCGAGAACGGCGTAGAAGTCTTTGTCGAACCAATCCTGGCTGGCCACAGGCGCCTCCTTTCATACTGGTCCGTTGGTCGAGTAGGTCGCTCTGGCGACCGTATCGAGACCCGGTGATCGGGTCTCGATACTGCCGCTGAGCGGCCTACTCGACCAGCGCGTGGTTCTATTCTGCGGGAACGGCGACCGCGACTTTGGCTGGTCTGAGCAGTCGCTCGCCCAGCTTGTAGCCCGGCGCGATCACGTCGGCGACGGTATTGACGGTCACCCCCGCGGTCGGCAACTGCACAAGCGCCTCGTGCTGGTGGGGGTCGAACACATCGCCCTTCTCCCCGACGACGGTGAGCCCGAACTTCTCCAGGCTCGCCCGCAGTTTGGCGACGATCACCACCATCGGGCCTTCGGCGAGATCACCATGAGCCTCAGCGAGCGACAGGTCATCAAGCACGGGAAGGAGGGATTTCACCACCTCGGCGATGTTGGCCTCCCGGTTCGCCTCCCGGTCGCGCTCGACGCGCTTGCGGTAATTGGCGAACTCGGCCTGCACACGCTTGAGGTCACCGAGAATCTCGGCGGCCGCATCGTTCGTCTCGGCGTCATCCGAACCGGGGTCTCCGGCCAGGAAGGCGAGATCGTCGTCGGTGAACGACGTCTCGACATCCGGGCCTTCGAATCCCTCGGAGTCGGCGGCCTTGTCCGGCTCCTCCGGCTCGCCCTTGCCCTTGCCGGGCTTCGGATTCTTGTTGGCTGCCATCAGCGCTACTTCTTGCCCCGTGGCTTGTCAGAACCCGGCTTGGAAGAATCGGATTTGTCGGCCGAATCGGTCTCGTCTTCGACGACCTCGGCATCCACGATGTCCTCATCGTCCGCCGTCGCCTGCTGCTCGCCTTCGGCGGCACCCTCGGCTGACGCGGACGCCGCGGCCTGCTCCTGGGAGTAGATCGCCTCGCCGAGCTTCTGCTGGCTCTCGCTCAGCTTCTCGAACGCGGTCTTCACTGCCGCCTCGTCTTCTCCGGCGAGCGCGCTCTTGAGGGCGTCGACATCCGCTTGCACGTCTGTCTTCACGTCATCCGGAAGCTTCTCGGCGTTGTCCTTGATCAGCTTGTCGGTGGAGTAGGCGAGCTGCTCGGCGGTGTTGCGGGTCTCGGCGGTTGCGCGCCGCTCCTTGTCCTCCGCCGCGTGCTCCTCCGCCTCGCGCACCATTCGCTCGATGTCTTCCTTGCTCAGCGACGAGCCGCCGGTGATGGTCATCGACTGCTCCTTGCCGGTACCCTTGTCCTTGGCCGAGACGTGCACGATGCCGTTGGCGTCGATGTCGAAGGTCACCTCCACCTGCGGCACGCCTCGAGGAGCCGGCGCGATGCCCTGCAACTCGAAGGTTCCGAGGTTCTTGTTGTCCCGGGTGAACTCGCGCTCACCCTGGAACACCTGGATCGCCACAGACGGCTGGTTGTCATCCGCGGTGGTGAAGGTCTCACTTCGCTTGGTCGGGATGGCCGTGTTGCGCTCGATGAGCTTGGTCATGATGCCGCCCTTGGTCTCGATGCCGAGGCTCAGGGGGGTGACGTCGATGAGGAGCACGTCCTTGCGCTCACCCTTCAGCACGCCGGCCTGGAGGGCGGCGCCGACGGCGACGACCTCGTCCGGGTTGACGCCCTTGTTCGGGTCCTTGCCTCCGGTGAGCTTCTTGACGAGATCCACCACCGCCGGCATGCGGGTCGATCCACCGACGAGCACGACGTGTGCGACATCCGCGACCTTGATCCCGGCCTCCTTGATCACGTCCTGGAACGGCTTGCGGGTGCGCTCGAGCAGGTCGGCGGTGAGCTCTTCGAACTTGGCGCGGGTGAGCGTCTCATCGAGGTTGGCCGGTCCGTTCTCGGTGAGAGACAGGTACGGAAGCTGGATCGACGTGCTCATGGAGCTGGAGAGCTCCTTCTTCGCCTGTTCCGAGGCCTCCTTGAGTCGCTGCTTGGCGATCTTGTCGCCGGAGACGTCGACGCCGGTGGAGTCCTTGAAGCGCTTGATCAGGTAGTCGACGACCCGCTGGTCCCAGTCATCGCCACCGAGCCGGTTGTCGCCGGCGGTCGAGCGCACCTGGATGGTGGAGAAATCATCGTCCTTGCCCACTTCGAGCAGGGAGACGTCGAAGGTGCCGCCACCAAGGTCGAAGACCAGGATGAGCTCGTCTTCCTTGCCCTTGTCGAGGCCATAGGCGAGAGCGGCGGCGGTTGGCTCGTTGATGATGCGCAAGACGTTGAGCCCGGCGATCTCGCCGGCCTCCTTGGTGGCCTGGCGCTCGGCGTCGTTGAAGTACGCGGGAACGGTGACGACGGCGTCGGTCACGGCCTCCCCGAGATACTGCTCGGCATCACGCTTGAGTTTGGCGAGGATGCGCGCCGAGATCTCCTGCGGAGTGTATTTCTTGCCGTCGATGTCGACGCTCCAGTCGGTGCCCATGTGGCGCTTGACCGACGAGATGGTGCGGTCGACGTTGGTGACGTTCTGGCGCTTCGCGGTCTCACCGACGAGCACCTCGCCATCCTTGGTGAAGGCCACGACGGATGGCGTCGTGCGGAAACCTTCGGCGTTGGTGATGACGGTGGGTTCTCCACCCTCGAGAACCGAGACGACGGAGTTCGTGGTTCCGAGGTCGATACCTACTGCTCGAGCCATGTGCTCTTTCTCCTTGCTTGTGCGGTGATGCCTGTGGTCTGGTGGCAAGACTTGAGTCTCACATGCTCAAGTTTGCGTCGTGCGGATACCGCTGTCAAGTTCGATCGCCAAAACTTGAGTCGTTCTAGCTCAACTGTCAGTTTCGCGCGATCTGCGCCATGCTGGGCTTCTGCGGTTTGCTCCGCGATTCGAGAGGAGGAACGGCCATGACAACGGTCTCTGTGCCCGGCAACGTTCCCATTTCCCTCGAGGTCGCCGCCTAACCCTTCTCGCACGCGGCCTCCCTTTCGCAGGAGTCTTCTCGTGTCACCTGAACTACCTTTCTGGGCCGTCCCGTCGTTCTCGGACATCGAGCCGGGGGAGGGCCAGCGCTGGTCCACCTGGTTCACTACCATTCCGAGCCAGCGCGGTCCGCGGCCCTTTCCCGACTGGGTCGTCGTCGGTGCCGGCGCATTCGACACCGAGCTTGGCATCGTCAAGAGCGGCAAGGAGGCGGATGTCTTTCTCATCGAACGCGCCGTGCCGGGCTCGGCGCGCTCGAGCATCCTCGCCGCCAAGCGGTATCGCGGGCCCGAGACGAGCGACTTCCACCGCTCAGCGCAGTATCGGGAGGGGCGCGGGATGCGGCGCTCCCGGGACACCCGCGCGGTGGCTCGCGGCTCGGCCTACGGTCGCTCGGTCGCGGCGGGCGCCTGGGCGTACGCGGAGTTCGAGGCGCTCTGCACCATGTACGAGCGCGGCATCGCCGTTCCCTACCCCGTGCAGGTGCTCGGCACGGAGCTGCTGATGGAGTTCATCGGCGACGGCATGACCGCAGCTCCGCGCCTGGCGCAGGTGCGGGCATCCGCAGCCCAACTCGCGGAGTATTTCGCGCAGGTGCGACGGATTGTGCTCGGATTCGCTGGAGCCGGCACCGCGCATGGCGACCTCTCGCCCTACAACCTGCTGGTGCACCACGAGCGGGTGGTGGCGATCGACCTGCCGCAACTCGTGGAGGTGGTGAGCAACCCCAACGGAATGGGGCTGCTGCAGCGGGACTGCGTCAACTTGTGCGACTGGTTCGTTCGGCAGGGGTTCGAGTGCGACGCCGATGAGCTATGCTGATTCACGGCCCGTTATCGGCGCTCACGATACCTTTTGTACAGGTTTCACGATGCATTTTGCACAGAGCCGGCTATGCGCTGTCGCCCGGCGCACTCTGCTCTTCGCGCCATACTGGAGCAGTGACGCCCCAGCAGGTAACCAGCCCCGCCCTCGCTGGCGTCGCCCACGGCACCTCTTCGCCGGAGGGCCGCGACGCTGTCGCCGCGTTGATGGCCGCGGTGGCGGATGCCCGCCCCGAGCTCACGACGGTGCTCGGCTTTGTTGACGTGCAGCAACCCGACACGGAGGAGACGCTCGACGCTCTCAACGACGTCACGCTTGTGCCGCTGCTGCTCTCCGCCGGCTACCACGTGCACGTCGACCTCACCGCGGCGGTTGAGGCCCGCCCGCGGCAGGCGATCACCCTCGCCGCCGCTCTCGGTCCCGATCCGAGGCTGGTGGCACTGTTGCTGCGGCGGCTGCAGGAAGCCGGGCTGGCACCGGGTGACGCGGTGGTGCTCTGCGCCGCCGGATCCAGTGATGCACGCGCGGTCGTGGACTGCCGGGCGGTCGCGGCAGCGTTGGCGTCCACATCCGGTCGCGAGGTCGACATCGGCTTTCTCTCGGCGGCCGAGCCGACGCTGGCCGAGGCGGTCGGGCAGGCGCGGATGCGGCATCCGGATGCCCGGGTCGTGGTGAGCAGCTACCTGGTGGCCCCCGGCTACTTCCAGGGCCTGGCCGAGGGGGCGGGGGGCGACGTGACCACCGAACCGCTGCTCTCGGTGACCGACTCTGCCCCCGCCGAGCTGGTCGAACTCGTGCTCGACCGCTACGACACCTGCACCGCCTGCACCACCTGCGGGCGGCTCTGTCAACGGCAGGGATAGCAGCCACTCCGCTCTAAGCCGTTTGGCCGCCGGGCGCGACCATGTGACCCGGTGTTACGTGCCGTGACGGAGCGTGACGGGATGCCTCGACCTCGGTCGGCGCCCCGCCTAGCGTTGCTGTACGTGAGCCCGCTGAAGCGAGAGGGCATCGCACGTGCGCGAAGGAGGGGACACCGTGTCGACAGCACAAGTAACCGCGACGAGAACCATCCGCTCCAACGGGCAGTGGAAGATCGACGGCACAGCGCCGCTCAACGCCAACGAGGCGTGGAAACAGGCGGATGGCGGACTCGCCGTTCGCGAGCGCATCGAGAACGACTACTCCAAGAACGGTTTCGACTCGATCGACGGCACCGACCTGCACGGCCGCTTTCGCTGGTGGGGCCTCTACACACAGCGCAAACCCGGCATCGACGGCGGCAAGACCGCGACCCTCGAGCCGCACGAACTCGAAGACAAATACTTCATGCTTCGAGTGCGTATCGACGGCGGACAACTCAGCACCGAGCAGCTGCGCGTGATCGGGGCGATCTCGACCGAATTCGGACGGGACACCGCCGACCTCACCGATCGCCAGAACATCCAGCTGCACTGGATCCGGGTCGAGGACGTTCCCGAGATCTGGCGCCGCCTCGAAGCGGTGGGTCTCGGCACCACCGAGGCCTGCGGCGACGTGCCGCGCGTCGTGCTCGGCTCGCCCGTCGCTGGGATCGCCGCCGACGAGCTGATCGATCCGACCCCCGCGATCCGGGAGATCACCGAACGGTACATCGGCGACCCGGAACTGGCGAACCTGCCGCGCAAATTCAAGACCGCGATCACCGGGCATCCCAGCCAGGACGTGGTGCACGAGATCAACGACATCGGCTTCGTCGCGGTCGAGCATCCAGAACTCGGGATCGGCTACGACCTCTGGGTCGGCGGCGGGCTCTCCACCGACCCGCGCCTGGCGGAACGCCTCGGCGCCTTCGTCGCACCGCACGAGGTCGCCGAGGTCTGGTACGGCGTGACCGCGATCTTCCGCGATTACGGCTTCCGTCGGCTGCGAAACAAGGCGCGACTGAAGCTGCTCGTCGCCGACTGGGGTCCGGCGAAATTCCGCGAGATTCTCGAGACCGAATACCTCGGGCACCCGCTGCCCGACGGCCCGGCCGCGCCGCCACCGACCGGTGCCGGGGACCATGTCGGCGTGCACCGGCAGAAGGACGGGCGATTCTTCATCGGCGTCACGCCGGTCGTGGGACGTGTCTCCGGCTCGATGCTCACGACCCTCGCCGAGCTGCTCACCGCGCACGGTTCCGCTCGCCTGCGCACCACCCCGCACCAGAAGCTCGTGGTGCTCGACATCGCCGAGGCGCACGTCGAACCGCTCATCGTCGCCCTCGAGGAGCTCGGGCTCTCCGCCCGCCCCAGCCTGTTCCGCCGGTCCACCATCGCCTGCACGGGCCTCGAGTTCTGCAAGCTCGCGATCGTCGACACCAAGCAGACGGCGACGGATGCCGTGCTCGCGCTCGAGACCCGGCTCGCCGGCCTCGACCTCCCGCATCCGATCAGCCTCCATGTGAACGGATGCCCCAACTCCTGCGCCCGCATCCAGACCGCCGACATCGGGCTCAAGGGCCAACTGCTGCCCGACGGCGATGGTGGCCAGACGCCGGGCTTCCAGGTGCACCTCGGCGGTGGGCTCGTGTCCAACACCCGGGACGAAGCCGGCCTCGGCCGCACCGTTCGCGGGCTCAAGGTGACCGCCGATGAGCTGAGCGCCTACGTCGAGCGACTCGTGCGACGTTTCCTCACGGATCGCTCGACCGACGAGACCTTCGCCGCCTGGGCGCACCGCGCAGAGGAAGAGGCACTGCGATGACGACCGCCATCCTCCGCACCCCTGACCAGCTGCGCGCACTCGTGGAGACCGGCGCCGCGGAGCTGGCCGACGCCACCGCCGACGAGATCGTGGCCTGGGTCGCCGCCAACTTTTCGGTGGATGCCATCACCATCGCCTGCTCGATGGCTGACGCCGTGCTGCCGCACCTCGTCTCGCAGCAGCTACCGGGCGTCGATGTGCTGTTCCTCGACACCGGCTATCACTTTGCGGAGACCTACGCCACTCGCGACGAGGTCGCCCGCACGCTCGACGTGCACGTCATCGACGTGCTGCCAGAGAAGACTGTGGCGGAGCAGGACGCCGAACACGGTGCCGAACTGTTCTCCCGCGATCCCACCCTCTGCTGTGCACTGCGCAAGGTCGCACCGCTGCAGAAGTCGCTGGCCGGCTACGAAGTGTGGTTCACCGGGGTGCGCCGCGAGGAGGCCCCCACCCGCAGTGCGACCCCGCTCATCAGCTGGGACGGACGCAACGGACTCGTGAAGGTCAACCCGCTGGCCGCGTGGAGCTTCGACGAGCTGCTCGACTACGCCTCCGCCCACGAGGTGCCGGTGAACCTGCTGATGGCCAACGGCTATCCCTCGATCGGCTGCGCACCGTGCACCCGGGCGGTCGCGCCCGGTGAAGACCCCCGGGCGGGTCGCTGGGCCGGCATCGCGAAGACCGAATGCGGGTTACACGAGTGAGCGCGCAGGTGGCGATTGCTCCAACGGGTCTCGGACACGGACTGTCCACCCTCGATGTGCTCGAGAGCGAAGCCATCCACATCATCCGCGAGGTCGTGTCGGAGTTCGAGCGGCCTGTGCTGCTGTTCAGCGGCGGAAAGGACTCCGTCGTTGTGCTGCACCTGGCCGCCAAGGCGTTCTGGCCGGGTCGCGTACCGTTCTCCCTCCTGCACGTCGACACCGGTCACAACTTCGACGAGGTGCTTCGCTTTCGTGACGCCACCGTCGCGCGGCTCGGGTTGAGGCTAGAGGTCGCTTCGGTGCAGGACTACCTCGACGACGGGCGACTCCATGAGCGGGCGGATGGCACGCGCAACCCTCTGCAGACACTGCCGCTGCTCGACGCGATCACCGCCGGCCGTCACGATGCCGTCTTCGGGGGCGCGCGCCGAGACGAGGACAAGGCCCGCGCCAAGGAACGCATCCTCTCTCTGCGGGATGAATTCGGCCAGTGGGACCCGCGCAACCAGCGTCCAGAGCTCTGGAATCTCTACAACGGCCGGCACACCGTCGGCCAGCACCTGCGAGTCTTCCCGATCAGCAATTGGACCGAGCTCGACGTATGGCGTTACATCGAGCGCGAGGGCGTCGAACTGCCCTCGCTCTATTACGCGCACCAGCGCGAGGTATATGCCCGCGATGGCATGTGGCGGGCCGTGAGCCCAGTGTCGCTTCCCGCCGCGAGTGAGCCGGTGCAGGTGCGTACGGTGCGCTACCGCACCGTGGGCGACCTGAGCTGCACCGGCGCCGTCGATTCGGACGCCGCGACGGTCACCGCCGTCGTGCGCGAGGTCACCGCGAGCACCCTCACCGAACGTGGCGCGACCCGTGCGGACGACCGTGTCTCCGAGGCCGCCATGGAGGACCGCAAGAGAGGCGGGTATTTCTGATGACGGTGCTTGCCCCTCCCGCAACGCTGTTCCGCTTCGCCACCGCCGGTTCGGTCGACGACGGAAAGTCCACCCTGGTCGGCCGACTGTTGCACGACTCGAAGGCGATCCTCGCTGATCAGCTCGACGCGGTAACCCGCACCTCCCGGGAGCGCGGTTTCGGTGGGGCAGCGGGCGGCATCGACTTTGCGTTGCTTACCGACGGCCTGCGCGCCGAACGCGAGCAGGGCATCACGATCGATGTCGCCTACCGCTATTTCGCCACCGACCGGCGTTCGTTCATCCTCGCGGACTGCCCCGGGCATGTTCAGTACACGCGCAACATGGTCACCGGCGCCACGACGGCGGATGCTGTCGTCGTGCTGGTCGACGCGCGCAAGGGCGTGCTCGAACAGACTCGGCGCCACCTCTCGGTCGTCCACCTGCTTCGTGTGCCGCACGTGATCATCGCGGTGAATAAGATCGACCTGCTTGACTATTCTGAGCAGGCGTTCGCCGCAGTCGAGGATGCGGTGCGTTCCGTCACGGATGAGCTCGCGATCGGCCGCGTCCATGTGATCCCGGTGTCCGCTCTCGCCGGCGACAACGTGGTGGAGCTCTCCGATCGCACGCCCTGGTACGCGGGGCCGAGCCTGCTCGGGCTGCTCGAGACCCTGCCGGCCACCGACGAGCTCGAGACCGGGCTCGAAGCCTTCCGCCTGCCAGTGCAGCTGGTAATCCGCCCGCAGTCCGCGGACGAGTACCGCGACTACCGCGCTTACGCCGGCCAGGTCGCCTCCGGGATCGTGCGCGTCGGCGACGCCGTGACGGTCTCTCCTGGCGGGGCATCCACCGTCGTCACCGGCATCGACTTCGCCGGATGTTCACTCGAAACCGCGGTGGCGCCGCAATCCGTTTCGATTCGCTTGCGTGACGACCTCGATCTCGCTCGCGGCGCGATCATCGCGGCCGCCGGCACCCTGCCGGCACTGCGCAACGAGTTCGAGGCGAGCCTGTTCTGGCTCGATCCACGGCCGCTTCATCCGGGGGCCCGCGTGCTCGTGAAGTTAGGAACGGCCACCGTGCAGGCGCTGGTCACCGCGATCACCGGTCGACGGGACCTCGACACCCTCGCGCTCTCGCCGGCCTCCCTGCTCGAGGTCAACGACATCGGACAGGCGAACGTGCGTCTGGCCGTCCCGCTGCCGCTCGAACCGTACGCAGAGAACCGCCGATCCGGCGCCTTCCTCGTCATCAACCCGCACGACGGGGCCACCCTCGCGGCCGGAATCGTGCTCGCCGAAGCGGAGGCATCCTGATGAAACTGCTGTCGAGGCTCCTGACCATCGCTGTTCTGCCACTCGCGGTGGCACTCGGAGGATGTTCCCCCACCGCGACTGCCGCGCCAGCGCGCCCCACCGCGGAATTGCGCCTCGGTTACTTCGCCAACGTGACTCACGCACCCGCCCTGGTCGGTCTCGCCAAGGGATTCTTCGCGAAGGAGCTCGGCTCGACCAGGCTCACACCGCAGCTCTTCACGGCCGGTCCCGCTGCAATCGAGGCGCTGAGCGCCGGCGCGATCGATGCGGCTTACGTCGGGCCGAGCCCGGCCATCAACAGCTTCATCAAAAGCGGGGGGCGGTCCGCCGTCATCGTCGCGGGAGCGGCAACCGGCGGGGCGGCCCTCGTCGTTCGGGACGGCATCACCAGCGACTCCGACCTGAAGGGCACCACTCTCGCGAGCCCCCAGCTCGGCAACACGCAGGATGTCGCGCTGCGCTCCTGGCTCGCCGACAAGGGCTACGCCACGAGCATCACCGGGGGCGGCGACGTCACCATCGCTCCCACCGACAACGCGGCCACCCTCACGCTGTTCACATCGGGCAAGATCGACGGCGCCTGGCTTCCGGAGCCGTGGGTGTCCCGGCTCGTGATCGACGGTGGGGCGCGGGTACTCGTGGATGAGGCGTCGCTGTGGAAGAAGGGCGCCTTCCCCACGACAGTGCTGCTGGTGAACAAGAGCTTCCTCGCCGAGCATCCGCAGACGGTAACGGCGCTGCTGCGCGCCAACGTCGATTCCGTCGACTGGCTGAACACGAACCCCACCGAGGCCGCGGGCGTGATCAACGGCCAGATCGCCAAGGATTCGGGCAAGGGCCTGGAGGATGCCGTGATCGAACGGGCGCTGAAGTCCGTCACCTTCTCCGCCGACCCGCAGGCGGCAACCTTTCGGACCCTGCTCAAGCATGCTGTAACCACCGGCACGGCGAAGAGCGGCACCATAGACGGTCTGTTCGATCTCCGACTGGTCAACAGCATCCTCCGCGCTTCGGGCAATGCAACGGTCTCTGCGGGCGGGCTCGGTACGCAATGACGACCACACCTCCCGCGATCCTGATGGAGTCGGTTGGAAAGCGCTTCGGCGAGTCCGGGCCGCTGGTTCTCGACGACGTGTCGCTGAGCATCCAGCCGGGCGAGTTCGTGTGCCTGCTCGGGGCATCCGGCTGCGGCAAGTCCACCCTGCTCAACATCATCGCCGGACTCGAACCACCGACCACAGGGTCCGTGACGGTCACGAGCGGTAACGCGGCAGTCATGTTCCAGGATGCTGCGCTGTTTCCCTGGCTCTCCGCAGGCAAGAATGTGGAACTCGCGCTCGCGCTTCGGGGCGTGCCCCGCGGTGGGCGCCGCGGCATGGCGCTGGACCTGCTCGATGTGGTGAGCCTCGCGGATGCCGCCGAGAAACGGCCGCACGAACTCTCTGGCGGCATGCGGCAGCGGGTCGCGCTGGCCCGATCCCTCGCCCAGGACCGGGCCGTGCTGCTCATGGACGAACCGTTCGCGGCCCTGGACGCGATCACGCGAGACCTGCTGCACGAGGAGCTCGAGCTGGTCTGGCGACGCACCGGGCGCACCATCGTCTTCGTCACCCACAACGTACGGGAGGCGGCCAGGCTCGGCCAACGGGTATTGCTCATGACGTCCCGCCCCGGGCGCATCGCCAACGAGTGGCGCATCGCCGACACCGGTCCGCGCCGGATCGAGTCCCCCGAGGTCGCGGAACTCGCGATCGAGATCACCGATCAGCTGCGGAAGGAGATCCGTCGAAATGCCCGCCCCAACGCTGCTGCCTAACACTCGTCGCCAGCCGAACGACCTACGAACGCTCGAATCGGGGCTCGACGCCCTGCAGTCCCAGCCCGCCGCCGACCGTCCAGCCTGGCGCCGCTTCCTTTCCGGGGTGCTTCCTCCCGTCGTCCTGCTCGCCGCACTTATCGCGGCGTGGCAGCTGTATGTGGCGATCGGCCATCCGCGACCCGACCTCTTCCCCGGCCCGATCGACGTGGTGACAGCCTTCGGAGATGCGTGGAACAGCGGTCGCGTTCAGGCCGCCGTCACCACGAGCCTTTCGCGCGGCATCTTCGGATTTCTCATCGCCGTCGCGGTGGGAACCCCGCTCGGACTGCTGCTCTCCGAGGTTCGTCTCGTGCGGCGCGCGCTCGGCCCGCTCGTCTCGGGCCTCCAAGTGCTGCCCTCCGTCGCCTGGGTGCCCGCCGCCATCCTCTGGTTCGGACTCTCCGATTCCACGGTCTACTTCGTCGTGCTGATGGGGGCCGTGCCCTCCATCGCCAACGGCCTGGTTTCCGGCGTCGACCAGGTGCCGCCGCAACTGCGCCGCGTTGGCACTGTGCTGGGGGCATCCCGCCTGCAGCAGGTTCGACTGGTGGTGCTGCCCGCCGCCCTGCCCGGCTACCTTGCCGGCCTCAAGCAGGGCTGGGCATTCTCGTGGCGGTCGCTCATGGCCGCGGAGATCATCGCGACCGGCGGATCGATCGGATTCGGCCTCGGCTCGCTTCTGCAGCAGAGCCGCGAGCTCGCCGACCTGTCGAGTGTTCTCGTCACGATCATCGTGATCCTGGCCATCGGCATCCTTGTCGAGCTTCTCGTCTTCGCTCCGATCGAGCGACGGCTCCTTCGCGGTCGCGGCCTCCTGGTCGCCGGCAGCCGCTGATCTCACCCACTCTGTTCCTCCCTGTACGCCCGAAAGGCAGCTTTATGACCACTCCCCTGCGCATCGCGATCATCGGTGCGGGCCCCGCGGGCATCTACGCCGGCAACATCCTGTGGCGTTCCGGGGGCGAGTCCGGCCATGAGGTCACGATCGATCTGTTCGATTCGCTGCCCGCGCCCTACGGACTGATCCGGTACGGCGTGGCCCCGGATCATCCGCGCATCAAGGGGATCGTGAATTCTCTCCACGAGATGCTCGACGCGGGCACGATCCGCTTTCTCGGCAATGTGACCTACGGCGTCGACCTCGACCTCGACGACCTGCGCGCCCACTATCACGCGGTGATCTTCGCGACCGGGGCCATCCGGGATGCCCGGCTCGACATCCCCGGAATCGACCTGCCCGGATCCTTTGGCGCGGCCGACTTCGTGTCCTGGTACGACGGGCATCCCGATGTGCCGACCGCCTGGCCGCTCGACGCGACCGACGTCGCGGTGATCGGCAACGGCAACGTCGCCCTCGACGTGGCCCGCGTGCTCGCCAAGCACCCGCTCGACCTGCTGTCGACCGACATCCCCGCGAACGTGCACGCCGGCCTCGAGGGGTCACCGGTCACCGACGTGCACGTCTTCGGACGCCGCGGACCCGCCCAGGTGAAGTTCACGCCGATCGAGCTTCGCGAGCTCGCCGACCTCCCCGATGTGGACATCGTCGTCTACCCCGAGGACTTCGAGACCCTCGAGGCGGAAGCCGCGCAGGTCGCCGGTGGCAGCAACCAGCAGAAGATCATGACGCGCATCCTGCGCGGGTGGCTCGATCGCGAAGAGACCGGGGCATCCCGCCGACTTCACCTGCACTTCCTGCACTCCCCCGTCGAGATCTACGGTGAGGGTCGGGTGGAAGGGATCCGGTTTGCCCGCACCGCGGTCGGTGCAGATGGATCGGTTCGCAAGACGGACCAGCTCGTGGACTATCCCCTGCAGGCCGTCTACCGCGCCGTCGGCTACCTCGGCTCGGCGCTGCCGGAGGTGCCGTTTGACGAGGCGCGGGGCATCATCGCCAACCAGGAAGGGCGGGTGATCGGACCGGACGGCGCCGGCCTCTACGCCACCGGCTGGATCAAGCGCGGCCCGGTCGGGCTCATCGGCCACACCAAGAGCGACGCCGCCGAGACGATCGCACACCTGCTCGCAGACTCCGGCACGCTGCTCAAGCGCGAGGTGGGTGACTCAGACATCATCGAGCTGCTCGATGCCCGCGGCATCCGCTTCACCGACTGGGACGGCTGGCTCACCCTCGACGCGCACGAGCGCGCGCTCGGCGATGCTGACCCGTCGGGTGTGGGGCGCGAGCGCGTGAAAATGGTGCCCCGAGACGAGCAGGTGGGCATCGCCCGAGACTCGGCGCTGTTCGCGCGCTGATCTGGTGCTCCCGGCCTCCCGGCCGGCGCTTCGCAGATGGCGCCCGTCCCGCCAGCGCGGGCATCGCGGCGGGGGTTACGCCCGGTCGCGGCGCCATGCGGGCATCGCGGCGGGGGTTACGCCTCCCGCCGCGAGGGGTTATCGCCTCCGCGAGGCCCTGGAGGTGGAAAATGGTGGAGTGTGCAGCGCCGCAGTAAACGGGAAACTCAGGAACCCACCTGAGCGCGCCACTCCCTGACTCAACTAGAAGTGGCGCTCTGCGCGATCCGTTGAGTCGTGCGTTCGCCCGCGAGCACTAGCCTGTGCACATGACGGACAGCGCTCCTCTCCCTCCCGTGGTTTCGAAGCCCGCCCGCACCGGTGCGATCGCCGTGGCCGGGCTCGACCTGCAGGCGGGCAAGAAGATCCCCCGCGGATGGGTCGTGGCCTGGGCCTTCTGGGACTGGGGCGGGGCCGCCTTCAACGCGGTCATCACGACCTTCGTCTTCACGGTGTACCTCACCTCTAGCTACTTCGTGGACCCCGCGATCGTCGCCGCCCGCGACGCGGAGTCCTCGCTCACCGGCGCCGCCCACCGTGCATACACCGCGGCCGAGGCATCCCTCACCTCGAGTCTCGGCTTCGGCCTCGCGATCGCCGGGGTCGTCGTCGCGCTGATCGCCCCGGTCCTCGGACAGCGAACGGATGCCTCGGGCCGCCGCAAACTCTGGCTGGCCATCAACACCGGGGTGGTCGTGGTGATGACCGCTCTCATGTTCTTCGTGGAGGGAAAGCCCGCGTTCTTCTTGCTCGGGGTCGGCCTCGTCTCGGTGGGAACCATTTTTTACGAGATCGCCACCGTCAACTACAACGCGATGCTCATTCAGGTGTCAACGCCGAAGACCGTCGGCAAGGTCTCGGGGCTCGGCTGGGGAGCCGGGTACCTCGGCGGGATCGTGCTGCTGTTGTTCGTGCTGCTCGGCCTGGTGGGGTTGACTGCCGACTCGGGCGGGTTCTTCGGTGTTTCGCATGACAACGGGCTCAACATCCGCCTCATCACGGTCATTGCGGCCCTGTGGACGCTCGCGTTCTCGTTGCCGATCCTGTTCACCGTGCCCGAGATCAGCCGGGAGAACCGTCGTGACCGCGTGGGGTTCTTCGAGTCGTACATCGTGCTCTTCCGGGATGTCGCGAGCCTCTGGCGGGAGTCTCGCAACACGGTGCTCTTCCTCGTCTCGAGCGCGCTTTTCCGTGACGGGCTGGTCGGCGTGTTCACCTTCGGCGGCATTCTCGCGCAGGGCACCTTCGGATTCTCCAGCAGCCAGGTCATCCTCTTCGCCATCGCGGCCAATGTGGTCGCGGGAGTGAGCACCTTGATCTCCGGTCTCTTCGACGACAGGTTCGGCGCGAAGCCGGTGATCGTGGTCTCTCTCGTCGGTCTGATCCTCGCCGGGCTCGGCCTGTTCTTCGCCCACGACCTCGGACCGAGCGCGTTCTGGGTGGGCGGGCTCATCCTGTGCCTGTTCGTCGGCCCGGCGCAGTCCGCGAGCCGCACCTTCCTCGCCCGGGTCACTCCAGCCGGGCGCGAGGGCGAGGTGTTCGGCCTCTACGCGACGACCGGCCGTGCGGTGAGCTTCCTCGCGCCGCTGCTGTTCGCCACTTTCGTCGCGGCCGCGGGGGCCCAGTACTGGGGCATCCTCGGGATCGTGATCGTGCTGCTCGCGGGGCTGATCCTGTTGATTCCGGTGAAGGCGCGCCAGGCTTAGGCCCTCCCGTCGACACTGTGCACGGCGCCGGATGGCCCGCGATCGTGACAGGGTGGAGTCATGACCTCCACAGCCGACAAAGCCGCCCTGCTCGCCTCGCTCCACATTCCCGGCGAACCGCTCATCGTCGTGAACATCTGGGATGCCGTCACCGCCCGGATTGTCGCCGAGGCGAAGGGCGTCAAGGCCCTCGCGACCGCCAGCCATGCCGTCAGTTTCACCCACGGCGTTCCCGACAACGAGGGCCTCACCCTGCACCAGGCACTCGAGTCGGCGCGCATCATCTCCGCTGCCGTGTCGATCCCGGTCTCGGTCGACTTCGAGAAGGGCTATGCAACGGATGCCGCCGGCGTTCGTGACAACGTGGCGCGGTTGATCGAGGCAGGGGCCGCAGGGCTCAACATCGAGGACTCGCTGGAGGCGTCATCCGGTCCCCTGCGGGATGTGGAGAGCTCTGTGGCCCGAGTCGCCGCCGCACGAGCCGCCGCCGATGCGGCCGGCGTGCCACTCGCGATCAACGCCCGAGTCGACTCGCTGGTGAGCAACCCGGCCGACTGGGCGGGGGCCATGGAGCGCGCCAACCGCTACCTTGATGCCGGCGCCACGAGCATCTTCGTGCTGCGGCTGCCCACCGAGGGGCTGGTCGAGCGCGCCATCCGCGACATCAATGGCCCGGTGTCGGTCATCTCCAACCCCACCTCGGTCTCCCTCAAGAAGCTCGCGGAACTCGGCGTCGCGCGGGTCAGCTTCGGTCCGGGCGTGCTCGGTCTCACCCTCGCGCACCTCCAGAAGGCGGCGACCACCCTCACCGCGCTCGGTGAGTACCCCGCAGAGCTCGGCTTCGAGTACTGAAGCCCGGCCGGTCGAGTAGGACCGCCAGCGCCCATCGTTGTTGACATAAGGGCCGAGGTCGAGCGGTCAGGTCTGGTTCGCCGGCAGCGCGTCAGAGAAGCCGCCACCTAACTTCTCCGGGGTTCGGCACGAGCCCGTCCGCCCACGGCACCTCCATCTGAGCGCCAGCACCCCCGGACGGGTCCGCGATCAGGTCCGACGCGACGACATTCGCTAGGTATGCCGCCGTCGATCCGGGGTCGAAGAGTGCGCAGAAGGAATGAAGGTCCACGTGCACTCCCAATACAGGGCCGTGATCGTACTCACGGAAGACTACAGCGACCGCAGCACCATCGTCAGTAATGCGTGTCCCAACTATCGAGACGTGTTCGCCGTGGATCCGATCAGGGTCGGAAAAGTACTTTCGAACAGCCTCGTTGAACTGTTCGGCATCCAACTGCGAGGAGTAGGTCACGGGGTCGCCCCAAGGGGCGTATAGGACCACACGGTCTCGGGCGCCGGTGTGGCTGTTCGAGCGGCGATATTTGACAGCGCCTCGTCAACCCATGCTGGGCAGTCAGTTGCGGCCGTGTCGGTGATACAGTAGGCGGTCTTGATACCGATAGCACCGTTGACAACAACGCCGTAATAGGTGCCAGCGTAAACATTACTCATGACCACGCGAACTGGGATACTTGTCGTATAAGTGCAGGTACCGCTGCTGCTGCACACCTTGCGATTCGCGTACGCGAGGTAGAGCCTGTCGTCGCCTTGCTTTGTCCCGCCATTTGGATTTGCCGTGACAAATTTCAAGGAGGCTGTCCAATAGATGTTGTGTTTTTTCTGAATCTTCGACATACCGAAACCGTTCACACCGTCGTAGGTACCGATTCTGACAAAGACCGGTCGATTGAAAGCGTCGCTCCAGTTGGCCAGAATGGTCGCGCCTGTTGCAGCCTCCGCGGCGACGGGTGCAACCATCACGAAGAACCCCGCGACAAGCGTGGCGATTATGGGCAGTGAAATGCGTTTGATCTTCATCGATTTTTCCCTTTGAGGAATGCGGAACTGTCACTTCTGTTGGAAGGTTACTCTCTCGTCGCCTGGCAGTGGCGTTGTCGGCACTTCTACGGGCCCATGGCTGCCCGCGCCATTGGACTTATGGTTGATTGTGAGCTTTTTTTATTAAAAGGGCCACGCTCGCGGATACAATTTCGCCACTCGCGAGCGCCCGAGCAATGACAACACGTTGACGTTGACCACCCGAGAGCTGGTGTGGGAGCTTGGCCGCGAACTGCTCCACGGGCGAGAGCCCGACGGTCTCGAGCAACTCGAGCACCCGGCCGCGCGCCTCGCGGCCGTGCAGTCCGGTGAAGTTAATCACCGGACGCGTCAGCGCGTATTCCACCGTGTGCAGCGGGTTGAGCGCCGCGTAGGTATCCTGGCCTGCGGCCCTGCGGGCTCGCGGGCATAGCGTGCCGAACTGCGCGGCCATCCGTCAGCCGGGCTGCCGTCCGTTCGGGCGCATGGCTGACAGATGGGCGCATTGTCGACAAAGGCGCGCATGGCTGACAAAAGGGCGCACGGTCGACGAAGGGGCCCACGGCCGCTATCGCAAGCCGCCGCGGCGCACCCCGACCCCCCACGCGTCAGCGACCCCCGACGCGTCAGCGGCAGACGACGAAGTCCTGCGCCGTCAACACCCCATACCAGATGAGCAGCATCGTCACGAGAAACCCGACAACGAAATTGATGGCAAGGAATCGCTTCCAGCCCCGGTTCGCGGTCTCGGCGTCGGCATCCGTGACGTTCCAAAACGGCATCACCGCGAGCGCGTACGGCAGCACGAGAACGGCCGCAAACGGACCGGGGAACCGCGTGAAGAGCAGCAGGACGCCCGCGAGCAGATATGCCGAGAAGGCCAGGCGCACGGTGGCCCGTCCGCCGATCACGGTGGCGATGGACGAGATCCCGCCCTCCCGGTCGGCCCCGATGTCTTGCACCGCCCCGAACGCATGCGAGGCGATCCCCCAGAGGAAGAAGGCGGCGAGGAGCGCCCACAGCGACGGCGTGAACGCGACCGCGGCGAGTACGAATCCGTAGATCGCCGGAGAGGCGAAGTGAGTGCTCGAGGTGAGCGAGTCGACGAACGGACGCTCCTTGAAGCGCAGGCCCGGAGCCGAGTAGGCGATCACCGCGAAGACGCTGACCGCGAGCACCAGCCACGAGAGCGGGCTTCCCACCGCGACGAGGAAGACGAGAAACGGCACGTTGAGGATGACCGCGGCACGCAGCGTAAGCCGGTGCACACTCGGGTCAAGGAGCGCGCCCTCGACCCCGCCCTTGCGGGGGTTCCGCAGGTCGGACTCGTAGTCGAACACGTCGTTGATGCCGTACATGGCGAGGTTGTAGGGAATGAGGAAGTAGACGGTGCCCACGATGAGCACCACGTCGATCTGGCGCGTCGACATCACGTACGCCGCAGCGAACGGGAAGGCGGTGTTCACCCAGCTCAAGGGCCGGGATGACACGAAGAGACTCTTAAGGTTCTTCACGGGACCGTCCCGGCAGCAGCAGCCAGAGGGACGGCAGCAACACCGCGGCGGCCGCCGCGTAGGCGAAGTCCTCGAGCGGCGCGATCCCGATGAACGCCCCGCTGATCTTCGCCCGATCGTAGCCGACCAGGCCGATCCCGATCATCACGTTGTCGAACACTGCTGTCACCAGGAGGAGGATACCGAGGGTCCCGACGATCGGCAGCCAGGGCATCGCGCGGCGAGACTTCGCGAGCGCGAAGCATCCGGTCACCGCCACCGCGGCCAGGAAGATGGCGTTGAGCTGCCAGTAGTTCATCGAGGCCCGCCCCCGCCGCGGGGTCTCGATGCGGCCGTGGACGGCCTACTCGACCGCCGGGCATCGGCCGTGGACGGCCTACTCGACCGCCGGGCATCGGCCGTGGCCGGCCCCCTCGACCGCCGGGACAGGAACCCGAACAGGTTCATCGCCAGGTAGCACAGCAGCGTGAGGAAGAGAAGTTCCTCCACGGGCAATTCGGGTGCCAGCACGAGCCCGGTCATGAACGAGGTCTCCCCGCGGAAGAAGATGCCGAGTCCGATTCCGGACAGATCCCAGGCCAGGAAGAACACCAGTCCCGCCACGAGCACGATCGCCGCCCGC
Organism: Actinomycetota bacterium; assembly: GCA_040389685.1. GTDB lineage: Bacteria > Actinomycetota > Actinomycetes > Actinomycetales > Microbacteriaceae > Lacisediminihabitans. The sequence goes on from JAZJZS010000005.1 coordinate 102,574, forward strand.
CGAGTGTCCCGCCAGAAGAACAGTCGGAAGCGTCGATCGAGCACCACCATGCCGGTGAGCGCGACCGCGAGGGCCGCGAGGTACAGGATCGGCATCAGGGGAGGGTACGCTGCAACGGCTCGGCCAGCGGCTCGGTCGATCGATCGCCCCGGATGCGCTTGAGCACGACCTCTGCGCTGATCAGGCACATCGGCAGGCCGATGCCGGGGATGGTCGAGCCCCCGGCGTAGAAGAGCCCATCGACTTTGCGGCTCTTGTTACCCGCTCGGAACATTGCACTCTGGGCCAGGGTGTGCGCAGGACCGAGTGCCGTACCGCGCCAGGCGTTGAGGTCGCTCGCAAAGTCGCCCGGGCCGACGGTGCGGCGAAGCGTGACGCGTGATGCGAGATTCGGGATGCCCGCCCACACCGCGATCTGCGCGATGACCCGGTCGGCCAGGGCCTCGATGCGCGTGTCGCCGTCTCCGTCCACGTCGCCCTTCCCGATGGTCGGCTCCGCCGGGATGGGCACGAGCACGAAGAGATTCTCGTACCCGTCCGGAGCCGTAGACGGATCGATACCACTCGGCTTGCACACGTAGATAGATGCCGGATCGGGAATGGACGGGTTCGCGCCAAAAATCCTCTCGAAGCCGGCCTTCCAATCGCGGGCGAAAAAGAGCGTGTGGTGCTCCAACTGCGGAAGTTCGCCCGTCACCCCAAGATAAATCAGCAGGGCGCTCGGGCCGGGAACCTTCCGGTCCCAATATTCCTGGGGGAAGGTCTGCAACTCGAGCGGCAAGAGCGCGGTCTCGGTGTGGTGCAGATCGGCGGCCGAGACCACGATGTCGGCGACGAGCGTGCGGCGGCTTCCCGCGGCATCCGTGTAGTCGACGCCGGTGACCACGCCATCCCGGGAATTGATCGCCGTGACCGGCGAGTCGGTCACGATAGTCACGCCCTGCCCCCCAGCGAGCGCCTCGATGCGCGCGATGAGCTCGGTGAATCCCCCCATCGGGTACAGCACCCCGCCCTCGAGGTCGAGATGGCTCATCAGGTGATACATGCTCGGAGCGATATACGGAGAGGATCCGAGGAACACGGCGGGGTAGCCGAGTATCTGCTGCAGCCTGGCATCCCGAACGGTCCGCCGCACGAGGGTCGCGAGGGGGGTGAGCAATAGCGAGACGAGCGAGGCGGTGCGGGAGAGCACATCCTTTCGCAGCAGTGGGCGGATGTCGGCGAAACTCGTGTAGAGGAAGCGCAGCTTCGCGATGTCGTAGACCTCACGCGCGGAGTCGAGGTATTTCTCCATGGCGCGGCGCGATCCCGGCTCGATGCGCTCGAACAGCTCGAGGTTCTCCTCGCGGCTCGCCGTGATATCGATCGGTTCGGTCAGCCCCTCAAAGAACACCCGGTAACCAGGATCGAGGGTTACCAGCCGTAACTGTTGGTCAGCTGTGGTGCCCAGTAGGCGGAAGAAGTGGTCGAAGACCTCCGGCATGAGATACCAGCTCGGACCGGTGTCAAACCGAAAGCCGTCCCGTTCCCAGGAGCCGGCGCGACCTCCCAGGGTTGGGCGACCCTCGAGCACGGTCACTTCGTGGCCGTCTGCGGCGAGCAGCGCCGCGGAGGCGAGCCCGGCGATCCCCCCGCCGATGATGACGACGCTGCTCATGAGGCCGTCTTCGGGGTCGCGGCGTTGGCAGCGGGCAGCGCCCCCCGGGGGGTGCGGCCCGCCATCGCTGCGGCGACGATGCGCAGTTTCACGGAATTCGGCACCCCAACCCGGCTGCTCAAAAGCCGTTCCGCCTGGGTCGTTCGCAGCCGTTCGGCGAGTTCGGTGAAGAGTCCCTGGGCGAGCGAAACGGCGCGACGGGACGTCGCCGGCAGCAGGGGCACTACCGTCGCCGAATCGCGGAGGTCGGCGTCAATGTCGTCAAGAAGGCGGATCTTGTCCGCCTCGCTGAAGGACTCCACACTCACCCCCGGAAAGTAGCTCCGCCCGAGACTCTGAAAGTCGGCCGAAAGGTCGCGCAGGAAGTTGACCTTCTGGAACGCCGCTCCGAGCTTACGGGCGCCGTACTCGAGCCGCGCGTGTTCTGCCGGCGACACCGTGATCCCCTGCAGGAAGGTGCTGAGGCACATGAGCCCCACTACCTCAGCCGAGCCGTAGACGTAGGTGTCGAAGCTTTCTGCGTCATGTTCGGTCTGCACGAGATCCATGCGCATGGAGGCGAAGAACGGCTGGGTGAGTTCGCGACCGAAACCAGTGGCGCGGGCAGTGCGCGCGAACGCGTGGATCACCAGGTTGCTGCTGTATCCGCAGTCGATCGCGGCTTCGGTGTCGCGCTCGAAGTCGTTAAGTACGCGCGCCGCGGCGAGCGGGTCGAGTCCGGCATCCGCCGCCCCGCCGTCCACCACCTCGTCGGCCACGCGCACGAGCGCGTAGATGTTCTCGATGTGACGGCGGATGGGCGGCGCGAGCAGGCGGGATGCCAGCCCGAACGACGTCGAATAGCGGCGGATGACGACGCTCGCGGTCTCCTCGGCCACCCGGTCGTAGAGGCTCGGACTTCGACGTGACTCGGCGTCCGGATGCTCGGGGCCGGTCATGATGCGGCCGTCACCGGTGCGGTGGAGGTTAGGCTGGGGCGACGCTTCGACACGGCCGTCGCCCGAAAACCAATCCTTCTCGAAGGAGCTGTCAAGGGGTGGCCGGTCACAACCTCAGGCTAACGGACACACATGGAAAGCAGCACAGGGCTTGTGCAAGTTGATACAGAACTTGTGGTACTTCTCGACGACTCCGGCTCGGCCATCGGCTCGGCAGACAAGCTCTCCGTGCACGGTTCCACCACTCCCCTACACCTCGCATTCTCGTGCCACGTCTACGACGAGGCGGGTCGCGTGCTCGTCACTCGGCGGGCGCTGTCCAAGCTCACCTGGCCTGGCGTCTGGACCAACTCCTTTTGCGGGCATCCGTCCCCGGGGGAGCCGCTCGAGAGTGCGATCGCCCGACGCGCCTCCTTCGAGCTCGGCATCGCTGTCACTCATCTCGAGGTGGTGCTGCCCGATTTCCGCTACCGAGCGACGGACGCCTCCGGCATCGTGGAGAACGAGGTCTGTCCGGTCTACCGAGCGGTGACGACGGATGTCGTTGAGCCGAATCCTGCGGAGGTCTCGGAGTTCGTCTGGCTCGACCCGCAGGCGCTGAGGCAGGCTGTGGCTGCGGCGCCGTTCGCCTTCAGCCCGTGGCTCGGCTGGCAGCTGGAGCAGCTCGAGGCGTAGCCGCCCGGTGGTGGCGGTGGTCGAGCAGGGCGCTCCGCGCCCCGGTGGTCGAGTAGGGCGCTCCACGCCCCGGTGGTCGAGCAGGGCGCTCCGCACCCCGGTGGTCGAGCAGGGCGCTCCGCA
>JAZJZS010000005.1:106066-107266 GCA_040389685.1 Actinomycetota bacterium
CCCCGGTGGTCGAGTAGGGCGCTCCGCACCCCGGTGGTCGAGTAGGGCGCTCCGCACCCCGGTGGTCGAGTAGGGCGCTCCGCGCCCGTATCGAGACCGGTGCCGGAGACCCGCGCTTAGTCCAGCATGCTCTCTTCGCGCAGGATATCCGTGCGGTGGAAATTCTGGAACGACCGCGAGGCCGTCGGTCCGCGCTGACCCTGGTAGCGCGACGAGTACTCCGCCGAGCCGTAAGGCTTCTCGGCCGGCGAGGTCAGCCGGATGAAGCAAAGCTGCCCAATCTTCATCCCGGGCCAGAGCTTGATCGGCAGGGTCGCGACGTTCGACAGCTCGAGCGTGACGTGCCCGCTGAATCCCGGGTCGACGAAGCCTGCGGTGGAGTGCGTGAGGAGCCCGAGCCGACCAAGCGAGCTCTTGCCTTCCAGTCGTGCCGCGACGTCATCCGGAAGCGTCACGAGCTCGTAGGTCGACCCGAGCACGAACTCCCCCGGGTGCAGAATGAACGGCTGGTCGGGTGCCGCCTCGACGAGCCGGGTGAGGTCGGGCTGATCTTCCGCCGGATCGATGAACGGGTACTTATGGTTGTCGAACAGCCGGAAGAAGCGGTCGAGCCGCACATCGATGCTCGATGGCTGGATCATTGCCGGTTCGTAGGGCTCGAGTCCGATGCGTCCGGAGTCGAGTTCGATCCTGATGTCGCGGTCCGAGAGCAGCATGAACAGAGCCTATCGAAACGCACGTTGCTAGTATTCAGAGGTGCCGTGTTGCGGCCGCGCGAGCGTAGTTCAATGGCAGAACTCCAGCTTCCCAAGCTGGTAGTGCGGGTTCGATTCCCGTCGCTCGCTCTGTAATGTCCCCTGAAATACTGTGGATTCTCAGGCCAGATGAGACTTGTTCCAGCGGAGATGAGACCGGTGGGCTCGTGAATGTCCGGTCCCGCCAGTAGCGGGAGGCAATAGACGCATATGCAATCAGTCACCAAGTGGACTCACTAAGCACTGTCAAGACCGCTACCGATGTCGGCTTGTAGGGTAACTGAAACATGCACACAAACGATCTGCACCAATGAAAGCACCGTCGAGTGTGTCGCAACCCGGCATAGAGCGGGGTCGAGCTACAGGTGCGGTCACGCGAGAGCTTGAAGGAAAGCGCGAACAGCTCATCAAGTCGCGTCAGCGGGGATGCACCGACTGAAAGCGG
>JAZJZS010000005.1:107366-227955 GCA_040389685.1 Actinomycetota bacterium
TTCCGCGCCAGCGGTTCCGCGCCAGCGGTTCCGCGCCAGCGGTTCCGCGCCAGCGGTTCCGCGCCAGCGAAGTCGAAATCGACTCGGGGGAAGTTGCGGAGTCCCCGGCCTCCAAGTCGCGGCCTCCGAGTCGAACCTACCCCACTCGAATTCGGGTGACGGATCGGGCTGAGGCGACTCGGCGCGGGGGCCTGCTTGGGCGCAATCCGCAGGAACGCGGATGCTCGCAGGCTCGGCCCCGTCGGCACGCACTGCCCCGCGCGCGCACGCGCGCACGCACAAAGGGCACGCAGGCCCCGCGCGCACACAGGTCCGGCACGCACACAAGAGGCCGAGCGTTCGGCCGGACCCCTGCGTAGTTCAGCTGCCGGCAATTGCAGCTCGCCGTAGACCTGCGACTCGAAGGCGGACTGAGAGCATCCGAACCGAGCTCCGTGACCTGTCCATAACCCGCTTGATCACACGCCTGGCAGGCTTTCGTGCACGGGTAGATGACGACCAGGTCGCGTCCAGTACCCGCGCGGCCCTCAAACGCCTCGCCGTCCGTATCCGGCAGCTTGATGAAGACATCACTGCTCACGACACCGACCTCGCGCAGCTCGTCGACACAGTAAACCCGACTCTCGTGCTAGCCCGAGGGATCGCGACTGTGACCGCCGCGCAGCTGCAGATCACCGCAGGCGACCACCCCGACCGGATCCGCTCCGAGGCAGCTTTCGCGATACTCTGCGGCGCCTCGCCCCTGCCCGCCTCCTCAGGGAAAACGACACGTCACCGACTCAACCGCGGCAGCGATTCGGCCGCGAACTGCGCGCTCCGCAAGATCGCGATCGTGCGCCTGGCCACAGACCCCGAAACTCGCGCCCACGCGACCCGCCGCACCGCCGAAGGCAAGACGAAGAAAGACATCCTCCGCTGCCTCAAGCGCGCCATCGCCTGTGAAGTATTCCACCTCTTTACCACCGCGCAGCCAGCCGCGCACAGCAGCGATCTGCGTCCCGCACGCAAACGCCTCGGGCTCAGCCTCGCCCGCGACTGCACGATCCGCAAGACCCCACTCATCGAACGCGGCACCATTCGCGACACCCGATTCCTGCACCGCTACCAGGCCTGGCTCAACGAAAACCACCCCCATCAAATCACAGCTTGAAACTACAGGAGCATCAGCCGGAGGTCCGCCAGCGGTCGTGACAGAAACCATGACGACTGGCCACCCGGCCGATACCACCACCGCGCGCTCGACATCGCCGACCGGCCCTGGTCGCCGAAATTTCGCTGTTTATTGAAGATGCGGGAGGTGGGAGACGCACCGTCCGGCACACAGGCACCGATGGTCCCCGCGGGGCGTGGCGCTGCGGCCCTACTTCACAGCCCCCGCAGTGAGGCCCCTGACGAAGAACCGCTGAAGCGCGAAGAACACGATGAGCGGCACGACGATCGTGATGAATGATCCCGCGGCCACCAGGTTCCAGCCCTGCGCGTACTGCCCGAGCAGGCCGTACAGCGCCTGGGTGAGCACGGGGCTCCCATCCCCAATGAAAATGTAGGCGGTGAGGTAGTCGTTCCAGACCCACAGGAACTGGAAGATCGCGAAGGACGCCAATGCCGGCACCGACATGGGCACGACGAGTCGCCAGAAGATCTGGAAGTGGCTCGCCCCGTCCACCCGCGCCGCCTCGATGAGGGCCACCGGCAGGGTCGCCATGTAATTTCTCAGGATGAAGATCGCCAGCGGCAGGGCGAAGGCGGAATGGTAGATCCAGGCCGCCGGGAACGTCCCGACTATCTGGATCCCGGTCAGGTTCGTAAAGGAGATGTAAGCCTGCAGCACCGGGATGAGCGCGACCTGGGTTGGCACGACCAGCAGTCCGACAATCGCGGCGAAGAAAGCCTCCTTTCCACGGAAATCGAGGAAGGTGAACCCATACGCCGCAAAGGCGGCGAACATGATCGGAAGGATCGTGGCCGGCACGGTCACTGCGACACTGTTGAAGAAGTTGTTGCCGATGTCGAGATTGGTGAACGCGCTCGTGAAGTTGGAGACGGTCCAGTTCTGGCCGAACAGATTGCCGATTGTGGTCCACCATCCAGAGCGTCCGGCATCCGTCGTTGACCGGAAGCTGGTGAAGGCGAGACCGATGACCGGAATCATCCACAGCAGGGCGAAAGCGCCGAGAACGATATTCAGCGTGACATGACGCTTGCGACCTCCCGTCGTGGTGAACCGTGCGATGGGCTCTGCCTTCGACTTCGTGCGACCGGTGACGATGGTGGGGACTATCTCGGTCATCGGAGGGCCTCCTGATTACGGTAACTGCGAACTTGGTAGATGATCACCGGGATCACGGCGAGCATCAGGATGACGACCACCGCCGAGGCTTTACCCGGGTTGTTGAAGTTGAAGAACTGGTTGATGAACTCGACGCCGAGAACATTTGTGTTGTAGGTGCCGCCGGTCATGGCGAAGACGATGTCGAAGATTTTCATGACCCCGATGAGAACGGCGACGAAGACGGCGACGATCGTCGTCTGGATCTGGGGTGCGACGACCCGGAAGAAGATCTGTCGGTCGGTCGCGCCATCGATCCGCGCTGCTTCCAATGTCTCCTCGGGCACACCCTTGATGGCCGCGGACAGCAGCACCATCGCATACCCGGCGTTGAGCCAGATCACGATGATCATGAGGAGGAATGAGTTCAAGCGTCCGGCGTCGATGGTGATCCAGGCGATCGGATCGGCACCAGTGAGGCCCGTCCAAATCGCGTTCAAGAGCCCGGTCTGGGGCTGGCCGGGGGCGTCATAGGTGTACATGAACTTCCACATCGTCGCCGCCGCGACAAAGCTGATGGCCATCGGGAAGAAGATGATCGACTTGAAGGTCTTCTCGCGCTTGGGGCCAAGGCGATCGGCGAGCACTGCGACACCGAGCCCGATCACCACAGTGAACGCCGGCACCACGAGAATCCAGAGGAAGTTGTTCAGAAGCGTGCTCAGGAAGTCCCCGCTGTTGAAGAGTGACGCGTAGTTGGTGAAGCCGTTGAACTTGTTCGTCGTGCCATCCACGAAGCTCAGGACGATTGTGCGAATCGTGGGATAGACCAGGAAACCGAGGAGCAGGAGAAGGACGGGACCGATGAACACGTAGGGCAGAAGCCGCCGATTCCACCTGGTGTTCGTTTTGCCGACGATGAAATTCAGTCCGAGATAGACGAGGAAGGAAACGGCCAGGCCACCGGCGACGGATGCCAAAGCGCTGAGTATTTGCACGGAATCACCTAACGACAGTGTGAGGGGAATAGAGGGAGGGTGTGGTGCCCGCCACTGGGTGCGAGCACCACACGTTCATGAACCGTTGCGGATCAGGTTACTGTTTCGGAAACGAGGCGTCGATGTCCGACAGGGCGGCGTTGAGGGTCTTCTGCCCGGTCACCCACGCTGTCAGGTTTGTCCATTCGGTTCCAGAACCGACGGCACCCGGCATCTGGTCGGATGCATCGAATCCGAAGATCTTCGCGTCTGCCACTGCCTTCTGTGCCGCCGCCTGGAACGGGCTGGAGTACAAAGAGCTGTCGAATGTGGTGTGCGGCGACAGGAAGATCGCCTGCGAGGCATAGCCGTTTGTGCCGAATTCCTTGCCCACCAGGTACTGCACGACCTTCTTGGTCGAGGCATTCGTATTGAATGCCCCCACCAGGTCTCCACCACCGAGCGTTCCCGTCGTCTTCGCGTCCGACGGGGTCGGAAGGGTGAAGACGTTGACGTTTGTCGTGTCCTTCTTGGCGATTTCCGCCTTGATGTTGTCGGGGAAGAAATCAGCGATGAAGGTGCCCTGGCGCATCATGAAGCACTGGCCCTGGGCCTTGCCGGAGACGAACAATTGGTTGCCGGCCTTGCCGAAGTTGGTCGTGGCCATGGCCTTGCCACCACCATTGACCTGGCCGTCGGCGAGAATCTCCGACTGCACCTTCGCTGCCGCCTTTTTCACCAGGTCGGAACTGAACGGCAGCTTTCCGCTGATCCAGTCCTTGTAGTTCGTCAGGCCGCCGTAGCGAAGCACATACTCCTCCAGCCAGTCGGTCATCGCCCAACCGGTGGCTGCCCCGGACTCGATACCGACACACCACGGGTACCCTGCCCCATCCGAGACGATCTTCTTCTCGAGGGCGACCATCTCGGCGTCAGTGGTTGGCACCTGGTATCCGCGGGCCTTGAAAGCGGCGGGGTTGAACCAGACCAGGGATTTGACGTTGATGCTGTATGGGAGTCCGTAGGTCTTGCCGTTGAATTTGCCGATATCGCCGAGGCCGTTCGGTTCGTCCGCCGTGACCGCCGCGACGTCGACACCGAGCGTGTCGAGCGGCTTCATCGAGCTAATCTGCGACTTGAGCACGCCAGGCTGCGGGTAGATGGCGATGTCGGGCGGGTTTCCCGCCTTGACACTGGTCACGATCGACTGCTGGAAGTTGGTGCTTCCCGAATACTTGACCGTGATGCCCTTGCCCTTCGACCATTTGTCGAGGTCTGCCTGGAAGGCAGTGGCTTGGGCCGCGGTGAAACCGCCGCTGATCTTCACCAGGGTATTTCCCGCGGCACCGCCGCTCGACCCGGCCGAAGAGCAGCCGGTGAGGGCAACCGAGGTGCCCACGATAACTACGGCAGCTATGACTGCCTTGTTGCGAAGCCTCATTACTTCACCTTCCTTGGAGGGATAAACGATTTACAAAATCGTTTTTGTAAAATTGAACATAGCCGGATCGATGTCCACGCAAAAGTTCGCCGTGGTCACGACTTGGTAACGATGCGGATCGCACGAACGGCACACCGCCCGGCCATGAGCACCGCAGGTCGCGGTGGTTCGTTCGCACTCGCGATCAGGAAGGCGGGTCCGACCGACTTCTGCAGCGCTCTGCCTACGCGACCGGCGGTGTGCCCACCATGCCGGACACGACCTCGGCGAATGGCACAGGATCGGCGAGCCTGCCGATGAACTCGCCGTCTCGGAGGTTCTCGAACGCCAGGAATTGGAGGGTCCCGTCACGGTCCGAAATGACTCGCCCGGCGTAACGGGAGCTATCGGTGAGCAGACTGGCGCCCTCTACATCGAAGGGTCCAAGGGGGCCACCCCCCTCGGCAAGCCAGACGCCACCGGCGCCGAACTCCTGGTGCCGGCGCGGAGCGATCTCGTTTCGCAGGCAGCTGAAGAGCAGGTACCAGCGGTTCTCTAACTCGAAGACCTGGGTCACCTCGAGCTGACCGAAACCGCTGCCAGTCTCCGTGATCGGCGGCTGCACCGCCCAGTCAACCAGGTTCGCGGATGTCGCGTGCCCGACGATTCCGGACTCGGTCTGTGTACCGGTCCGGGCGCGAGCGGTGGTGAACATGTGCCATCCGTCGTCGAGCCGAAAGACCCATGGGTCGCGAAAAGCCTCATCCATGCCGTCGGTTCCGGTCACATACCACCGGGGGTCAGCGCGCGCGACGGGATCCGATTGCTTTTCCCAGGTGATCAGGTCGCGGGACTTAGCCATCATGACCCTCTGAGCGCTCGGCACGGGATCATCGTTGCATCCGGTATAGAACAGGTACCACCAACCGTCGTCGCCCCTGACCGTCGAGCCGGTCCAGGTCGCCACGTCGTCGAAAGCAGGGGCGTCGGACCGCACCAGGGCATCCGGCAGTCGCGTCCAGCGGCGCAAATCGGTGGAGACCGCGTGGCCGATGGATGCTCGCCGGTGCCTGGCACTCTCCTCATGGAGCGCCCTCGATGCGAACAAGAAGAAAAGGTGGAATTCCTCGCCGGTGTCGGCGAACCAGAAGTCCCACATCCAGGAGTCGGGAAGTTCCAACATGTCATAACCCCCGCGGACCCGCGATGGAACCGCGTTCGATCAGCGGGGAGGCCAATTGAACCTGGGAGCGGATGTCCTTCCAGTCCTGGTTGCCGATCATCTCGCCGAGCTGTTCGATGGCCCAGCGGCCCATTTCGTAGTGGGGCAGGCCGACCGTGGTCAGTCCGGGCCGCAACTGCGCGGCAATGACCTCGAGGTTGTCAACACCGACAACGGACAGATCGTCCGGAATTCGCAGGTCACGCTCGCTCGCGGTCTGGTAGACGCCCATGGCCATAGGATCATTGAACGCGAACACGGCGGTGAGCTGCGGATGCCGGTCGAGAGCGATCTGAAAGGTCTCGCGCCCCGCCTTCGCATCGGCTTGACGCGATGCGAGGATGATCTCCGGCTTCAGGTCGAACTTCTGCATGGCTCGTGTGTACCCGACGATCCGCCCATCCACACCGGGACCGTGCTCGTCGATGGAGAGATGCACGATCGATCGATGTCCGGCCGAAATCAGGCGCTCCGTTGCGGTGAATCCGATGCCGACTTCGTCGGGCACGACCCAGGGCGCGAGGCCCTCGGGGTTCTCTGCATCAACGATTACCGTGGGGATGCTGGTGAGGCGAGGGGGAAGGTTGACGAGCGTGTGGGACATTCGGGCGTAGACGATGGCATCGACCTGCTGTTCCAACAGCGATTCGATCTGTCGCGACTCCACGGACTGGTCGCGGTTCGAGTTCACCAACATGAGCAGCATTCCGCGAGCCGCAGCGGCATCCTGCGCCCCGAGCACGATCCGGCCAGCGAACGGGGTCGTGGCGATTTCATCGCTGACGAAGCCGATGATCCCGGTCCTCTGCAGACGGAGTGCACTGGCGATGCGGTGAGGCGAATAGTTGAGTTCGCTCGCGATCTGCTGCACGCGCTCGCGAGTCTTCTCGCTCAGATGTCCCTGACCGCTTAGCGCGTGAGAGACCGTTGTGACCGAAACCCCGGCGGCGCTGGCAACGTCGGAGATGCCGACACGTTTCGTCATTCTCGCCGATCTCCAACCGCAGTGTCTGAGTCATAATCCGACGTCGCCGGGCGTCAGATTGCCGAATATCCGTAGAGGCTACCACAAAATCGATTTTCTGGACGGCACGATCTGGCGTTCCCCCCGGGCGAAAGTCTGCCAGCGAGCACGCCCTCCGCCGAGGCATCCTGCAGCCGTTCCGCGGCGTCCCTGTCGGCTCCCCGACCACCCGTGTTGACGCCGAACGGCGCGCCCCCTCGAGGGAGGCGCGCCGTTGCCGAAGCCGGTGCAGGACCGGCCGAGGAACCCGGACCGCTACTTGCGGATAGCGGGCTCGTCGTCGTGGGACCTCTCCACTCGGGCGAATTCCGGGTCGTCTTCGTAGGACTTCGCCTTCGCGATGCCGAAGATGATCAGCGCGTAGACGGCCTTGGCGAGGATATCGGCCACGGAGTATCCGACCTGCTTGAACACCCAGGCATCGGCGCCCGAGACGTTGAGAAGGGGGAGCAGGTAGGCGATCGGGTATACCCCCCAACTGAGCAGCAGCAGGAACCGCAGCCGACCGAGAGTCTTGCGCACGGATGCCGGCTGGTTGTCGAGGGATTTGCTCAGTTGCGCAAACAGCACATAGAGGATGTACGCGAAGGGGATCGTGGAAAGCAGGCCGAAGAGCCCGCGGAGACCGTTGTCACCACTGATCTCGCCGGGGTAGCCGAGGGCGATCATCAGGGCAGCTGCCGGAACGAGTCGCATCAGGAGTCCGGATTGCACTTTGCGTGCCAGCGCAAGAACCGCGACGAGCTCGACGAGCAGGAGCGGGACGGTGAGCAGCCAGTCCACGTAGCGGTAACCCTCGTTGAAGGCGACACCCACCGCCTGCCCGTAGTTTCCGGTGCCTCCGACGGACTTGCTGACGAAGGCCTCCCTGAACGAGTCGAAGATGCGGAAGTAGTGGTAGGCCGCAATGCCGCACACGACGATCGCCACCACGATTGCCTGCCGGTAGCGAGGAAGGATCCGGGGAAGGGAGATGAGCAGGAATACGGCCGTGAACAATTGTGACGCGATGACGAGCGACAGGAAGTTGTAGACGGTGGCGTACTGCCCCTGCGACAGGATGTCGGGAATCAATTTATCCTCCAGTGTGTGTCGGGTTGAAATAGAATGTAACTTATCAAAACAATTAGTTACCCTATAAGTCAAGTTCGATCTGACATGGTCGGTAAACTTGGTTGTCCCTAAGCTGGGGCTCGGAACTAGGCGGGAGATCTCATGAGCGTTGGTCCCGGCCCGGCCCACGCCCTCGACGGATTCCCTGCCGCCGCCGTCGAGTTCGTAAACGTGATGCAGCACAATCGCGAGCGCATCGCAAAAGATGCCGGATTGTCGGCCAGCGAATTGCGCGCGCTGTTCCGGGTGGCCGCCGAGGTGAGTGTCACTCCCAAGCAGCTCGCCGACTACCTGGACATGACTACCGCCGCGATCACGTTCATCTCTCGCCGCCTGGTGGAGTCCGGACTGCTCCATCGGGTGGACCACCCGAACGATCGCCGGAGCCTGTACCTCGAGCTCACGCCGCTAGCGCACGAGATGATGCTCGACATCCACCGCGACTTCGTGGCGTTGCTCGAAGCGGCGACGAGTGAGCTCGGCGCGGATGAACTCGACCGGTTCTCGATGTCGTTGCAGTCGGTGGCCCGCTCAATGGTGCGTCACTCCGCACGCACGGAGGATGCCGCTTCCTGGGAAGAGCCACGCGCCACGGCCGCGACGACCCACCTATAGACCGGCGCGGTCTTGGTGCTCGCCCGACGCTCGTTAGCCCGCTACCATCCGATCGTCGACAGGAGGCTGACGGCGAAGATTGTTACGGCCAGTAGGAGACCGCACACGATAGCGGTCGGCAATGCGGACCGCGCCGGATTCATCCCCAGACGAACAGGGACAGGACCGACCGACACCTCGGTGCTCTTATGAATCATGGCGCTCCAATACACGGCAGTGTTTTTGATGAACCGCTGCCGACGATCTGGAGCAACACGCCCAAGCTAGTCCTTCCGCACCCGCTTCGGAAGGACTCGGGCCAAAAAACGGCCCTATCTCGCCGTTTCCGGCTTCGGCGAGATGGTGGCCTCCGTCGGCACGACGTCGAGAGTTCGGGTGGCGACTCCCTCGGCGACGACCCGCAGCGTGAGATTGTGATTGCGAGCGTAAGACCGCAGCACGAGGAAGGCCTCGTCCATCGAGAGCCCGGCGGACTGGGAGAGCACCCCTTTGGCTTGCTCGATGAGCACGCGACTGTCCAGGGCCCTCTGCAACTGCTCGGTAACGACCTGGGACTTTGCGGTGATGCGCTCGTGGAGGATGCCGATGGTCGCGACATCCGCCAATGCCTGCGCCACCGCCGCATCCCGTCGCTTCAACCTGCCCACAGCGGTACCGAAAAGGTTCATGGTGCCGATTACCTCGCCGCGGAGCCGCATCGGAGTCGCGTGAACGGACTTGAAGCCTGGCTGTCCGGCCGCGAGGCGAAATGCCGGCCAGTCCCCTGTCGAGGCCTGGATGTCGGGAACGGACACCACCGTGCCGCTGGTGAAGCAGTCGACGCACGGGCCGGCGCCGGCGGCGAGCTGCATGACCTCCACGAGGTCGGCGCGCTCGCTGGTGGATGCGACGACCTGCAGTTGCCCGACGCTGTCGACGAGCATAAGGCCGCCGGCCTGGGCGTCCAGGATCTCCGTGCACTCCGTGACGAGGGTGTGCAGCAGGTCGACCACGTCATAGTCCGCAGTGAGGGTATCCGCGGCCGCGACGAAGGCCGCGCTCAGCCGTGATTCCCGAGATAGTTTGCGCACCAGTCGCTCCTATCCCCCAAATGGTAGCCCCCGTCAGCCCGACAGTCTACGAAAATCGAGCTGCCGCGCCACGACATCCTTGGCGACGTCCTCGACTCCGCGGCCCGAAGCGAAGGCGTGCGCACGCAACAGTGAGAAGGCCTCGGTCGCTGTCGTCTCGAGTTGGGCGAGGATCATGCCGGTAGCCTGGTGCACCTCACGGCGCATCGTTGGAGAACCGGCAGGCTCCAAGGGGCTCTCCTGGTCGGCCGCACGGATGGCAGCGTGCACGGCGGTAGCGGCCACTCGTATTGCGAGTGACTGCGCGAGCGCGACTGACGCCGGATCGAGTTCACCCGGCGTCCGGCGATAGAGGTCGATTGCACCTACGGTGACCGCGCCCATGGTGATCGGAAAGGCGAAGACCGCAGCAACTCCTAGCTGCGCTGCGCAGGCACCGAAGATCGGCCAGTTCGCGCTATGCGGCGGGGAGAGATCCGCGTTGAGCGAGGGTTCGCCGGTGAGCATCACCACCCACTGTGGTCCCTCACCCAACTCGAATTGAAGGCATTCCAGGCGCGCGGCGACACTGTCGCTCGCACAGAGGGATACCCGGCGCGCCGAACGGCCGATCACCGAGATCGACACCCCGGTCACCGGAAGCAGGTCGACGAAAGGCCGGCACAGATCGTCGCCCCAGGGCCAGCCCGGGGGATCCTCGTGTGCGGTGCCGGAATTGCTCATGGGCCTTCGAACCTGGTTCGCAGAACATTCGGCACCGAGACAACGCGTCGACTGTGGGCACGAGCAAGGCCGCGCTCTTTCCCTACCGTACGCCCCCGAGGTCACCGAACACAGGTGCTCGGGTCACAATGTCGGCGCACGAAGCTTTGACGACCCGCTCCCACGCGAGTAGAGTTCAGGTACTCGCTCTGAACCTCGGCAGTGACCGCTCCACCGAGCAGGGAGAGAAATGTACCGGTCGCATGCGTCGGTAGTGAGATCTGACCAGGCTTGGCCGCGATCGGCTTCACCGCCGTCTCCCACCCCCGACGGCCTGGTGTTTGCCATGCAGGCCCGGGGCAGGCTCGATCGGTCGCTCGAGGAGATAGTCGTGGTCGCCCGCAAGGTCTTGTCGACCCAGAGCCGGCTGCGCGACCTCCTCGACGCCAACCTCGCGGTGGCCCGGTGCCGGGATCCGTCCTCGCTCCTCACCGAGATACTGAATTCGGCCGTGCGCCTCGTGGATGCCCGGTCGGGCGTCTTGGACCTCTGGACGACGCAGGAGCGCCCTGGACGTATCGTTCGGTGGAGCGCTGACACCGGTCGGCCGACCGCGGGCCACACCATCGAATCGCGCCTCGAAATGGACGGCGAGACATTCGGGATCCTCTCGATCTGCAAGGAGGGCGCGGATGAATTCAGCGCCGAGGACGCCCAATTGTTGGCGTCATTTGCCGATATGACCTGTATCGCGCTGTGGAATGCGGGAAGCTGGAAGTGGTTGTCCGCTCTCGAAATTGCTTAGCCGGCGAGACCGGATGCCACTGGAAAACCGAGGACCGCGTCACTCGCGGGGCGGGCGACGCGCCGACCGGCGGACTGCTTCGAGTTCTCCACCGCACCGAGGCCGAGGTCGAGGAGCTGGGCTTCGGTCCAGCCCGCAGCGATCGCAGCGTGGCGGGCAGCATCCACGGCCGCGATGGTCGCCTCGAGGGCGCTGAGGCGCACCGCGAGTTGGCGCACGAGGTCCATGCGGTTGTTCATCTCCGCAGCGATGATGGCCTGAGCCTGCACCGTGGAGTCGTCGGGATCGAAGGTGGTGCGAGTGAGGTAGTGGACCTTCGCGTCGGGACTCATCGGATTCCTTCTTTAGGGCAGAGCGGGAAACCCCTTCGGGTGGTAGAACAGTGGGTTCCCCTGGGTACACGATGCTGCATCCCGGCGACCACTTACAGTCCCCAGTAGAGGGGACACGTTTTGTACCCCGGTTTATCGGTGGGTCAGACGACGGAATCGCTCGGCTGGGGGAGGCCAGGGCCGGGCGTGATTCCCAGGGCCGACTTCAACTGTTGCTCCACCGAGTCATCGGCCGCAGCCGCAGCGACGTTGGCTCCGGCGACGGCGAGCAGCACCTCTTCACGCTGGATCTTGATGCCGCGTGGGGCGTCGATCCCGATGCGGATGCCGTCGCCGCGTACGTCGAGGATGGTGATGGTGATGTCGTCACCGATCACGATCTTCTCGCCCGCCTTGCGGGTCAACACCAGCATCGTCTCAGCCTACCGAACCGCTTCCGAGCCAACCGACCTGGATGCCGAGCTCGTGCACGGTCTCGGGCGTGCCCGTGGTGTCGCTTCCGGTGACGGCGATCGCATCGATGTGCACGTGCGACTGCACCTCGCGCACCCAGCGAGCGGTGTCTTCGGCCTTGCGCCCGACATCCACCACCACCCAGACCTGGTCGGCCGAAAGGTACTCGAGGGCAGCGATCGCCTCGTCGTCGAGGCCGGCCCGGGGGATTCCGAGAGCGATGAACACACTGTGCCCCTCACGCACACCGGCCGCCCGAGCCGCCAGGGCGCTCATGCGGTCCTTCACACGGAAGTAGCCCTCGGCGGTGACCGCCCCGGCGATACTGAGCGCCCGGAGTCCCGAGGCCTGCGACATATCCCTGGCGACGCCGAGCGGGTCGTCGCCGAGCCCGACGACTGCCACGAGGTCGCCTGAGGCCTCCAGCGGCGTCTGTCGGAACACCGTCGGCCCGTCGATGAGCGGCACGATCGCGGCGGTGTTGTAGGTGAGATCCGCCATGATCGTGTCGAAGTCGACCGAATGGGTGGAGAGCCTGGGGATGAGGTCTCCGTAGTGCGAAATCGCTTCGGCCGTGTCGGCATCGTCGAGCAGGCGAGCGATGCCGGCCCGAGCGGGGAGGTCGAAGGTGTGAGCGTCGCGAGCGGTGCCATCCGGAACGTCTACCTCTACCTCGTAGCGGCGGGACGCGAAGAAGCCGGAGATGCCGCCGGAGGTGACGGCCTTCACCGCGATGACCTTGGCCAGCGGACCGTGCTCCGCAAGCACCCGGGCGTTCAGCTCGTCGAGGGACGCGCCCTCAAGCTGAAATCGACTCGGCACCGCGCACCACTCCCACCGTCTCGATACTCACATTGGCCGAGGTGACCTCCTGGTAGGACAGCACCGGCAGCCCCCCGGACTGTGCGGAGACAAGGCGACGGATGGCCGGACGCAGGGCCGGCGCACAGACCAGCACCGCAGAGCGTCCGGTGCCCTCCACGCGTGAGACGACATCGCGCACCGAACCGAGCACGGACTCGAGAGCGTGTTGGTCGATGAGGATCTGGGTGCCGAGCTCCGAAGGGCGCAAACCCTCGAGCATCGATTGCTCAAGCAGCGGGTCGATCATGATCACGTGCAGGGTCTGGCCATCGAGGTACCGGGCGCTCAGAGCCGGCCCGAGGGCGGCGCGGGCGGCCTCGATCAGGCCCTCCGGATCGGCCGAGACCTTCGCCCGCAGCGAAAGCGCCTCGTAGATGCGGGGGAGGTCGTTGATCGGCACCTGTTCGAGCAGCAGCCCCTGCAGTACACGCTGCACCTCGGCGAGACTGAGCAGCCCGGGAACGAGTTCATCGACCGCGGCCGGATTGATCTCCTTGACTCCCTCGGTGAGCACCCGCACGTCTTCCCGGCTCAGCAGGCGCGCCGCATTGCCCATGATGATCGAGGAGAGATGGGTGACGACCACAGAGACGCGGTCGATCACGGTTGCGCCGGTCATCTCCGCACTGTGACGCAGCTCGCTCGGCACCCACTTGCCTGCCAGGCCGAAGACGGGTTCGAGGGTCACCACCCCGGGCAGTGCGTCGAGGGCTTCGCCGAGCGCAAGCACCTTGCCGGGCGGCGCAATGCCCCGACCGGCTTCGACACCGGCGATGCGGATCACATAGGTCGCGGGCGGGAGTTCGATGCTGTCCCTGGTGCGCACCGGGGGAACCACGAGCCCCATGTCGAGGGCGATTTTGCGGCGAAGAGAACGAACGCGGGAGAGCAGGTCATCCGAGGCATCCGAGACCAGGTCCACGAGATCCGGAGCGAGCAGTATCTCGAGGGCGTGCACGCGCATCTGTTCGATGAGGTTCTCGGTGCCCCCGGCCGGGGCGGGATCCGTCATCGCCGCGCTGTTCGCCTCAAGCAGGTCAAGCGCCTCGCGCGCCTTGATGCGCTGGGCGATCACGATGAGCGAGACGCCGACGATGAGGAAGAGGATGATCGGCATGCCGGGGATGAAGGCCATGAGGATGGCGGCGACGCCGGCGATGATGAGTGCGAACCGCGATTGTCCGAGCTGCGCCCCCGCGGTGGATCCCATGTCCGACTCGGCATTGGACCGGGTGACGATCATGCCGGTGGAGACCGCCATCAACAGCGCGGGAATCTGGGTGACGAGACCGTCGCCGATCGTGAGCAGCGTGTACGTGCTGACCGCGTCGCCGATGGACAGGCCACGCTGGATCACGCCGATCGCAATACCGCCGACGATATTGATCAGGATGATGATGATGCCGGCGATCGCGTCGCCCTTGACGAACTTGGACGCGCCATCCATCGCGCCGTAGAAGTCTGCCTCGGCAGAGACCTCCGCTCGGCGTTCGCGCGCCTGCACGTCGGTGATCAGGCCGGCATTGAGGTCGGCGTCGATGGCCATCTGCTTTCCCGGCATCGCGTCGAGAGTGAAGCGCGCCCCCACCTCCGCGACGCGTTCGGCGCCCTTCGTCACGACGACGAACTGGATGACGACGAGGATGAGGAAGATCACCGCCCCGATGATGATCGAGCCGCCGACGGCGACCTGTCCGAAGGCCCCGATCACCGCGCCGGCGTATCCGTTGCCGAGCACGAGGCGAGTCGACGCCACATTGAGGCCGAGACGAAACAGCGTGGCGACGAGGAGCAGGGAGGGGAAGACGGAGAAGTCGAGGGGCTTCTTCACGAACATCGTGGTGAGCAGGGTCACCAGCGCGAGCATGATGTTCACGATGATGAGCAGGTCGAGGAGGAACGCCGGGATCGGCACGACGAGCAGCAGGATGATGCCGACCACCCCGAGCGGTACCGCGAGTCGTGCAAGGTTCTTGTTCATCTTCAGTGCCCTCCAGCGGCGACTAGTTGGGTCAGTTCGTGCACGCCCCTCGACGACCCGCGAGTGCGGAGCGCCTGCACGAAGGCGAGCACGCGTGCGACCGCGTTGTACAGGTCGACCGGGATCTCGTCACCGAGGTCGCAGGCCGCGTGCAAGGCCCGGGTCAGCGGGATGTCCCTGACGATCGGCACACTGTCGGTTTCGGCCTGTTCACGGATGCGCTGCGCGATGATCCCGGCGCCCTTCGCGACCACCCGGGGGGCCGACTTTCCCGGCTCGTACCGGAGGGCGATGGCGAAGTGAGTCGGGTTCACCAGGACCACGTCGGCATCCGCAATGGCGGCCATCATGCGATTGCGACTCATGGTGAGTTGACGCGAGCGGCGTTGGGAGCGGATCAGTGGATCCCCTTCCGAACTCTTGTTCTCGTCTTTCACTTCCTTCTTGGTCATGCGGGTGCGCTTGCGGTTGCGACGCATGACCACGAAGACGTCGGCGGCGGCAAGGAGCAGGCCCGCAACGACGGCGGAACGCACGAGCACCGCCGTGCCGTCGGCCGCCGCCTGGATGAGCGCCGCTGCGGGCAGCCCGCCACCGCTCAGCAGCACCGGCATGAGTCCCTGGATGACGGCGAGCAGCACGAGTCCGACGACAACGGTCTTCGCGAGCGCTTTCACTCCCTGCCAGGCCGCCTGCAGGCCGAAGGTGCGCTTGAGGCCCTCCACCGGATTGAACTGGTCGAACTTGCCGGTGAATTTTTTGAACTGGATGCCCCCCTGGGCGGCCGCCGTCCCGAGCACCGCGATCGTGACGACCGCAAGCATCGGCAGCACGATTCCACCGACCGAACCGAGGCCGTCGACCAGGGCCTGCACCGCGCCATTCGGGTCGGGATGGTCCACTATCGCCTTCAGGCGGTAGAGCGGGGCGGATGTCGCGGCCGCCCCCGCGGACACGGTCGCCGGGATCATGAGTGCGGCGGCACCTACGGCGACCCACGCCGTGATGTCCTGCGACTTGGCGAGCTGGCCTTTGGACCGCACCTCTTTCATGCGTTTGTCGGTGGCGAGTTCTGTCTTCTCGCCGGAGTCGGCCTCACTCATCGCTATTTCACCCCCGTGAAAATGGAGACGGCCTGGCCGGTGATCGCGTTGACGATCTGAGGAAGCGCGGCGAATACGAGGACCGCGAGGGTGAGGGTGATGAAGATCTTCAGCGGAAAGCTGAGGGCGAAGGCATTGAGCGCCGGAGCGACTCGCGTGAGGAGGCCGAGTCCGGCATCCGCCAGAAAGAGCACCACGATGAGCGGTCCGGCGATCTGCACGGCGGACAGCAGCATCTGGCCCACGGCGAGGGTCAGGGCCTGGATGGGGGCCGCGAGGTCGAGCCGACCCGCCACGGGGAGTGCCGAGAAACTTCGGGCGAGGCCGCCGACGATCAGCTGGTAACCACCTGAGGCGAACAGGAGCGCGAGCGCAGTCATCTGGTAGAGGCGAGCGAACTGGGCCCCGTTGATCATCATCTGCGGGTCGAAACCCTGGGCGAGCTGGAATCCGCCGAACAGGTCGACCAGGTTACCTGCCGATTGCACGGCGGAGAAGACGACCATGACGAGAAAGCCGAGCAGGGCTCCCGTGACCAGTTCGGCGAGCAGCCCGACGATGAAACCCGCAGTGTCGGGTGACCGGTACCCGCTCACGACCCGAGGCGACACGGCGAGCGCGAGACCGATGCCAAGCATCCCCTTGATGCGCAGCGGGAACGCGTTGGACGAGAACGGCGGGGCGATCACCAGAAAGGTGGTCATGCGCACGGCAGCGAGCATCACCGCCTCGATCCAGGGAAAGTCGAGCGTGAAGGCCACGTCATCCCCCACTCAGCAGAGAGGGGAGTCGTTCGAACAGTCCCTGGGTGAAGGTGACGAGCTCGGAGATCATCCACTGGCCCGATACCAGGAGCGCGAGAGAAACGGCGATCGCCTTCGGCACGAAGGACAGGGTCACCTCCTGGATCTGGGTGATCGACTGCAGTAGGGAGATCGCGAAACCGACGACGAGTGCGGTGACCAGGATGGGGGCGGCGAGCTTCGCGGCGACGATGAGACCCTGCAGTGCGATATCCATGACGGCGTTCTGGTTCATCAGGTTGCTCGATAACTGCTGATGAGCGTCGTGATGATGAGCCCCCAGCCGTCGACGAGCACGAAGAGCAGGATCTTGAACGGCAGCGAGATCATCACCGGAGGGAGCATCATCATGCCCATCGACATGAGGGCGGCGGAGACGACGAGGTCGATCACCAGGAACGGCACGAAGATGACGAATCCGATGATGAACGCGGCACGGAGTTCGGAAATCATGAACGCCGGGATGAGGGTCGGAAGTGAAACCGATGACGGATCCTTCGGATTGGGCAGGCCCGCGGCGCGTGTCATGAGGGCCAGGTCCTCCTGCCGCGTGTGAGCGAGCATGAAGGTGCGCAGCGGCTTGCTGGCGAGGTCGATCGCCTGGGTGAAGTCGATAGTCCCGTTCAAATACGGTTGCAGCGCGTGAGTGTTGATGTCGGTGATCACCGGCGCCATGATGAACAGGCTGAGAAAGAGCGCAAGTCCGGCGAGCACCTGGTTCGGCGGGATCGACGGGAGGGCGAGCGCGTTCCTGGCCATCGCGAGCACGACGAAGATCTTGGTGAACGAGGTCATCATGAGCAGCAGCGCCGGGGCAACCGACAACAGGGTGACGCCGACCAGGGTGACGATGGCGGAGGAGGGCGTGCCGTCCGGGCCGTTGAGGTTGATCGACAGGCCGCCGTTGCCGTTCGGGACGACGGGCAGAGTCGGCGGGGTCGGCGGCGTCGGCGTAATGACATCGGGCACGGATGCGTTGCTCGCCGTGCTCGTCATCAGGACGAGCGCCGCGGCCACCACGAGCACCAGCAGGGCGATCACCAGGATGCGGGCGGCCAGACCGTCGCAGAATCGGGTGGCGACCGACGGGCACGCTCGCAGCACTGCCTGAGCGCTCACCGGGAGGACCGCAGCGCCACGGCTGCGCGCTTCCAGGTGGAGATAGACAGGATCGAGCCGTCGAGGGCACCGAGCTTGCGCGGCAGGCCCGTGCGCGGGTCGAACTGCTGCGGGAACGGGATCGGGGTGGTTTTGCGGGCGGTGGGCGCTGTTTCCGCTTCGGCAAGGGCCTTTTCGAAAGCCGAGGCGGTGTCGACGACCGCCAACAGGTTCGCATCGAGCACTGTCATCGAATGCTCGGTGATGCCGAGGAGAAACCGCTTGCCCTCAACGTCGATCACGACGACGGATGCCTTCTGCGCGAGTTGCTGCCGCGTGACGACGTTCACGAGCTTCGCCTGACGCGTTGACCGGGTCCCCTTCGATATGCGTCGCTGCAGAAACCACAGCAGCCCCACCACAGCGGCGAGGGAGAGCAGCACGCGCAACGCGACGAAGAGAGTGTCCATCGCTAGTTGAGGCCCTCGGCGACGTCGAGAATCTCGGTGATGCGCACCGCATAGTCCTGGTCGACGACGACGATCTCGCCGTGTGCGATCAGTCGACCGTTGAGCAGCACGTCGGCGGGCGCGCCCGCCGAACGGTCGAGCTCGATCACCGCACCAGGTTCCAGACCGAGCACATCACGCACCGACATGCGGGTGCGCCCGATCTCCACGGTGAGCGCCATCTCCACGTTGTTGATGCGGCTGAGGTTGCTCACGAGAGACTCCTGCGACAGCGGGCCGGCGCCGGCGAGGCTCTCCCGCACACGAATGGCGAACCAGCCCGCTGCGCTGCCGCCGGCGGAGAGGGCGAAGACCTCGGTCATCGGATCGGAGAACAGCGCCGTGGCATCCTCCACCCGGGCGTCGCCGAGAACACCGGACCCGAGGGCGCCGGCGGCGGCGTCGAGAGCCGGGCGCAGCACGTCGACGATGGAGACCAGCTGCGAGTCCGCGGCTGCGGCATCCGCCGTCGCCACCGGATCGAGGAAGACTATCGCGAGGTCGGCGGAAGTCTCCCCGACGAAGGAGGCGACCACCGCGGCATCGAGCGGGCCGGCCGGAACTCCGTCGATCGCGATCGCCTCGAGGAGCGCGGTGGTCGGCAGCAGGCGGGCGAGCGCTTCCGCAGCAGCGGAACGGATATCGATGACGGATGACTTCTTCACTGGTTCTCCTGGTTGATCACGTGGGGTCCGCGGCGGTGACGACGACGCAGGCGAGGCGGGGCCCGTTAGCTCCGACGGCGGCCCGCGCGAGGGTTTCCCCGTCGACGGTGAGGTTGAGCGGCTGGTGCTGCGGATGCGGAATAGTGACCAGGTCGCCCACCGCGAGGCCGAGCACTCGGCTCGGCTTCACGAAGGCGGGGGTGAGGCTCAGCGCCACTTCCACCGGCACCCAGCCGAGCTGCGCGGCCATCCGGTCGCGGGAATTGCCGGTGTGCGACGCGACGCTCGGCTGGCCGAGCTGTGGAAGCAGCGCTTCGGCCGGGATGGCGAGGGTCGCGGTGGTGGAGCTGTCGCCTACCCGGATGGCAAAGGTCGCCACGATCATCAGGTCCGCGGTAGCGGCGGCCTGGGCGAATTGCGAGTTGTACTGGATGGTGTCGATCGAGATCGCGGTCTCGAGGAGCGGCCCGAGGGAATAGCGGAGGTCGTCGAGGGCATCGTCGAAGAGTCGGCGAACGAGAGCCTGCTCCACCGGGGTGAATTTTCGTTCGGCGACGAGGTGGGCAGTGCCGCTCCCGAGCATGTACGACACCCAGGTGAGGGCGGCCGCCGCGGGGAATTGGATCACCGCACGAGCATCGATCCCCGTGAGGGCGCAGAGGATCATCGCCGTCGTCGGCGGGAGCCCGGATGCGTATTCGTCGTAGGTCTCCATGACGATCTGTTCACAACTGACCTGCGAGACCACGCGGACCTTCGCGGTGAGCTGGGTCCCCCACTGGCGCGCGAAGGTCTCGAGCGCGAGTTCGAGAACTCGCGAGTGCTCCCGCGCAAGAGTAGTGGGACGGCGGAAGTCATAGGGCTCCACCGCCGGGCCCAATCGGGCGGGCGCGCCGAGAGAAGGGTGTTCCTGGACCGTCACACAGGGCACTATCGGCCGGCGACCCCCGCGGGTAAGAGGATCAGGGGCGCGTTCTTCGTCGGCGACGTCGGCGACGAGGCGGTGCTCCAACGGTCAGGAGTGGCGGCAACAGGATCACTCGCCGAGTTGGTGGCGGTCGCGCCGCCGGTGGGGTCCACAGGGGTGGCACCGGAAAGCAGACCGGGAATCAGGGCGCGTACGGCTTCGGACGCGTTCGATAGCGCCACGATGTCGACGCGACGGTTTCGGGCAAAGTCGGCGGCTGCGGTTCCGAGGGCGAGTGGACGCGACGAGCCGAAACCCACCGCACCGATCTTCTGCGATGGCACCCCTCCGTTCTCCACCATCCGGCGCAACACCGAGACGGCCCGCCCAGAGGAGAGCTCCCAGTTCGTCGGAAACGGCGGCAGTGTCGCTCGACTGTCCGCGTGGCCCTCGACATCGATTCCATCGCCACTTGCGGCGAGAACGGGCGCGATGGCGTCGAGCACCTGCGGGGCATTGCCGGCCAGCGCGGTGCTGTTCGGGGCGAAGAACGCCTGCTGGTCGACCAGGCGGATGGTGAGGCCGCGCTGGTCGATCGTGTACTGCACGGTGCCCTGGAGGCCCTGGACCGCGAGGCTCGCGCTCACCTTCGCCTGGAGATTTTTGATCCGGTCGACCTCCTTCACTGCGGCTGCCGTCGTCGCCCTGTCGGCGGCTACCGCCGCGGCCTGCGGTCCGGCGCCGAAGCTCTCCCCTTTCTTGCTGATCTTCGAGGGCTCGACGATCGTGCCTTTTGCGGTGTCGACCTTGCCGATGTCGGTCTGGCCGAAGCCGGTGGCGAGGGAGTTGCGCAGCAGGTCGAACTTCTTGGCATCGACGGTTGACATCGCGAACAGCACGATGAACATGCACATCAGCACGGTGACCATGTCCATGTACGAGGCCATCCAGCGTTCATCCGGACCGTGTTCCTCGTGTTCTTCCGCGTGTTTCTTTCGGCCTCGGCTCATGGCAAGGATCACGCTGCTTTCGCGGCAGCGGGCTTCCCGAGCTGCTCGGCGGGCACCAGCGAGCGGAGGCGCTCGGCGAGCAGGCGAGGTTGGCTGCCCTCCTGAACTGCGAGCACGCCCTCCATGATCAGGGTCATCCGCTCGCCCTCGAGGTCGGCGAGACGCCGAAGCCGTGTGCCGATCGGCAGCCAGAGGAAGTTGGCCGAGAGCAGGCCCCACAGGGTGGCGATGAAGGCTGAGGCGATGAGCGGACCGAGCTCTCCCGGGGTCGACAGGTTCTCCAGCACTTTGGTGAGGGACACGACGGTCCCGATGATCCCGACGGTCGGCGCATAGCCGCCGAGGCTGAGAAAGAATTTGGATGCCGTGCGATCGGAGCGCGTCTTCGTGGCTATTTCGTCTTCGAGCTGGACGCGCAGGTCTTCGCCGTCCGTGCCATCCGCAATGCTCTGCAACGCGCCCTTCAGGAAGGGGTCATCGATGCTCTCCGCCTCCTGTTCGAGCGAGAGCAGTCCCTCCTTGCGGGCCTTCTCGGCGATCTCGACCAGGCGGTCGATCACCAGCTGCGGCTTCTCGGTCTTGCCGAGGAAGGCCCGGGGCATGGACTTCGCCGACATCAGGAAGTCCTTGATCGTGCCGCCCGCAATGCCGACCGCGATCGTCGCCCCGAACACCAGCACCATCGGCGCCGGCAGCAGGATCGCGCTCACGTTCGAGCCTTCGAGGGTGAGCATTGCAAAGAGGGCGCCGAACGCGGCCAGGATGCCGATGATGGTGGCGAGGTCCATCAGATCTTCCTCGGCCGCAGCGAGACGGGGTGCTCGGAAACGCCGCCCGGGTCGTTCTCGACCAGCTCGAGTGCCCGTTGCTGGTGACTGTTCGACGAGAGTTCGTGGGTGAGGGCGATGATCGTCGCCCGGTAGCGCGAGATCCTCTCGATCACCTCGGCCATCGATTCGGTGACGATGTATTTGGCACCGTCGACCATGATCAGGGTGGTGTCGGGGTTGGCGGTGATTCGCTCGATGAGATCAGGATTGATCGCGAACTGGCTGTCGTTGAGCCGCGTGACTACGATCATGAGCGCATCCCTGCTGGTGGTGAAACCGGCCCATCCTGGTCCGTTGCCTGTCACTGTCGGCCGCGCCGGGCATGCCGTTAGCGGATGCTGCAGACGGTCGAACAGGATCGCCCGGCGAACCGCCCATTGTGCGACCCGAGATGACCTGGGAGCATCGGTTTGCGTTGCGAAACCGGGGACAAGCGACCGGTAGGGCGGGCTAGGGCGAGAGCGGCAATCCTTGCATCGAAAGTGTTCGGCAGGCTGCCGGGGGTCATTCTTGCGCTGCTCGCGGGAATCGCGGGAAGCGTCGCTGCGACACTTGTCGTCGCCGCGCGCGCGAAAGCGGTGCGGAGGCTAGTCAGACTGCTTCGCTCAACACGCCGTCTTCGATCTGAAGGCGCCGCTGGGCACGTTTCGCGATCGCGGAGTCGTGCGTGACAATGACCAGCGTGAGACCGCGTTCCCGCCACAAGCCCTCCAGCAGATCAATGATCTCGTCACGCGTCTTTTCGTCGAGGTTGCCGGTCGGCTCGTCCGCGAGCACGACGGTGGGCTCCTTGACGAGCGCACGGGCGATGGCCACCCGCTGCTGCTGTCCGCCGGAGAGTTCCGCCGGGAGATGAGTGGCCCGATCCGCCAGCCCCACCGATTCGAGCGCCTCGGTCGCCCGGCGACGACGTTCGGCGGACGATATCTTCAGCGGGGCCAACCCCGCCTCCACGTTCTCCCGGGCGGTCAGGGTGGGGATGAGATTGAAGCCTTGGAACACGAATCCGATCTCCGTGGCACGGATCGACGCGAGTCGTCCGTCGCCAAGCGTGCCGAGCGAGCGATCGCCAAGCAGAACCGTGCCGTCGGTGGGCCGATCCAGCGCGCCGAGCATCTGCAGGAGGGTCGACTTGCCCCCACCGGTCGGACCCTGCACGACCACGAGTTCTCCCTCCCTGATCGACAGGTCGACGTCGCTGAGCGCGACGACCGTCTTTCGGCGACTCTGGTAGGTCTTCGTGACGCCGGTCAACTGATACATGAGAATGTCTCTTTCTGGTCGTAGAGGGATATCAGGCGATGCTGCGAAGGGCTTCGGCAGGACGCAGTCGGGCGGCTCGCCATCCGCCGATGGCCCCGGCGAGCAGGCCCCCGGCGATCGCGAGCCCGACGGCGAGCAGGATCACCGAGATCGTGATCGGCGCACTGAGCGTGATGTTGGTGGTCAGTGCTGCGGCGGCTCGGCCGAAGCCCCTGTCGCCCGCTCCGTCTCCACCGGGCAGGGTGCGCGCCACCGCGGTTGTCGCGGACAGCCGCGGTGCCACCGAATTGACGATGGCGATGCCGATCAGGCCGATCGCGATGCCGACCGCGCCTCCGATGATGCCCTGGATGAGGGACTCTCCGGCGACCTGCCGCACCACACGAGCGTTGCTCCAGCCGATGGCCTTCAGGGTGCCGAATTCGCGCGTTCTTCGCGTGACTCCCGAAATCGTGAAGAGAATCGCGATCAGGAAGGCCGCACCGAGGACCAGCGCCGAGAGCCACAGGCCGAGGTTCGCGACGAGTCCGGATGCCGTGGACAGCGACCCGGACACGGTGGACGCGAGTTGCGCTTGCGTGCTGACCTTCGCCTTCGGAAGCGTGGTGGTCAGTGCGGACTGGATGCGGGGGATCTCACTCGCCGATGCGGCCTTGACGTAGATGGTGCTCACCTGGGCAGTCAACCCGGAGAGCTTCTGGGCGACATCGAGCGGGATGTAGCTGTTCGATGCGGTCGACGCGCTCGTCGAGGTCGACGCCACGAGACCCACTACCGTGAAGTCCGTCCCGGCGATCGCCACCGTCTTCCCGACCGCCAGGCTGGCCGTCGCCGCATAGGCGGAGTCGAGCACGATCACGTTCTTGCCGACGTCGGATGCGAGGAGGGTTCGACCGGCGGTGACTTTCACGGCCGTGAGGGGCCCGATTTTCTGGTTGCTCACATCGCTGCCACTGACCGAGAAGGACGCGACACTGAAGGAACTGCCCCCGGCGCCATCCGTTCCCCCACCCGTGGTGGCACCGCCACCCGCATGGGCACCTGGTGCCGTGCCTGGGGTCGGGATCGTTCCGGTGAAGGTCGTGCTTTGCAGCGCGAGCGTCGCGCTGGTTGCAGTGACCCCGCTCACGGCGCGCGCTTTCGACACCGCTGTGACGCTGAACGGCACGGTTCCGATCGCGGCGTCCAGGCGACTTCTGGCGAGAGTCCGGGAGCCGGCCGCCGCATTCTCCGAACCTTCCGCTCCGCCGAAGTCGAAGCCACGATTCCCGGCGGCTTGGGTTGCCGGCTGGCTGATCGTGATATCGGTCCCGACACCGTAGATCGACTGGAGCACCGTCGACTGGGCATTCCGCACCCCGGCCGACACTCCGTTGACGAGGATCACCAGTCCGACTGCGAGCCCCATCCCGATAGCGATTATGAGGGTTTGACGGCGTCGACCCGAGAGTTCTCGGATGAGGTAGGTACCGAACATGATTCTCCTGCGGTCGATTCTGAGGGTGACGGAATCGAACCTAGGGACGGTCGCTGTGCTCCGTTGGTGGTTTCCCTATGAGCACGCTAAGCACCTTCGGCGCAGTATTACGTCACAAAACGGGCTGGAGGGCGACATCCTCCTATCGTGTGGGGATGACGATCACCGACACCATTTCCGTTTCCGATTCCACTGTGACCCCCACTGAGAGGGCCATCCGACTGAACGATGCCGCGACGTCGTGGGGGGCGCGGATCGACGCCGATGCCACGGCCGGCCGCCTCACCTATCGGGTGAAGGGGGCGTCGGAAGGTTCCGTTGCGACCCGCATCACCGCAGGCCGACACGTGTTCCTCGTTGACGAGCCCGGTGCCCTTGCCGGTGACGACCTCGCAGCCAGCCCGGTCGAATATGCCCTTGGGGCTCTCATCTCCTGCCAGGTCGTGGTCTACCGGCTCTATGCCCAGGCTCTCGGCATCCGGGTGGACGAGATCGACGTCGTTGCCGAGGGTGACCTGGATGCCCGGCGCCTGTTCGGCCTGAGCGAAGACGTGCGGGCGGGATTCAGTGATGTGCGACTGGTCGTCACCATCGTCGGCCCGGAAACGGACGAGCGCTACCAGGAACTCCGCGCCGTCGTCGACGCCCACTGCCCGGTGCTCGACCTTTTCAGCAACCCGACACCCGTCTCGGTCGTCGTCCGTAAGGCCTGAGCCCCCGGTGTGACGGCGAGCAGGGCGTTCGACGTGACCGGCACTACCGCTTCAGGTTGGTGAGCTCCTGCAACACCTCGTCGGAGGTCGTGATGATGCGCGCGTTGGCCTGGAAGCCGCGCTGGGCGACGATCAGGTTGGTGAACTCTTGCGAGAGGTCGACGTTGGACATCTCGAGCGCACCCGCCTGCAGCGAGCCGAGGCTGCCGGAACCGGGAGCACCCATCGTGGCGTTTCCCGAGTTGAAGGTGCTCTTATAGCCGGAGGATCCGGCCTTTTCGAGGCCGCCGGGGTTAGTGAAGGTGGCGAGAACGATGCGAGCGATCGCCTGCGAGGCTCCGTTGCTGAACGAACCGACGAGCGTGCCGTCCTTCGAGAGCGTATATGACTTGAGGGTGCCTGCGGCTCGACCATCCTGACTCGAGACCGCCACGGTGGTGAGTCCAGCGAACCCGGTGAGCTTCGACATGTCCACAGCGATGCCGCCGATCGTCATCGTGCCCGCCGAGGTCTGCACGCCGGAGGCGAAGGTGAGGGATGCGGTGCCGGTCGACCCGCTGGGATCGGTGCCCGCGACATCCCAGCCGGCAGCGGTCCTCGTGTAGTTGAGCGAGACGGTGCGGGCGCCGCCGGTGGCGTCGTAGACCTGCACGTCGCGGACCAGCGAGGTGCCGAGGGCCGCATCGTCGGGCAGGTTGCCCGCGACAGTGGCAGAGGTGGTGCCGACCGCAGCCGCGACGATGCCGAGAGGAAGGGTGATGTCGCTGACCGCCCCTCCATCGGCGACGACGCCGTTCGTGGCGGTGTAGCCCTGCACGATCGAGCCGTCCGGGGTGACGAGACGGCCGGCGCCGTCGAAGTCGAACGAACCGGCCCTGGTGTAGAGGGTCTGCGTCCCGGTTTTGGTGACGAAGAACCCGTCGCCGGAGATCATGATGTCGGTTGCGCGCCCGGTGGACTGCGCCGAGCCCTGGGAGAAGTTCGTGGAAATCCCGGCGACACGTACGCCGAGTCCGACCTGGGCCGGGTTGGTGCCGCCGATCTGTTCCTGCGGCCCGCCCGCGCCCTGGGTGAGCTGGGAGAGGGTGTCCTGGAACTGGGTGGCCGACGACTTGAAGGCCGTGGTGTTGACATTGGCGATGTTGTTGCCGGTGACGTCCAACATGGTCTGGTGCGAGCGGAGTCCGGAGATGCCGGAATACAGTGAACGAAGCATGAGGTGCTGCCTTTCGGTTGGATGGGATGAATCAGGGCGTGCTGGTGATGCCGGAGATGCTGTCGAGGGGGACGTCGACGCCGCCCACCTTGACCTGGGGAACGCCGCCGGCGAAGGAGACGCTTGAGGCTGTGCCGGTGCGACCCACGCCCGTGGCATCCGAATAGCTGACCTGCTTGCCCACGATCGCGGCGGCGGCGATGCGCATCTGCAGGTTGAAGTTCTCCGTGCTGGTGGTCGAGAGCTCGGTCATCTTCTCCATCATCGACAGCTGGGTCGTCTGGGAGATCATCTGGTTGGTGTCCATCGGGGCGCTCGGGTCCTGCGTGCGCAACTGCGTGACCAACAGCTTCATGAACACCTCCGAGTCCATGGTCTGCTTGGGGGTGCGGGTCGTGGACGAGCTGTAGATTCCGGATGCCGCGTCGGCCGCTGCCGTCGCGACCGTTCCGGTGATTCCGTCGATAGCCATGTGATTTCTCCTTACGCCAGTACGTCGATGGATGAAGTGCCGAGACTGCGAAGTGCATCGCGAGGGGCATCGGCGACGATTCCCGCGGGCACGACATACGCACGCTCTCGCGGGGTGCCCGCATCGCGGCGTCGGTCGCCGGCATCGCTCGGCTGGTTCTGCGACGACAGGTCGAGGGTCGCGCCGAGTCCGCCGCCCGCGAGGTCCTTCCGCAGCTCGGGAAGGATCGCGCGGATGGCGTCACGACCGATATCGGTCGGGGCGAACAGTTCGACCCTGATGCCCGCCGGCGTCACCTGCGCCCGCACCGTCACCGGACCGAGGTCGTCTGGTGTGACGCTGATCGTCATCGTGTGAGTTCCGGGTGCCGCGGTGGTGAGAGTGAAGATCGGTCGGGTGAGCTGTGCGGTGAGAGGCGTGCTCGGGGGTGGCGCGGGGGTTGCCGCGACGATCGGCGCGGGGGCCGACTCGAGCCGGGTCGGCGCCGCGATGGGCTGCGGTACCGCGGCATCCGTCACCGGTGAGAAGTCCGGCTTGGGTCGAGCGGCGGTGAGCTCGGCGGCGGGAATCGGGGCCGACGGGGTCGCCGCGGAATCGACGGCAGAATTTAGGGCAGGCACGGTCCCGGCGGCGGGAGTTAGGGTGGGCGGAGTCGCAGACGGAGTCACCGTGGCGGAAAGCGCCGACGGGGGCTCGGTCGAGGCATCCCCTGTCGGGCCGGTGAGGCGGACCGGGCGGGCGATCGACGCGACGGCTTCTCTCGGTACGGATGTCGGGGAGACCGCCGCGGCCGCGAACGGGCCGGCACTGGCGGCAATCTGACCGACGGGAAGCGACGACGGAGGGTCGGCCGAAGCATCGGTCACCGGCGTCGCGGTGGTCGGAACGGTCGACAGCGCACCTGGCAGCGCACCTGGCAGCGCAACAGGAGGCGCAACCGGCAGCACGACAGGCAGGGCGACCGGCAGCGCAACCGGCGCGAGGATGGCGTACGCGGGCTGGTCTGTCCCACGGGGCGAAGCCGGCTCCGCAGCGGAATCGGAAGTGTCTGTCGCGGCGCTCGGTGCGGGAAGGTTTGAGGGGGCGACACGGGCTTCAGGCGCACCCGGCCCGGTCGACACGGAAGCATCGGCCGCAGCCCGGGCCGTCGTCGCGTCGGACATCACCACCCCGAAGCCGGCGGCCGATTCCGGGGTTGCTGTCGCCCCCGGTGTCGACGAAACGGCCGGGGGCGGTGCGGGGGAGAGGGCGAGGAGGGTCATCCGGCATCCACCTGACGGGTGCGGTGCCAACTGCTCGACGAGATCTCATCGAGCACCGCCTGTTCGGCCACGAGCATGCCGGTCGCAACGGCATCGTCAAACCGCACCTCGAGCTTCTCGAGGCCGATCGAACGAGCGCGCGCCTCGGAGAACGCGGCGTTCGCGACATCCTGCGCGGCACGATGATCGCAGTCGAGCGCTTGCAATTCGGCGAGCATGCTGCGCGACGCCGCGCGGGATGCCGCGACCGCATAGAGCACCGAGGTGCTGGCGGCCTCGCTCGAGGTGGCCCCGAGGGCGGATCGGGCACGGCGCTGGCGGGCGCTGCCTTCCGCGACGCGCGCATTGGCTGCCGAGAGGTCGATGGCCGCCTGGTCCTGTTGCACCTGCCGAAGGCGGAGGAGTCCGGCGAGCGGGAATGAGCGGGCCATCAGTTGCCTTCCAGGGTGCGCACGAGTGTGGTGAGCTTCAGCCACGAATCCTCAGCGGTCGACTGCTGGCCGATCTGCTGCTGCAGGAACGCAGTGATCCCGGATTCGTGGTCGACGGCGGCGTCGACCAGGGGATTCGCGCCGCGCTGGTAGGCGCCGACGTCGAGCAGATCCTGGGCGGCCCGGCGAGCGGCGAGCGTCTTGCGCAGCACCGTGGCGGTGTGAGCCTGCTCGGCCGAGATCACCCGGGTGGCGACGCGGGAAATCGATCCGAGCACGTCGATGGAGGGGAAATGACCGGAGACCGCGAGCTTGCGGTCGAGCACCACATGACCATCGAGAAGGGAGCGCGCCGCGTCGGCGATCGGCTCGTTGTGGTCGTCGCCGTCCACCAGCACGGTGTAGATGCCGGTGACCGAGCCGGACTCGCCGGTTCCTGCCCGCTCGAGCAGTCGCGCCAGGAGGGAGAAGGTCGACGGCGGGTAACCGCGGGTGGCCGGGGGCTCGCCGACGGAGAGTCCGATCTCTCGCTGGGCCATCGCCACGCGGGTGAGGGAGTCCATCATGAGCATCACATCCGCGCCCTGGTCGCGGAACGACTCGGCGATGCGGGTAGCCAGGAACGCGGCGCGCAGTCGCATCATGGCCGGTTCGTCCGACGTGGAGACAACTACGATGGCACGGGCGAGTCCTTCGGCTCCGAGGTCGTCTTCGAGAAATTCGCGGACCTCGCGCCCGCGCTCGCCGACCAGTGCGATCACCGAGACCTGGGCATCCGTTCCCCGCGCGATCATCGAGAGCAGCGAGGACTTGCCGACCCCGGATCCGGCAAAGAGCCCAAGCCGTTGTCCCATGCCGATGGTCGTGAGGGTGTCCAGCACCCGCACGCCGGTCTGCAGCGGCGTGTCGATGCGCGCCCGATGCATCGCCGACGGGCTGTCGTTGTCGATAGAGACGAGCCGCGTGCTGTCGAGCGGCCCCTTGCCGTCGATCGGTCGGCCGAGGCCGTCGATCACCCGACCGAACAGCCCGTTGCCGGTCGGAACCAGCACGGGCAGACCACGCGAGCGAGCCGGTGCACCTGCGTTGATGCCGGTGAGACGGCTGAGCGGCATGCAGCGGATGCCCGAGGGCGTGGTCGCGATCACCTCGGCATCGAGAAAATCGCTGCCGTCGGAGACGGTGTCACCGACGCGTACGAGGTCGCCGATGGCGCAGTCCAGCCCGCCGATCTCGAGTCCGAGGCCGACAACGGAGGAGACGACGCCGACTCGCTCCGGCCGGGCGGCGGCCAGCGCGGTGCGAAAGCGGGCGGTGTGCGTTCGGCGGGTGGTAGTCACGATGCCTCCCCCAGAATCGCCGCGCGGGCCCGTGCGACAGCGGTGGCGATGCGCGCGTCGAGGTAGCCGAGCGCAAGATCAGCGATCGCGTCGCCCCGGGCGATCGACGCATCCGCGGTGAAGGTGACGCCGGCGGCGTCACGCACGCTCTCATCGAG
This sequence comes from Actinomycetota bacterium, assembly GCA_040389685.1. Taxonomy (GTDB): domain Bacteria; phylum Actinomycetota; class Actinomycetes; order Actinomycetales; family Microbacteriaceae; genus Lacisediminihabitans. Next base: position 137,471 of record JAZJZS010000005.1, read on the forward strand.
CACGCCGAGGTCGAGCGGGTTGAGACGCACGGTCGTGATCGTCGCCGGGTCGACCGCGGCGAGCGCACGCCCGAGCGCGGCCTTCGCCGACCGCTCACCATCGACGAGCGCCTCCCCGATGATCGTCTCGGCCAGTTCAAGGGCGGATGCCTCGATCGCCTCCTGCGCATCGGTCACCACCGGGAGCAGCCGGTTGTCCAGTGCGCGCGCGGATGCTGCGAGCACCGCGATCGCTCGGTCGGTGCGCGCGGCATCGTGCAGGAGCGCGGCGCGGTGTTCGGCGTCGAGCGCGGCCCTTTGCCCGGCGAGTTCCGCCCCCGCGGCGCGGAGCCCGGCGGCGTATCCCGCGGCGTGCCCGGCGGCCCGGCTGTCGGCATCCGTTTGACGCTGCCCGGCGCTGTGGGCCAGCGCCGGGAATCTCAGTGGGGCGAAGTCACGCGACATACTCTTCCTCGTCCCCGCGCTGCAGGGTGATGACACCCTCGGCCTCGAGCGTGCGGATCGCCCGCACCACTTCGGCCCTGGCCTCTTCGACCTGGGTCATTTTCACCGGACCGAGAGAGGCGATCTCGTCTTCGAGGATCTCGCGGTTGCGCTCCGAAATGTTGGCCCGGATCACCTCCACCAGCGCCTCACCGGAGCCCTTCATCGCCACGGCGAGAACGCTCGAGTCGATCCCGCGCAGCACCTGTTGCACGTCCTTGCGGTCGAACTTCACCAGGTCGGCGAAGGTGAGCATCCGTGAACGCACCTCTTCGGCCAATGTCGGATCGAGTCCGTCGAGCCCGTCGAGCACGGCACGTTCGGTGGAGACGTCCGCCCGATTGATAATGTCGACCACGGCCTGCACCCCGCCGACGATCTCCACGGTCTCGCGCGCGGTCACGACCGCGCTCGCGCGAAGTTTCAGCGTGTCGGCGACGATCCGCACCGCCTCGGGGGTGGCTGTGCCCATGGTCGCGATCGCCTTGGCGACGTCGGTGCGGAGGCCGTCGTCGAGTGCGGCGAAGACCGGCGAGGCATGGTCAGGACGCAGGTGCGCGAGCACAAGGGCAATGGTCTGCGGCAATTCGCCGTCGAGCAGGGTGAGAAGCTGGCCGGTTTCGGCGGTGTCGAGGAATTCGAAGGCCTTCCCCGCCATCGAGGACGCGACCCGGTTCATCACTCCCGCGGCCTTCTCGGCCCCGAAGGATGCTTCGAGCAGGCCCGCGGCGAACTCCCGGCCGCCGTGGGATTTGCGGCCGCCCTTCGTTGCGAGCTCGTGGAACTCGAGGATCGTGCGCTCCGACACGATCGTGTCCACCCGCCGTAACCTGATGATTTCCGCGGCGATCTCCTCCGCCTCGGATTCGTTGAATTGCTTCATGACCGCAGCGGCCCGCACCTGGTCCATGTTCATGAGCACGACGGCCACCTTCTGGGTGCCCGACAGGGTCAGGGCCGTTTCATTCACGCCGGCTGCCGATCGTCCATGAGGCCCCGCAGGATCTCGGCGGTGCGTTCGGGATCCTTGCCGGCGAGCGCATCGATCTCGGCGCGCTTGCGTTCGGTGTCGCCCGGCTCGATGAGCGGCACCTGCGTGTAGGTGAGGGCGGCCGGCGGCTCGGTGGCCATGAGCGCGATCGGCCGCGTCTGGTCGCTCATCATGGCGCGCAGTTCCGCTAGCTCGGTCATTTCCTGCAGTTCACGGTCTTCGGTGCTGCGGCTGCGGAAACGGCGGGAAATCAGGAAGAGCGCGATGATGATCGGCAGTGCGATGGCAAGCGAGGTGACCGCAGTGCGGATGATCCCGGCGGTGCGGTCGGCGTTGGTCGCCGCTTCGGAGGCGGCGATGGCCTTCGCGGCATCGGCGGCACCCGCCCTATTGAAGGCCACAACCTCGATCGCCACCGAATCGCCGCGGGTCTTGTCGATTCCGGCGGCAGCATTCACGAGCGCGACGAGGTTGGCCTTGTCCACCCCGGTGACCGCCTTGTTCACGGCGACCGAGACGGTCTGCCGAGTGATCGATCCGGCCGGGATCGTGGTCTGTTCGGTGACCTTGTTGATCGCGTTGTTGCGGGTGACCGAGCTGGCGCCGGCGGTCGGGATTGCCGTGGACGTGGCGCTGGGCACGGCGATATTGTCGGGACCGAGGATGCCGGCCGCACCGACCGCCCCATTCGCGCCGACCGTGCCGTCACTCTGAGCCGACTCGCTGAGGGCGGGCGCGCCATCCGGAGCCGTGAAGGTCTCGGCGGTGCGCTGGCCGGAGTTCCGGCTCACGTCGGCGGCGACCACAACGGTGGCATTGCCCGGCCCCACCACCTTGTCGAGCATCGCCTGCACCGAACTGCGCACGCGCTCCTCATAGTCGGAGGCCTGCTTCGAGCCGCTGGCCGCGGCGCTCACTCCCGCCGCGGACAGCACGAGCCCCTGGGCATCGACCACGGAGACATCACTGGTCTTCATGCCGTCGACGGAAGACGAGGTGAGGTTCACTATCGCCTGCACCTGGTCGTCGTTCAGGGTCACGCCGTTATCCGTCGCGATGAAGACCGAGGCGGTCGGATCGGTCTTCTCCGAGACGAAGACGCTGTCCTTGGGGATCGCGAGCTGCACCGAGGCGGTCTTCACGCCCTTCATCGCCTCGATCGTGTTGGCGAGTTCGCCCTCGATAGCGCGCTTGTAGGTCACGTTCTGTTGAAACTCCGATGCCGTGACGCCCATCTTGTCGAGCAGGGAGTAGCCGCCTGTCGACGACGAGGGAATGCCGGCCGCGGCCGCCTTGAGCCGTTCGGCGTACACGCTGCCCTCCGGCACCAGGATTGTGCCACCCCCGTTCGTGATCTCGTACGGCACTCCGTCGGTGCGCAGCTGCTCGACCAGGGTGTTCGCGTCTGTGCCGCTCAGCCCCGAGAAGAGCGGACTGTACTGCGGTCGGGTAACCCAGAACGAGAGCGCGGCGATACCGAGCGCGAGCACCGCGACGCCGATGATCGCCATGGTGCGCTGCGCGATCGTGAACTCGCGGATCGTGTGGGTGAGCCGGCGAAGCACCGAGCTGATCGGAGCGCGCATCAGGCTTGCATCCTCATGATCTCGGTGAACGCATCCACGCCCTTGTTGCGCACCGCGGCCACCAGTTCGAGTGTCACCTGGGCCCGGGTCGACGCGATCGTGGCATTGTGGATGTCGCTGAGACTGCCGGTGACCGCTTGGATGGCGAGCGTGTTGGAGGTGGACTGCAGCTGCTGAAGGTTGTCAACGGCGCCGCCGAGGGCGTTGGCGAAACCGGTGGCGCCGGTTCCGCTCGTGCCTGTCGCGGAAACCGTGCCGGTGCTGGAGACTCCCGAGACTCCCGACACAGCGCCGATCGAGGAGACATCCATCAGGCACGACCGATCTGCAGTGCGGCCTGGTAGGTCTCCTTGGCGCGGTCGACGACCGCGGCGTTGGCCTGGTAGCCACGTTGAGCCATGATGAGCTGGCCCATCTGCGAGGCGAGATCGATGTCGGGGTACTTCACGTAGCCGTCCTTGTCTGCGAGAGGGTTAGCCGGTTCGTAGACGAGACGACCCTCCGCGTTTCCGTATGCGGCGCCCTGCACGTAGGCGCCAGAGTTGCCAGCACCCTCCTGGGCGACGACGTAGCGTGCCTGGAAGGCCGGACCGCTCGTCGGTTTGACCGTGTTGATGTTGGCGAGGTTGTCGGAGATCGCGTCGAGCCATTTGCGGTGCAGGGTGAGGCCGGTGCTGGCGATGCCGATCGCGTCGAAGGTCATCAGTTGCTCTTCAGGGCCGCGCGCATGGCGGAGAACTCATTGCCCGCGGCCTGGGTGGCGAACTGGTAGCGCAACACGGTGTCGATATTCGAGAGAGTCTCGGTGTCGAGATTGACGTTGTTGCCATCGATGAGGGTGGGCTCGAGCGAGCGCTTGGTTTCCGCAACGACCCGGCCGCTGCCGTTCGCCACGGACCGGGCGAGCGCGGCCTCGAAGACGACCCGTTTGGCCTGATATTTCGGGGTGTTGACGTTTGCGATGTTGTCCGCGATGGTGCGCTGGCGCAGTGCCAGGCCATCGAGCGCGCTACCGAGCGCCGCGGAGGTGACGGATTCGAGCACAGCGGTTCCGTTTCGTCGTCAATGTCCTGACGGCCGATCCGTGGCCTTGAGTCGAGCAATCCGTGCCCTTAGTCACAGCTATCGGACGATGACGCCGGGATGTAAGCGATGCTCCCGAAGGGGGGGTCAGCCCGTCACGTCGAGGTAGGCGGCATTTTTCGCGGAGGCAAAGCCGGCGGGGATGCTGTCGAGGGCGGCGAGGTGACGGCCGGTCAGCAGCATCCTCTGTTCGAGCGCGTCGATCGCGCGCTGCTGGGAGCCGAGCACGCTTGCGGCACGCGAGCGCAGCTCGGGAGGGAGATCCCCGAGGTCATGGGGAAGCGACCAGTCGACATGCGCGGCATGCGAGATCGGCCCATCGACAGCCCGCAGGTCGTGCTCCATGGTGGCGAGCACCTCGGTCCAGCGGTCGGGCCGCGCGCGGTGGGACGGACCCGGAGTGGGCGGGCCGAGGTCAGGCAACGCCGAGCTCCCGGGATTCGCCGTCTCTGGCGGTTTCGGGCGGGGAGAGCTGGCTCGCTGCTTCGTGCCAGGCGTCACGAAGCGGCGAGAGCAGTTCGATGCTCTCTCGGAGGGATGCCGCGTCCCGGCGCACGTTCGCGAGCACCAGAAGGTTGCGGCAATAGTTGTAGAGGGCGAGAAGACCGTCGCCACCATCCCACAGCTCCACCCGGAGCGAAGTCGTGAGCTCGGCCACGATGGCCTGGGCGTGCAGGAGGTTCGAGGAGGCCGCCGGCCAGTTCTGCTCCGAGTGCGCGATCGAGGCGCGGTCGAGGTCGAGCAGCAGTCGGTCGTAGAGCATGGTGAGCAGTCGCACCGGCGATGCCGAGAGGATCGCGTCGTTCGTGTAGCGAGAGCGCTGGGCGCTAGGGGTCATCGTCATGGTGCCTATCCCGTCGAGCGTGCTGTCGTGAGCGAGGAGAGTTGCGAGGTGAGTGCTGCGGACTGCGACTTCATGTTGCTGAGGAGCACCTCCATGGCCGCGTAGGTGCGCTCGAGCGTGCCCTTGCGGGTGGCGAGGCGCACGTCCCAGGCCGAAACCTGGTCGCCCAGGCTCCTGACCTGGCTCTGGTCGCCGGTGATCTTATTCGTGAGGGTTCCGGTGTATTTGTCTGATGCCGCCGTCGCGGCACTCGCGAGACGAGAGGCGATCGTCTGCACGGCGGCCATCACGGTCTGCGGGTCGGCAGCGAGAGCTGCCGCGAATTTCTCCGCATCAAAAGTGATCGTGCCGCTGCGGGTGAGAACGATTCCGTATTCGGATGGTGAGCGACCGCCGATCGGTGCGTTCGCGGCATCCAGAGTCTTCTGCCGGATGTCGCGGATGTCACCGTCGCCGGCGAACACGCCGCCGGTGGTGGTGGACTTGCCGGAGGCGTCCGTCGTGGTGCTGACCGCCGTCTGCGCGGCGATGAGCACGAAGGCGCTGCCGATGGAGTCCACCAGCCCCTTGGCGACTGCCGAGATCCGAGCATCGTCGCGACGGACGGTGATGTCGACCGGGTCGGGGGACACGGCCGCCGCCGTGATCGTGACACCGGGAAGCAGGTCGGTGAAGGTGTTGGTGGCGGAAGTGACGACCTGTTCGGCGGAGGTTCCGGCCCAGAGGGTGATGCTCGCATCCTGGGCGGGCTTGATGACCGCGCCGCCCGCCGCGGTGAATACATTGGTCGCCGTACCGCCGGCCACCTCTGCCGCCGTGCCCTGATACACCGTGAACGACGAGGCAGCACCCGTGGTCTTGCCGGAAAACTGGATGCGGTAGAGCGTACTTCCGCCGCCGTCGACGCCGGAGGCGACCTTCGTGGCAGTGATGCCGGCGGTCGACGCATTGACGGCCGAAACGACATCGTCGATCGAGTTGGAGGCCGGTGTGATCTCGGCCGGTGCGCCGGAGCGTCCGACGACGGTGATGGTGGAGGGGGATGGCCACGCCGTCATCGCGGCGGACACGCCGACCTGTGTGCGTGCCAGTGCACTGACGATCACCTGCAGTTCGCCGGCACTCGCGCCGCTGGCGACGGCGACGGAGACTCCGCTGCCGGAACTGGTGGCGGAGTAGAGATCGAGGCCACCGGCCTTCGCTGCGGTGCTGGCGCTCTCGGCAAGAGTCGCCATGCGGCTGTTCAGGCCCTGAAGCGCCGAAATCACGGTGTTCGTGGTCGCGACCTGGGCCTTGAGCAGGTTCTGCGGAGCGGCCTCGGCCGTCATCAGCTGGGTGATCAGGGAGGCGGTGTCGAGGCCGCTGGAGAGCCCGCTGAGAGAGATCGCCATGTCCATCCGTCCCTTCGTCTGGCGGGGTGCTGAAACTGTGGTGAGGTAAACGCCCGGCGGGCGCCACGATGAGAGGTCCAGTTCCCTCGCGACACGCCGCCGGGCGTTGATTGTTACCCGTCGGTCACGCTACCTGCGGCTAACGGAGGAGCTGGAGAACGCCCTGGTTGCCCTGGTTGGCCTGAGCCAGCATCGCGGTGCCGGCCTGCGACAGGATGTTGGAACGGGTGTACTTGACCATCTCCGACGCCATGTCGGTGTCGGTGATGCGCGACTTCGCCGCCGTGAGGTTCTCGGTGGACACCGCGAGGTTGCGGATGACGCTCTCGAACCGGTTCTGCTGCGCACCGAGGTTTGCGCGAGATGCGGACACCGCGGTGATGTTGGTGTCCAGCGTGGCGATCGTGGTCAACGCGGCCGCGGCGGTGCTGAACCCGGCGCCGGCGAGGCCGGTGACGGTGCTGCCGATCGCCGCGACATCGGTCGTGGTGACGGCGATCTGGTCTTCCCCGGCGACCGAGCCCGCCCCGACCTGGAAGGTCAGCGTCGCGCCACCGGTGCCGAGCAGCTTGGTGCCGTTGAAGTTGGCCGAAGCGCCGATGCGGGTGAGTTCCGCTCCGAGTGCCGTGACCTCGGTGGAGATCGCCGAGCGAGATGCCACGTTGTTCGAGTCGTTACCGGACTGAACGGCGAGGTCACGAACGCGCTGCAGGATGGTCTGAACCTCGGAGAGCGAACCTTCAGCGGTCTGGATGACGCTGATGCCGTCCTGCGCGTTGCGGCTGGCGACCGTGAGGCCTCCGACCTGCGACTGCAGTCCCTGGGAGATTGCGAGACCGGCCGCGTCATCCGCTGCCCGGTTGATGCGAAGGCCGCTGGAGAGCTTCTCGAGCGACTTGGCGAGATCGTTTTGCGTGTTGCTGAGGTTCCGGTACGAGTTGAGTGCCGAGATGTTGGTGTTGACCTGCATACCCATGATGTTTTCCTCCGTGATGTTGGGTGATTCGAATCGGCCCATCCGTGGTCCGACACCTTCAGCTATCGGCCGTTCGCGCAGTCGCGTAAGTAGCCGGGCTGAAATTTCTGTGGTGCGCTATGAGGCCGCGCTCGATGCCGTGGGCTGGGACAGGTGGGACAGCTCAGCCATCGCATAGCTGGCGACCCGGGCGAGGTAGGCGCTGCGGGCAGCCGGCGCAATGCGGGAGACCGGCTGATACGAGTCGGAATTCTCCGGGTCGCTGCCGCCGACGTCGGTATGGTCCGAATAGTGGGTCTCCATGCCGTCGCGCAACAGCCGGATGGCCTCGGCACGCTGCTGAGACACGGCGGAGTGCGTGATGCCCAGCTCGTCGGCGATCTCCTTGACGGTGCGGTCCTCGAAATAGACCTGGCGCACGATCCTGCGCATCTTCTCGGGGAGAGCCTCGACGGCCGCGGCGAGATAGTCGAGCCGTTCTGTGGCGAGCAGGGACTCCTCGGGCAATGCGGTGTCGGCGATGAGAAACTCCGCGGCGGTGTCGTCGAGGGTGGAGACGGTACGGGCCGCATCGGTGAGTCCGGCGGTCACCTCGTCGCGATCCACACCGAGGGATGACGCGATCTCGTCGACGGAGGGAGTGCGACCGAGAGCGGCGGTGAGGGTCTCCTTCACCGCGAGGGTCTCCTTGATGCGGCGTCGAGCCCCGCGGCTGGCCCAGTCGCTCGACCGCATCTCATCGGCGAACGCGCCGATGATGCGGCGACGGGCGAAGGCACCGAAGGGGATGCCGAGGGTGGGGTCGAAGGCGTCCGCCGAGGTGATGAGCGCCACTGCGCCGGCCGAGGCGAGGTCGTCGCGAGAGAGGTGGGTCGCCTTGGCCCAGACCTCCGATACGAGGTATCCCACCAGCGGAAGATTCTGCACAACGAGCGCGTTTCGTTCGGTCTTGTTCACGTGCCTTGCCCCCGGATGCGATCCCAGCGATCGCGTTGCGGTCGGCGATTGCTCCCGTGAGAAAGGAGCTCGCCTGCTAAAAACGGACTGTTTTTCGGGTAAGGGTCGTGCGGGTGGAGCGACTACTTCGGGTTGTGACGGGGGTGCTTGAAGAGCGGGTGTAGATCGTTTCAGAGGATCGGATTCCCCGGCGATCTGAGGCGACTCTATCGGCGGGATGTGCCCCATCCTGCCCCCCTTTTTAGTGGTATTTGCTCGCTTTTTGTCCCCATTTCGGGGGCAAATGTACCCCGTTCGACGCGGCTTGTCCGCTCTCTGGAGGACACCTTGGATGCTCAGTTCTGTTCTGATCCGTGCCCTGTCCCTTACCGGCGGGGTAGCCTTGCCGATAGTTCATCTCGTCAAGCGAGGTGGAGAAATGCAGTCGGTAGAACGAGCACGGCAATCGGCAACGCCGGTGGATGACCGAACGGGAGCCCGCATGAGCGCGAACGAACTCTCCGCCTGCCTCTGGCGAGAGCGGGAGCTCCTCGACCTGCTCGCGTTCAAGCTCGAGGAAGAGCAATTTCTCCTCACCACCGGCAAATCGCGATGGCTGCAGTATGCCACCCGTGAAGTCGAACAGGTGATGGAACGCCTGCGCGCCGCCGGACTGGCACGCTCCGTGGAAGCGGCCGTCGTCGCCGAAGAGTGGGGTGCACCCGAGAACGCCACCTTGCGCGAACTCGTCGACACCGCTCCGGACGGGCCGTGGGGCGACATCTTCACCGCGCACCTCAACGCTCTCACCGAATACACCGAACAGATTCGCGGCCTCCGCGACCTCAACGAGCATTACCTGCGCACCGCCCTGCGCTTCATCCAGGAGGCCCAGGCTGACGGTGGCAGCGCCGCCGGCACCTACGACGCGCACGGCGAATCGGGCGCCGCACCGTCTTCCGCCCAGATCTTCGACCTGAAGCTGTGATCCGGTGAGCACCTTCAGCGGCCTCAATACGGCCTTCACCGGTCTCAACGCCGCGCGCCAGGGCCTCGATGTGGTCGGCCAAAACATCGCCAACTCCTCGACCAAGGGCTACACCCGCCAGCGGGTCAGCACCGCCGCTGCCGGTTCCCTCGCGCAGATCGGTCCGCTCGTGCTCTCCCGGGCCCAGGTGGGTCAGGGCGTCACCGTCGACGGCATCGCCCGGCTCGGCGACGTGATTCTCGATGGGCGCGTTCGCAGCTCGTCCGCGACATCCGGAAATCTTGCCGTTCGCTCCACCGCGCTCAGCGGCGTCGAGGCTTCCCTCAACGAGCCAGGCACCACCGGCATCTCCAGCCAGTTGCAGGCTTTCTGGTCTGCCTGGGGGGATGTCTCGAACCGTGCCGGCGAAGAGACCCCGGCAGGGGTGCTGCTGCAAAAAGCGTCCCAGCTCGCCGGGCAGATCGCCGGCGGATACACCGCGGTCGACTCGACCTGGACCGATGTACGCAGCAAGCTCGAGGGGATGGCCGCCGAGCTCAACGACGCAGGCACCCGGGTCGCCGCCCTCAACGGCCAGATCCGGGAGACGCTCGCGACGGGGGGATCGGCCAACGAGATGTTCGACCAGCGCTCGGCGCTCACCTCGTCGATCGCCGCCCTCACCGGTGGGACCGTCCGCGCCCTCCCCGATGGCACCGTCGAGGTACTCGTTGGCGGTAACGCGCTGGTCTCCGGTGATGTGTTCCGCTCCGTCACCATAATCGGCAGCAATTCCCTCGTCGGAGTGAGCGGCTCCCCGGTGGCTCTCGAGTGGACCAATCGCCCCGGCCAGGCTGTCGCGGTCGAGTCCGGCGAGATTGCCGGCTCCCTCTCGATGCTGGCCGCGGCGAACGCATCCGGCACCGGCGGCGCGATCGCGGAAGCCGCCGCCGGCTACAACCGCTTCGCGACGTACCTGGCCACCACTGTCAACGTGGCACACCAGGCCGGTTCCACGCCGTCCGGCGCGACCGGCCTTGACTTCTTCGCGGTGTCGGCCATCGGCCCGGCGGCTCTCGGCCTGTCGGTGGTGCCGACCAGCGCCGCGCAGATCGCGACCGGCACTCCCGGTGCCGGTGGCACCGATGGCTCCAACGCCGACGCGATCGCGCAGCTCGGATCCGCCGCGAACTCTCCGGATTCCGTCTGGTCGGCTTTCGTCACGACGGTCGGCACCGCTTCGAAGACCGCCAGGCAGCAGGCCGTCCTGGCCGATTCGGTGACCGCCGCGGCGACGGCAGCGCAACTGGCCAATTCATCGGTCGACCTCGATGAGGAGAATGTCAACATGCTCACATTTCAGAGGGCCTACCAGGGGGCCGCCCGGGTCATGAGCGCCGTCGATGAGATGCTCGACACCCTCATCAATCGCACCGGACTGGTCGGGAGGTAGGTCATGGTCGCCCGAGTGACCAGCCAGACCAGGATGGCGAATTCACAACTCAACCTGCAGTCGAGCGCCGCGCTCCTTGCGAAGTTGCAGGACACCGCAACGCGCCTCAAAAAAATCACCACCCCATCCGATGACCCGACCGGCACTGCCGACTCGATGCGCGTTCGGGCGGCCCAGAGCCAAACTGCCCAGTTCGGTCGCAACGTCGACGACGGCCTCGGCTGGCTCTCCACCGTGGATGCCACCCTCAGCGCGTCCACCGACATCCTTCGCCAGGTGCGGGATCTCACCGTGCAGGGCGCCAACGACGGGGCCCTGTCGCCCACCGCGAAGGAGGCGATCGCCACTGCCCTCGAGGGGTTGCGCACGGACCTGCTCGGCAAGGCGAACACCACCTACCTCGGCCGCACCGTCTTCGCCGGCGCCTCCGATGCCGGAGTCGCGTTCCGGCCCGACCTGAGCTACACCGGCACCGGGGCCTCGGTCACCCGCCGCATCGACAGCAACGCAACCGTTCGGGTGGATGCCGATGGAGCCGCAGCGTTCGGCACCGGTACCGGGTCCGCCTTCGCCCTCATCGACACGATCGTCGCCGACCTGCGTTCGGGCGTGAACGTGGGCCCGAACCTCGGCGCCATCGACAGTCGCCTGACCGCACTGCTCAACGCCCAGACCGCAGCGGGTGCCCGCCAGAACCAGATCAGCGCAGCAAAGGATGCCATCGTGTCGAAGACCGGAACCCTAGAGGCGCAGCGCGCGGGAATCGAAGACGTCGACGTGGGGGAGATCGTGATCAAGCTCAAGCAGCAGGAGGTCAGCTACCAGGCTGCCCTGGCCGTGACCGCTCGGACCCTTCAGCCCACCCTGATGGATTTCCTGCGATGACCGCCGCCCTCACCTTCGACACGCCTCCCGCCGGGCTCGCTCCCTTGACCAGCTTCACCCTGAACGAGGTCTCCGGCGCGGACGGTCTCTACTCGCTGCGCGCCGTCGACAACGGGGCGATCCGCCTGTTCGTTCTGGATGCCGCGGCCTATCTGCCCGAGTATTCTCCCGAGATCTCGGACGAGCACTGCCGGTCCATCGACCTGCACACGGCGGCGGACGCCATGGTTCTGGTGGTCGTGAACCCCGGCGAGGCCGGTGCGCGCATGAACCTGCTCGCGCCGATCGTGGTCAATGTGCACACGGGTGCCTGCGCGCAGGTGATCCTCGACGACCAGGATTGGCCGCTGCAGGCGGAGTTGGCGGTGCGCTCGGCCTGATCCGACCGCAACACCCGCGCCGAAGCATCCGCCTCGGCTAGAGTGACGTGCATCGAGACCACCCGTCGTTCTCTCTAAGGGCCGGTATGTCACAGCTCGTCCCCATCCCCTCGCCGGGAATCCCCCTCTCCTTCGGCGACCGGGGTTCCCCGCTGGTGGTCCTCGTTCACGACTGGTATGGGCGTCTCCCCTGGCTGGAGAGCTATGGCGCAGCATTGGCCAGCCAGGGCTACCGGGTGGTCGTGCCCGACTTCTATGGCGGTGTCGCGACCGTCCACACCGCCACGGCCGAGGTGCTGATGGCGCAGCTGGACGTGGAGGGCACCCTTTCGGAACTCGATGACATCATCCAACTCGCGCGGTCCGAAGGCTCGACCCGGGTGGGGGTCGTCGGGTTCTCCCTCGGCGGCTGGCTCGCCCTGCTGCACGCCCAGGGGGGCGCGGCGGATGCGGTGGTCGCCTACTACGCGACGCTCAGCCCCGCCCAGCACGGCGTCATTCCGGCTCCGGTGCTGCTGCACCTGGCCGAGATCGACGAATGGGACGACGGCGAAGACCCGGAGTCGTTCACCGACCGGCTCAAGGTCCACGGCACCCCGATCATCGAGTGGACCTATCTCGCCACGGTGCACTCGTTCGCCAACGCGGGCATCCCCGACCGGGTGGATGTGGATGCCGCGGCCCTGGCCTTCGCCCGAACGTCGTCGTTCCTCGATGACCACCTGCGCTACTGACTTCGCCAGGATCACATTTCGACGTCGACCGGGCGACCGCTTCTGATCGACTCCCGCGCCGCGAGCGCCACCGCGAGCGCCATCACCGCCGCGTTCACGGGGCAGAATTCCGGTGGGGACCCGGCACGCACGCACTCGAGGAAGTACTCGGCCTGGTTCCGATAGGGATTGTGCGGCGCGACCAGCCGTTCGGTCACCCCGGCCGCGGTCTGCAGGCGCACCGTATCGGGCATCGCGGACTTCGCACCGGAATCGAGAGCGCCGGCATGTCCGTGGGTCGAATGCCCCGCCGTTCCCACCAGCTCGAGGGTCGAGGAGAAGGTGAATCCGGGCGGCATCCCCATGGAGCCGATGACCTGGCCGACCGCGCCTCCCGCGTAGTCCACGGTGGCTTCCAGTGGTCCGTCCGCTCGGCTCTGACGTGCGGTCACCCTGAGCGGGCTGCCGAGGAACAGGTTGAGCTGGTCGAAATCGTGGATGCTGAAATCGACCGCGACCCCGCCGGACTTGGACTCGTCGTGCCACCACTTCGACGGGCCCGGTGGCGGACTGAAGCGACCAGCCCGGGCTGCCACGACGGTACCGAGCAGCCCAGCGTCGACCGACTCGCGCATCGCCCGGTAACCGTCGAAGAATCGCACCACGTGGGCCACCATGAGCACGCCGGGGCTCTTCGTGGCCTCATCGCGCAGCTCGAGTGCCTCGGTGATCGTCAGCGCGATCGGCTTTTCAAGGAGCACGTTCTTGCCCGCCTGAAGCGCGCGGCGGGCGAGGTCGGGGTGGGTCGCCGTCGGTGTGCAGACGGAAACGATCGTCACCAAGGGGTCGGCGAGTACCCTGTCGAGATCCGATTCGAATCGCGCACGAGGCGCATGCGCCAGCGGTTCCCCCGGCGTCAAGGTGCTGACATAGCGAATGTTCTCGGCCAGAGCGAGTTCGCTCCAGGCACGCGCATGCGCGCGCGCCATGGCCCCACCGCCGATGATCGCGATCCCGGTCATGAGGGGGGAGCCGCGCCGCGCACCCGGGCGATCTCGGCGCTGAGCTGCCGGTGAAAGACGGCATCGACCTCCCGGCCCAGGTGCCGGAATGCCAAGACGGCAGCACCGACCACACCGTCTTGCACCGGGATGAATTCAGCATCTTCGGCGGCCGCCCGCAAGCGATGAACGAAGATTGCCGGTGCTCGCGACAGGCCGGCCGCGAGCACGCCGCCACCGAGCACGACGATGCCCCCACTGGCTCCCGCTTCGATGGCGGCGGAAAGGAGACCGGCTATCCCTGCCGCGGCAGTATCGAGGATGTCGTGGGCCACGTCATCCGCTTCCGCACCGGCAAGATTCGCTGTATCGACCAGGTCGAATGCCAGCGGCGCGAACCGGGCGAGTTCCACCGGTCGCAGCGCATAGAGCTCCGTCATGAGCCGGGCCAGCTCTTCCGGGCGTCCACGGCTTAGCCCCCTGGTGCGCTCAATGCCGGTCGCGTCGAGCAGCCGCTGCGTCAGGCCGGTGGATGGGCCAAGCCCGTCGAGGGAGGCGACCACTGCCCGCGCGACCTGCCGCCCGATCCAGAATCCGGAGCCGGTGTCGCCGAGGAGCCAGCCCGAGCCCCCCTTCACCGTATGGATCTGCGCGTCAACGACTCGAGCGGCGATGGTGCCGGTCCCGGCGATGACGGCAAACCCGTCTTTCCGTGCAGTGCCGGAGCAAAAAGTACCGAGAAGGTCGGGCTCGACCACGATCCGTCCGCTCAGTCCGAGAGAAGACAGGCGTGTTTCGAGCCTCGTGATGAACGGCGTGGTCGCGGTGCCGGCCAGTGCGATGACCACCAGCGAATCACTCCCTGCCGACGTGACCCGCCCGTCGTCGATGGCGCGCTCGACTGCGAGCCCGAGTGCGTCAACGGCCGCGACCGTTCCGACCGCGGTGGGATTTCCGCCGCCGGCGCGACCGAAACCGGAGCACGCGCCCGAGGCATCGATCAGCACGGCGCGAGAGGAGGTCCCGCCGGCGTCGAGGGCCAGGATTTTTCGCATTGTTACTTCTTCGAAATGTTGGGAATCTGTGCACACTGTACTGTAAGAATAATTTTCGTGGATGAAGAGAAATGGAGATTGCAATTACCACCGGGTCCTCTCTCCCTGTCTCGCCCAGTGGCGAACATGCCATCGGCGTCGCCAATCGCATCCTCCTGCGCCGACCGGAGATGTCCGGGGCCATGGCGAAGATCGCCGATTACCTGCTCGAATACCCTCAAGCTCCGCTCAAACTCTCCATCGGGCAGCTCGCAGCCAAGGCCGGCGCCTCCGCCGCTACTGTCACCCGCTTCTGCCGCCTGATCGGCTACGCCGGGTACGCGCCGTTCCGGGTGAGTATCGCCACCGATTTCGGACGCAGCACCGCACGCGACTCCTGGAAGACCGACATCGGTCGGGCCTTCGGTCCGCACGATTCCGCCGCTGATGTGCTCAGCACTCTCATCAACGCCCACTCCCGCACCCTGCGCGAGACTGCGGCCGCCATCGATCTGCCGCTGATGAAAACGATTGCCAACCGTCTTGCCACCGGCACCCACGTGGATATCTACGGAGTGGGCGGCAGCGCATTCCTGGCCGAGGAGATGCAGGCGCGGCTGTATCGCATCGGGGTGAACACCCACGTGTGGTCCGAGGTGCATGCGGGACTAACCAGCGCCGCGATCCAGAATGCCGAGTCTGTCGCGATCGGCATCTCCAACTCCGGACGCACCGAAGAGACCATCCAGATGCTGCGGGAGGCCGGACGCGCCGGCGCCCTCACCGTCGCGATCAGCAACAATCCGACCTCACCGCTCGCCGAGAACGCGGACCTCACGATCGTCACCTCGGTCTACGAACAGTTCCTGCAGCCCGACGACCTGTCGGCCAAACACGGCCAACTCCTCGTCCTCGACCTCCTGTACCTGCTCACGGCGCAAGAGAATTTCTCCCGCTCGACCAACAACCTCGCCGCCTCCGCACTCGCCGTCGCCACCCATCGGCGTCCCCGCCGCGCTGCGGGTGCACCGCGCCCGGCGCGCGAAGACCCGCCACCGATGGATTGAAAGAGGAGTCACCGTGCTAGATTCTGTCACCCAGTCCGACCTGACCCGCCGCTTTACTCGCGAGGTCCAGTCTCGAATCGAGGCTCTCGATGAGCGAGCCGCGGCGGGCGCATTCGATGCTGCCATCGCGCTCTTCGTCTCGGCGATCGAGCGCGGCGGCGTCGTCCAGGCCTTCGGTACCGGGCACTCCGAAGCATTCGCGATGGAGATCGCCGGTCGCGCCGGCGGACTCATCCCCACGAAGAAGATCGCCCTGCGCGACGTGGTGCTCCGCGGCAGTCTCGACGTCAGTGAACTGGGAGGCTCCTCGCTCGAACGCAATCCCGACATCGCCGACGAGCTCTACGCGATTGCGGATGCCGGCCCGGAGGACGTCTTCGTGATCGCGTCGAACTCCGGCGTCAACGGCTCCATCGTGGGGCTCGCCCTCGTGGCGAAACGGCACGGGCATCCGGTGATCGCCGTCACCAGCCTCGACCACACCATGCGGGTCGAACCCCGGCACGTGAGCGGAAAGCGCCTGTGCGACGTGGCCGATGTCGTGCTCGACAACCTCGCCCCTTTCGGGGACGCCACCCTCGAACTGGCCGGCGGCATCCTGGTCGGTGCGGTCTCCTCCATCACGGCCGCCTACATCGCGCAGATCCTCACCATCGGTACGGCCGCGCGGATGGCCGAGCGGGGCGGGACGCCTCCCCTCTATATCTCGGCGAACATCCCGGGCGGCGATGAACACAACGTGGCCCTTGAACAGCAGTACAACATCACCCGCAACGTCTGATCCCCCTCCCACAACCCCGTCCAACCAAGAATGGAAGGTAGTACAGAATGACACTCACAACCAAGCCCCTCCAGCGGCGCCAGTTCCTCCGCGGCGCGATCGCCACCGCCGTCTTCATTCCCGCGACCGGCGTGCTCGCCTCGTGCGCCGCCGGGGGTGGCACCACCGCTCCCGGGGGAACCGTCTCCGCCAAAAACCCCTTCGGGATGGCGGCGAAGTCCACCGTCGACGCTGTCATCTTCAAGGGCGGTTACGGGATCGACTACACCACCTTCGCCGCCAAGATCGTACAGAAGGAACAGGCCGGATCCACCGTCAAGGTGACTGCCGCCACAAACATCGCGCAGACACTCCAGCCTCGGTTCGTGGCAGGCAACCCGCCGGACGTGATCGACAACAGTGGCGCCAATCTCATCGGCATCAACACCATCCGCGGCCAGCTTGAGGACCTCACCTCCGTGATCGAAGCGAAGAACCTCGAGGGCAAGGTGATCAAGGACACGCTGTACGCCGGCGTCATCGAACCGGGCACCTTCGACGGCAAGTTCGTGCAGCTCAACTACGTGCTCACGGTCTACGCCATGTGGTACTCGGCGGCGCTGTTCGAGACCAACGGCTGGACCGTCCCCACCACCTATGACGAAGCGCTCGCGCTCGGCGCGAAGGCCAAGGCCCAGGGCAAATACCTCTTCGGGTGGGGCAAGGAGGCGGCCACCTACTACCAGACGATGGCCATCGCCTCCGCGATCAAGGAGGGCGGCGACGACGTGCGGCTCGCGTTGGAGAACCTGAAGGACGGATGCTGGTCGCTGAAGCCACTCCAAGACGTCTTCACCGGCCTCAAGAAGATCATCGATGCCGGGTACATGCAGCCAGGAGGCTCGGGAACGCAGTTCACGGCGGCGCAGGCCCAGTGGAGCAACGAGGAGAAGTTCCTGCTCTATCCCTCGGGAGGCTGGATCGAGAACGAGATGAAAACGCAGACCAAGTCCGGGTTCAAGATGACCGGGGCTCCCGAGCTCACGGTCACGACCTCGTCCAAGTTTCCGCAGAAGGCGTTGCACTCCACCGCGGGTGAGGGCTTCATCGTTCCGTCTCAGGGCAAGAACGTGGCCGGCGGCAAGGAATTCCTGCGCGCGATGCTCTCCAACGACGCGGCGGTGAACTTCGCCAAGACGACCTTCTCCTCGACCATCGTGAAGGGCACCATCCCGGCGGATGGCTTCGGCTCGACGGCACTCGTGTCGCAGGTGAAGCTGCTCGAGGGCGCCGGAAGCGACGTCTTCTCGTGGAACTTCGTCGACCTGTACGGGCTCAACACCGATCAGCTGGTGGTGTGGAACAGCTTCCTGCAGGGCGACTCGTCCGTGGCACAGCTCACCTCGAGCCTGCAGTCGATCACCGACAAAGTGCGCAACGACAGCTCGGTGAAGAAGGTCACGGTCACATGACCGCCGTCGTTCCTCCCGCTTCGGCGCCGGGCGGCAGAGTCCCTGCCGCCCGGCGCTGGGGTCGGCGTGACCTCACCTTCGACAAGATCAGCTTCATGATCGTCTTCTTGGGATTACCTGTGCTCGGGTACATCCTGTTCGTGGTGTGGCCCTTCATCCAGGCCTTCTACTATTCGCTCACCGACTGGAGCGGATTCACGCCCGGGATGAACTTCGTCGGTCTGGTCAACTACTTCACGCTGTTCTCCGACGACATCTTCCTGAAGGCGATGCGAAACAGCCTTCTCTTGGTGGTCGTGCTCCCGATCATCACCGTGGTGCTCAGCCTCGTGCTCGCCTCCCTCGTGACGGTCGGTGGGCCAAGCCACGGGCCCGTGCGCGGGCTCCGCAATTCGAGCGTGTACCGCGTGGTGTCGTTCTTTCCCTATGTGATCCCGGCGATCGTCATCGGCATCATCTGGGGCCGGGTCTACGACCCGAGTGCCGGCCTGCTGAATGGCAGCCTGACCGGCCTCGGCCTCGACCAGTTCCAATCCTTCGCCTGGCTTGGCGAGCGGCGCACCGCCATGGTCGCTACCATCTTCGTGATCGTCTGGGGCCTGGTCGGCTTCTACATGGTGCTCTTCGTAGCGGCGATCAAGGGGATCCCGGCGGAGATCTATGAGGCCGCCCGAATCGACGGCGCCGGGCGCTTTCGCACCGCGGTGACGATAACGATCCCGCTCATCCGCGACAACATCCAGACCGCCTATATCTACATGGGCATCCTCGCGCTCGACGCCTTCGTGTACATGGCCGCTCTCAACCCGGGAGGCGGACCCGACAATTCGACCCTCGTCATGGCGCAACAGCTCTTCACCACGGCATTCACGAAGGGCCAGTTCGGTCTCGCCAGCGCCATGGGCGTCGTCCTCGCGATCATCACCCTTCTCTTCGCCGGCGTCGTGTTCCTCGTCAATCGGTTGACCGGCGGAACCAACGAGGTCGCCGAATGACCGCGATCGAAACGACTACCCGCAGGTCGACGTCGACGGCGGGGGACCGGGTCGTCGGCGCGGCATCACACACGATTCTCACCCTCTGGTCCCTCGTGGTGGTGCTCCCCCTGCTGTGGACGGTCATGTCGTCGTTCAAGACGAGCAAGGAGATCTTCTCATCGCCGTTCGCGCTGCCGGAGAAATGGAACTTCGACAACTATGTCGGCGCGTGGACGACCGCCGGCATCGGCAGCTTCCTGGTCAACTCGGTGATCGTCGTGTTCGGGGCCCTCGCTCTGACGATGCTGTTCGGAGCGATGTGTGCCTACGTGCTGGCGCGCTTCCAGTTTCCCGGCAACCGGGCCATCTACTACCTGATGCTGGCCGGGCTCACCTTCCCGATCTTCCTCGCGATCGTGCCGCTGTTCTTTGTGTTGCGCAACATCGGGCTGCTCAACACGCTGCCGGGTCTCATCCTCACCTACGCCGCATTCGCCCTTCCGTTCACCGTGTTCTTTCTGTTCTCGTTCTTCAAGGCTCTGCCCAATTCGATAGCGGAGGCGGCGGCACTGGATGGCGCGGGCGAATGGCGCACCTTCTTTCAGGTGATGCTGCCGATGGCGCGTCCCGGGCTTGCGACCGTTGCAATCCTCAATTTCGTCGGACTGTGGAACCAGTTCTTGCTGCCGGTGGCGTTGAACACCGATCCGAAGAACTATGTGCTCACACAGGGCATGGCCTCGTTCGCCTCCCAGGCCGGGTATTCGGTGGACTTCGGGCAGCTTTTCGCCGGTGCCGTCATGACGATCGTGCCGGTCTTCATCGTGTACCTGATCTTTCAGCGCCAGCTTCAGGGTTCGGTGTCGCAGGGCACAAGCAAGTAGCACCGCCTCCGCGGGACCGAGACGGCTCACCGAGGGAGGCGGACGTCCCAGAGATGGTGTACGGGATCGTGTGCCAGGTAGATTGCGAAGCTCGCGACAGTGAAGGCGGCACCGTCGCTTCGGCGGCCGTTGCGCTCCCAGGCGGCATCCGGGATCGTCTCGAAGGCCCCGGCGAGCGCCTCCGCCGCCGCGACGAGTTCACGCCCGACAACCGCGGGATCCTGCAGGTCGTACCGATCGGCAACGGCCGTCGCGTCCTGGTCCCAGTCGGGAAAGATCGGATCGTCCTCCTCGAGCATCAGGGCGAGGCGGGTGAGGAAGAGCCGGAGGACATCCCGCACGTGCGCGGCGTATTCGAGCGGGGACCAGGTCTCGTCGTCGGGACGCACGGCGACAGCGGCTCGCTCCAGCACCGCGGGCCAGGCCGCGGCGTTCGCTCGCAGGATGCCCGCAACCTCGCGCTTAGCGAAGGTGGCGGCGTCGAAACCGCACTCCGGGCACGGTCGCTCCACCACCCAGGTCCAATTCTTGGTGTCGGGGACGATCGGCATGATTCCATTGTGACGCATGCAGCGAGTGGCTCCCGTAGTTCAGCGCGGTGGCAGTCTGCGCGCGCGCTGAACGCGCGATGAGCGTTCGCTACCAAACCCTGCGGCCACCGGTCACGAATACTAGTCAAGCGAGACACCCGTCGAGCTGCAAAGGAGAAACATCATGTCCAAGTCCCCCAACCGCCTGCTCGCAACCGTCTTCGGTGCGGTCTACCTCCTCGTCGGACTGCTCGGCTTCACGGCCACGTCCGGCATCGGCTTCTTCGACGTCAAGGGCGGCCTGCTGCTCGGCATCTTCGAGGTCAACGTGTTCCACAATGTGGCCCACCTTCTGATCGGAGCCGCGCTGCTCATCGCCGGACTGTCCAGCGTGCGCGCCGCCAAGTCGGTCAACAGTGTGGTCGGCGCGGCCTACCTGCTGCTCGGAGTCGTCGGCCTGTTCCTCGTGGGCTCGGCCGCCAACATCCTGGCCATCAACGCCCCGGACAACGTGCTCCACTTCGGCAGCGCCGTGATCCTGCTCGCCGTCGGCCTCGGTGCCGACAAGGTGGTTCGCACTCACGCCACCGCATAGCAGTCGCACAACCGCTCCCTCGGGAGGGCGGCCGGCACTCGCGTCCGGCTCTCCCGGGGGAGTGGTGCGTCGACCGCGTCATCGCGGTCGCGGCACCTGGGCCGGTGGTTCGTGGCCCCACAGTGAACGCGCGAAGGCCGCGGGCTAGCAGCATTGCGGATCGCTCAGGCGTCGATGGCGGGCATTGGGGTCGCCCCGCTCATGAACCGCTCCACATGCGGATCGACGCGGATGTCGCTCGGCCGCAGCGGCCGGGAGAGATAGAGTCCGTCCAACTCGGTCAGGCGGCTGAGCGCAACATACGTCTGGCCCGCGCTGAAGGTTCCCGATCCGAGGTCCACGATCGCGCGATCGTAGGTCTTGCCCTGGGACTTGTGGATGGTGACAGCCCAGGCCAGCCGCAGCGGAAACTGGGTGAACTCCGCGACGATGTCTTTCTTCAGAGTCTTCGTCGACGCCGAATAGGTGTACTTGAACTTCTCCCAGATGGACGGCTGCACCTCGTGAACCTCCCCGTCGACCTCCACGAACACGGTCGAGGCGATCTTCGTGACCGTGCCGACCGTGCCGTTGACCCAGCGCTGGCCGCCCTCGCCCCCGGAGTCGTTGCGCAGGAACATCACCCGCGCGCCCACCTTGAGCTGAAGTGACTCGTCGGCCGGAAAGGAGCGCCCACCGAAATCACCGGTGACGTCGGCCTTCGCCGTCTTCACCGCTCCAGGGAGGCGGGCGAGGGCGGCAGCGTTGATGCGGTTCGCTGTGTCGTTGCGGGTAGCGAGGGTTATCGTGCCATCCGACGGGGCCGGGCGGGCGCCGGTCTCGTTGAGGCGGCGCGCGATCTCCGCCGTGACCATCCCGTGGCGCACCGCATTGAGCATGAACTTGAACTCGGCCTCGTGCTGGCGATGGATGGTGGTCAGCTCGAAGATTCGCAACTCGGTCTCCCGCCAGACCTTGGCGTCGAAGAACCACATCGAGCGGTACTGGTCGATGAAGTAGGCGCGCTCGTCGGTGTCGCCCGGCACCGGTGCGAGCTGGTACGGATCTCCGAACAGCACGACCTGCACGCCCCCGAACGCGGTGAAGGGCTTCTGGCGCGCCTGGCGAAGGCTGCGGTCGATGGCATCCACCAGGTCGGCGTTGACCATGGAGACCTCGTCGATCACGAGGGTGTCGATGGTGTTGAGAAGCTTGCGCAACTCCGCGACCTGGTCGATCGCCTGATCGGCAATCACCCCGATCGGGAGGCGGAAGAGCGAGTGGATGGTCTGCCCGCCCACGTTGAGTGCCGCGACGCCGGTGGGGGCCGCGATGACCACCTGCTTCGAGGTGTTCCACGAGAGATGGTTCAGCAGCGTCGATTTGCCGGTCCCGGCCCGACCGGTGACGAAGATGTTCTCGCGGCTGTTCTCGATGAGTTCGAAGACGGCGGCCTGCTCGGCTGAGAGTGCGAATTCGGCCACGACACTCCTCTTCCCCGCATCCGTAACAGCACTCCAATCTACCGCCGACAGTTCCGCCCGGTCGGTGCGGGAAGCCTCCCCTGTAGACAAACCGTGTGCGGGAGCGACACTTAGGATGTGGGGATGCCGCACCGAATGCTCGTCCGCCCGGTCGTGCTGCTCGGCCTTCTGCTGTTCGCGTTCCTCGGCACGGTGACGACCCTCAATCTCACCTTGTACAGCGCCCCGGGGTTTGTCTCCTCCTATCTCGACGCCATCGCCCGGGGCGATGTGGACGGTGCCAGACGGATGCCCGGGGTCACGGCCGGCGCAATCGGAACCGACGAACTGCTTGCGCCGGCAGCGCTCGCTCCGCTGTCGGATATCCGCTTGATCCGCGACAGGGATGACGGCGGCGGGCGCCACACCGTCTTATATGGTTACACCGTCGGGGGCTCCGCGGGCACCTCCGCGTTCGTCGTGGAACGAAGCGGCGTGCGACTCGGGGTCTTCTCCGCCTGGCGCTTCGTCGATTCGCCACTGAGCCTGCTCAGAGTCACCGTGCGGAACGGCGGTCCCGGCGGAGCAAACGGGATTGCCGCCAATGGGGTCACCCTGCTCGACACCACCCCTGGCCGTCCGCATGCCTACCGCGTGCTCACGCCGAGCCGGGTGGTGCTGAGTCACGCCTCCCGCTACCTCACGGGCGCGAAGGTGGCGACGCTGGTCAGCAAGCCGGCCAGTTTCGCGGAAGCGACCCTCGACATCCAGCCCAATCGCGCCTTCGTGCGTGAGGTCCAGAAGGAAGTCGACGGGTTCCTCGCGGCGTGCACCGCACAGAAGGTGCTTCTGCCCACCGGATGCCCGATGGGCAAGCAGATCACCGACCGTATCCAGGATGCCCCGGCCTGGTCGATCGTGAAATACCCCGTCGTCACGATCGTGCCGGGCGACGCGGCGGGGAGCTGGCAAGTGCCCGAGACGGGAGCCCTCGCCCACCTCAGGGTGACGGTGAAGTCGATCTTCGACGGGAGTCTGTCGACCTTCGACGAGGACGTTCCGTTCGCCGTTCGCTACCTCATCACCTTCGCCGCAGACGGCAGTCCGGTGGTCGCGGCGCAGTTCGACTGAGGGCGGCAATCACCGTCGCTCGGCTCGGCCGGCCAACATCCGGTTGTATTCCCTCAGCTCGGTGCCGCCGTCTCGGTCCGCCTTGCGGTCGAGTCGCCTGGCATCCTTCGCGTCGCTCCTCGACCACATGATAGCCACCGTGATGGCGAGAATGATCGTGGGGATCTCGCCCGCGCTCCAGGCGATGCCGCCGCCGGTCTGCTGGTCGACGATCGCGCTCGCCCCCCAGGTGCGTCCCATCGCGCCGTACCAGTTGGCGAGAAGCAGACCGGTGCCGGTGAGGAGCGAGAGTCCGAAGAACGCGTGGAATGCCATGGTGCCGAGCAGCACGAGCAGCCGCATCGGATAGGGCGCACGGTACGGCACCCGGTCGACTCCGATCAGTGCCTGCACGAACAGGTAGCCGGTGATGAGGAAATGCGCGATCATCCAGGTGTGCCCGACATGGTCGGTGGTCGCCCAGCTGAACAGGGGCGTGTAGTAGAAGACCCACAGCGACACCACGAAAAGCGCGGCGGCCACGATCGGATTGGAGAGGATGGACGAGACGCGAGAGTGCACGAACAGCATGATCCACTCTCGCGGTCCGCGACTGCCGTCCGCCCGTTTCGTGATGGTGCGGAGCGCAAGGGTGATGGGCGCGGCGGGCACAAGCAGCAGCGGAATCATCATGCCGAGCAGCATGTGTCCGAGCATGTGGACGCTGAACAGGTATTTCTCGTAGACGTTGATGCCCCCGTTGGTCACCCAGAACAGCAGCGCGAGACCGGCGAGCCAGAGCACGAGTCGATGCACCGGCCAGCTGTCGCCGCGACGATGCAAACGCACCACGCCGGCGATGTAGAAGAACGCGAGGAACGCGATCAGCAGTACCCAGAGAATGTCGAATCGCCAGCTGGTGACGTAGCGCGAGAGGGTGAGTTCCGGCGGCAGCGGCGCCTGGGTGAGGATCCAGGCGGGAGTCGTGCGCGTCGCACCCTGTGAGTCCGGGCTTTCCGTGCGGGCGAGCGCCGCCGCCACACCGGAGGCGAGTCCCATGAGAGCGAGCTCCCCGGTAACGAGCCACCAGAAGAACCGCTTGCCGCCGGAGGTGGACCCCAGCAGCTTCGCGACCAGGATTCGCCGCTGCCACAGCCCGAAGAGTCCGAGAAGGAGCAGGGCGAGAGCCTTGACCAGCAGCAGGATGCCGTATGGCGTGAGCAACTGGGCGGGGGTGCCGATGCGCAGGGCGGCGTTCACATAGCCGGAGGCCGCGACCACGACGAAACTGATGACCGCGAGCGTGGAGTACCGCGTCACGATCGTCCCGATCCGTGCGGTGTCGAGCCTCGAGCGGAGCAGCATGATGGTCACGAGCCCGCCGAGCCAGATCGCCGCAAAGAGCACGTGGAGGGCGAGAGACGAGACCGCCGCGTCGTGCCCTGCGGTATTCGCGGAGTGGGCCTGGAGCGCCTGTGGCACCAAGCCAGCCGCCGCGACGAGCGCAACGAACGCGAGCACCGTCGGGTTGCGCACGGCGAAGCAGAGCACCGTGACCGCCGCGGCGATGAGAGTGCTCACGAGCCAGGCCTGCCCAACCGCCTTGCTGGTGAGGAAGTCCCCGAGGGCCGCGCCGAAGTCCGCATCGAGCGTGATGGGCTTCGTGTAGAAGTTCACGAACGTGAGAAAGCTCGCGGCGACCGATGCGATCGTCCAGAAGGCCGCGGCTCCCGAGGCGATGTCGAGCGTGCGGGCGAACTCCGGCCGGTCGACGCTCATGGCGAAACAGAGCAGCACGAGCGAACCGAGCGTCACGGACGCACCGAGATTGACAAGCAGGGTCGCGACCGGCAGCCCGTACCGCACCAGCGCACCCGGATCCGCGAGCGCCGGCGCGACGTCGGCATGCCCGAAGGCCAGCGCGGCGAGCAGGGATGCGAGGGCAACGACCAGAAGCAGCGCCGGGCCGGCGATTTTCACGATCCGTGGCACGACATCCAGCCTAAGCGAGCGAACGAACCCGGTGCGGCGCGGATGTCGCGTCGGAAACGACCGAAGGGGATGCCGCCCTCACGGACGGCATCCCCTTCGAGACGAGAAGAAAGACTACTTGGCAGCAGCCTTCAGCTTGCTGCCGGCGCTGACCTTCACGCCGTAGCCCGCCTTGATCTGGATGGCCTCGCCCGTGGACGGGTTGCGACCGGCACGTGCGGCGCGGTGGGTGCGCTCGACCGCGAGCCAGCCGGGAATCGTGACCTTGGTGCCTTCGCCGACCGAAGTGGCGAGGGTGGAGAACAGGGCGTCGAGGACGCCGTTCACTGCAGCCTGGCTCTGGCCAGACTCAGCGGCAACTGCCGCGACGAGCTCGGTACGGTTTAGTGACTTGTCAGCCATTGAAGTCCTCCTCGGACGAAAGTGCTTTCGAAACAAACGTTCCTGCCCAGGCGGGCAGTTCGGTCGATTGGATCAGGATGTTGATTGGATCAGAATGCGGATGCGGGGCGTAAACCCTTGGGCCGCCTGTAATTTACCAGCTTGACTTGGTAATACCGGGCAATTCGCCCCGGTGAGCCATATCGCGGAAACGCACGCGAGAAACCCCGAACTGGCTGAGGAAACCACGCGGGCGACCATCGATGGCGTCACGACCACGCACGCGCACCGGAGACGCGTCGCGCGGAAGCTTCTGCAGGCCGAGCCTGGCGGCTTCTCGCTCGGCGTCGGAGGATGCGGGGTCGACGAGAGCCTTCTTCAGCTCGAGTCGCTTGGTCGCGTAGCGCGCGACCACGATCTTGCGCTGCTCGTTGGCAGCGATCTTGCTCTTCTTCGCCATGGTTAGCGCTCCTCGCGGAATTCGACGTGCTTGCGGACTACCGGGTCGTACTTCTTCAGTACGAGGCGGTCGGGGTCATTGCGGCGGTTCTTCTTGGTCACGTAGGTGTAACCGGTGCCGGCGGTGGAACGGAGCTTGATGATCGGACGGACGTCCTGCTGTTTTGCCATTAGATCTTCACCCCACGGCCCAGGATGTCCTTGACCACCGATTCGATGCCGCGAGCGTCAATGACTTTGATGCCCTTGGCGCTCAACGTCAACGTGACGCTGCGCTTGAGCGACGGAACGTAATACGTCTTCTTCTGCACGTTCGGGTCGAAGCGACGCTTCGTCCGACGGTGCGAGTGCGAAATGTTGTGCCCGAAGCCGGGAACGGCTCCAGTCACCTGGCACACTGCGGCCATGGTTTTCCTCCGATTACCGTAGGGACGAGGTGTCCCTACCCAAGATTTCTTGTCGGCACACACCACCCACCAATCGAACGTGGAGGGTTTGTGTACAGGCTGCAGCGCGTAAGTGCGCTCAGCAGCGTCCAATACTACGGATGCCGCGGGCGATCCGCAAGGCGGCGACGGCTCAGGAGCAGAGCTTGCCGATCGCCGTGAACTCGGTCTGCACGGCCGTAACGGCGGTTTTGAGCTTCCCGGTGTCCCCGGAGGGGTTTGCGACCAAACCCTTCACCTCAAGGATCATCTCCTTGATCGAGTCATTGGCTGCCGTCCCGGCCGCCTTGACCTGCGCGTTGGAGAGTTTGGCGAGCCCGCTGTCGAAGGCATCGGCCACGGACTGGAGCCCGCCGACCGCCTTTCCCGGGTCGGTGGCGATGGAACCGAAGCTCGAGGCGAGTTCGGTGGTCGACGCCTTCACGGAGGTCTCAAGCGACGTGCAGGCGGCCGTCTTGCTCTGCGCGGATTTTGTTGGAGCGGGCGTTGCCGAAGCAGACGTGCCGGAACCGGCAGCGGTGCATCCGGTGAGGGCGAAAGCGAGCGCCGCGCCGGCGAACAGCGTGGTGAGAGCGGTGCGGGACAGCTTGGACATGAGATTCCCCCAGTAGTTGTGGCAGTATGCCCGTAGAGCCTAACCGCACGCCGGCGCGGAGCTCAGCGTGGCGGGGAGCAGTTGGCGCACAGGCCGAAGACGTCCACCACGTGGTTCGGCTGGCTGAAGCCGTGCTCGGCGGCGACCGATTGGGCCCAACGCTCCACGGCATCCGCTTCGATCTCTACCGTGAGTCCGCAGTTGCGGCAGATGAGGTGATGGTGGTGCTGGCCCGGCGTGCAGGCGCGATAGAGGTTCTCACCGTCGGGTGACTGCAGCGAGTCGGCCTCGCCTTCGCCGGTGAGATCGGCGAGAGCACGGTAAACCGTGGCGAGACCGATTGGGGAGCCGGAATCGCGCAGGGTGGCGTGCAGTCGCTGCGCGCTGACGAATCCGTCGCCCCCGGCGAGCGCCGCGCGCACCGCCTCCCGCTGCCAGGTGTTTCGCTTGCGAACCGGCGGCGTCATGGCACGGCCCGCTCTGACTGCGTTTTGACCAACCGGCCCCCGTTGCCGATTCGCGAGCGCCGGTATCCGATTGCCCGGCAGGCGAGGTAGATCACGAACGAGATCGTGGTGACGTATGGGCTGATCGGCAGCCCGCCGCCGAGGGCGAGCAGGATTCCCCCAACCACCGAGGTGACAGCGAAGGCCACGCTCAGCAGGGGGGTGAGGAGGGGGGAAGAGGTCACCCGCATGGCCGCGGCGGCCGGTGTGACGAGCAGCGATAGCACCAGCAGCGCCCCCACGATTTGGATGGACACCGCCGTCGCGAGTCCCAACAGGATCATGAAGACTATCGAGATAGCGGTGACCGGCAGTCCCTTCGCCCTGGCAACGTCGGCATCGACGCTGGCGAAGCTCAATGGTCGCCATATCAGCAACAGCCCGGCGATGACGGCCGCCGAGATGACGACGAGCATGAGCAGCTGCGGGTTGTCGACCGACACGATCTGACCGGTGAGGAGTCCGAATTTGTTTGCACTGCGCCCCCGGTACAGTGCGAGAAACAGGATGCCGAGCCCCAGGCCGAACGGCATGAGAACGGCGATGATCGAGTTGCGCTCGCGCGCCTTCGCCCCGAGCATGCCGATGAGCAGCGCCGCGAGCAGCGAGCCGGCGATCGATCCGGTCACCACATTCACCCCGAACAGCAGCGCCGCGGATGCCCCGGCAAAACTCAACTCGCTGATTCCGTGCACCGCGAAGGCGAGGTCGCGGGTCATCACGAAAGGCCCGATGAGTCCTCCGACGACGCCGAGGAGGGCCCCGGCGATGATCGAGTTCTTCACCAGGCCGAGCAGTTGTCCGTAGTTGTCGAAACCGAAGACCTGCTGCCAGAAGTCGGTATTCATGAGGCGGACGCCCCGCCGTCGAGTTCCAGGTGGTGGTGCACCCCGTAGCCTTCCGGGGCACCGAGCACGACGACGCGACCGCGACTGCGGATGACCTCCACCGGGGTGTTGTATATGGAGGAGAGCACGTCGCTTCGCAGCACCTCCTCTGGGGTGCCCACCCGGAAGCGGCCGCCGGCCAGGTAGAGCACACGGTCGACCATCCCGAGTATGGGGTTCACATCGTGGGTGACGAACACAACGGCGGTGTTGGTCGCTGCGCGCTGTTCATCGATGAGCTCGCTCACTTGGCGCTGGTGGTGCAGGTCGAGCGAGATCAACGGCTCGTCGCAGAGCAGGAGGCTTGGCCCTCCCGCAATCGACTGGCCAACCCGCACGCGCTGTTGCTCCCCGCCGGAGAGCGTCGCGACGGGCACGTTCGCATACTCCGTCGCACCGACGGACTCCAGGATGCTGTCCACCTGCCGCCGGACCGCCCGGGAACTGATCGGCAGCCCCCAACGATGACCGTTCAGGCCGAAGGCAACGAGGTCCCGAGCGCGGAGCGGCGTGCCCGGTTCCAGCAGTTTCTGCTGCGGGATGTATCCGATCCGTCGACTGCCGCGGGCCACAGGCTCGCCGAGGATCTCGATTGTGCCCGAGCTGAGTTTCCGCTGTCCGAGGATCGCCTTCAGCAGGCTGGTCTTGCCGGTGCCGTTGGGGCCGAGCACGGCAAGAAACTCGCCCGGCCGCACGTCGAGGGTGAGGTTTTGCCAGAGCGTTCGGTCGCCGAATGACAGCGAGGCCGCTCGCAGGCTGAGCACGGGAGACGGTGCGGTCATCGCAGCGCCCTGGCGATGGAAGCGAGGGTGTCGGTCATCCAGGCGACATAGTTCTTGCCCCGCGGCAGCGTTTCCCGCACCTGCACGACGGCGATTCCCGCCTTCCGGGCCGCGGCACGCACCCGGACCGTCTCGGGAGAGGTGGTCTGCTCGTTGTAGGCGAGCAGTTTCACGGCGCGGCCGCTGAACAGCGCGAGGGTCTGCTGCAGTGCGACGGGCGAGACTTCTGTGCCCGCCTCGATCGCCGCGCTGAACTTCTCGGGAGTCTTGTTGACAAGCCCGACCGCGTCGAGGAGGTAGAGCGGCACGGACTCGGTTATCGCGGCCCCTGAACCGACGGCGGTCGCCTTGATTTTCGTTTCGGACGCCTGGAGCACATCGAGCTCCGCGGTGAACCGGGCGGTGTTGGTCGTGAACGCGGGGGCGCCGCTCGGTTCGAGAGCCGAGAACTGCTTCGCGATGCGAGCGGCGACCCTCCGAACCGTTGGCACGTCGTACCACATGTGCTCGTTGAAGTCCCCGGTGGCCGGCCGCTGGTCGTAGCCCGAAATCGCGACGGCATCGAGCACCACGACCTTCGGGTTCTTCGCCCCCCTCAACAGCGTGCCGACGAAGGCGTCATAGCCGCCGCCGTTTTGGATCACCACGTCCGCCAGGGAGAGGGCGAGCTGCATCTGCGCATTGGCTTCGTAGGAGTGCGGATCCTGGGACGGGTCGGAGATGATCGAGGTGACCGCGACGCGGTCGCCGCCGATTGTCTTCGCTATGTCGCCATAGACGTTGGTCGATGCGACAACACGGATGAGACCGTCGTCCTTTTGCGCGGTCGCGGCACCAGAGCATCCGGCGAGCACGAGGACGAGCGCCGTGCCGGTGAGCAGGGCAACGAGCGTGACGGGCTTGGCGATGAGTTCCTCCACGCGGTCGAGAACAGTAATGAGAACCGTTATCAATGATACTGTACCGCGCAGTCCTCCACCGGTGCCGAAGTGGGAAGATGCCGGGCGGGACCGGACTCGCCTATTGCCGCCGTGCGCTCAACTCCAGCGTGCGCTGGAGCGCGGCGAAGGATGCATCGGCAACGGCCTCGACGCTCACCCCGGCGACCCCGACGCTTTCCAACTCGCGACCGAGCACCTCGGCGAAGAGCAGGCGATCCGCGCGGGACATGTCCCCCCACCCCGGGTCAACCGGCACGGGGCCGACACCGGGCACCCAGATCATGCCCGGCGCATCGTTGAGTAGGCCGAAGAGGATGTACTCCCACTGCAGGTACTGGTTTACGTCGGGACGGAAACGGTCGTTGTCGATGAGCGCCTGGATGAGGGCGTGCAGGTCGGGCATCCGGCCGATGCGGTCCGTGCCGGGCGAAGCGCTCGGGGTGTTGTTGCTGCCGCTGAGCAGGGTGCGAAGCGTCCACGCGTCGAAGACCCGACCGTGAACGCGGCGCTGCCACGACTGCACCAGGATGGCCGCTCCGGCCACGATCGGACTCGCACCGGAGGTTCCGCCGAACGAGCCGGTGTAGGCGGTTGTCGAGGTGCCCGTCCAGCCATCGCCGGTGGTGTCGATGCCCTGCCCCCAGCCGAAGCAGTCGATGCGGCTGCCGTAATTGGAGAAGCCGAGCCGCGTGTGCGGGATGCTCGAACTCGCGGCGCCCACCATGATCGCACCCGAGTCGCGGAAATACGGGTCGGAGCGATCGAGGATGTGGCGGCCTGCGGCATCCGTGTAGGCGTCCAGGTCATTGCCGCCGTTGCCGCCGGCCTCGATGACGGTGATGCCGGCATCGGTCGCCACAACGATCGCGTCGAAGACTGCCCGCTCCACCTCGACCGGAAGGAACGAGGATGCCCCGACCGTGGTCTGCGCTTCGAGGAGAAGCACGTCCCCCGCCGACATCGAATCGACGGCGGAGAGGATCGCGGCCGCCGTGGAGTAGTTGGTGGCGGTGCGGTACTGGGAGACGACCCTGGCGTTCGCTCGCGGCGCTATGCCGATGCCGCCGCGGGTGTTGTCGGAGGCGACGACCTCGCCGAGCACCGCCGTGCCGTGGCCGGGATACGCCGTATTGATGCCGGAGATCACGGTGATTCCGGCGGCGACAAGATCTTCGTGGTCGAGTGTCCAGCCCTGCTCGAGATCGACGAAACCCACGTCGTGGCCGTCGGTCAGCCCCCAGGCCCAGCGGGCGTCGATTCCCTCGGGCGCGGCGTCGAGGTAACCCTGGCTGGTGCTGCGCGGGTCGTCGGCCGGATTCACCACCGGCGGCGGCGTCGGGCCGCCCTCGACGTAGGCGGTGTCGACGGTGTCCAGCGCGGCGATCTCCCGGGCCAGTCGGGTCGCGGTCTCGGCATCCGGCGCCGTGATGGCAAGGTAGGGGGCGAACCGAGCGCGGCGGCCGGCGCTGATCGCCTCATCCTCGTGAAGGTACCGGGTGAGCCGGCCTTCCGGATGCACGCGGCGGAGGGTCTGCACGAGGTCGCTTTCGGCGGAATGCAGCTTGCGGGTGAAGGCAGAGCGGGCGGAGAACTTCGGCAGGAACGCGTACTCCGGCGCGCTGTTCAACTTCACCACCACCCGCGGGGACCAGCCCCGATCGTCCTCCGGTTGAGGTGCCTTGCCGTCGATAATCGCCATCTCGCTCACTCTTCTCTCGGTCTTGAGCGCGGTGCGGGAGTGCATCCGCTCTCTTCGATTGATAAAGAGGGGCGAGGGGCGGGAAAAATACTCCGCTCGGCTCCGTCAGTCGAGGAGCAGGGCCGGTTCTTCGATGACGCTCGCGACATCGGCGAGGAATCGGCTCGCGACATCCCCGTCCACTATGCGGTGGTCGAAGCTGGCCCCGAGGGTGGTGACAAAGCGCGGTCGCACTTCGCCATCCACGACCCAGGGCTTCTGTTTGATCGTGCCCATGGCGACGATCGCGACCTCGCCGGGGTTCAGGATGGGTGTGCCGGTGTCCATGCCGAAGACACCGATGTTGGTGACCGTGATGGTGCCACCGGCCTGGTCGGCTGGGCTGGTCTTGCCGTCGCGAGCGGTGATCGTGAGTTGTTCGATCGCCGAGGCGAGTTCGCGCAGGGACAGTTCCTGCGCCTCCTTGATGTTCGGCACGATGAGGCCGCGCGGAGTGGCCGCTGCGATGCCGAAGTTCACGTAGTGCTTGACGACTATTTCGCTGTCGGTCCACTGGGCGTTAACGGTGGGGTTCCGACGCACGGCCCAGATCATCGCTTTCGCCATGATGAGCAGCGGCGACACTTTCACCCCCGCGAAATCGGTCGAGTTCTTCAGTCGCTTGACGAATTCCATGGTTCGGGTGGCATCGACGTCGACGAAGAGACTCACGTGGGGTGCGGTGAAGGCGCTCGACACCATGGCGGTCGCGATCGCTTTGCGGATGCCTTTCACCGGGATGCGTTCCTCGCGATCGCTGCCCCACGACGGCGTTTCGATGTTGCGGAACAGCGTGCCCTGCGAGGCCTGGCGCACAACGTCCTCGCGGATGATCTCCCCGGCGAGCCCGGTCGGGGTCACCTCCGCGAGGTTCACGGCGAGGTCTTTGGCGAGCTTGCGGATGGGAGGCTTCGCAATGATCGACGACGCGGATGCGGCGGGCACCGAACTCTGCCGGGAAGCTGTCCCGGCGATACCGGAAGCGGTGCTGGTCGAGGCGGCCCGGGTGCGGCGGGATGCAACCTTGCCCTTGATTCCATAGCCGACGAGCACGGCGCCGCCGTCGGACTCGGTCGAGATGCTACCGGCGGTATCGGCGACAGCGTCGGCGGCTGTGCCGGCGCCTGCGCTTGCACTTGCCGGCACCGCGTCGACCGGTCCCGATGATACGGAGATGATCGGCGTTCCGACATCCACCGTCTGGCCCTCGGCGACCAGCAGTGCCGTGACCGTCCCAGCGAACGGGGAGGGCAGCTCCACGAGAGACTTCGCGGTTTCGATCTCCACGAGCACCTGGTTCACGGCCACTTCGTCGCCCGGTTTGACCTTCCAGGCCACGATCTCGGCTTCGGTCAGGCCTTCGCCGACATCGGGGAGGGTGAATTCTGAACTGGTCACGATGCTCCTTAGCTAGTAGGCCAGTGCTAGTAGGCCAGGGCGCGGTCGACGGCCTCGAGGATGCGGTCCGCATCCGGAAGGTAGACGGTCTCGAGTTTTGCGGGCGGGAAGGGCGTATCGAAGCTCGACACCCGCAGAACCGGTGCTTCCAGCGAGTAGAACGCCCTCTCCGTGACGGTCGCCGCGATCTCCGACGAAATGCTCACCGAGCCCGGCGCCTCGGATGCCACGACAAGTCGCCCGGTCTTCTGCACCGATGCGATGATCGGCGCGTAGTCGATGGGGGACAGCGAGCGTAAGTCGATGACCTCGAGGCTCGTACCCTCCTGCTGGGCGAGCTCGGCGGCCTGCATCAGCACATTGACCATCGCCCCGTGCCCGACGAGCGTCACCTCGGTGCCCGTGCGCACGACCCGGCTCGAGTGCAGTGGAGACGGGCTGGCGGCGAAGTCGACAGGGCCCTTGTTCCAGTACCGGCTCTTCGGCTCGAAGAACACCACCGGGTCGTTGGAGGCACATGCCTCCTGGATCATCCAGTACGCGTCGTTCGGAGTGCTCGGGCTCACGACCCGTAGGCCCGGGGTATGGGCGAAGTACGCCTCCGGGCTCTCCTGGTGATGCTCGACCGCGCCGATGTGCCCGCCGTAGGGAACGCGGATCACCACCGGCATGGTGATGCGACCCTCGTGACGACTCGTCATCTTGGCCAGTTGGGAGGTGATCTGGTCGAACCCGGGGAAGATGAAACCGTCGAACTGGATCTCGCAGACGGGGCGGTAGCCGCGCATCGCCAGCCCGATCGCCGTGCCGATGATGCCGGACTCTGCTAGCGGTGTGTCGAACACCCGTCGATCGCCGAACTCGGCCTGGAGTCCTTCGGTGACGCGGAAAACGCCGCCGAGAGGACCGATGTCCTCTCCCATCAGCAGGACTTTGGGGTCGTCGGAGAGGGCCTTACGCAGTCCGGCGTTCAGTGCCTTTGCCAACGGCAGTTCTTCGGCCATCAGGCGGAGCCCCCCAGGCTGGCCTCGTAGTCGACCAGCCACCGTTTCTGGGCATCCATCACGGGGTGCTGCTCGGAGTAGACGTAGTCGAAGATGACATCGGTGGCCGGCGCGACGAGTTCGAGAGTGCGGCGGCGGAGGTCGGCGGAGAAATCCTCCGCCTCCGTTCCGGCGTCGGCGAAGAAGTCGTCGCCCTCACCGCGGCCGCGGAGGTAGCTCTCGTACCGGGTGATCGGATCTTTCGCCACCCACGATGCGGTCTCGGCATCCGGCCGGTATTTAGTCGGGTCGTCGCTCGTGGTGTGCGCGCCGATGCGATAGGTGAGTGCCTCGATGAGGCGAGGGCCCTGGCCGGCCCGGGCCTCGTCGAGGTTCTTGCGGGTCACCGCGTAGGTCGCGAGCACGTCGTTTCCATCGACCTGGATGCCGGGCATGCCGAAACCGCACGCACGCAGGTAGAGCGGGGTGCGGGACTGTACGCGCACCGGCACCGAGATGGCCCACTGGTTGTTCTGCAGGAAGAAGACCTGCGGCGCGTTGAAACTCGCCGCGAAAACGAGCGCCTCGCTCACATCCCCTTGGCTGGTGGCGCCGTCCCCGAAGTAGGCCATGACCGCGCGATCCGATTCCGCATCTCCCGTGCCGGTCTCCCCGTCGAGGGCGATGCCCATGGCGTAGCCGGTGGCGTGCAGAGCCTGGGACCCGAGCACGAGGGTGTAGAGGTGGAAATTGCCGCATTCGGCCGGATTCCAACCGCCGTTCGTCACGCCGCGCATCAGCCGCACGATGTCGACGACGTCGACTCCGCGGATCATGCCGACCGAATGTTCCCGATACGACGGAAACAGGTGGTCCTGCGGCCGGGCAGCACGCGCAGAGCCGACCTGGGCGGCCTCCTGGCCGTGGCTCGGTGGCCAGAGAGCCAGTTGTCCCTGGCGCTGCAGGTTCGTGGCCTCGAGATCGAAGCGGCGGGTGATCACCATGTCCCGGTAAAACTGTCGGAGCGTGTCGTCGGAGAGGGCCTCGACAAGAGGAAGATACTCCGCGGTCGCGTCATCCGCCCGAAGTCTTCCCTCGGTGGAGAGAAGCTGCACCATCTGTGCGGATCCTGCCACGCTGGCCTCGCAGTCCTGTTCATCGATCGGGTGGCTGTGGTGATTCATTGCTCGCGTCGAGACGGCCACCTGCCGGCGACGTTCTAATCTAACGCGGCTGCTGGTGCGGGCTTTGGTAGGGTGCGAATAACCTCTGCGGCGCCAGATAGAAGTTTATCCACAGACCTCGGCTCGCCGATCGAGATCCGGATGCCGTCCTTCCCGAGCGGGCGCACCACGATTGCCGCGGCGGCGAACACCTCGGCAGCCGCAGCCGTGGCCGCGCCGGTGGCCAGCCAGACGAAGTTTCCGTGCGGGCGCGGTACCGACCAGCCCTGGCCGAGGAGATCGCGCCACACCGCATCGCGCCTCACGGCGAGCTCGTGCACGCGGGCAAGGAGCACGTCTTCGTGGTCGAGCGACACCAGGGCGGCACGCTGGGCGACGTCGGTCACCGACAGCGGAATGGATGTCGCCCGTGCCGCATCGAGGATGTACTCCGGCCCGACCGCATACCCGATCCGCAGTCCCGCAAGACCGTAGGCCTTGGAGAAGGTGCGCGCGACCACGAGGTTGGGGTATCGGCCGCTGAGTTCACGGCCGTCGACTGCCGTGTCGTCGGTGACGAATTCGGCATACGCCTCGTCGAGGATCACCAG
The DNA here is from genome assembly GCA_040389685.1 of Actinomycetota bacterium. Taxonomy (GTDB): domain Bacteria; phylum Actinomycetota; class Actinomycetes; order Actinomycetales; family Microbacteriaceae; genus Lacisediminihabitans. The sequence goes on from JAZJZS010000005.1 coordinate 173,913, forward strand.
GATGCGGGCCGGAACCATCGCCATGAAGGCGCTGAATTCCGAGGCGGTCACGATCGACCCGGTGGGGTTGTTCGGGCTGCACACGATCACCGCTCGGGTGCGCTCGGTGATCGCGGCGAGCATCGCCGGCAGGTCGTGGCGGTGGTCCGCGGTGTTCGGCACGGGCACGCTGGTGGCTCCGGCGACGGCGACGAGCCCCGGGTAGGCCTCGAACGAGCGCCAGGAGTAGAGGACCTCGTCTCCCGGTCCCGCGGCGGCCTGGATGAGTTGGGCGAGAATCGAGACCGATCCGGCTCCGAGATGCACCTCTTCCTCCCGCACGCCGAAGCGACCGGCCAGTCGGGCGCGAAGTTCGTTGCCAGCCGCGTCGGGATACCGGTTGACCGAGGTGCTGGCGGCGATGGCTGCGAGCACCTCGGGGATCGGCTCGAACGGGTTCTCGTTGGACGACAGCTTGAATGCGTCAGTGCCGGCGGGCTTTCCCTGCGAGTATGCGGCGAGCGCCACGATTTCCGGTCTCAGACGAACGGTGGCGGCGGTCGGATCGGTCACCCTAGAAGCCTACGGGGCCGTCGGGACGGGCGTCAGTGTGCCCGTCCCCGCGCCGAGCACGCACACCGCCCGATTGCGCCGGTCGCGATCGGAACGGCATAGTGGACGCATGAGATTCCTGGTGCGCCTCCTGGTCAACGCCGTCGCACTGTGGTTGACGACCCTGATCGTGGCCGGCGTGACCGTGGTCGCATTCCCGCCGCAAGACACCCTCGCGGTGGTGCTTACCTACCTGCTCGTCGCGCTCATCTTCGGCATCGTCAACGGGGTGATCGGCACCTTCATCCGTATTGTTGCCTTCCCGCTCTACATCCTCACCCTCGGCCTGCTCGCCCTCCTGGTCAACGGTCTGCTCCTTCTCCTCGTGAGCTGGATCTCCAGCCTGCTCGGCTTCGGCCTCGTGATCGACGGTTTCTGGTGGGGAGTGCTCGGCGCGCTCGTTCTCGCCCTGCTGAGCTGGCTGATCGGCATCCTCATCCGTCCGATCGTCGGACGGGATCGACGCTAGGAGCGCGGACCGCCGCCTGCCGCGCCCTTCGGTGCGGGCGGTTCTCGCACCCCGCGGTACAACGAGGAGTCGACCGTCGTGGTGCCGTCGCCGAAGGAATCGAAGCCCGCAATGGCGGCAACAACCCGGGGCTCCCGCGATGAATCGACAAGGGCCGCGGTCTCGAGGTAACCCGGGAGCTGATGGGCGGGCAACATCACGTCCGTCGGGATCGGACGCCCGTCAAACAGTTGTCGCCGAACCAGAACCGGGTCGGCGGATGCCCAGCTCCCGCCGACCGCGGGCACCAGGTCATCCGTATGTTCGATGGCGACCCAGGGAATGCTCCGCGGCACCGCGACCTGGGCCGCGGGCGCGCCGAGCGTATACAGCCCGCGGGTGTCGAAGTCGCCCGAGGCGGCGAGTTCTGCTGCGATGAGGCCACCCTGCGAGTATCCGGTGAAGAGCACCGGTGAGGACGGGGTGATTCCCGCGGCGGCCATCGCCTGCGTCACGGCCCGGTAGGCGCCGGCCTCCCGTCCCGAAAGGGCATTCACATTGCTGGTCATGTCCCAGGGGTCAGTGCCCGGCATGAGGGAGAAATCCCGGGTGCCGCCGACATAGACCTCGAACCGATCGGCCTCGCCCGGTCGGGAATACCGGTCGATCCGCACCTGTGCGCTTCCCTGCGGCACACGGGCGGCCCGGTCCGCGTAGCTCTCGGCACGGGTTGCCGGCACCGTGGATCCCCGCTGCGTAACGGTGACAGCGGACTCGACGAGCGCACCCGTGGTGCCGGCCAGCCCGACCATCACGGAGGAGGAGGTGGCGAGGCCCACCTTCCCGAGCCCCTCGTCGCCGAGAACTCGCATCAACTCCGGGGGGAGGCGAAGCAGGCCGCCTCCGAACTCGTCTGCGCTCATCACCGAGCGCCGCACGAACTGCACCACTGCGGGGTCGGAAAGCATTGCGCTGTTGCGTTGCAGCCAGGCCGGCAGCGCCCGAAACAGCGCGGCCCGGGTCCCCGGCGGCAGGAGGGCGATTCCGACCGTGATGCCGGCTCCGATTCCGAGCAGTGTGGGCAGCGCGCCGAGCACGATCGGTGGCAGGACAGTGCCAAGCAGCCCGGCGAAGCTGTCGGCGATCCCCTGTGCGAGCCGCTCTGCAATCCGTTCTCCAAGGCCGTAGGCATCCGCGCTGGCGATGAGGGCAACACGGAGGAGTTCGGCGGATGGCGCGGCGCGAGCGAGGACCACTGCCGCGTCATCCATCGCCCGTTCCGCTGCGAGTGCTCGACCGGGGGAAGCAAGGGTCTTCAGCTGGGTGGGTCCGACCAGCCGGTCGATCGAGACCAGCTGCCGGTGGCACTCGGCGAGCAGGCCACGCACCTCACCGAGCCGACCGGCGTCGTCGAAAAGCTCCGAGGTGGCGACGGCGATGGATCCCCCGCCGCCGATGACGAGGTCATCCGACATGGGTATCTTCGGCCAGCGAGGCTAAGGCGTACCGGGTGTCGCGAATCGCCTCGTCGAGGAGGACGCACCCCGCCTGCAGCTGTGCCGAGAGCTGCCCAAGGGCGAGCACGTACATGCGCCGGGCGTCCCCGCTCCACACCCCGTGACCCCCCGGCGGCGGCAGCAGCGATAGGGCTCGGGCGAGTCGCCCCGCTACCCGGTCGAGTGCGACAAGCTGTTGCCGCAGAGCCACCGCCGCTCCGCTGTCGGCCGGTGCACCACATCCCATGTGCGCCCCCTTCCTCGGCCCCAACTGTGCGGTGCCGACCGCGTTAGCAACGCCTCAAGAGCGGATGCTGCGCGAAGTCCGCGCCTCGTCGCGGCTGGGGAGGAGCAACGGACGTGCCCGGGACCGGGATGTGCGGGAGAATGGCCCCATGAGTTTCGACCGCACCCTCGACGAGTCGGCGCTCTTCCGCATTTGTTTCGTCTGCACCGGCAACATCTGCCGCTCGCCGATGGCCGAAACGGTGTTCCGTGAACTGGTGAGGAAAGCGGGATTCGAGGGCGCGATCACCGTCGTCTCCGCGGGCACCGGGGACTGGCATGTGGGTGAGCCCTCGGATGCCCGCACGACCGCGGCGCTCAGCGCGCGCGGGTACGACGGATCGCGACATCGGGCGAAGCAGTTCGACCCGGACTGGTTCGAAAGCCTCGACCTCGTCGTGGTCTTCGACCGCAGCCAGGAGCGGATACTGCGGGCGTGGGCCAACACCGACCAGGACCGGAGCAAGGTGCAGATGCTCCTGAGTTTCGACGGCGAGCAGGCCGCGCAGGTGGATGTGCCAGACCCGTACTACTCCGACGCCGCCATGTTCGACAGCGTGCTCGGCATGATCGAACGAGCCAGCGCGGCGCTGTTCCGCCAAATCGAACCAGGAATCCGACGGGTACCCTCATGAATTCCCTGCCACTACAACCGCTCAGCCCGCTCGACGGACGTTACCGCGACGCCGTCTCAGACCTTGGAGAGCACCTCTCCGAGGCTGGGCTCAACCGCGCGCGCATCCAGGTGGAGGTCGAGTGGCTGCTGTACCTCACCGACCACGAGATGTTTGGGGCCCGCCGCCTTGACGCCGAGCAGGTGCGCGCCCTCCGAGCCCTGGTCGCGGACTTCGGACAGTCCGACATCGACGAACTCGCGGACCTGGAGGCCACCACCCGGCATGACGTCAAAGCGGTCGAGTATTACGTGCGGGCGCGACTGGCGGAGCTGAAGCTCACGGCTGTGGCGGAGCTCACCCATTTCGCATGCACGAGCGAAGACATCAACAATCTCGCGTATGCACTGACAATCCGCGCGGCCGTGCGTGAGGTCTGGATTCCCCGGATCACCGCGGTGATCGATGCGCTCCATTCCCGCGCGCTGGACCATCGGGCGGATGCGATGCTCGCCCACACGCACGGTCAGCCCGCGACCCCCACGACTGTCGGCAAGGAATTCGCCGTGTTCGTGAGCCGCCTGCGCCGCATCCTTCGGCAGGTCGAGGCGGTGGAGTACCTCGGCAAGTTCAGCGGCGCGACCGGAACCTTCGCCGCGCACGTCGCCGCCGATCCGAACCGGGACTGGCCGGCCGTCTCTCGCGAGTTCGTCGGGTCGCTCGGCCTCGAGTGGAACCCGCTCACGACCCAGATCGAGCCGCACGACTGGCAAGCGGAGCTGTACCAGCGCATCAGCCATGCCAACCGGGTGCTGCACAACCTGTGCACTGACATCTGGAGCTACATCTCGATGGGCTACTTCACCCAGATCCCGCAGGCGGGCGCTATCGGGTCGTCGACGATGCCGCACAAGATCAACCCGATCCGGTTCGAGAATGCCGAGGCCAATCTCGAACTCTCGAGCGCCCTCCTGGATTCGCTCGCCGCGTCTCTCGTCACCTCACGCCTTCAACGCGACCTCACCGACTCCACCACACAGCGCAACGTGGGGGTCGCCCTCGGTCACTCCGTACTCGCCCTCGACAACATCCAGCGCGGACTCGGCGAGATCGCCGTCAACAGCGAGCGGCTCGCAGAGGACCTTGACGGCAACTGGGAGATCCTCGGCGAGGCGATCCAGACCGTGATCCGAGCGGAGGTCGCCGCCGGTCGCAGTTCGATCGCCGACCCCTATGCGATGCTCAAGGAACTCACGCGCGGCAGGCGGGTTGGCCGGGCCGAGCTGGTCGCCTTCGTGCGGGCACTGGATATCGGCCCCGACGCGAAGGCCAGGCTCACCGCGCTCACCCCGGCCGGCTACGCCGGGCTTGCCAGCGACCTGGTGGACTACGCCGCGAAGCCATAGCGATCCAGCGCCAGCCCTGGCCAGCCCCGGCATGCGCCGCTCGCGCCGCTATGCGCTGCTCGAAATCCATGCACCTCGAATGACAGGCCGTCGGCATTCGACTGCAGATCGGCGTGTCGGGTTTCCTGCATGGATTTCCAGCACACAGCGGCCTCACCCGGGGCGAGGGGCCAGTTGCTACAGTCCGACAAGGGGATCGTGTTCGGTCGGGTCGATCTTGGCTGCGGATGTCGGATCTGACCGGCGCTTGTCGTCAATCGCGCACGCTGACACGGCACCTGTCCAAGCGAAAACAGGCTCAACCTCCGGCGGGTCGCCGCCACGCGGCCTTCTCGCGCCGGGCGAATTGGGCGAATGTCGTCGCGGGCTTGCCAGTGAGCCGACGGATGGCGTGATTGGGGAGTGCCGACAGGTTCATCCTCACCACACGGTAGATCATCTTCTGCACCGCGATGTAGTCGGCCGCGGCACCCTGCTCGGCCAGCCGGGATGCATACTCGACCGCTGTCGGTCGGGAATAGCGCACGTCATAGCCGAGCGCGCCGCTCAGTGTGTGGGCGACCGAGTAGTAGTCAATGGACTGCTCACCGCACAGCGTGTAGGCCTTCCCCCGATGGCCCGGCTGGGTCAGGACGGCGGCCGCGACTCGTCCGAGGTCCTCGGTATCGACGAAGGCCGTGTGGGCGCGACCCGCGGGAAGGAAGATCTCACCCCGGTCGCGGATGTCGTCCCGATAGGTGGTTGACAGGTTCTGCATGAAGAAATTGGGCCGGAGAAAGGTGAATGGTGCAGACCGTTCCCTGAGGTACTTCTCCACCGCGTGGTGCGGAGTGGCGGTGTTGAATTGGACTCCCTGCAGCGAGAGGAAGACGATGTGCTGGATGCCGGCATCCAGGGCGCTGTCAATGAGCGGAAACAGGTAGCGCCGCACGTCCGCAATCGGCGGCGGCCTCAGCAGGAAGAGACGGGTGACACCGTCGAGTGCGGCCGGCCAGCCGGCCGGATCGTCGAACCGGAACGACCGCGCTTCCGTGCCGGCGACAATCGCCGCGGAGCCCATGTCACGCACCGCCGAGACGACCGGCTGCCCCAGTTCGACCAGCTGTCGCGCGACTGCCTGGCCGACGTTTCCGGTTGCCCCGGTCACCAGCACGGTGCCTCGACTGCCGGACGTGGTCATGCTTGCTCGACGATGTTCAGTGACCGCTGTCGGATTGATGGTCCTGCTCGGTGAGATCGATCTTCTCGGCGGCATCGGGTTTCACGGCGAGGGCCAGCATCGCGATCACCACCAGGGAAACGATGAAGGCGACCCCGGCGAAGATCAGCCCGAGGGTCACCTGGCGCGTGGTGAACACGACGACGCCGCCGATGAAGGCCGCGACGACCGCAGAGATGGCGACGTACTCGAATGGCCGCAGGCGATCGCGGCGACTCGGGGTGTTGCTGTGCGGAGCGGTCACCCTCGGTTCTCGCTCTCTGCGGGGGGCTTCCTCGGTGTATTGGGTGCGTCGGCCCCTGGCGCCGCCATCGGTGTCACGTGTCGTGCTGTCGCTGCGCCGGCTGACTGGGTTCCCCACTTCGCGGAAAGGCCCGCGATCACGAGGAACAGGGTCGCGATCGCGGCCCAGGCGCCGAGCACGCCGACCGCGACGACGGATGCGTCAAGCACTCGTTTCACCTGGTCCGGCCCGCTGTAGTTCTGCCGGTAGTCAAGCGGGATCAGGATGAAGGCGAGTGCGAGCGCCACCGTGATGGTGCCCATCACCATCCAGTCACCGGACGCCACGAACCTGCGCCTGCTGCGCAGCCCGCTGTACAGCTCGAGAAATCCCGTGACTGCCGCGAAGATCGTGATGGTGAAGAACAGGAACCTCACCTCGCTGCCGCTCGAATTTGCGCCTGTGAGAAGCAGGGCGACAAGCCCTGCGACGACGGTGACCATCGCCTGGGCCACGAGGAACGCCCGCACGCGCGAGCCGGCGAGCCGAAGCCACGCCCCAACGCCGCTCACGATTCCGGAAACGATGCCGAAGACACCGAACACGACGAGCCCGAAGCTGGCCGAGTGGTCGGAGGAGAACGTGATGACGAGGGCGAGACCGGCGGTGGGAACGGCCCGGGCGATCGGCACCGGCCAGTAGGTCGCGCGCTGCGCTGACTCGACGCCCGGTGCTGTGCTCGGGGAGGTGAGTGTCACGTCCTGGCGCCTCCTGCCTGTCCCGTCGCCCCAGGGACGACATCGCCCGGTGGGCAACGCAGCACAGTTTACGCTGGCCCGCCCGTGAGCCTTCCGGCAGGGGTCATCAGGCCGGCGCCATGTCCTGGAATCGGGAGAAGTGTCCCTGGAAGGCCACGGTGATCGTCTTGGTCGGACCGTTCCGATGCTTGGCCACGATGAGGTCGGCTTCACCCGGTCGGGTGCTCTCCTTCTCATAGGCGCTGTCGCGGTGCAGGAGGATCACCATGTCAGCATCCTGCTCCAGCGATCCCGATTCCCGGAGGTCGGAGAGGGCAGGCATCTTGTCGGAACGCTGCTCGGGCCCACGATTGAGCTGCGACAGGGCGATCACGGGAACCTGGAGTTCCTTGGCGAGCAGTTTGAGAGCGCGGGAGAATTCGCTGACCTCCTGCTGGCGGGACTCGACTTTCTTTCCGGATGTCATGAGCTGCAGGTAGTCGATGATCACCATCTTGAGGCCGACCTTCTGCTTGAGCCGCCGGCATTTGGCGCGAATCTCCACCAGGGTCATGTTGGGACTGTCGTCGATGTAGAGCGGGGCATCGTTGATCTGCCCGCGGGTGGACGCGATCTTCGTCCAGTCTTCGGTGTGCAGGGTGCCTTTGCGCATGCTCTGCAGCGGCACGGCGGCCTCGGCGGAGAGGAGGCGCATGGCGATCTCCGAACGCCCCATTTCCAGCGAGAAGAAGATCGACGGCAGATCGTGCTTGATGGATGCCGCGCGGGCGAAGTCGAGGGCAAGGGTCGACTTACCGAGGGCCGGACGGGCCGCCACGATGATGAGCTGTCCGCCGTGCAAGCCGTTGGTGAGCTCGTCGAGTTCGGCGAAACCGGTGGGAACGCCCGTCATCGAGCCGTCGCGGCCCCGCGCCGCCTCGATCTCATCGATCGCCGTGGTAACCGCGACGGTGAGCGGCACGAAGTCTTCCGCTTCGACACCACCCATCACGCTGTAGATCTCGGCCTGAGCGTTGTTGACGAGATCCAGCACCTCGCCCTCGCTCGCGTATCCCATCTGCACGATGCGCGTACCGGCTTCGACCAGGCGGCGAAGCACAGCCTTCTCGGCGACGATGGTGGAGTAGAAGCCGGCGTTGGCTGCGGTCGGCACGATGCCGGTGAGGGTGTGCAGGTACTCCGCGCCCCCGGCCCGAGTCAGTTCACCGGTCTTGGTCAACTCATCGGTGACCGCGATCACATCGGTCGGTTCCCCGTGGGCGTAAAGCGAGAGGATCGCGTCGAAGATGATCTCGTGCTTGGGCATGTAGAAATCGACCGCGCGCACCGACTCGATGACGTCCGCGACCGCATCCTTGCTCAGCAGCATTCCGCCGATCGCGCTCTGCTCGGCGAGCAGGTCGTAGGGCGGGGTGCGTTCGGGCGAGCGCTGGCCCGTTTCGCGGACGGCGCCATCTCGTTGGTTCGGCGCGAGACCCAGGTGGGCTATCGACATCTTTCGCCCCACTCTCTCTTCTCGCGGTGTGTGCTCTCAGGTGTACCGAGGGCAACCGACATCCACCCCCGGGAGTCGTCTACGCCCCGATCTCCCGGAACGCACTGCTACACACTAGGGACGCGTCGCGTGGTCGGCAACCCCGCTCCCAACGCCGCAACCCGGACCTGTGGATAAAGCTGTTGATAGATCGCGCGAAACGCCGTGATTCGTGTGAGCAACCTGTGGAAACGATTGTGTACAACTCTGCAGTTTGGATCAAAATACACGCCTTGACCGGCTTTTTCTCCACCTTCATGTGGTGTGTAGAAACACGTCTAGAGTGTGGGTTGAGGGTTGGGGAGTTCCGGTGCGAGGTTGTGTACAACGAGCTCGCCCAGCGGCCGAAATCGTCAGCCCCTTGACACGCAAAGAGGGGGTAGCGGGAGGCTTGCGCCTCCTGCTACCCCCTCTCGGGAGTGCAGTAATTCCGTGTTGCGGTGGTGCTATTTAGCCGCGACCACAGCGAGTGTGATCGTGGCGACGAGGTCGTCACGCAGGCGCACTGTCGCCTCGTGCTGGCCGGTCGCTTTGATCGGGGACGAGATCTCGATTTTGCGCTTGTCCACGGCTCCGAGGCCCGCGGCGGCGACTGCCTCGGCGACATCCGTCGTCTTGACCGAACCGAACAGGCGACCGCCTTCGCCGGCCTTGACGGTCAGCTTGACCGTCGTGGCTTCCAGCTTCGCTTTGAGATCCTGGGCCTCTTCGATCGTGGCATGCTCGCGTGCGACGCGTGCGGCCTTGATCGATTCGACCTGCCTCTCTCCACCCCGGGTCCACGCAACCGCGAAGCCCTGGGGAATGAGGAAGTTGCGGCCGTAGCCGCTCTTGACGTCGACGATGTCGCCGGGGGCGCCGAGACCGGTTACCTCGTGCGTGAGAATCAATTTAGACATGTTCGTGACCCCTAACGGCCTGAGCCGGCGTAAGGGAGCAGTGCCATCTCGCGCGCGTTTTTCACGGCGCGGGCGATGAGACGCTGTTCCTGCACGGAGACACCGGTGATGCGACGGGCGCGGATCTTTCCCCGCTCCGAGATGAACTTGCGGAGCGTTGCGACGTCCTTGTAGTCGATGACACCGACGCGAATGGACTTCGCCGGGGCGGCGGTCTTGCCGCCCTTGAGAGTGCGGAGGGGCTTACGGCGATCGCCGCTGCTCTTTCCAGCCATGGTTTCCTGCTTTCTTAGAATTCGGTGATCGAGTAGGGCGCTCAGCGCCCGTATCGAGATCGGTCGAGATCGGCCTAGAAGGGCGTCTCGTCGTTATAGCTTCCGGGGGTGTTCCAGACGTCTCCGCCTGCAGCGCTCCCCGACGTTGCCGATGCCGGAGCGGATGCCGCCCACGGCTCGTTCGCGACCTGGCCGCCGCGCTGTCCGCCGCCAGAACCGCCGGCCCCACCCTCCCGGGAGGTGCGGGTTACCTGCGCTGTCGCATAGCGAAGGCTCGGACCGATCTCGTCGATTTCGAGTTCGATGCTGGTGCGCTTCTCCCCCTCTTTGGTCTCGTACGAGCGCTGCTTGAGTCGACCGACGGCGATGACCCTTGACCCCTTGGTGAGGGATCCGGCCACCTGCTCGGCATACTCGCGCCAGACGCTCGCGCGGAGAAAGAGTGCTTCGCCGTCTTTCCACTCGTTACTGCCCCGGTCGAGGGTGCGCGGAGTGGAAGCGATGGTGAAGTTGGCAACCGCCAACCCGTTCTGCGTGTAGCGCAGTTCCGGGTCGCTCGTGAGGTTGCCCACCACGGTGATAACGGTTTCCCCGGCCATGGTTCAGCTACCGGCCGGAGTCTCGGCGGCGTCCGCGGCGTCCGCGACTTCCGCGGCGGGGGCCTCGACTGCAGCCGGAGCGGCGGGCGCGGCTGCGACATCCGCCGCCTTCGTCGCGGTTCCCGCGGCAGCGCCGGCCTTCGCGGGGGCTGCTGCCTTTCGGGCGGCCTTCTCCGCGGAGAGCTTCGCGGCCTCGGCGACCTGGGCGATCGCTTCCTCGGCGCGGAGCACCTTGGTGCGCATGACCGCTTCGCTGAGCTTCAGCTGGCGGTCGAGCTCGACGGTCGCGTCGGGGTTCGCGGTGAGGGCGACGACGGCGTAGATGCCTTCGGTCTTCTTGTTGATCTCGTAAGCCAGTCGACGACGTCCCCAGACGTCGACCTTGTCGATCGACCCGCCGTCATTGCGGATGACGTTGAGGAACTTATCGAGGCTCGGAGCCACGGTGCGCTCATCGATCTCGGGATCGAGAATTACCATTAGTTCGTACTGATGCATAACTAACCCACCTCCTTTGGACTAGAACGGCCACAGACGATCTGTGACAGGAGGGTTTTGGCATCGTTGTGTGGGCAAAAATGCTTGCAGACAACCTGCCTAGTGTAGTCAGTCGCATCCCCATCAATCAAGGAGCTCCACACGCATGTCCCTGAAAGTTGCCATCGCCGGTGTCGGAAACTGCGCCAATTCCCTTATCCAGGGGGTCACGTTCTACGCGGATGCCGACGAGAGCCAGGTGGTGCCCGGACTCATGCACACCCGTTTCGGCGGCTATTCGATCTCTGATATCTCGTTCGTCGCCGCATTCGACGTGGATGCCGCCAAGGTGGGCTTCGACCTCGCGGATGCCATGTGGGCCAGCCAGAACAACACCCTCCGGTTCGCCGAAGTCCCTCCATCGGGAGTGCTGGTGCAGCGTGGACCGACCCTCGACGGCCTCGGCGAGTATTACCGTGAGCTGGTCGAGGAGTCAGCCGAACCCGTCGTGGATGTCGCGCAGGCCCTGCGAAACGCGGGGGCCGAGGTGTTGGTCTGCTACCTGCCGGTCGGCTCGGAGGAGGGTGCGAAGTTCTACGCCCAGGCCGCGCTGGATGCGGGGGTCGCCTTTGTCAATGCCCTGCCGGTCTTCATCGCGAGCGATCCGGTGTGGGCCAAGAAGTTCACGGACGCGCGGCTTCCGATCGTCGGGGACGACATCAAGAGCCAGCTCGGCGCCACCATCACGCACCGTGTGCTCGCTCGGCTGTTCGAAGAGCGCGGCCTCGTACTCGACCGCACCTACCAGCTGAATGTCGGCGGAAACATGGACTTCAAGAATATGCTGGAACGCCGACGGCTCGAGTCGAAGAAGATCTCCAAGACGCAGTCCGTGACAAGCAACATCGACGCCCAACTCAACTCGCGTGACGTGCATATCGGGCCGAGCGACCACATCCCGTGGCTGGACGACCGCAAGCTCGCCTTCGTGCGCCTCGAGGGCCACGGCTTCGGCAATGCCCCCACCTCGCTCGAGTACAAGCTCGAGGTGTGGGACTCGCCCAACTCCGCCGGGGTCGTGATCGACGCCATCCGTGCGGCCAAGATCGCGCTGGATGCCGGACTCGGCGGCCCGGTCGAGGCCGCATCCGCGTACTTCATGAAGAGCCCGGCCACGCAGCATCCCGATCCTGTGGCCCGGGAGTTGCTCGAGCGGTTCATCCTCGACCACGGCTGAGCGCTTCACCCGAGAGGCCTCTCCCCGCGAAATTCCGTCGCAAATGCAGGAACACCTGTGACAGGAGTGAAGAGTGACGCCTCATCCGTCACTTGCGTCACGCTCAGTCCTGCATTTCGCGCGGGGCAGGGCGGGCAGGGCGGGCGCGCCGGGGCGGCGTGATGCCGCTCGCGGTTGCGGCCGGTCGCGCTCAGCGGCGTGCGGCCCACCAGTCGCGCAGGCGCTCGGTGGCAGCATCCGGTCCCAGGATGCCCTCCTCGAGCCGCAGTTCGAGGAGAAAGCGATATGCCTCTCCCACCTCTCGGCCCGGCTTCAGGCCGAGGATCGCCATGATCTGTTCGCCGTCAAGCTCTGGGCGAATCGCGGCGAGCTCTTCCTCGTCGCCCAACACCGCGATCCGCTGTTCCAGATCGTCATAGGCGAAGGACAGGTGATCGGCCTTGCGGCGGTTGCGTGTCGTGACATCAGCGCGGGTGAGGATGTGCAGGCGTTCGAGAAGGGGACCGGCATCCCGCACGTAGCGGCGCACGGCGGAGTCGCTCCAGGCACCCTCCGTGTAGCCGAAGAACCTCAGGTGCAACTCGATGAGGCGGGAGACCGCCGTTATCGTGTCGTTGTCGTACCTGAGCTGGGTGAGGCGCTTCTTCGCGAGCTTCGCGCCCACAACATCGTGGTGGTGGAAGGTCACGACACCGTCGCCCTCGGTGCGCTTGGTGGCGGGCTTGCCGATGTCGTGCAACAACGCCGCGAGTCGCAGCACCAGGTCCGGCGGGGCGCCCGGATGCCGCGACTGCTCGAGCTCGATGGCCTGGTCGAGCACGGTCAGGCTGTGCTCGTAGACGTCCTTGTGGTGGAAGTGCTCGTCGATCTGCAGGGAGAGGGCGGGGAGCTCCGGGAGCACGATCGCCGCGATGCCGGAGTCGACCAGAAGTTGCAGGCCGGACCGGGGGTCGGCCGAGCGGAGCAGCTTGCCGAGTTCATCGCTTACCCGCTCCGCCGAGATCATCGAGATGCGGTGCGCCAGCGCATGGAGCGCTAGCGCGGTCGGCTCGGTCACGACGAAACCCAGCTGCGAGGTGAAACGCGCGGCCCGCATCATCCGCAGCGGGTCATCTCCGAAGGAGTTTTCGGGGGCTCCGGGGGTGGTGAGCCGTTTGGCGATCAGGTCCTCAAGGCCCCCGGACGGGTCGACGAGAACGCGCTCGGGCAGTCGAAGGGCCATCGCGTTGACGGTGAAGTCCCGGCGCATCAGGTCGGCCTCGAGAGAGTCGCCGAACTCCACGATCGGCTTGCGGGTCTCCCCGTCGTAGGCATCCGTACGGTAGGTCGTGATCTCAACGGTGTGGCCGTCGATGCGCGCGCCGATTGTGCCGAACGCGCGGCCGATCTCCCAGTGAGCATCCGAAATCGGCTTTACCAGCGCAAGGATGTCGTCGGGCAGCGCGTTCGTCGTGAAGTCGAGGTCGGTGAGTTCGCGGGCGAGAAACGCGTCGCGCACCGGACCTCCCACCAGGGCGAGTTCGAATCCGGCCGCCTGGAAGTTCGCCGACAGGCGCGAGATGTGCGGAGTGGACGCAAGGTCGGAAAGTCGCTGAATTGCCGAAGCGACGTTCTCCATCCCCCCAGACTACCGGCGCCTTTCGGCGCGCAAGGCTGTCGCAGCACAGGCCTCGCCGCGTGACGAGACCCTAGAATCACTGGAGGACGGCCGGGGCACTCGCCTCGCCGACCCCCCTTCGCTATGAGACTCGTCACATTCCTGTTCGCGGTGGCCCTCGCCATCGGAGCCGTCATCGCGCCCGGCTTTGCACCCGCTCCCGCGCAGGCTTCGGATGTCGGGACCTCCGTTCTCACCTTCGCACCGGCGGCGAACGGGGTGCTCGCCCCCGGGCAGAACCTGGTGATCACCGGCGTCGTCGCCAACCCCACCACGAAGGCCATACCCGCCGGATCAGCGAGTGTGGTGCTCAATCGTTCGGTTGTCCGGTCCCGTTCGGAACTCGCGAGCTGGCTGGCCCCGTCGTCCACGTCGAACAGCGACGCACTCGGAACCGAAGTGCTCTCCGCCGCGACTCCGGAGGTGGGCGCCGGGCGAACGGTGCCGATGCAGTTCACCGTGCCCGCGGCATCCATCGACTTCGGGTCCCAGGCTTCCGCCTGGGGAGCCAGGACCCTTGCCGTTCGGATCACGGCGGGTGGCATAGAGGTGGGGCAGGCGCGAACCAGCATCGTCTGGAACCCCGGCACCGCTGTTCAATCGACCCGAATCGCCCTCGTGATGCCTTTCACCACCCCGCCGAGCGCGGACGGCCTGATCCCGAGTGACGTGCTCGCCGCCTATACCGCGGATGGCGGACTGCTCTCCCGCAGGCTCGACGCCGTTTTCGACCAGCCGGGAATCGCTCTCGGAATCGACCCTCGCGTCCTTGCCTCCATTCGCATCCTGGGAAATTCTGTCCCGCCGTCCGCCGCAGCGTGGCTCCAGCGACTCGAGGCGGCCTCCAATGACAGCTTCGCACTGAGTTACGCCGACTCCGATCTGGCGGCGGTGAGCCAAGCGAAAGCCGCACGCCTCCTCGCCCCGACGAGTTTCCCGATCGATTCCGCACTCTTTCCGGGGTCCCCCACCGCTCCACCGAGCGAGTCGGCGACCCCCTCTCCCACCCCGACCCCGACTGGCGGGACCGTGGCACCGCTGCCTCCGGTTCCCGACCTGCAGTCGCTCCAGGCCTTCGATTACACCCTGCCCGCGGTGGCATGGCCGGCGAAGAACACCGTGATCGAGGGGGACCTCGACAATTTCGAGACCGGCGGCCTCACCACCACGATCCTCGGTTCCGGCAATGTCGGTTACAGTGATCTCGACTACACCCCGAGTTCGGCAGTTCGCGTCGGGACCCAGAAGGTCCTCGTGTCGGACGACGCCCTCTCCTCCTATTTGGCTGCCGCAGCAGGAGCGTCGACGACGGCACTGTGGGACAAAGCCATCTCAGAGCTCTCGAGTGCGATCGCTGTCGTTTCCCTCGAGCGCCCCGCCTCCGTCCGCACCCTGCTCGCCACCTTCGACCGGACTCTCCCCGGTGCGGATTCCCGCCTCTCACAGACCCTCATCGCTGTCGGGGCACTCCCGTGGGTGGCATCCGCTTCCCTCTCCGACGTGGATGCCGCGTTCCGACCCGGCTCCGGCGTGCAGCCGACCGTCGCCACCCTGGTCGCCAAGCCCGAGCCGCCGGCACGCGTCGCGACCGTCGACGCACTGCTGGCCGCGGAGGCCACTGCCGGCAGCTTCTCGTCGGTGCTGACCGATCCGACCCAAATCACCGGTGAGCGCAGGCTGACGCTGCTCGCCCTCCTGTCGAACGCCTGGACGACTGACGACACCTGGGCGACGGCCGCCCAGAAGTATCTGGCGAAATCGAAGCGCTATGTCACGAAATCAGTCACTATCGCGCGGAGCAGCTCCACGGTTTTTACGTCCCGCAACAGTCCCTTACCAATCACCGTGACGAACGATCTGCCCTGGCAGGTCACCGTCTATGTGAGCGTGCATTCGCCCTCCAACATCATCACGATCGACCGCGATCGGGTGGAGCTTGTTGTCGAGGCGCAGTCCCAGGCGAAGACCACTGTTCCGGTGACCTCCAACGCCAATGGACCGGTGACTCTGACGGTATCGCTGTCGAGCGCCACCAACGTGCCGATCACCACGCCGACGAGCATCGATGTCGACGTGCAAGCCCAATGGGAGACGGCCTTCACCGCCATCGCGGGTGTGCTCGTGCTCGGTATTTTCGGGTTCGGAATCTATCGGACCGTCGCAAAGCGAAGAACGTCGAAACGGGCGACGGATCCGCCAGTCGGCGGCGCCGGTCCCGAGGCACTATGACCGCCGCCGCGAGCGCCCCGGAAGTCCCCGGAGGAATGGGTCGTGCGAGCGCGATCCTCGCCGCCGGCACGATCGTGTCTCGGGTTCTCGGGTTCGCTCGGGGCGTTATCCTCGCGCTCGCGATCGGGCAGGTGGCGAGCGCGAGCGCGAATGCGTTCGGCGTCGCCAACCAGTTGCCGAACAACGTCTACGCGCTCGTCGCCGGAGGGCTGCTCAGCGCCGTGCTGGTGCCCCAGATCGTCAAGGCTGCCGCTCATGCCGATGGGGGTGAAAACTACATCAACCGCGTCGTCACTCTTGGCATCGTCATCTTCGCCGTCGTCACCATCGCCGCGACCCTTGCCGCCCCGGCGCTGATCGCCCTCTACACCTACCCGGTCGCCAGCGGTGACCGAGGATTCAGCAGCGCCACCATCCAGTTGGCTGTCGCGTTCGCCTATTGGTGCCTCCCGCAAATCTTCTTCTACGCGCTGTACAGCCTGTTGAGCGAGGTGCTCAACGCCCGCCGGATCTTCGGCCCGTTCACCTGGGCGCCGGTTTTCAACAACCTGGTGTCGGTCGGCGGGATCCTGCTGTTTATGGCACTGTTCGGCGGAGCCGAGTCGAACCGAAACGTCGACGGGTGGTCGGCGGGTCGGATCGCGCTCCTCGGTGGGACCGCCACCGCGGGTGTCGCGGCGCAGGCGCTCATCCTGTTGCTCTTTTGGAGGCGAGCGGGCCTGTCCTTCCGTCCCGACTTCCGTTGGCGGGGGGTCGGCCTCGGTGCCACCGGCAAGGCCGCCGGTTGGCTCTTCGGAATGGTGCTCGTCACCCAGATCGCCGGCGTGGTCCAGACGCAGGTATCCACGCTGGCATCGACGACCGGCGTGGCGACCCTGCAGAATTCGTGGCTCATCTTCATGCTTCCGTTCTCGGTGGTTTCGGTGTCCATCACCACCGCCTATTTCACACGGATGAGCGCTCACGCCGCGCGCGGTGAGCTCACCGAAGTCCGCGCCGACCTGTCTGCCTCGCTGCGCTCCATCGGGGTGCTCATCGTCTTCGCCGCGGTGGCGCTGTCGGTCGTCGCTTTTCCGTTCGCCCGCGTCTACGAGGCCCGATTCGCCAACGTGCAGGCCATGAGCGGGGTCATCCTGGCCTTTCTGCCCGGTCTCATCCTGTACAGCGTGTTGTTCGTCATCCAGCGTGTCTTCTACTCACTCGGCGACACGCGCACTCCGTTTCTCATCCAGTGCCTGCAGTCGATCCTGTTCATCGTCGGTGCCCTGCTCACCGCAACGCTGCCGACGGATCAAATCGGCACCGGCATCGCCGTCGTAACCACCATTGCCGGAACAGTGCAGGCCATCGTGTCTATCGTGGTCGTGCGGAGGCGATTGGGGGGTGTGGATGGCCGCCTCGTGCTGGTGCGCCACCTCCAGTACCTCGGGTGTGCGCTCCTCAGCGGATCGGCCGGGCTATTCGTGGTCGCTCTTCTCGGCGGATTCTCCCCGAGCGGATTCGCCCAGTCGGGAATCCCCGGGGCGCTCGTCTCGATTGTCGTGGCGGGGGGAGTGATGGCGGCGCTCTACTTCTCCCTGCTCGCGCTGTTCCGCAATCCCGAACTCGCCGCCGTCACCGGCGCCGTCACCGCCCGGTTCAGCCGCTCCCGGTAACCTTCGTTCCGGCCCCTCGATCGAGCGGAATATCGTGCGAATAGGATGTGTTGTAGCTTTCCGAGCGGCGGACACGAATTGTACGCATGCCATTCACATCAGCCAGGGAGTTCCGTGGAGTTGCGCCAGACCATCATCATCGGCTCCGGTCCTGCCGGCTACACCGCCGCGATCTACGCGGCCCGCGCCAATCTTCGCCCGCTGCTTATCGCGAGTTCGGTCGAGGCCGGTGGCGAACTGATGAAAACAACGGAAGTCGAAAACTATCCTGGCTTCCCCGAAGGCATCATGGGACCGGATCTCATGGCCGCGTTCCAGGCGCAGGCCGAGCGATTCGGCACCGAGATCCTGCTCGATGATGTCACCTCGCTCGACCTCGGTGGTGACGTCAAAAAGGTGACCCTTGGCAACGGCGACGTGCACGAGGCCCTCTCGGTGATTTTCGCTACCGGCTCCGCCTACCGCAAGCTCGGCCTCGCCGACGAAGAGCGGCTCAGCGGTCACGGTGTGTCGTGGTGCGCCACCTGCGACGGGTTCTTTTTCCGCAAGAAGGTCATCGCGGTGGTCGGCGGAGGAGATTCGGCCATGGAGGAGGCTAACTTCCTCACCAAGTTCGCCGACAGGGTGTACGTGATTCACCGCAGCGGCTCTCTCCGTGCCTCCAAGACCATGCAGGACCGGTCCTTCGCCAACCCGAAGATCGAGTTTCTGTTCAACCAGACCGTTGCACACATCTACGGCGCCGACGCAGTCACCGGCGTCGGACTCCGCAATACGGTGGATGGTTCGGAGACGACCCTCGAGGTGAGCGGTCTGTTCATCGCGATCGGGGCCGACCCGCGAACGCACCTCGTTCACGGCGTTCTCGACTTCGCTGCCGATGGAACTATCGCCGTTGAGGGGCGCAGCTCGCGAACGAGCCTTCCCGGGGTTTTCGCTGCAGGTGACGTGCTCGATCCGACCTACCGCCAGGCGGTCACGGCCGCCGGATCCGGAACGGTCGCCGCCCTCGACGCCGAGCACTACCTGGCGTCGCTCCCAAAAGACCTTCTGGCGAAGGCGACAGCTGACGCCGAGCCCACCCCGGTACCGGCCTAAGGGCTGATTTCACGAAAGAGAGAAACCAATGTCAACCGCCAAAGATGTGACCGACGCCAGCTTCCAGGCCGACGTGCTCGACTCCGACAAGCTCGTGCTGGTGGATTTCTGGGCCGAGTGGTGCGGCCCGTGCCGCGCGGTCAGCCCGATCCTCGACCAGATCGCCGCAGAACATGCCGACAAGATCGAGCTCGTCAAGGTGAACGTCGACGACAACATGGAGATCGCTGCCAAATACCAGATCACCTCGATCCCCGCCATGAAACTCTTCAAGAACGGCCAAGTAGTCAAGAGCGTCATCGGCGCCAAGCCGAAGCCCCAATTGGAGGCGGACTTCGCCGAGTGGCTGAAGTAACCTCCTGACTCGGTTACAGGCCCGTCCCCACCGGTGGCCGGGCCCTCTGTCGTCGGCGGACTATCCTTGGACCTTCACCCCACCGACCGACGCGGAACCCTCATGACACACGACGGCACGAACGCCGGCACGAACCTCGATCCCTGGTATGACCTCTATGCGGACCGCACGGCCGGTCTGAGCGCCTCAGAGGTACGTGCACTGTTCGCTGTGGCATCCCGTCCCGAGGTCGTCTCGCTCGCCGGGGGAATGCCCTTTGTCGCTGGGCTGCCGACGGACCTCATCGCCGGAGCCTTCGAGCGGATGATGTCGACACGGGGTCCCCAGGCGCTGCAGTACGGATCCGGCCAGGGCGTCCCGGCGCTCCGTGAGCAGATCCTCGAGGTGATGGCGCTCGAGGGCATTCGCGCAAGTGTCGATGACGTGGTCGTCACCACCGGGTCCCAGCACGCTCTCGAACTCGTCACCAAACTCTTCATCAACCCCGGGGACGTCGTGCTCGCCGAGGGACCGAGTTATGTCACCGCGATGGTGGTCTTCAACTCCTTCCAGGCCGACATCAACCATGTTCCGATGGATGCCCACGGACTCATCCCCGACGCCCTGCGCGAGTCGATCACCCGGCTCAAGGCGGCAGGAAGGACGATCAAGTTCCTGTATACGATCCCCTCCTTCAGCAACCCCGCTGGCGTGACGCTCAGCTGGGAGCGCCGCCTGGAGGTTCTCGAAATCTGCCGGGCCAACGACATCCTCGTGCTCGAAGACAACCCCTATGGATTGTTGTACTTCGACGCCCCGCCCCCGCAGGCCATGCGGTCCGTCGATGCGGACGGGGTCGTATACCTCGGAACGTTCTCGAAGACACTCGCGCCGGGATTTCGGGTGGGCTGGGCGTTGGCACCCCACGCGATCCGAGAGAAGCTGATCCTCGCCAACGAGGCCGCGGTGCTCTCCCCGAGCTCGTTCGGCCAGCTGATGATCTCCGAATACCTGGGCAACGCCGACTGGAAAGGCCAGATAACGACCTTCCGCGACATCTATCGGGAGCGCCGGGATGCCATGCTCGCGGCCCTCGCTGAGTACCTGCCCCAGCTGTCCTGGACCGTGCCGAACGGAGGCTTCTACGTGTGGGTGACCCTGCCCGGCCACCTGGATTCCAAGGCGATGCTGCCGCGCGCCGTCAAGGAGCTCGTCGCCTACACGCCGGGTACGGCCTTCTATGCCGACGGCAACGGCCGCAACAACATCCGCCTGTCGTTCTGTTATCCCAGCCCCGACTTCATCCGTGAGGGCATTCGTCGACTGTCCGTCGTGATCAACGGGGAACTCGACCTGCTCAATACCTTCTCCCAAACCTCGCCGCTGGCGACGATCCCGCTCAGGCTGGGCATCACGAGCCCACCGTCGAACATCGGATAGTCCATGGTCCCCTCTGCCGTACCGCGCTCCGTCCTCGTCCTCGCCGGTGGCATCTCCCATGAGCGGGACGTGTCATTGCGTTCCGGCCGCCAGGTGGCCGACCGCCTGCAGGAACATGGCATCGGCGTGACGCTTCGGGACCCGGATGCGTCGCTCCTGGCTTTCCTCGCCGACACGCGCCCCGACGTGGTCTGGCCGGCGCTCCACGGCGCCAGCGGCGAGGACGGCGCGCTGCGCGGCCTCCTCGATCTCATCGGTGTCCCCTACGTCGGATCCAACTCGGACGCGGCCCGCCTCGCCTGGGATAAGCCCACCGCGAAGGTGCTCGTCGCGCGTGCCGGGGTGTCGACCCCGCGATCCATCGCCCTCTCCCGCGATGCCTTCCGCGAACTCGGAGCATCGAGCGTGCTCGACAGCCTCTCTGACGGCCTCCCGGTGCCCCTTGTTGTCAAACCGGCCCAGGGTGGTTCTGCGCAGGGGGTGACACTGGTCGACAACCGAGACGACCTGCCTCGAGCAATGGTGGATGCCTATACCTACTGCGATGTCGCCCTCGTGGAACACCGCGTGTCCGGAACCGAGATCACCATCGGCGTCATCGACACCGGGGACGGCCCCGTCACCCTCCCGGCGGTGGAAATTCAGCCGCTCTCCGGTGTGTACAGCTTCGAGGCGAAGTACAACGCCGGCGAGACCCGGTTCTATACGCCGGCCCGGCTGAGTGAAGCCATCTCGGCCTCCGCCGCCGAAGTGGCGCTCCTGGCCCATCGCACCCTCGGCCTGCGCCACCTCTCCCGAATCGACCTGATCGTGGATGCTGCGGGGATCCCCTGGTTCCTCGAGGCGAACGTGCTCCCCGGGCTCACCGAGACTTCTCTCTTACCGTTGGCGCTCGAGGCAGCCGGGCACGATATCGGTTGGGTCTATTCGGCCCTCGCCGAGGCGGCCATCCGCGACTCCAGGAGCGAGTTTACTAGCTTCTGATCAGCATATTAGCTGAATCCTGGTTCATTGAGCTCGGCGAGGATCCGGTTGAGGTCGGCGACAGTCGCGAAATCGATCACGATCGTGCCCTTGCTCGATCCCAGGCTCACTTTCACCCGGGTATTGAGCCGGTCCCCGAGTCGTCCGGCGATCTCGTCGAGCTGCCCCTGGCGCCGTCCCGCGCTCGGCCGGCTCGTGCGCACCGGCTTCGTGGTCACCAGTCCCGCCGCCGCCTCGGCGGCCCGCACGGACAGATCCTCGTTCACGATCTTGTCTGCGAGGCGCTCCATCGTCGCAACGTCGCCGGCCGAGAGGATGGCGCGGGCGTGTCCCGCGCTCAGTACTCCGGCCGCGACCCGGTTCTGCACGCCGGTCGGCAACTGCAGCAATCGGATGGTGTTCGTGATCTGCGGGCGGGAGCGGCCAATTCGCGTCGCCAGCTGGTCCTGGGTGATCCCGAAATCGGCGAGCAGCTGTTGGTAGGCGGACGCCTCTTCCAGGGGGTTGAGATTGGCGCGGTGCAGATTCTCGAGCAGGGCATCCCGCAGCATCGCGTCATCCGCGGTATTCTTCACGACCGCGGGTATGCTCGCGAGGCCGAGAAGCTTGCTCGCCCGAAGGCGACGCTCGCCCATCACAAGCTCGTACTGAGGCTGCCCGACGCGCGCGTCCACGATGGGTCGAACGACGATCGGCTGAAGCACCCCGACCTCCCTGATGGAGGCAACCAATTCGTCGAGATCCTCCTGCACGAAGGTGGTGCGAGGTTGGGCCGCATTCGGAACGATGTCGCTAGGCGACAGGTTCGCCAGGCGCGCACCAGGGACGCTCACCAGTTGGTCTTTCGCGACATCCGACGCCTCGACCGCGGTGGTGGGGAAGAAGACGTCGACGGGGCGGGCGGGACTGCCGATGTCGGTCGGGATGAGCGCGCCGATACCGCGCCCCAGTCCGGTTCTCTTCGGTGTGGCCATTAGCGCGGTGCTCCTCGTCGGGCGATTTCGGCTGCGGCTTCGAGATAGGAGAGCGAGCCGGGTGAATTGGCGTCATAACTGATGACGGTCTGACCATAGCTCGGAGCCTCGGATATGCGCACCGACCGTGGGATGGGTGTCGTGAGAACCTGCTCGGGAAAGTGATCCCGCACATCCTGTGCTACCTGATTGGCGAGGTTGGTCCGCGAATCATACATGGTGAGCAATATCGTCGAAACCGCGAGGACTGGGTTCAGGTGCCGCTCGATGAGCTTGATGTTGGTGAGCAACTGGCTGAGTCCCTCAAGCGCGTAGTACTCGCACTGGATGGGGATGAGCACCTCCTGCGCGGCGACGAAAGCGTTGATCGTGAGCAGACCGAGAGACGGAGGACAGTCGATGAATACATAGTGGAACGGATCATCGCTCTCCTCGAGGAACTTCTCCAGCGCGGTGCGCAGCCTCTGTTCCCTGGCCACCATCGACACCAGTTCGATTTCGGCCCCCGCGAGATGGATAGTGGCCGGGATGCAGAACAGTGTGTCGAAGTCCGGACTCTTCTGGATCACGTTCGCTACCGGCTCGTCATTGATTATCACCTCATACACGCTCACGGTGTCGGATCGATGCTCGATGCCGAGCGCCGTGGAGGCGTTCCCCTGGGGATCGAGGTCGATCACGAGCACACGAGCGCCATTGCGGGCGAGGGCCGCGGCCAGGTTGACGGTGGTCGTGGTCTTCCCCACCCCGCCCTTCTGGTTCGCGACGGTGATCACCCGAGTCACCGCCGGCAACGGGAGAACCTCCGCCGAGAGCGCCTGTCGGCGGCGGGTGATCTCCGACAGCTCGCGCGCGAGCGGGGTATCGCCGATGGTGAAGGCCGGGGAAACCGTCGCGGGAATGAGAACCGGGGCTTCTGCGTCTCCCCGGGCTGACCCGGGCGCCGGATGGGCTTGCACGGGGTCGTTACGGCCGTCGATTGGCTCGTGCATCCCGGGTGCCTGGGTGGCGTCCGCCGCTTCGTCCGTGAGCATCGCCGCGTAGATCTCGGCCGCATAGTCGACGCGCACGCCGTCGTCTTTCGGATGTTTCACGTGAAACCTTCTCCATCTGGGATTCGAGTTCGACCTCACCATCGCAGTGGCCAAGCGGGTGCAACACCAAAGGGCAGGTCACGGAAGTCGGCGTGGATGAGTGTGGATGGCACGGGCCCAGCGGTCCACCGGCTCGAACGGTCAGTCAACTGTAGCCCGAAAGACCCGCGTCACCTCGGAGACGAGGCCCGTGCCGAGGGTGAGCACCACCACATCGCTCAATTTTGCCCGCCGGATCACGGCGGACGCCGCCCCCACTTCCGCTTCGACAGTTGCTCCCTTCAGAAACAGCAATTCCCCACCCGAGCGCACAAGCGGGATGGTAAGCGGTATCAGCTTCGACAACGCACTCACGGCGCGGGCTGTTGCCTGGTCGAGTAGGGGGGACAACCTCGCGTCTTCGGCACGCGCGCGAACGATTTCGACGTTGTCGAGTTCGAGCAACCTTGACTCGTGGAGGAGCCACTCCACCCGGCGTTCCATCGGCTCGATCAGGATGAACTGAGCGTCCGGACGGGCGATGGCAAGCGCGAGACCGGGAAGCCCCGCGCCGCTCCCGATGTCACCGACGCGCCCCGGTCTGATGAGCGGCGCAAGCAGCGCGCTATTCAGGATGTGCCGGGACCAGAGGCGCGGTATTTCCAATGGCCCGAGGAGTCCGAGTTGCTCGCCGTGTGCGGCGAGGTCAGCGGCGAAACGCCGTGCCAACTCGATCCGAGCACCGAAGAGGGTCGCCGCCGCCGCGGGTTCGCTCTCGACCGGCGATTTAGCGCCTCGCGGCGGAGACATCTTCTCAGGCACGTATCTCCACGGGCCCGGCATTGGGAACCACTGAATGTTTCACGTGAAACTACGCCCGGCTGATGACGGTGTGTCGGTCGGAACCCTCGCCCTCGGACTCTGACGCGAAACCGCGAGCGGCGACCAGGTCATGGACGAGTTTGCGTTCATAGGACGACATCGCCGGCAGTGCCGCGGATTGCGCGCCCCCGTCAAGCCGTTCGGCAGCTCTCTCAACGAGCTGCGCGAGTTCCGCTTCGCGGGCCCGGCGTGATCCTCCAACATCAAGGATGAGCCGGGAGAAAACCCCGGTCTTCGCCTGGACAGCGATTCGAGTGAGTTCCTGGAGGGCGTTCACCGTCTCCGGCTTCGAAAGCAGGCGCAGGTTGCTCTCCTGGCTCGAGTTGACGGACAGGTAGGCACGACCATCGCGGGCGTCGATGTCGATGTCACCGTCGAGGTCCGTGATGTCAAGCAGCTCCTCGATGTAATCCGCGGCAATCTCACCCTCCTCTTCCAACTGGGTGACCGACCGGTCCGAATCGGGGGAAGAGGGTTCCTCCTCCGCAGCGGCCGGGGACAGCGCCGTCTCTTCGCCGGCAACAGTCCCGATCGCCGCGTCGGTGGTGAGCGGGGGAGTGGTCTCTGACATGGACTCTCTTTCTGAGGGAGGCGGAAGGTTACGGCGGGAGGGAGTTATTTCTTATTGCCGGTCTTCTTGGCGCGGTTCTTATTTACCGGCTGAACCCGCTGCGGGCTGATCTTTACGTCGTTGACCGTGAGCGGCCTGTCTTCAATGACGGAGAATCCGCGCCGTTGGGCCCTTTTTGCGAGCCGCGACTCCCGTTCCAGCGCTGCTTCACTGCCCGGAGTTGGCATGTTACGAATCACCAGGAACTGTTGGCCCATGGTCCAGAAGTTCGACACGAGCCAATAGAACATGACGCCGAGGGGAAAGGTATAGCCAGAGAAGGCGAAGACCAGGGGCAGCAGGTACAGCAGAATGCGCTGCTGCTTGAACATCGGGCTTGCCTTCATCTCCGCGGACTGGTTCTTGGACATTATCTGGAGCTGGGTGATGAACTGCGAGCCGGTCATCAACACGATCATGATTATCGCGATCACGATGACGGCGCCGTTGCCCTTTGCCGTACTGATCGCGAGGTGCAGGGGAGCAATGTCGAAGAGCGACGACTTTCCGAACGAGGTGGCCAGGCCGAGGTTGAGCAGCCCGACACCGGGGGTTCGGCTACCGTCGGGATTGACTTTCTGGGCGTCGCTCAACACAGAGAACAAGCTGAAGAAGATCGGCATCTGCAACAGGAGAGGCAGGCACGAACTCAGCGGGTTGGTGCCCGTCTTCTTGTACAGCTCCATCGTCTCCCGCGACATCGATTCCCGGGAGAACTGGTCCTTTTTGCCCTTGTATTTGTCCTGGATCTTCTTCAGTTGAGGCGCGACTTCAAGCATTCGACGCTGGCTCTTGATCTGGCGGACGAAGATCGGGATGAGCGCGGCGCGGATGACCAAGACGAGACCTACAATCGACAAAACCCAGGTCAGGCCGGCATTCGGGTCTAGGCCGAGGTAGCTCCAGAGCTCATGGAAGGCAACAAGGATCAGTTCGACGACCCACTTGATGGGCCAGAGGATGGTGCCGATAAAGTCGGGCATTTCTAGGTCACCTTTCCGTGGCCATCGATACAACAAAACCAAAACGCGTCACGGCGTACTTCTGGCCGTTCTCGTCTTCTGGGCGGAGGGGCACATCATCAACTCCGCCGGCCGCCCAAGGGTGGCAGCGTGCGATTCGGCGCACGCCCATCCACGCGCCGCGGAGCACACCGTACCGCTGGATGGACTGGAGCGCGTAGGAGGAACAAGAAGGGTAATAGCGGCAGACATCCCCGTATAGCGGCGAGACCACGGCCCGATAGAACCGCAGGACCAGGATGCTGAGGTTGCGGGGGAGGAGGAACAAGAATGCCCCGACGGACTTCACGCTAGTCTCACTCCTCCAACCAGAACTCCCGAAACCTCAGACCGAAGGGTATCCCAGCCAGCCTGCGCTGCGCCTGGCAAAGCCCTGATCACGATCTCCGTTCCCGCAGGGAGCGCGGGCATCAATGCGTAGGTCAGTGCTTTGAGTCGGCGGCGCACGAGATTGCGGCTGACGGCCTTGCCCACGGACTTCGGAACGATGAAACCGAAACGGGGAGGCCGCGACCCGTCACCCTCGGCACGGTAGACCAGAGTGTGGGGGGTCGCAGACCGTTGCCCCCGGCGAACGAGACGCCGGTAGTCATCCGCCCGGACCAGCCGGTTGGCTGTGGCCAGCACGACGCGCTTATGCGGAGAGTTCGGTGCGTCCCTTACGGCGGCGCGCGCCGAGGATCGCTCGGCCGGCACGCGTGCGCATTCTCAAGCGGAATCCATGCACCTTGGCGCGGCGCCGGTTATTCGGCTGAAAAGTTCTCTTGCTCATGATTTTTGTCTCTCGCGTGTCAGAACTCCGCACGGCCGTCTCGGTTGGAGCACAGGAAACCGGGGAGTGAAGGTAAGCCGTCAGGCTGAAGTCAACTGATTAAAAATACGGTCTTTCTGGGCTGCGGTCAAACTGTGGAGAGATCCCACACATTATCCACACTCGGACAAAGACGACGTAGCAGCGACATGCCTCCGGAACTAAGGTGGTGTGACTGCACAGACGGTGGATAACCCTGTGCATAACTGCACCCATCACGGCGAGGAAACAATGACGGATATCACGGACACAACCGAGGAGATCTGGAAATCCGTGCTTACCACCCTTCGGGAAGATCAACGGATCACACCGCAGCTGCAGGGATTCCTCAGCCTGGTGGAGCCGCGGGGTGTCATGGCAGGCGTCCTCTATCTCGAAGTGCCCAACGATCTCACCCGAGGGATGCTGGAGCAGCGCATCCGCCTCCCCCTGCTCAACGCAATCACCGCCCTCGATGAAGATCCGACGGTGAGCAATTTTGCGATCGTGGTCAATCCGGAGATCGGTCATGACGCGCTTGGCCAACCCGGTCCAACTCCGGTCGACCAGCAATACATCGAACAACCCGCCCCCGCCCAACCGGTTTCGGACACGTCGCTGTCGAGCAATCCGCGCCGAGCGGACTCCCGGCTGAACCCGAAGTACAACTTCGACAATTTCGTGATCGGGTCATCGAATCGTTTCGCGCATGCCGCGGCGGTCGCGGTGGCCGAGGCCCCGGCGAAGGCCTACAACCCTCTCTTCATCTACGGTGACTCCGGTCTGGGGAAAACTCATCTCCTGCACGCAATCGGGCATTACGCCGAGAGCATGTATGCCGGCATCCGTGTGCGTTACGTCAGTTCCGAAGAATTCACCAATGACTTCATCAATTCGATCGCCAATAACCGCGCCTCGATATTCCAGTCGAGGTATCGGGAGATCGACATTCTGCTGATCGACGACATCCAGTTCCTGCAAAGGGCCGTGGAGACGCAGGAAGCGTTCTTCCACACGTTCAACACCCTCCACGACCATAACAAGCAGGTGGTCATCACCAGCGACCTCCCGCCGAAAGCGCTCACCGGTTTCGAAGACCGGATGCGGTCGCGCTTCGAATGGGGCCTGATCACCGATGTGCAAGCGCCGGACCTCGAGACTCGCATCGCGATCCTGCGCAAGAAAGCTCAGAGCGAGAAACTCCAGGTGAGCGCCGAGATCCTCGAGTATATGGCGACGAAGGTCTCGTCGAACATTCGCGAACTCGAGGGAACACTCATCCGCGTCACGGCATTTGCCAGCCTCAACCGCACTCCCGTCGATCTCGCCCTGGTTCAGACAGTGCTCAAGGATCTCATCACCCTGGACGACGACAATGTGATCGCGCCGGTCGAGATAATCAACCACACCGCGGAGTATTTCAAACTTTCGGTTGACGACCTCTACGGGTCATCCCGATCTCAGGCGGTCGCCACCGCGCGTCAGATCGCCATGTACCTGTGCCGAGAGCTCACCAACCTCTCTCTTCCCAAGATCGGACAGCTGTTCGGCAATCGGGACCACACCACGGTCATGTACGCGAACAAAAAGATCAGTGAGCTCATGAAGGAACGACGCTCGATCTATAACCAGGTCACCGAGTTGACCAGCAGAATCAAGCAGAATCGTCGCTACAACTCGATTTGACGCGTAGGGTAGACGTTCCAGTCTCAGAGTGTGGAGAACTTGTGGATAACTGTGCGGAACGCCCATAAACACTGTGTAAAAAGCATTCCTCCTGTGGAAACTCTCTCTACCGTCGGGCAGCGGAACGGCGGGATCGTGATGAGCTTGACCCACGCCCCTCACAACTCACACGGTTGTAGTTCCCAGCTCCTGACGGGCCCCGGCCGAGTTACTCACACATCGCACAGCGGTTAAGAGTGTTAATCCTTAAAAACATTCATTGGGAGAAAGTTAACCCTTGGGTTCGGCCAAACTACCGGCTGTGCCAGTATTAACCTCCCGGATCAACGCTCACGCTGAGCGCGACAATTCGATTAGCAAGGGGTGCCCGTGAAGTTCCAGGTCAATCGCGACGTCTTCAATGAGGCCGTCTCCTTTGCGGTGAAGCTGCTTCCCCAACGCACCACCCTCCCGATTCTCAGTGGCGTCCTGATCGAAGCGACAGGTGAGGGCCTCAGGCTTTCCTCCTTTGACTACGAGGTATCCGCCCAGACCGACATCGCCGCTGAAGTCGAAGAGGCAGGCAAGATTCTGGTCTCCGGTCGACTCTTGGCCGACATCGCCAGTCGGCTTCCCAGCGCGCCCGTGCAGTTCTCCACTGAAGACGGACGCATTCTGGTCACCTGCGGCTTGGCCAAGTTCACCCTGCTGAGCATGCCCGTCGAGGAATATCCCACTCTTCCCCAGGTCTCAGCGCAGTCGGGCCTGCTTCCGGCCGAAGACTTCGCGACCGCGGTAGCACAGGTGGCGGTCGCGGCATCGAGGGACGATGTGACGCCCGTGATCACCGGAGTTCAGCTCGAGATATCGGAGAATCGCCTCACGATGGTCGCCACCGATCGCTATCGAGTCGCGGTGCGCGCCATCGACTGGGATGCCGGAGACACCCCCTCCACCGGTACGCTCACGGCATTGGTCCCCGCTCGCACGCTGCAGGAGATCGGCAAGACCTTCGGCCACAGCGGAACGATCTCCGTCGCGATCACCAACACCGACGACCGTGAGCTGATCGCCTTCCGCGCCGATCGAAAGACGGTCACCTCACTGTTGATCAAGGGAA
Organism: Actinomycetota bacterium; assembly: GCA_040389685.1. GTDB lineage: Bacteria > Actinomycetota > Actinomycetes > Actinomycetales > Microbacteriaceae > Lacisediminihabitans. The sequence continues at coordinate 203,507 of JAZJZS010000005.1, forward strand.
ATTTCCCTCCGGTCAAACGACTGTTTCCCGACACTGTCGACAACTACGCGGTGATCAACACCGCCGAGCTGATCGAAGCGGTGCGCCGCGTCTCGCTCGTGCTGGAGCGTGAAGCAGCCCTGCGATTCACGTTCACCATTGATGGTGTTGTTCTCGAGGCAATCGGGTCCGAGCAGGCACAGGCGTCTGAGTCGATCGATGCGCACCTTAACGGAGACGACGCAACGGTCTCGCTCAAGCCGGCCTTCCTGTTGGACGGCCTGAGTGCGGTGCATTCCGAATTCGTCCGGATTTCGTTCACCAGGACCGAAAATCCCAACAAACCGGGACCCGTGTTGATCACCAGCCAGTCCGCGAAAGAGCAGCCCAGCGCGGACAGCTACCGTTATCTGCTTCAACCGAATCTGCTTCTGCGGTAGTTTTGCAAACACCCCTCGAAAGAAGCTCTCACATGCACATCGGTCTCATCGGTCTCGGCAAAATGGGCAACAACATGCGCGAACGACTGCGCGCTCACGATATCGAAGTCACGGGCTACGATCGCAACCCCGAGGTGACGGATGTCGCGAGCCTGAGCGAACTGGTCTCGGCACTTCCATCGCCGCGCATCGTGTGGGTGATGGTTCCGGCCGGCACGATCACGGATTCGGTGATAACCGAGTTGGCGGGAGTGCTCGGCGCGGGTGACGTGATTATCGACGGTGGCAACTCGAAATTCACTGACGACATCAGGCACGCCGAGCAGGTGTCGGCCACGGGGATCGAGTATGTGGACGCCGGGGTGTCCGGTGGAGTGTGGGGCCTGGCGAATGGTTACGGCCTGATGGTCGGTGGCCACGCCAAGACCATCGAGCTTCTGATGCCCATTTTCGACGCGCTGCGCCCCGAGGGGCCGCGGGACGAGGGGTTCGTGCATGTGGGTGAGGTGGGCGCCGGACACTACGCGAAAATGGTGCACAACGGTATCGAATACGCCCTCATGCAGGCCTATGCCGAGGGCTATGAGTTGCTCGACAAGCGTGACGACCTCATCAAGGACGTGACCGGCACTTTCAAGGCTTGGCAGCGTGGGACGGTGGTGCGCTCCTGGTTGCTGGAACTGCTGGTGCGAGCGCTCGAGCAGGATCCCGACTTCACTGACATCGAGGGATATGTCGAGGATTCCGGGGAGGGCCGCTGGACCATCGAAGAGGCTCTCGCCAACGCGGTTCCGGTGCCGACGATCAGTGCGTCGATTTTCGCGCGATTCGTGTCACGCCAGCCGGAAGGGTCGCCGGCGATGAAGGCCGTTGCCGCGCTGCGCAACCAATTCGGTGGGCATTCGGTCAAAGCGGTCGATTGATGCTGTGATCGTCACGCACCTCAGCCTCACCGATTTTCGCAACTATCACAGCGCCGAAGTCAGCCTCCACGCGGGGCCGAACCTCTTCGTCGGCAGCAATGGTCAGGGAAAGACCAACCTCGTTGAGTCCCTTTCCTATCTGAGCACCCTCGGGTCACATCGGGTGTCTGTCGATCACGCCATGATCCGGCAGGGTACCGATTCCGCCATCATCCGTGCCCGGCTCGAGCACGGCGAGAGGCAGATACTGGCGGAGGTGCAGCTCAACCGGTCTGCACCCAATCGCGCCCAGGTGAACCGGTCGGTGATCAAGACCAGGGAACTGCCTCGCTACTTCTCCAGTGTAATGTTCGCGCCGGAAGATCTCGGTCTGATTCGCGGGGACCCGGCGGGACGACGCCGCTTTCTCGATGAACTGCTGGTGTTGCGATCGCCGAGGATCTCGGGGGTGATCGCCGACTACGAACGGGTGGTTCGCCAGCGCAACACACTGCTCAAGTCGGCGCGGGCATCCGTGGTTTACGCTGACAAGCTCTCCACCCTCGACATCTGGGATGAGCGGCTCGTTGCGCTCGGATCGCAGCTGATCGAGGCACGCACCGACTTGGTCGCCGAACTCTCGCCGGAAGTCGCGAACGCCTACACCTCGGTGGCGGGTGAGGATCATCACGCGACCCTGGCGAACCAGCTGAGCATCTTCGACAGCGCGGGAGACGACGAGGGCGATCCCGGCGGGGTGAGTCACGGCCGACTCACGGCGGAAGTTGCTGCCGTCGCGTTTCGGGATGCCCTCGCACAGCGCCGCCGCAACGAACTCGAGCGCGGAATCACCCTCGTCGGCCCGCACCGGGACGACCTCGTGCTCGAGTTGAACTCCCTTCCTGCCCGCGGCTACGCCAGCCACGGGGAATCCTGGTCGTTCGCTCTGGCCCTCAAGCTTGCGTCCGCGATCCTGATGCGCCGTGAGTCATCCACCGGGGATCCCGTTCTGATGCTCGACGACGTGTTCGCAGAGCTGGACGAGGCACGCCGCACGCGCCTCGCCGGAGCGATCCGTGACTTTGAGCAGGTGCTCATCACGGCCGCAGTCTTCGATGACGTTCCCGAGGAGCTCACCGGAAATACCGTGCGCATCTCCAAAGGCGCCATCGTGCATACGGAACAGCCATGAGAGAGGTGGCAGACGCCCCGGAAGAGTCCGAGCCGGTCTCGGTGTACCTGCGGTTGCGCCGAGTATTCGGCGACGGCTCGAGCAGATCCGCTGACGCGCGCAAGAGGGCGAAGAAGGAGCCAGGCTCGACGATCCCCTTTGGAGGGGGCCGTGAGCCAGAGGGGCTCGGCGCGGTCATTGACTCGCTCACCTCGAGCCTCGGGTGGAGTTCCCCGCTCGCCCGGTCGGAGCTCCTCGCCTCCTGGCGGGACATCGCAGGAGCCGACACCGCCGAACACTCGTCCCCGGTCGGTATCGAAGAAGGTGTCCTCACGGTGAAATGCGATTCGACAGCCTGGGCGACCCAACTGCGGCTCATGCGGGTGCAGATAATGAGTCGCATCGTGTCCCGCTACCCGGATGCCGGAATTGACTCCGTGCGTTTCGAAGGCCCGGGTGCTCCCTCATGGAAACGCGGCCCCAGATCAATTCCAGGGCGTGGTCCGCGGGATACTTACGGCTGACAGGGCAAAACAGGTCGCCGTGACGACGCTGAGTCCCCAGATCGCCGATTCGTGTTTTTCACCCTCGACGGGTTGGTAGAATTACTGAGTCGTCATGGCAGTTCCCTTCTGGGGAACCTGAGCCGCGAACGATCGATCGATCTACCTGGCAGGAGCCCAATTTCACATGGCAGAGAACCGCTCGAATTCCGAATCTGAAGACAGCTACGGGGCAGATCAGATCCAGGTGCTCGAGGGTCTCGAGGCGGTGCGCAAACGCCCCGGCATGTACATCGGGTCCACCGGTCCCCGCGGGCTGCACCACCTCGTGTATGAGGTCGTCGACAACTCGGTAGACGAGGCACTGGCCGGCTACTGCGACACGATCCTGATAACACTCCTCAAAAGCGGCGGGGTGCGTGTCGTCGACAACGGCCGCGGCATCCCCGTCGACCTCAACAAGTCGGAGAACAAGTCGAGCGTCGAGGTGGTCATGACCATCCTGCACGCCGGCGGCAAGTTCGGCGGCGGCGGCTATTCCGTCTCGGGCGGCCTACACGGTGTGGGTATCTCGGTCGTCAATGCCCTCTCGGCACGAATGGACACCGAGGTGCGGCGCCAGGGTGCCGTCTGGCGTATGAGCTTCACCAACGGGGTTCCCGACGCACCGCTCGCCAAGGGCGAGGAATCGGATGAGCATGGCACTGTGCAGACCTTCTGGCCAAGCACCGAGACCTTCGAGACCGTGATCTTCGACTACGAGACGCTTCGTGCACGTTTCCAACAGATGGCCTTCCTCAACAAGGGTCTCTCGATCACCCTCACCGACGAGCGACAGATCGACAGTGACGAGACGGTCAGCGTCACGTACATGTACGAGAACGGGCTCGTCGACTACGTGGAATATCTCAACTCGGCGAAAAAGGTCGAGGTGGTGCACCCGGATGTCATCTCCTTCGAGCTCGAAGACAAGGAACTCAAGATCTCGCTCGAGGTCGCGATGCAGTGGACCACCTCCTACCAGGAGAGCGTGCACACCTACGCGAACACCATCAACACGCACGAGGGTGGAACCCACGAGGAGGGCTTCCGCGCCGCGCTCACCACCCTGGTGAACAAGTACGCCAGGGAGAAGGGAATCATCAAAGAGAAGGATGAGAACCTCACCGGTGACGATGTGCGTGAGGGTCTCACGGCGGTGATCTCGGTCAAGTTGGCCGAACCACAGTTCGAGGGGCAGACCAAGACCAAGCTCGGCAACACCATCGCGAAGTCGTTCGTGCAGCGCATCGCCGGAGACCAGCTCGGTGACTGGTTCGACCGCAACCCCACCCAGGCCCGTGACGTGATCCGCAAGGCGATACAGGCATCCGCCGCCCGTCTCGCCGCCCGCAAGGCGCGCGAACAGACCCGCCGAAAGGGACTGCTCGAATCCGGGGGGATGCCCGGAAAGCTGCGCGACTGCTCGAGCAAGGATCCCGCACTGAGCGAGATCTTCATGGTGGAGGGCGACTCGGCCGGTGGTTCAGCCGTGCAGGGGCGCAATCCGGAATTCCAGGCGATCTTGCCGCTCCGTGGAAAAATCCTCAACGTGGAGAAGGCTCGACTCGATCGGGCGCTAGCCAACAACGAGGTGCAGGCCATGATCACCGCCTTCGGCGCGGGGGTCGGCGGGGATTTCAACCCGGAGAAGGCGCGTTACCACAAGATCGTGCTCATGGCCGATGCGGATGTCGATGGCCAACACATCACCACACTGCTGCTCACCCTGTTGTTCCGCTACATGCGCCCGCTGATCGACCTCGGCTACGTGTACCTCGCGCAGCCACCGCTCTACCGGCTCAAGTGGACCAACTCGCCGCACGAATACGTCTACAGCGACCGCGAGAAGGATGCGCTGCTCACCGCGGGAACCGCAGCGGGCAAGCGGATGCCGAAGGACAGCGGGGTGCAGCGCTACAAGGGCCTTGGCGAAATGGACTACAGGGAGCTGTGGGAGACCACGATGGATCCGGTGACCCGCACACTGCTGCAGGTGACCCTCGATGATGCCGCCGCAGCCGATGAGATCTTCTCGACCCTCATGGGTGAAGACGTGGAGTCGCGCCGCAGCTTCATCCAGAAGAACGCGAAAGACGTTCGCTTCCTCGACATCTGATCGCCGCTGGTCGAGTAGCGCCGTCTGCGGCGCGTATCGAGACCACACATCCGGATCTCGATTCGCGCCGCAGACGCGCGGCGCTACTCGATCACCACCGCTGAGAAAGAACAAAAATGGCTGACGTAACACCACCCCCGGACGACGCCGAACCGCAGATCGCCGGCAAGGACATCGACCTCGCGCACGACAAGGTTACGCAGGTCGACCTCCAGCTTGAGATGCAGCGCTCGTATCTCGACTACGCGATGAGCGTGATCGTCGGCCGGGCCCTGCCCGAAGTGCGTGATGGCCTCAAGCCCGTACACCGCCGGGTGATCTATGCGATGTACGACGGCGGCTATCGCCCCGACAAGGGCTTCTCCAAGTGCACCCGCGTCATCGGCGACGTGATGGGCCAGTTCCACCCGCACGGTGACTCCTCGGTGTATGACGCCCTCGTGCGTCTCGTGCAGCCCTGGAGCCTTCGTTACCCGCTCGCCCTCGGCCAGGGCAACTTCGGGTCCCCCGGCAACGACGGCGCAGCGGCGCACCGCTACACCGAGACCAAAATGGCTCCGCTCGCGATGGAAATGGTCCGCGACATCGAAGAGGAGACCGTCGACTTCCAGCCCAACTACGACGGCCGCACCCAGGAGCCGTTCGTGCTCCCGAGCCGTTTCCCGAACCTGCTGGTGAACGGATCGGTCGGCATCGCGGTCGGCATGGCCACCAACATCCCGCCACACAACCTCCGCGAGGTCGGTGAAGCGGCACTCTGGCACCTGGCCAACCCCGACGCGACAAAGGAAGAGCTCGTCGAGGCGCTCATCCAACGCATCAAGGGGCCGGACTTTCCGACCGGCGCCCAGATTCTTGGCCTCAAGGGCATCCAGGATGCCTATCGCACCGGTCGCGGATCGATCACCATGCGCGCCGTCGTCAACGTCGAGGAATTGCAGGGTCGGACCTGCCTCGTGGTCACGGAGCTTCCCTACCAGGTCAACCCCGACAACCTCGCGCTGAAGATCGCCGAGCTCGTCAAGGAGCAGAAGATCTCCGGCATCGCGGACATCCGCGATGAGACCTCCGGACGCACCGGCCAGCGACTCGTGATCGTTCTGAAGCGCGACGCGGTGGCGAAGGTGGTGCTCAACAACCTCTACAAACACACCCAGCTGCAGGAGAACTTCGGCGCGAACATGCTCGCGATCGTCGATGGCATCCCGCGCACTCTCGCGATCGACGGGTTCATCACCGCCTGGAGCGACCATCAGATCGACGTGATCGTGCGTCGCACCACCTTCCGACTGCGCCGGCACGAGGAGCGCGCTCACATACTGCGCGGCTATCTCAAGGCGCTCGACGCGCTGGACGAGGTCATCGCGCTGATCCGCCGTTCAGCGACCGTCGAGGATGCCCGCGACGGCCTGATCGGACTCCTCGAGATCGATGAACAGCAGGCGCGGGCCATCCTCGAGATGCAGCTGCGCCGCCTCGCCGCCCTCGAACGCCAGAAGATCATCGAAGAGAACGAGAAGATCGAGCTCGATATCGCGGACTTCAAGGCGATCCTTGCGAGCCCCGAGCGTCAGCGCGACATCGTGAGCGAGGAGCTCACCGAACTCGTCGCGAAGTACGGGGACGACCGTCGCACGGAGATCATGTTCGGTTTTGACGGCGACATGAACGTGGAAGACCTCATCCCCGAAGAGGAGATGGTGATCACCGTGACCCGCGGCGGATACGTCAAGCGCACCAGAAGCGACAACTACCGCAGCCAGCACCGGGGCGGCAAGGGAGTCAAGGGCGCCCAGCTGAGGGCGGATGACGTCGTCGAGCATTTCTTCGTCACGACGACCCATCATTGGCTGTTGTTCTTCACCAACAAGGGTCGCGTCTACCGCGCGAAGGCGTATGAAGTGCAGGAAGGGGGCCGCGACACCAAGGGCCAGCACGTCGCTAACCTGCTCGCCCTGCAGCCGGACGAGCAGATCGCGCAGATCCTGGACATCCGCGACTACGCGGTCGCCAGGTACCTTGCCCTCGCGACGCGCGGAGGCCTCGTTAAGAAGACCCTGCTCTCGGAGTACGACACCAACCGCACGGGAGGCATTATCGCGATCAACCTGCGGGAGGATGACGAACTGGTGTCGGCAATGCTGGTGGAGGAAGACTCCGACCTGCTGCTCGTCTCGCGCAAGGGCATGTCAATCCGCTTCACCGCGTCGGATGACGCCCTGCGTCCGATGGGCCGCGCCACCTCCGGGGTGATCGGTATGCATTTCCGCGACGAGGACACGCTGCTCGATGCATCCGTCGTGGCCGACACCGGTTTCGTCTTCGTCGTGACCGAGGGAGGTTTCGCCAAACGCACCGCCGCAGACCAGTATCGGGTGCAGAATCGTGGCGGGTTGGGCATCAAGGTCGCCAAGCTCCAGGAGGCACGGGGTGACCTCGCGGGCGCGCTCATCGTGGAGGACGACGATGAGGTTCTTGTGGTTCTCGCCAGTGGCAAGGTGGTACGCTCGTCTGTCGCCGAGGTGCCGGCCAAGGGCCGTGACACCATGGGGGTAGTCTTCGCACGATTCGCGGACGACGACAAGATCATCGCAGTAGCGAAGAACAGTGAACGCAATCTGGAATCCGAAAGCCTGGATCCTCCCGACGAGGAGTCCCCGGCCGAAGAACTCCAGACCGGAAAGGACGAGTCCCCAGATGAGTAGCGTCGCCGAGAAACTCCAGCGAAAGTCCCAGAGGGCCACCGCCACCAAGCAGGTGCGCCTGAAACTCGTGTACATCGATTTCTGGTCGGCCGTCAAACTGTCGTTCCTGGTAGCACTGACGCTCGGCATCATCCTGATCGTCGTTTTCATGCTCGTGTGGGTCGTTCTCGATGGAACCGGCATCTTCGATAATCTGAACAAGGTGCTTCGGGACATTCTCGGCCAGCCGGACTTCAGTGTGACCTCGACATTTTCGCTCGCGCAGGTTGGCCTGTTCGCGGTTGTCGTGGCCATTCTCAACACCGTCGTTGGCACGGCGTTGGGTGCGATCACCGCAATTCTGTACAACTTCAGTGTGCGCATCACCGGCGGCCTTCTGGTCGGTTTCACCAACAACTGACCCGATTACGCCATTGGGCGCAGGTGCGATACTGTCGTACCTGCCCTCGGTGAATCGGGCAATGGGGATATAGCTCAGGCGGTTAGAGCGCTTCGCTGATAACGAAGAGGTCCCAGGTTCAAGTCCTGGTATCCCCACGTGTTTTCCAACACCGGAGTTGCCCGCGGGCACCCGGGGCTTTAGCTCAATTGGTAGAGCGCCGCCTTTGCAAGGCGGAGGTCAGGAGTTCGATTCTCCTAAGCTCCACAGTTTCTCTCATGGTCCGCGTGCACGCGCCCCGTCTCCCACGAGGCCTCGTCCCGTTGTGCGTCCTCCACAGTCGCCTCGTCCCGCTGTGCGAAATGCAGGACTGCCTGATGCCAGAGGGGCGCACGAGACTCATGCGCCACATCTGTCACACGCAGTCCTGCATTTGCGACAACCGAGGAAGGTTGGGGACGCGGTGCCGCACCAGTCGAGTTCTCTATGCGGGAGAGGTGGTCGGCGCGGTCGGGTCATCCGCCTCGTCGTCGCTCACCCAGAGTTCGTCGTCAGCGCGCAGGGTCTGCCAGGCCGCGTAGGCGACTCCGGCGGCTGCGATGACAGCGACAGCGATCAGGATGTAGCGCCCAGGCCCCGGGCGCGGTTTGGGCGGAACGATGCCGACCTTCGATCCGAACTGGGTGCCCGCTTTGCGCACGTTGTGCAGCGCCTCGCGCACGCGAGGGTCCTTGGAGACCTCGAGAACCGCCAACGCGGATGCGAGGGCCGAGGAAACCGCCGGCAGGACGTCCCGCTGCACTTTGTCCCTGGCGGTATCGGCGACGGAGCGACCGGAGGCCACCCCGAGGTCTACGACCGGGCGCACCCGCTGGTCATAGGCATCGCGCACGCGCGGTGCCACCTCTTCACGCCCGGCGTTGGCCGCCTGCCGACCGGCCTCCCGAACGACCCGGGAGGCGTTCTCGAGCACATCCTTCTGGTCACCCCAGAGATCGGACGCGGCGGCGCGAAGCCGCTTCAATTCTTTCGCACGCTTGCGAGACAGTGACACGGGGAACCTCCAGTAGTTGGACGGAGAATTCATCCATCTTCGCACGCACGCCTTCGCGCACAAACCCGGTTGACTGGATGCACACTGAGCGCTAAGTGGTGCTGTGAAACAATGGGGTCATGTCAATGCACACCCACACCGCCACTTTCCACACCACCGAGGGAGACATCACGGTCAATCTCTTCGGGAACCACGCACCGAAGACGGTGAAGAATTTCGTCGGCCTCGCCTCGGGTGAGATCGAATGGACGCACCCCGGCACCGGAAAGGTCTCGACGGACAGGCTCTACGACGGTGTGGTGTTCCACCGCATCATCGACGACTTCATGATCCAGGGCGGTGACCCGCTCGGTCAAGGCACCGGCGGGCCCGGCTACAACTTCGACGATGAGATTCACCCGGAACTCACCTTCACCAAGCCCTACCTTCTCGCGATGGCGAATGCCGGAAGTCGCGGCGGGAAGGGCACCAACGGGTCGCAGTTTTTCATCACGACGGTACCGACCACCTGGCTGCAGGGCAAACACACCATATTCGGTGAGGTCGCAGATGAGGCCTCCCGAGACGTGGTCAAGAAGATCGAGGCCGTAAAGAAGGATCGAAGCGATCGTCCGCTCGAGGCCATCGTGATCAACTCGGTCTCGATCGTCGAAGCCTGATGCACCGACCCGGGCTGGCTGCTGTGACCGACCGACTCGTGTTCCGCGGGTGAGTGAAGCGTCGACCGACCCGGACAACTACTGCTATCGGCATCCGGATCGCCAGAGTTTTGTCCTGTGCCAGCGCTGCGGGCGCACCATCTGTGCCGAGTGCCAGACGCCGGCGGCGGTCGGGGTGCACTGCCCGGAATGCATGCGAGAGTCGCGCCAGAGCGCTCCGCGCACCAGGCCGGCCATCGTGACCTCCGCGCGTCGACTCACCCAGCCGGACACTCCGGTAGTGACCTACGCGATCATGGCGATCATCGTGATCGTGTTCGTGGCCGAAGCGATCACCGGACAACTGGTTGGGTCGGGCAGTCCGATCGTGACAGCACTGGCCTACTACGCGCCGTACACCGCCATCGAGCCGTGGCGGATGCTGACCTACATCTTCGTGCACGGCGGAATCCTCCATATCCTCTTCAACCTGTATTCGCTTTTCGTGCTCGGCCCCGAGATGGAAAGGCTGGTGGGGCGCTGGCGTTTCAGCGTGCTCTTCCTGCTGAGCGGAATCGGCGGTGCGGTAGCGGTGTTGTTGAGCAATCCGAACTCACCCGTCATCGGGGCATCCGGAGCGATCTTCGGCCTGTTCGGCGCGTACTTCGTGATCGCACGGCACCTGGGCGGCAACAACAGGCAGCTCATCATCGTGATCGTGATAAACCTTGCGATCGGTTTCCTCGTTCCGGGAATCGCCTGGCAGGCCCATGTGGGCGGACTGCTCATCGGAGCGCTCGTGGCGTTCGTTCTGGTGCGCACGCGTGACCGTCGGAAGCGCGGCGCGCAACAGGTGATGCTCGCCGGCGTCTTCGTTCTGTTATTGGTTTTGAGCTTCAGCGGGGTGCGATTGCTCGGCGCCTGACGTCACGTTCTCCACAGGCTTATCCACATTGGGGATAGTTACAGGGGTGTAATTATGCCGGGACGGTTCAGCGCCAGCGCGTGGTCATGAGGAATCCGATGAACAGGATGCCAAATCCGATGAGAATATTCCATTGGCCGAACTGCGGCACCGGCAGTGAACCGCGGCTCACGTAAAAGACGATGATCCACGCCAAACCGACCACCATGAGCCCGAACATGATGGGCTTGAACCAGATCGGGTTGGGAGCGTCGTCCCCGGAACGATCGCTGTCGGAAGCGTTGGCCAAGGAGCGCGGAGTGGATCGTGCCATCCCCGAATTCTAGCTTGAACGGGTGGCGGGGCGGCGGATGGTGGCCATCCCGCCGCCGCATTCGGACCGAACGCTTAGAATCGAGATCATGATGACGGACCGGCGGGGGCAAGCTGGCGCTGGACGAACAAAGCGTGGCCGGGTGACCGTCGTCGGTGTCGTCGGGGAACTCTTCATCACCGCGGGCGTGCTGGTATTCCTCTTTCTCGGGTGGCAGCTGTGGCTCAACGACCTGATCGTCGGGGCCGACCAGAATGCGGCGGGCAGCGCGCTGGGCGAGAACTGGTCCACGTCGACGCCGACACGCGGAAAACCCAGTCCCGGGACCGGCTACGGCGACCCGGTGGTGGCCGTAGCCCCCGGCGAGGCCGTGAAATTCGCCGTGATGTACGTGCCTCGCTTCGGTGTCGACTATGCGCGATCCGTCTCCGAAGGAGTGGGTGCCGAAAAGGTGCTGAATAAGAACGGGATCGGTCATTACCCGGGAACGCAGATGCCGGGACAGGTCGGCAATTTCGCGCTCGCCGCGCACCGCACGACCTACGGAGCGCCGTTCAAGCAGATCGCGACCCTGCGAGTGGGCGACAAGATCTACCTGCAGACCCAGGACGGTTTTTTCACCTACGCATTCCGGGGGCTCGAATACGTGCGACCCACCGGGGTCGGCGTGCTACAGCCGGTCCCCCAGTTCAGCGGGATCGCCCCGACCGATCGGATCCTCACCATGACGAGTTGCAACCCGATGTTCTCCGCTGCTGAGCGCATCATCGGCTACGCCGCTCTCGAGTCTTGGCAGCCCACCTCCGCCGGAGCCCCGGCCGCCATCGCCTCAGCCGTGACAGCGAAGGGCTAGGGTCCCGGATGTATGCGGCGCTCTGGCGAGTGATGCCCGGTCCCTGGTGGCTGCGCGTGCTTCTGCTCCTTGTCATGCTCGCGGCGGTCCTCGCCGTATTGGTGCTTGTGGTGTTTCCCTGGCTGAACACCTTCATAAACGTGAACCCGGTGACGGTGGGCACATGACGCGCATTCTGGTGATCGACAATTACGACAGTTTCGTGTACACACTCAACGGGTACCTGCTTCAGTTAGGAGCCGCGACCGAGGTCATGCGCAACGATGCTTTCGCGGCCGGGGACGCGGCGACGCGAATCGCCGACTATGACGGGGTGCTGCTCTCGCCGGGACCGGGCACGCCCGCTTCGGCCGGAGTCTCCATCCCTATCGTCACGGCCGCACTCCAGTCGGAACTACCGCTGCTCGGCGTCTGCCTCGGTCACCAGGCCATAGCCGAGGCGCTCGGAGCCACGGTGACGCACGCGGAGGAGCTGATGCACGGCAAGACCTCCCTGATCACGCACGACGACAGCGAGTTCTACCGGGGTGTTCCGCAGCCATTCCGGGCGACCCGCTACCACTCGCTGGCGGTCGTCGACTCGACCATGCCCGCCGACCTGATCGTCACCTCCCGCACCGAGGGGGGCGTGATCATGGGGGCCCGTCACCGATCCGCCCCGATCTTCGGTGTGCAGTTCCATCCCGAATCGGTACTCACCGAGGGTGGCTACAGCATGATCGCGAACTGGTTGACCGTGGCCGGGCTCGAGACCGCCCGCGCCGCGGCCACCGGGCTCACCCCGCTGGTCAATCTCGGCTGAGCGCTGCTGCCATCCACGGCTGCCGCGTGCGGAATCATCCGCTGCAGTAGGTGAGCGTTACCGTTGAGCCCTGAGGCTGGTCCCCAGTGAGGGACTGCGCCTGCACGTTGCTGCCGGTGCAACCGGCGTCAGGTACGGCGGTGATGCTCAATTGCAGTGCACTCAATTTGGTATTGGCCTCACCGATGTCGATCCCGATGACGGAGGGGATGGTTACGAGACCGGTGGAGACGAAGAGGTTGATCACATCGCCCTCCCGGGCGGCTGTGCTTGCGGCGGGGTCGCTGCGAATGACCGTGCCCGCGGCGATGGTCGGCGAATTCTCCGGTGTATTGGTGCCCATGGACAATTTTCGGGCTTCGAGAGCCGCTTTGGCGGCTTCGACGGTGAGGTTGCTGAGGCTGGGCACGGAGGTGGGAGACTTCCCGGACGATACGGTGAGCACCACCGTGCTGTCTTTCAGCACCTTCTGGCCGGCGCTCGGGTCGGTGCTGATGATTCGCCCGCTCTCGACGGTAGAACTGGACTGATCCACCTTGCTGGTCTTGAGTCCTGACGCTTTCACCGCGGCCGCACCCTCGTCGTAAAGCTGCCCGCTGACGCTCGGCACCTTCACCGACAGGTTGTCCCCGAGGGTGGGCGGGGGGAGGTTAACGACCCAGAACACCACCGCGATCAGGACCACCGCGAGAGCAGTGATCCCTACCCAGATCCACGCGACCGGTGGCCGATTCTGGGTGCGGGCGGCGCGATCATCGTTCGGGGCCGCGAGCTGGCGCAAAGCAGCCTCCGACCCGGCCGACGCGGAGGGGTTTGCGCCGAACAGCGTGGCATTGAAGTCGTTGGCCGGGGATTTGCGGGGCGGAATGCCGCCGGCGCCCGCATCCTCGAGATCCTGGCGGAACTCGGCGGCGGTCTGGAAGCGCTCGAATTTGTCTTTCGCGAGTGCGTGAAGCACGACGGCGTCGAGCGACGGCGACACCCGCGGATTGATCGTGCTCGGCGGGGCGGCCGCTTCGCTGATGTGCTGGTAGGCGACGGCCGCAGCCCGGTCCCCGCGAAAGGGGGGGCGACCGGTGAGAAGTTCGAAGAGCACAACGCCGGTGGAGTAGAGGTCGGTGCGAGAATCTACGGTCTCACCGCGCGCCTGCTCGGGAGAGAAGTACTGGGCCGTGCCGAGGACGGCGCTCGTGTCCGCGACGGTGGCGGAATTGTCGGAGACGGCCCTGGCGATGCCGAAGTCCATGACCTTGACCTGGCCGTTCTGCGTGACCATCACGTTTCCCGGCTTGATGTCGCGATGCACGAGCAGAGCGCGATGGCTGTATTCGAGCGCGGTGAGGATGCCCGACACGATGCGCACCGCCTCCTTCGGCTCGAGCGGTCCATCGGAGACGATGTCCTTCAACAGGCGGCCATCGACGTACTCCATGACGATGAACGGCACCTGCGACTCGAGTCCGTTGGGCTCGCGCACCGTCTCTTCTCCGGCGTCGAACACGCGGACAATGGTGGGGTGCGCCATACGCGCCGCCTTCTGCGCCTCCTCGCGAAAGAGCACCCGGAACCGGGGATCCGTCGCCAGCGCCGGCTTGAGCAGCTTGATGGCGACCCGTCGACCGAGCCTCGTGTCGGTGCCGAGGTGCACATCCGACATTCCGCCCCGGCCGATGAGCGCGCCGACCTCGTAGCGGCCGGCGAGCAACCGAGTGCCTTCAGTCACGAATGATCTCCTGGGTGATGCGGGGGCAAGACCTTGCCAGTGTAATGCGTGGTGGTCCAGCGACCGCCCGTCACGGTCCGATGGAAGGCACGGTCAGCGTCTTGGAGGGGGGGGATGATCCGCCCGAACACCGGGCGATGTAACTCATCGTGTTCTGGGTGGTCTGCGTTCCGCTGTTGGGCGCGAGCGTCCAGGTGAGGCTCGTGACGTCCGGGCCGACCGGGTTGGCGGGGAGGAAGGTCGATGGGGAGCTCGCGGTGAAAGTGAAGCCCTGCAGGGTCGAGCCGGTTGGGCAACCGGTGTACTTAGGGATGGTTACCGTCACCTCGTTAGCGGTGTTGGGTCCCGCTTCGAGTGCGCCCGGCTGGCTTGGTGTGGCCGGAACGTCCCCATAGAAGCGCACCGTAATGGTGTCGTTCTTGCGCACATTTCCGGTGGGATTCACGAAATATGCGGTGCCCACCTTCGATGCGTCGGGAGCCGGGGTCGCATCCGGCACCATGTTTGCCCCGAGTCCGAGCCGGTCGAGCTCCGCCTGCACGGCGGGGAGTTTCTCGCCGATGAACTTGGTCGGACCGATGTTGACGATATCGCTAGTCGGCGTCGGCGAGGGCTGCGTCGGAGTGGGCGACGGCGACGGCGACGGCGAAGTAGCGGTCGGCGACGGCGACGGCGGCGGCGAGGGGTTTGCCACCAGGGTGATCAGTGCACCGACGAGCACAACGAGCAGAATCGCGACCAGCGCGATGAGCGGCCAGGTCCACGGGCTTCTGGTCTTGGTCGGCACCGGGGTGGTGGGGGGATTCGGTTCGATGGCGTTCGCCGTGGTGAGCAGCCGGGTGGCCTGGGTCGCCTGGTTCTCCCGAAGCAGGGCGGGCAGGGTACCGGCACCAAGCACTCCGGGCACTGCGGATGCCGCGCCAGCGACATCCCCGCGCCGCAGCGCCTGCGCGGCACGAGCGAGGTGGGCGGCGGAGGCGGGGCGGTCGGCCGGGTTCTTGGCGATGCACGCGTAGACCAGGTTGCGTACGGGCTCGGACACCGTGATCGGAAGCTCGGGGGGCGCTTCGTTGATCTGGGCCATGGCGATGGCGACCTGCGACTCCCCGGTGAACGGGCGCTTGCCGGCGAGGGCTTCGTACGCGACAATCCCGAGCGAGTAGATGTCGGTGGTGGGAGATGCGGGATGGCCGCTCGCCTGTTCGGGCGAGAGATACTGCACCGTGCCCATCACCTGGCCGGTGGCGGTGAGCGGAACCTGGTCGGCGATGCGGGCGATTCCGAAATCGGTGATCTTTACTCGGCCATCCGGTGTGATCAGCAGGTTTCCCGGCTTGATGTCGCGGTGCACGAGCCCGGCGGAATGGGCGGCGTGGAGGGCGGACGCCGTTTGGGCAACGATGTCGAGCACGCGGTCGGTGGCCAACACACGTTCCCGCTCCAAAATGGTGGAGAGGGCCTCGCCCGGCACCAGTTCCATGACCAGGTATGCGCTGCCCTCCTCCTCGCCGTAGTCGAACACGTTCGCGATGCCCTCGTGGTTGACCAGGGCCGCATGACGGGCCTCGGCACGGAAACGCTCCAGGAAACCGGGGTCGCCGAGGTACTCGTCCTTGAGGATCTTGATGGCGACGGTGCGCCCGATCACCAGGTCGGTCGCCTGCCAGACCTCGCCCATGCCGCCGATGGCGACTCGGCTGGAGAGCTGGTAACGTCCCCCGAAAGTGAGGCCGCTCGTGGGTCTCATTTGCCAAGCACCGCCTCTATCACTTTTTTCGCGATTGGTGCCGCGACCAGATTGCCGAAGCTCGTTCCGTTTTCGACGACCACCGCTACGGCGACCTGCGGGTCGTTGGCGGGGGCGAATCCGGTGAACCACAGGGTGTAGGGCCGCCCGTCACCGTTCTGGGCCGTACCGGTCTTGCCTGCCACATCGACTCCGCCAATTCTTGCATTACTCGCTGCCCCGTTGCTGACGTTGCTCACCATGAGCCGGGTCATGGTGACGCTGGTCGCTGGCGTGATCGGCTGGCTAAATACCTTCTGCTGGAAGGGCTGGATCACCGTGAGGTCCGGCGCGGTGATCTCTTTGACCAGGGTCGGCTGCATGAGCGAACCCCCGTTGGCGATGGCCGCCGAGGTCATCGCCACCTGCAGCGGGGTGACGCGGTCTTCGAACTGCCCGAAGGCGGAGAGCTGCACCTGCGCGGTGTCCCCGACGTTGTAGATGCTCGGCGTGACAGCCATCGGTATCGAAAGCTTCCGGCCGAATCCGTAGGCAGAGGCGTACTTCTTCAGCTCCTCACCGCCGAGTGCGGCTCCGAGCTGAGCCATCGGGATGTTGCAGCTGAGCCGCAGGGCATCCGCGATTGAGACCGTCGCCCCTCCGCCACAGCTGCCACCCTCGGCATTGTTGATCGTGGTGGAGGTGCCGGTGAGGGTCAGTATGCCCGGGTTGGGAAACGTGTCTTCCGGCACGTATTTTCCACTGTCGATGGCGGCCGACGTGGTCACAAGTTTGAAAACCGAGCCGGGGTAGTACAGGTCCCCCGCGACCGCCCGGTTCACCAGTGGTTTCGTGGGGTCGGCCAACAGCGTCTTGTAGGCGGCGATCACGTCGTTTGCGTTGTGGGAAGCCAGCAGGTTCGGATCGTAGGCGGGCTTCGACACCATGGCGAGAATCGCCCCGGTGCGGGGATTGAGCGCGACCACGGCACCGGAGTTGTTGCCGAGCGCGTCCCACGCCGCCTGCTGCACTTTCGGGTCGATCGTCAGTGACACCGTGCCGCCCTTGGGGGTCTTGCCGGTGAGGATGGAGTTCATCTTGGTGAGGAACTGGCCGTTTGCCGTGCCGCTGAGATAGCTGTTGAGGGCACCCTCGACGCCGGTGTTTCCCTGGTTCAGGGTGAAGTATCCGGTGACGGCGGAGTAGAGCTGCGGGTTGCTGTAGACGCGCTGGAACTTGTATTTGTCGGCGACCGCCTTCGACTCGGCGACGGCCTGGCCGTTGACCAGGATCGGACCTCGCTCGGCCGAGTAGCTGTCGTAGAGGGTGCGAACGTTGCGACTGTCCGAGTTGAGTGAATCCACCTGAATCACGGTGATGATCGTGGTGGAGGTGAACAGCGCCAGGAACATGATCAGCACGGCGGTGGTCACGCGTTTGAGCTGGCGATTCACCCCTCCACCTCCAGTCGGGGTTGGTTGCGAACACTGTCGGACAGTCGAAGCAAGAGGGCCGCAATGATCCAGTTGGCCATGAGCGATGAGCCACCGGCGGCAAGGAACGGCGTGGTGAGGCCGGTGAGTGGAATCACCCGGGTCACTCCGCCGAGCACGATGAAGACCTGTAGTGCGATGACGAAGGAGAGTCCGACGCCGAGCAGCCTGCCGAAATCGTCCTGGCCGGCGAACCCGATCCGGAATCCGCGCGAGACGAACACGAGGTAGAGCGCGAGGATGGCGAAGAGTCCGGCGAGGCCGAGCTCCTCGCCGAGGCTGGCGATGATGTAGTCACTCTCGGCAAGCGGCACGATGCCTGGGCTGCCCCGACCCCACCCGGTGCCGATCAGTCCGCCGTGCGCCAGGCCGAAGATACCCTGAAGCAGCTGGTAGCTTCCGCCGGGCGCGTCATAGACCTTCGGATTGAACGCATCTAGCCAGGAGTCGAAGCGTGCCTGTACGTAGGGGAGAATCCGGCTTGCGACGAGCGCGCCACCGACGAACAGTGCCAGACCAAGGATTACCCAGCTCACGCGCCCCGTAGCGACGTAGATCATCACGAGGAAGAGCCCGAAGAACAGCAGCGCCGTTCCAAGGTCGCGCTGGAACACCAGAACGGCCATGGCCGCGAGCCAGATCAGGAGAATGGGGCCGAGGTCCCGAACCCGGGGGAAGCGCATCCCGAGAAATTTGCGCCCGACGAAGGACAGGCTGTCTCTCGCGGTCACCAGGTAGCCGGCGAAGAAGATGGCGAGGGCGATCTTGGCGAGCTCACCGGGTTGAAAGTTGAAACTGCCGAGGCGGATCCAGAGGCGGGCACCGTTGATGGTCTGGCCGATTCCCGGCACCATCGGCATCAGCAAGAGCACGATGCCGACGAACATCGCGATGTAGCGATAGCGTTGCAGCACCCGGTGGTTGCGGACGAGCAGCACCACCGCAAGGGCGAGCATCATCGCCAGGGCGGTCCAGGCGATCTGCCGAATACCCGCGGACTCCCACCCGGACTGGCCCTTGCCGATATCGAGACGATAGATCTCTGCGATGCCGAGACCGTTCAACAGAGTGATCACCGGGAGGATGAACGGGTCGGCCTGAGCTGCAACGACGCGCAGAGCGACGTGGATGACGAGGGTGAGAACGGCGAGACCGGCGCCGAAGGCGAGCACCGGTCCTTGGACACGGTTGAGCGCGCCGAGTTCCACCAGCGCGATCGACGCCCCGACTATGGCAATCGCGATGAGAAGAAGCACGAGCTCGAGGTTGCGCAGTCTCGCCGGCACCCGCAGGCGAAGCCGGATCGTGCTGGTAAATGTAGATCGAGCGCCGGCGTCATGTGCCGGAGCTACTATGCCGGTTCGGGCCGTGCCATCCATACCCGTCATGACAGTGCCTTACTTGCTGGCATCGGTCAGCCGCTTGATGATCGCCCGTGCATCGGCCAGGTCGGAGGCGCTGATGGTGTCCTCCACGGTTTTGCGGGTGTAGCTGGGCAGGGCATCCAGTTGCACGCTCGTCTCCGAATACACGCTGTGCAGCGAGATCGGTCCGAGATCCTGCTGGATGCCGCGGTAGATGGCCACGGTCTGGCCATCGGCACCTACGTAATAGAGCGACTGCGACCAGCGGTACCCCAAGAAGAGCGTCGCAACGATGAGGACGGCAATCACGATGATGCCGATGAGCCAGGTGATGCGGCGCCGGCGCGCTCGACGACGATCTTCGAGGATCAACTCGTCCAGGTATTCGTCCGACTCCGGCTCGAAGTGACTGTCTTCGTGAGCTTGGGTGGACTTGAGCGGATGCAGCAGCAGGGTGGGGAGGCGCAACGGTCGCCGCCCCGACTCACCCTCGAAGCTGAGCGGGACGGCCGCGGATCCCACGATCACCGCCGGCACGGACGCGGACTGGCTCGTGTCGTCGATGTCTACGATCACCACGGTCACGTTGTCGGGTGCGCCCTGGTCGAGACTCTCTTTTACCAACCGGTCTGCGGCATCCGTCACGACCCTCACGCTGCTGAGGGTGTGCTCGATCTTGTCGTCGGAGACGTAGCTGGAAAGGCCGTCGGAGCAGAGCAGCCAGCGGTCTCCGGGAAGCACGTCGAACACGGTGGTGTCGATTTCGGGCGCGGCGTCGACATCACCAAGCACCCGCATGAGAACGGAGCGACGAGGATGCACGGCCGCTTCCTCCGGAGTGATGCGGCCACTGTCAACGAGGCGTTGCACGAAGGTGTGGTCGGCGGTGATCTGCTTGAGCGCCCCATCCCGCAGCAGGTAGATGCGGGAGTCGCCGATGTGGGCGATAGCGATTTGCGATCCGGAGCGCAGGATTGCGCTCACAGTCGTGCCCATTCCGGTGAGCTCCGGATGCTCGAACACGGTCTCGGCGAGTTGGGTGTTGGCCGCACTGAGCGCGGACTTGAGCGCGAATTCTGCGTCGGCGGCTGAAGCATACTGGCGGTCGGCCTCCATCACCCGCTTGAGTGCGATTGCCGAGGCGACATCACCGCCAGCGTGGCCACCCATACCGTCGGCCACCACGAACAGGTGGGTACCCGCGTAGCCGGAATCCTGGTTGTTCGCACGGATCTTTCCGACGTGCGAAATGGCCGTGCTCTTGCCCGATGTGGCCATTCACCTACCGCCGAAGTTCGAAACTGGTCGTGCCGATCCGAACCGGAGTGTTGAGCGGTACCGGTGTGGGAAGACTTACCCGAGTGCCGTTGAGGAACGTGCCGTTGGTCGAGTCTAGGTCCTGGATCACCCAGTCCTGGCTCCAGAGCATCAGGCGAGCGTGATGCGTCGAGGTGTAGTCGTCGCGAATGACGAGACCGCTCTCACTCGACCGTCCGATGGTGAGTGGCTCCGCGGGAAGGGTGAGTTCAAGCCCTTCCTTCGGGCCTGAGGTGACCACGAGCCGTGTCGCCATCCCGACGGGGGACTGCTTGCGGTCCTGGTGAACCGAAAGCGCCTCCGTCGCGTCGGATGCCGAACCCGCATTCCACGCCTGGCCCGATGGGGCGGATGCCGCGGGCGGCACGATTGCGGAGGTGACGAAGGGCTGGTCCGCCCGGGTGTTCGCCGCAGTGTCAGCAGGGAGCCGCCGAACTCGCTGGCCGAACAGGTCGCTGCGCAGTGCGTAGATCACGGCGAAGACGAACGCCCAGAGGATGAAGAGGAAGCCGAACCGAAGCAGAAGGAGGGTGAGTTCACTCATCGCCGACCGCCGCCGTCGTCGCCGCCGGCGCGGAGATCGGAGAACTGGTCAACCGACGCTGATTGGGCGAGCACCCGGAACACGATACGGGTTCTTCCGATGTTGATGACCGAGTCGGGGGCGAGTGGAGCGCGGTGGACGGGGGAACCGTTGAGCTGCGAACCGTTGGTCGAGCCCAGGTCATTGACTTCGGCGCGGGTACCGTCCCAGAGGATCTCGACGTGTTTGCGAGAGATGCCGGTGTCCTCCACGGTGATGTCCGCATCATTGCCGCGACCGATGATCGTGCGGCTTTTGAGGATCGGATATCGCTTGCCCGCGACATCCAGCACCGGGGTCCAGGCGACGGTGCCTTTGACGCTCACCGAGTCGATGCCGAGCACTCCCTGGGTGAGAGTCGGGTCTTCGACGAGCGTGATGCCGATGCCGCCGGAGAACTGGTAGTGCTGGGCCGCGGCGTGCTGTTGCACGAGCCTGCTGAGTTCGTCCACCAGGGTCGCCCCGATGGCGGTCATCTTGGCGTAGTCGCCACCGGAGAGTCGCACGGTGAAGCGATTGGGCACGAGGATGCGGTCGCGCGCGACCACCGCGGCCTTGGTGTCGAGCTCGCGGCGTAGCGCCGACGTGATCTCGATGGGCTGCAGGCCAGACTTGAAGGTCTTGGCGAACGCCCCGTTCACGGCGCGCTCCAAACCCTTCTCAAAGCTGTCAAGCAGTCCCACTGGTCTCCCTCGTCACTGTGAAGATGCCGCGTCGATAGGTGGTCGATAGCTAGGTCGATGTTAGCCGTCCGGCCAGAGATGCGTCTCATCGACGGGCGCCACCTGGGCGGCGTGATCGCTATGGTAATGTCGTGCAGGCTCGCGCGAGTGGCGAAATTGGCAGACGCGCACGGTTCAGGTCCGTGTGCCCGTGAGGGCATGGGGGTTCAAGTCCCCCCTCGCGCACAGGTGGGTTGTTAGCGTAATTGTTCGCGTAACTACCTACAAAAGAGAAGGCCACCGGGAAATCCGGTGGCCTTCTCTGTTTCTAAGCTGTTCTGCGGAGCCTGTTGGCCGCTTCGGCTGCGTTCCTTCGTCCTCAGGCCGCGATACCCGGTTCCAATGGGCTTCCACGGCGCAACGAATCGTTTGGCCGAACGGATTAGTCACAAAATTGTCTGCGCCAGGGTATTTCACGAGAGAATCGGCCCGTTCGATTCCCGGTATGGCGGCGGCACGAGGTGGAGGAGGACGACGATCTCCTCTGCGAGTCTCATTTCAGCCGCTGTTGCTTTCTTCGAGCGGCGCCTACGCCCTCTCACGTAGGGACTGAGTCCCTCGCGGTCGCGCCGTCTCAGAGTGGTGGAGGGCTTCTTCCCGTGGATGAGATCGCGAAGGAACTGATTCACCTTGCGAATATTGACCGAGACCAGCAGCATCGTGACGAGAACCTGTTGCGCAGCCATGCCGCGAAGGCGTCTGTTCTGCGATGCACCTAGGTTCTCCTTTCCGCTGTCCTTGGCGAATGCGTTCATGCTTTCCCTGCATGGAACAAGTCTTAACCACCCCCAGCAATCTACCCAGAGGCGCGCCTTAAACCACCGAATTGTTCAGCGGTCTCCTAAATGAGTGAGTCCGTTTGGGTTTCAGTGGTTGTAGGCGATGAGGGATCGTTTGGTGGGTTCTCCGATGAGCCAGTTGTGCCAGATTCCCGCGGTGAGGGCGAGCAGTCGGGCGGCGTCACGGGAGTAGACGCCGGCGATGGTCCGGCCGCCGTGGTCTTCGAGTGTGAGTTGGCCTTTCATGGTGTTGAAGACGGACTCGAGCCATTGGCGGATTCCGCCGAGTTTCCCGAATCGGGGTTTCTCGTCCTTCCGGTCGGGTCTGATCAGGTCGGCGCCGAGCTCGTCTCTGACGAAGCCCTCGAAGTGGGTGCCGGCGAAGCCCTTGTCAGCGACGATGACCTGGCCTGGTCGAAGCAGGTGGTGGTCGTGCCGGAAGAGGGACTCGGTGACCTCGCGTTCGCCGATCTTGGGGTTCGCGAGTCCCCAGATGATCGGCATCCCGTCGGGTGCGCAGAGGAGGTACAGCCGGAATCCCCAGGAGTAGCGGGAGTGGGAGGCGCAGTACCCGTAGCCGGCATGTCCGGCGAGGTCGGAGCGTTTCACGGTCTCTCTAGATTTTCCGCAGGGTACCGGGGTGGAATCCAGCAAGCGGGTGTTCTCGGCCCAGGACGGGGTATCGCGGGCCAACTCGGTGATCACCGCGGAGAGCACTCCGGTCGATTGGCGGACTCGCTTGCCCCACCCGGATTGCTGCGGCAGGGTCGGGAACATCTCCAGCAAGTGAGTCCCGGCGTAGCGGATCCATTTCCGGTCCGACGCGATCCCGAGGAGCTGCTGGGCGACCAGCAGGCAGAGCAACTCGACATCGTTCAACGCCGGTTTGCGGCCAGGATGATGATCCCGCGAAAAGCCGAGACCGGGCAGGATCCGGTCATCGAGATGGACGTACAGTGTGGTCAGGAGGGTGTTGAGGTCAGTATTCACACACGGGGTTTAACGCCCTCCGCCATCGATTAACAGCGTCCACGCGGGCCAAGCCAGATTTGACTACCCAACACAATCCAATTCGGACTCACTCTAGATTCAGGAAGGAACCATCAAGGGGACAAGATGGTCTGCCTTGATTGGTCACTGGCATCTCTGCTCCCGCGAACAATTAACGGGAGATCTGCTGCAGCGCCCAGGAGTTGCCGTCAGGATCGCTGAAGTATGCGTACCGGACTCCTGCACCTACGTCGCTGATGTCCGACACATCAATCCCCTTGCCGATCAGTATTTGACGAGTTGCATCGACGTCGTCAACAACCAGATGAAGTCCCTGGACGGGTGCAGCGTTGGGATCGCTGAGGCCCACCCCGAAAACGATGGAGCAAGCCGATCCGGGAGGAGTCAACTGCACCACGCGCATGCCGTTGCTCGGCTCAACATCGTGGTCAAGGTTGAAGCCCACTTGATCAACATAGAAAGCCTTGCTTCGGTCAACGTCAGTCGAGGGCAGCGGGACCAGTTCAAGTCGCATTTCCATGGTGCACTCCGACTTCCCGCACGATTCGCGGAATCATGGCAGTCCAGCGGACCGCACAACGGTCACGCTATCGCGACGCGCTGCTGCTGGCCACATGTGGGACCTTGAACGGGACAGATCCAAGCTGACCCGATCAACGACCGAGTCTGCTTTGCCGCGTCACTTTGGAACCGCCCGCAGGCGATCTCCCTGCCAGTCGCATGATATTGCCGCGGGGGTCGCGGTGGCAGAAGCCTGCACGCGACAGGGAACGATGGGAGACAACCCACATCTATGCTGTATCGCAAGACCACGACATGTTCGAAGAGTTCACACAATTTGACAATTGACTATCGCATTTGTGTTCGATTTGTGCGAGAATTGTGCTATGTCGATCACCGCTACCGTCT
>JAZJZS010000006.1:0-25445 GCA_040389685.1 Actinomycetota bacterium
ACTGCCCGGCACCACCGACATTCACCGGCCACTGGGGGGTTTCCCGAAAAAGGTGTTTCCCGACCATTTTGGGGAGGAGGAGTAGTGCAAGTTAGTCGGCGGCGACGCCGATGTTGCTGATCGGATTGCCGGCGACGACTGGCCTGAGGCGAGTCGCACCCGCGGATGGCTACCCGGCCAACCGCGCGCTGATCCCGGCATTCCTTCCGCCGGTTCGCAGCCCGCTCCGGTAGGGGCAGGATTTCACCGCCGTCTGGACCCGCATGAGCATCCAGGATGACAATCTGTTGCGCCTCGATCTCCGCGGGCTTGCGACGGCTGACTTCCAGCCGGGTGAGGAACTGGTCGGTGTGGTCGACTGCGCGCCACACCCAGGCCGCCGGCAGGCCAACTGCGCTGACAGCACTCGAAGAAGGAACCTCGTCGGGTGTTTCTTCGAACACTGGGATGCTGCTCATGTGATTAATTCTGTCCGGCACCACTGACATCCGCGGGCGCCCAAGGGGTATCTCGGAAGCGCCGACTGTCAGTCATCACGGTGAGGAGAAGCGGCGGCAACGTGCTAACGGCGAAGCCGACATTGCTGATGGGATTGCCAGCGACGGCTGACTTGGGGCGAGTCCTACCCGAAGATGGCTGTCTATCGGCGGCGGGTGTCTTGATCACAAGTTCGACGCTCGGCTGCAAAGAAGCGACATTCACCTTTGGAGCTACGCTGGGCTGCAGACCTGGACTTCCGCAGAGCATCACACTTTCGCCGAAACTCCGCCTCGCAGGAGTGCTAAACTCCCAAGGTTGCCGTCCAACGGCCGCGGATCAAGAGAGCTCGCACATCCAGTGACGGGCACCGCGCAACGAGTGAGAGGGGCCATCCATGCCATTAGCACCGGATGCCAAGAAAACGATCATCGACGAGTACGCCACCCATCCTGGCGACACCGGCAGCCCCGAGGTGCAGGTCGCGATGCTGACCGCACGCATCAAGGATCTCACCGAGCACCTGAAGGAGCACAAGCACGACCACCACTCCCGTCGTGGCCTGCTGCTGCTTGTCGGCCAGCGCCGCCGGCTGCTCGGCTACCTGCAGGACATTGACATCTCCCGGTATCGCGCGCTCATCGAGCGTCTCGGACTGCGCCGCTAGGTTCCGATACGGTCGCGGAGCGATCTACTCGACCGCCGACTACTCGGCCGCCGCCTGGCCCGGGGCCTCGAGCGGAATTTCACTGTCAGTTGGCTGTGAAGCCGCTCCAAGGAATCATCCGGTGCTGTTCTGCGTTTACAACTTGAGTGAGAGCACAGAAAGGTTGCGCAGTGGGAAGAGTGAACGAAGAAGTAGAGGTCGAGAACGGCACGGTTCTCAAGTACCAGCATCACGCCAATGGGTCGGGGTTTGTCTCGCCCCGGGCACGCGTTCAGGCGAGCACATTCGTGGCCGCCACGGCCTACATCGAAGCGGACGCCCGAATCGGCGACAACGGCAGCATCGGCTCTGGAAGCTGGATCGATGAGGGTGTCATCCTCGGCGAACGCGTCTTCATCGGGCAGAACGTGCACATCGGCCGCGACTCTGTGGTCGGCAACGACGTTCGCCTCGGTAGTCACTCGCGGATCGGTGAAAATGTACGCATCGCCGGGGGCATGCGCATCGACGCCGACGCCCAGGTAGCGGATGCCGCGGTGCTCGGCACCCCGCGCGAGTCGGCCATGCCGGGCAAACGCCGCTCCGACAAGGTCAGCAGTTACGTCTCGGCCCGGGCCGCTTAAGAGCCGGCCCTGAAGACCACAGGGGCCGACCCGCGAGGGCCGGCCCCTTTTTCTGCGGTCAGCGAGTTTCACCGATTCGCGCTGCGGCCCGTCCACGATCACGGTGATCGCCGCGGTACCGCTTGGCGTTCTGAGGCTCGCGGCATCCGCTCGACCCGGCGATCGGTAGCATTCACGCATGGCTTTCTGGAATCGTTCGCCCGTCGACCCGTCCCTGCCGAAGGATGACCGAGGGTCCGGCTCGTTCGACGACTATAAGTACAACCTTCTGCCGAACAGGGCGGGGACGACCCTCAGGCTCGCCGATAGCGCCCCCTACCAGGATGAGTTGCAGCGCATCGTCGACAGCGGGGACTCCGGCCTGGAGACCGCGATCTCCCGCCGTAGCCTGGAAGACGAACGAACGGATGCCCCGATGAAGATCCGCCTATTCGCCGGGTCCCGGGTGACCGGGGTGGTCGGCACTGTGCCGCGCGGACTCGAACCGGTCGTCGACGAGGCACTCAGCCGCCTCGACACGGCGGGCAAGAAGGCCCGCATCCCGGCAACCGTGGCGAAGACGCGCAGCGGCTGGCGGGTTGACCTGCTCATCGGCCAGACCCGCTGACAGACGGCACGAAAACGAGTGCCGCTCCCACCCTGTCCGGCCGGAGGCGGATCCTCGACCAATCACCAGCCTCCGCTGGCACACTCTGGCGATGGTCCGGATTCGAGCGATCGCGGCGATCGCGTCCTCGCTCGCGGGACTAGCGCTCGTCAGCGGGTGCGTGTCGGGGACGTCGGGCGCCGGAGCTGAACCGCTCACCGAGGTCCAACGCGCGACTATCCGCGCCGCGATCCTCGATTCCAAATGGTCGCGGGTGGCGGCCGAGTACCCGGAAGCGATCCGCCCAAGGGTCACGATGGCGCCGACCGTCCCCGACCACGACTGGGCTCGTGCCGTGGTTCGCTGTCTCAGGGAGGCCGGGATCGTGGCCTCTGTCGAGGGCGGCGTTCCGGTGTACGGGAGCGCGGGGCAATCACCACTCGAGGTGGCGGTGCGGTTCTACGCCTGCGAGGCCGGGCATCCGTTCGAGTCCGAAGTGGCGTCCTACCTCTCCACGGGGCAATCCTCGGCCCTGTACGAGTATTATCTCCGGGTCGTCCGTCCGTGCCTGTTGGCCGCCGGCGCTCCCTCGCCCGCCTCGCCCGACCGTTCTGCGGTGGCCAGCCTCGCGGGACTTGCCGGGTGGAATCCCTACCAGGTGATTTGGAACAGCCGGATGCCGAATGCGGCCACTGCCTACCTGGAACGCCGGTGTCCACCGACTCCGCCCTGGCTCGACCTGGAGCCGCGAGCGTGACGGGCCGCCGGGAAGTCAGCGCGATCGCGTTGATTGCGGGCATGCTGCTGTTGGTCGGGTGCGCAGCAAACCCGCCGCTCGACCCGCTCGGGCCGGCGCGACGGGCGCAGATCCGCCAGGCCATCCTCGATGCTCACTGGGCGGGAGTCGTGCGGGATTATCCCGACGGGTTGCGTCCGGAGGTGCCGACCATGAGTCCCGTCAGCGACTACGACCAGCCAGCGGTGTTCTTCGCCTGCATGCGGGCGAGCGGTATCCCGGCATCGCCCTCCGACAACGGCTACCGCTACAACTCGAGCCTCGGGCAGTCCCTGCTCGAGTTCGAGGCGGTGCGATATGTCTGCGCGGCGAGCTCCCCGACCGAGTCGGAGGTGAGGTCCTACCTCAGCGGCAGTTCGCGCGCGGCGCTGTTCGATTACCAGCGCACGATAGTGCGGCCGTGCCTGCTCGCCGCCGGGGCGGTCTCTTCCGCACCGCCCGACGGAGGTCCGGCGTATTACCTGTCGGCCGCTCTTGCCGAGTGGAGTCCCTACCTCGACATCCTCCGCGCCGAGCCTCGCTCGAGCGCCGTCGAATACCTCGAGCGACGATGCCCCCCGCTTCCGCCCTGGCTCGACCTAAGCCCGCCCGGAATAGCCGGGGGCGCCGTGCGTTAATCCCTATGCAAAGGCATACAACGAATCGGAGAGTCATGCAGTTCGGGATCTTCACCGTCGGAGACGTCACGACGGACCCCACCACCGGGAAAACACCGTCGGAGCACCAGCGGATCACCGACATCCTGGCCATCGCACGAAAGGTGGAGGAGGTCGGACTCGAGGTGTTCGCGCTGGGGGAGCATCACAACCCTCCGTTCATCCCGTCGAGCCCGACGACCATGCTCGGCTACATCGCCGCCACTACCGACAAGCTCATCCTCTCCACGTCCACGACGCTCATCACCACCAACGACCCGGTGAAGATCGCCGAGGACTACGCGATGCTCCAACACGTGGCCGACGGCCGGGTCGACCTCATGCTGGGCCGCGGCAACACCGGCCCGGTATACCCGTGGTTCGGCAAAGACGTTCGTCAGGGCATCCCGCTCGCGATCGAGAACTACGCGCTGCTCCACCGCCTCTGGACCGAGGATGTCGTGGACTGGCAGGGCGAGTTCCGCACCTCCCTGGAGGGCTTCACCTCCACGCCGCGCCCGCTCGACGGCGTGCCGCCTTTCGTTTGGCACGGCAGCATCCGCTCTCCGGAGATCGCGGAACAGGCCGCGTTCTATGGAGACGGGTTCTTTGCCAACAACATTTTCTGGCCGAAGGAGCACTATATGAAGCTCATCGGCTACTACCGAGCACGCTTTGAACACTACGGGCACGGCCACGCCGACCAGGCGATCGTCGGACTCGGCGGGCAGGCGTTCATGGCCACGAAGTCGCAGGACGCGGTGTCGCAGTTCAGGCCGTACTTCGACAACGCCCCGGTCTACGGACACGGGCCGAGCCTCGAGGAGTTCACCGAGCAGACGCCCCTCACCGTCGGAAGCCCGCAACAGGTGATCGACCGTTACGCCGGCATGCGCGAGCACTTCGGTGATTACCAGCGGCAACTCTTCCTGATGGACCACGCGGGACTGCCGCTGTCAACGGTTCTCGAGCAGATCGAACTGCTCGGGTCAGAAGTTGTGCCGGTGCTGCGCAGGGAGTTAGCGAAGGACCGCCCGGATCACGTGCCCGATGCACCGACCCATGCGGCGCGGGTGGCTGCCCGGGTGGCCGCATAGGGTTCGATCGTGCAGGTCGAGCAGGACCCGGCAGGGCGCCCGGTCGCGTTCAGGAAGGCCGGGCATGATGGTCGGATGTTTCGACGGCATCCTCTCCTCACCCTTGCCACCGTCGCCTATCTCGCGGTAGTCGGCTGGATCACCCTCGGCCCGCAACCGGTCAACAGCGGGAACGGACATTGGCTGTGGCGCGCGCTGCACTTCTTCTCGAGCCACGAATCGACGCGCTGGCTCACCTACAATCACGTGGAATTCCTTGCGAACGTGGCGATGTTCGTGCCGATAGGCATCTTCTTCGTGCTCTTGTTCGGGCGTCGGCTCTGGGCGGTGAGCGTGCTCGGCGGCATGCTGCTCACCCTCGCGATAGAGGTTGCCCAACGATTCCTTCCCGGTCGCGTCTTCGATCTGAGAGACCTCGTCGCCAACAGCGTCGGAACGGTACTCGGAGTGCTGGTGGCACTGGTGCTGACACAGTCGAAGGCCGAACGGCTGCGCATCCAGCGGGCCTGAGCGGAAACTACCCGCCCGCCCCAGTCGCGGCGCGATTCCTGACGAGATCGAGCGCGTACTTCTCCCACCACGCGCCGGCTTTCGGGCCGCCGTTACAGGTACCGTCACTGTCACCCGGATGCTTCACCCAGAGCAGCGCGTCGAGGCTCGTCGTGCCGGCGCTCACGTGGGGAGGCTGGCCAAGGGCGGCCCCGGTGGGGTTGCACCAGGTGCCTTGCCAACCGTTTCCGTTGCGCGAGACGTCCACGACGAATCTCTTACCCCCGAGGAGTGCAGCCAGTTTCTCCGCGTACGCACGCTCTTGGTCTACCGGGTAGAAGTTCGAAACGTTCGTGAAGAATCCGCGGGAGTTTGAGACCCCGGCATCCTCGAGGAGCCTCGCCATTGTGTCGGCTCTTACCCAGCGCGAGTTACCACCGTCGAGGTACACGGTGAGGCCCGCATTCACCAGGTCGTTGACCGCACTGCGGATCAGGGACGGACGGGATTCCCGCTCGCTCGCGCACTTCTTCGCGCTGAGCATCGCCAGAGAATCCGGTTCAACCAGCACGACGGCGTTCGTGCCGCGAAGAGCGGTCGCGATGGCCCGATTCCACTCGCCGTATCTGCCGGGGGAGAGCCCGCCCCGCGAGAGTCCGCCGCAGTCCCGGCGCGGGATGGCGTAGGTCACGAAGACGAGGGTGCGCCCGGCCGTCCTCGCGGAATCGACGTAGCGGGCGAGCAACGGACCGAGCTGCGCGGCACTGTACTGGTCGCCGAGCCAGATCGCGGTGGGTTGCGCGCTGATCTTCGCGATCGTGGCGGCATCCGGACTCCCGGCCTTCTTCAGTCGCGTGTATGCAGTGGAGGCGTGATTGAGCGGATCGACGTACAGGCCCCCGGCGAAGACCTCGCCGCTCGCGAGCGAAGCCTTGGCGTCGCGGATGCCCGGGGCCGGGGGCGTCACCGGCGGGCCAGCGCCTGTGGACGGGGACACGGATGACACGCATCCGGCCACGGAGAGCAGCAGCCCCACGGCGGCGAACAGCCCGCAGATGCGAGGCGCCCGGCGCACGGCACGCTCACGATCGGCCTGCGGTTCGTTTTCGGTCTGCACGATTGTGGCCCCACCCTGTCGTCGTCCCAGCCTCGCATGCCCGACTGCGCCGCGCGAAGAATGTCGAGCCTCCTAGGTTGTTCCGAGGCTGGCTGGTAGAGTTTGCGAGGTTGTTCGATCCGTCGTGTCTGAATGGACACTGTTGATCTTCGACCACGGAGGAGGCTGGCACGAAGCTGGTCAGTAGTGGTGAATTCCTGAGTCGCACGCGATTCAGTGCTTTTCTACTGTTGACCAGAGCAGCGTATCGATGCGGGACCACCGCAGACGATAACCGCCAAAGCGCCACAATCTTGTTGTGCGCCCCTTTCTGCCAGGACTCCTGTTCCCTGATGAGTCACGACCCACACGGGGTTGCGATTGTCGCCCGCAGGGCGAAAGAAAAATACTGCGACAAAGGAGATAACCCCTATGGAGGGTCCAGAAATCAAATTCGCCGAAACCGTTCTCGACAACGGTAAATTCGGCACGCGCACTGTCCGCTTCGAGACCGGTCGCCTCGCGCAGCAGGCACAGGGTGCCGTCGCCGCCTACCTCGATGAAGAAACAATGATCCTGTCGGCCACCTCGGCCGGCAAGCACCCCCGTGACGGCTTCGACTTCTTCCCCCTCACGGTGGATGTCGAGGAGCGTTCCTACGCGGCCGGCAAGATCCCCGGCTCGTTCTTCCGTCGCGAAGGACGTCCGTCGACCGAGGCCATCCTGGTCTGCCGGTTGATCGACCGCCCGCTGCGTCCGACCTTCGTCGAAGGCCTCCGCAACGAGGTGCAGATCGTGATCACCGTCCTCTCAATCGCGCCGGACGAGTTCTATGACGCCCTGGCCATCAACGCGGCGAGCCTGTCGACCCAGATCTCCGGCCTGCCGTTCTACGGACCGGTCGGAGGCATCCGCCTCGCCCTCATCCCCGGCTCCAACGGCGCAGACCAGTGGGTCGCATTCCCCAAGTATTCGCAGCTCGAAGAGGCCGTCTTCGACCTCACCGTGGCCGGCCGTCTCACCACGGACAACGACGGAAACGAAGACGTCGCGATCATGATGGTCGAAGCCGAGGCCACCGAAGGAAGTTGGAACCTCATCAAGGGCGGTGCGACGAAGCCGGACGAGTCCGTCGTCGCACAGGGTCTCGAGGCGGCCAAGCCATTCCTCAAGCAGCTCATCAAGGCGCAGCTCGAACTCGCTGCGCAGGCTGCCAAGCCGATCGCCGACTACCCGGTCTTCCCGCCCTACGAGCAGGCCACTTACGACGCCGTCGCCGGGTTCTCCTACGACGAGCTCAAGGGGATCTACCAGATCGCCGACAAGGTCGAGCGCCAGAACGCGGATGACGCCCTCAAGGACCGCGCGAAGGCCCACGTCGCCTCGCTCGTCGAGCAGGGATCCCTGCCGGAGGGCGCGAACGGGCAGGTCGGTGCCGCCTACAAGTCGGTCACCAAGAAGATCGTGCGCGGACGCATCCTCACCGACGGTGTGCGCATCGATGGCCGAGGCCTGTCGGACATCCGTGCCCTCGACGCCGAGGTTCAGGTCATCCCGCGCGTTCACGGCTCGGCGATCTTCCAGCGCGGCGAGACCCAGATCCTGGGCGTCACCACGTTGAACATGCTCAAGATGGAGCAGCAGATCGACTCCCTCGCCCCGGTGAAGAAGAAGCGTTACCTCCACCACTACAACTTCCCGCCATACTCGACCGGCGAGACCGGCCGCGTGGGATCGCCGAAGCGTCGCGAGATCGGGCACGGCTTCCTCGCCGAGCGCGCGCTCGTGCCGGTGCTGCCAGACCGCTCGGAGTTCCCCTACGCGATCCGCCAGGTCTCTGAGGCGCTGTCGTCCAACGGCTCCACCTCCATGGGTTCCGTCTGCGCCTCGACCCTGTCGCTGCTGAACGCCGGAGTGCCGCTGCGCGCTCCGGTCGCTGGCATCGCGATGGGCCTGGTCTCCGACGAGGTCGACGGCCAGACCCGATACGCGGCTCTCACCGACATCCTCGGTGCGGAAGACGCCCTCGGCGACATGGACTTCAAGGTCGCCGGAACCAGCGAGTTCATCACCGCGATCCAGCTCGACACCAAGCTCGCCGGACTCCCGTCCTCCGTGCTCGATGGCGCGCTCAAGCAGGCCAAGGAGGCTCGCACAGCGATCCTTTCGGTTCTGAAC
Organism: Actinomycetota bacterium; assembly: GCA_040389685.1. GTDB lineage: Bacteria > Actinomycetota > Actinomycetes > Actinomycetales > Microbacteriaceae > Lacisediminihabitans. Next base: position 8,645 of record JAZJZS010000006.1, read on the forward strand.
GCGGCGATCGACGCCCCGGATGAGATGGCACCGACCGCTCCTCGCGTGATCTCGGTGCAGATCCCGATCGACAAGATCGGCGAGTTGATCGGCCCGAAGGGAAAGACGATCAACCAGATCCAGGACGACACCGGAGCCGACATCTCGATCGAGGATGACGGCACCGTGTATATCGGCGCCGTCGATGGCCCCTCGGCCGAAGCGGCTCGCGCGGCGGTCAACGCCATCGCGAACCCGCTGAACCCAGAGGTCGGCGAACGGTTCCTCGGAACCGTCGTCAAGATCGCGACCTTCGGTGCGTTCGTCTCTCTCACCCCGGGCAAGGACGGACTGCTGCACATCAGCGAGGTCCGCAAGCTCGCCGGGGGAAAGCGCGTCGAGAATGTCGAAGATGTGCTCGCCGTCGGCCAGAAGATCCAGGTGGAGATCACCAAGATCGATGACCGTGGAAAGCTCTCGCTCGCCCCGGTCGAGGCCGATGACGCCGACGCCGCAGACACCCACGGCAGCGATGCCGGTGCCGAAAGCGTCGACACCTCGTCCGAGGGTGGCTCGACCGAGGTCTAGTCCTTCGCCGGTCGAGTAGGTCGCTCAAGCGACAGTATCGAAACCACACCACAGGCCCGCCCCCACTCTCGTGGAGGTGGGCCTGTGGCATACCGGAGTGCACGGCCGGCCCGCGCCTGCCGTGGGACGGAACCCGCCGGTGTTGCACCCTAGCGGGAGGCTCGGCACAGATCGAGTCGGGGGTAAGTGCGACTGGTCGTCCGGCGAAGTCGCATCTACCCCCCGAGTCGATCCCGAGGGCGCCATGGCCAGGGCGGACCACCAGGCATGCCCCGACGAACAAGCCGCCCTCGAGTCATTTGAAGTCTCGGTCGCGCGGTCTCGACCAGATAACAATTCGGGCCGCGCAGTCCGGATTTGCCAGATGCGGCCACGAATTGTCGCACTCGGCCTCTAGTGTCGAAAACACGGGGGCGTCGTTCGAATCCGAGTTCGTTGCTCCGCAGGTAGAACTGAGACGAACGCGCAGCGAGAGAGAGTTCCAGGAGTGGTCATGGCGCAGGCGTTGCCGCCGAATCCGCACATCACCGCGCCAATTCGGGCACCTGCAGCGTCGACTGCGGCCGTGCCGGTTGCGCGGCCGGTATCTTCCGCCGACCTTCCGACAGTCGAGGTCTCCCTGCCGATTCGTCGGCCGCTTGGTCAGTCCGCGCTGAGGGTCTTCCCGCTCGCGATCGGGGGCAATGTTTTCGGCTGGACTGCGGATGGTGGCGCAACCAACGACATCCTCGACACCTACTTCGAGCACGGGGGAAATTTCATCGACACCGCCGATTCCTATGCCGGCGGTCGAAGCGAGATCATGATCGGAAACTGGATGCGCGACCGACGACTCCGGTCCGGAATCGTCGTCGCCACCAAGGTCGGCAAGAGCGCCGACAATCCGGGGGTCACCGCGCAGGCGATCAGCCGATCGGTGAATGCGTCGCTTGAGCGACTCCAGACCGACTACATCGATCTGCTCTACCTGCACGTCGACGACCAAGGCGTGCCGTTCGAAGAGACCCTGCTTGCGGTCGACGACCTGATCCGCGCGGGTAAGGTGCGTCACTTCGGAGCCTCCGACCACTCGAGTAATCGACTCGTCGAAGCTCGGGTCATTGCCGCCCAACTCGGAGTCGCGCCCATGCTCGCCGTGCAGAACCACTACAACCTGATGCATCGCGCCGAGTACGAGGGGAACCTGGCCCGGGTCGCCTCCCAGCAGCGCCTCGCGGTGATGCCGCGATTCGCCCTCGCGAGCGGGTTTCTCACCGGTAAGTACCGCACGAAGGCTGATCTCGGCAAGAACAACCGCGGCACCGAGCTCGCCACCCACCTCTCCAAACGAGGCCTGCGCATTCTGGGGGCGCTCGACCAGGTGGCCGCCGAGCAGGGGGCGAGCGTGGCGACCATCGCGCTCGCCTGGTTGCTCTCCAAACCGGGCATCGTTGCGCCGGTGGCCAGCGCAAGCCGACCGGAGCAGGTGTTCGACCTCGTCTCCGCGGCCAAGATCCAGCTCGGTCGCCAACAGGTGGCCGTATTGGACCGGGTCTCGGCATAGTCGCCTCGCACCGGGTGGTGCCGGCTATTTGGTGGTGCGTTCCAGAACGCGGCTGACGACGCGCACGAAGGCGGTCGTCGCGGCAATCGGGTCTCCGGCGTAACCGCCGGTCATCGCGCCGTCGCGGGCAAGTATGAGCTCGTCTCCGCCGTCGCCGGGGAGAGGGTGACCGAGCTGCCTAAGCAGGCCGCTCAGTGTCTCCGCATACCATTCGCGATGGTCCGAGACGATCTGTCGTACGGGATGCCGGGGGTCGGTGAATTCGGTCGCGGCGTTGATGAAGGCGCAGCCCCGGAAGCCGGGGGAGACGACATCCGCCACGATCTGGTCGATGAGCGCCTGCAGTGCCAGTTTTGGGTCGTTCTTCTCACGGATGATCTCATCGACGGCCTCCATGTCGCGGGAATGACGCTGAGAGATGTACTCCACGATGAGTCGGTCCTTCGACCCGTAGTGCTTGTAGAAGGTCGCCTTTGTCACCTCGGATTCGCTGATCAGGCGGTCGACGCCGACGCTGCGGATGCCGTCCTCATAGAAGAGCCGGTAGGCCGTCTCGAGGATGCGGCGCTTAGCCGGCGCCATAGAGGTGTGACGCGTTGCAGGCCACGGGGCACGCTGGCCGATCGGATGTGTATCAACAATCGGCACAGCGTGGCTCCCTTGGGCTAGTCGGCTAGGTGTCCTCGAAGCCGTTCGGCAGCTAGCCGGACTTTGGGGGGATGTCCGGTGTTGTTGCCCCGCAAATTTCGGGTTTGCGGTTTTCTCTGATGGTACATTCCCTTCGCTCTTCAGCGAAGGTTCGAGCAACTTTCGGGTGGTGTGCTCGACGTCAAAACTGTAGCACGGAGTTGCGGACAGACAACTCTGTTTGTCCTCTTTATTCCTTCTCTTCTACCCCCCAGTACGGGGGGTTCGCCGGCCCGGCAGCAGATCGCCCCTCTCGTGACGTAGGCTCGGGACAATGAACGGTGCAGTCCCGCTTCCCCTCGACCTCCCTGAACTCAGTATCACTTCTTCTGGAGACTCGCTCGTGCGGCGCAGCGTCCTGCGGAGCGGTGTGCGCATCCTCAGTGAGCAGGTGCCCGGAGCACGCAGCGCCACCGTCGGCTACTGGGTGGCCGTTGGATCGCGAGACGAACTCCCCGAAACCTTCGGAAGCACGCACTTCCTCGAGCACCTCTTGTTCAAGGGCACGGCGACACGAACCGCCCTCGATATCGCGGTGAGTTTCGACGCCGTCGGCGCCGAACACAACGCCATGACGGCGAAGGAATACACCTGCTATTACGCGAAGGTGCAGGACCGCGACCTTCCGATGGCCGTCGACGTGCTCTCCGACATGGTCACCTCCTCCCTGATCGACGCTGACGAGTTCGAGACCGAACGTGATGTGATCCTCGAAGAACTGGCCATGGCCGACGATGATCCATCCGATGTCACCAGCGAGCGGTTCTTCGAGGCCGTGCTCGGCGATCACCCGCTCGGCCGACCGATCGGCGGCAGCCCCGAGACCATCCGGGCGGCAACGAGGGACTCGGTCCTGAAGCACTACCGCGCCAACTACCGGGCGCGGGATCTGGTGATCACGGTCGCCGGCGCGGTCGACCACGACGACCTCGTCGCGGGAGTGCAGCACGCACTCGCCTCCGCGGGCTGGGATCTCGGCACCGAGGACACGCCGGTAGAGCGCCGGGACGGCAGCGAAGGGGTGATCGAGCGCGGCAGCCCGCTCGTGCTTGTGAAGCGACCCATCGAGCAGGCGAACATCCTCATGGGCGTCTCAGGCATTCCGGCATCCGACGACCGTCGTTCCACCCTCGCCGTGCTCAACTCGATCCTGGGCGGCGGTATGTCGTCGCGGCTGTTCCAGGAAATCCGTGAAAAGCGCGGCCTCGCCTACTCCGTCTACTCCTTCTCCCCGAGCTACTCGGACGCCGGTCTCTTCGGCCTCTACGCGGGATGTTCGCCGGCCAAAGCGGGCCAGGTGGCCGAGTTGATGCTCGGGGAGTTCCGCCGTTTCAGCACCGGCGGCGCCACCGACGACGAGATGCGCCGGGCCGTTGGGCAGTTGAGCGGGGCATCCGCCCTTGCGCTCGAGGACTCGGACACGAGGATGTCACGGCTCGGGCGATCCGAGATCACCCTCGGCGAATATGCGGACCTCGACGAATCGTTGCGCCGCCTCGCACTCGTCACCGCCGACGACGTGCGCGAACTCGCCGTCGAACTCGTTTCACGGCCGTTGTCGATCGCGGCGGTCGGCACGGTCGAGGCCTCGGTCTTCGACGGTCTCGTGGACCAGGCCGTGTCCGCCTGACTCGAGGTCTCCACCCCCAACCGACCGGCAAGAGGAACAACGATGTCCCACTTCATTTATCTCGTGCGCCATGGCGAGCAGCAGGATGCCGAACACGGCATCACCGATGGGCCGCTCTCCGGTCGCGGCACGCGGCAAGCGAAGCGCGTGGCAGACCGGCTGAGCGGAGTCCCGTTCACCGGGGCGTGGCACTCGCCGCTCCAACGGGCGGTGGAGACCGCGACCATCATGACGGCGAGCATGCCGAGTCTCGATTCGAAGCCATCGGCACTGCTCCTCGACTGCATTCCGTCCGGGCCGACCCCTGACATGCCGCACGCCTTCGAACCCTTCTTCGGTGGTGTCAGCCGTGAGCAGATCGAAGCCGGCCAGGCCCAGATGACGGATGCTGTGAGCGAGTGGCTCACGCCAGGCCGGGAAGACCGCCACGACCTGCTGATCACCCACAACTTCGTAATCGCCTGGTTCGTGCGTGAGGTGTTCAACGCCCCCGCCTGGCGATGGATGGGCCTCAACCAGGCGAACTGCGGGCTCACGATAATCAGGGTGCGTTCCGCCAAGCCACCCGTGCTCATCACCCATAACGATCTGGGGCACCTGCCAGCCGAGCTTCGCACCGGGTTGCCGGAAGGCCAGCCGTTTTAGATCGCCTTTCGGTACCAGTTCGTGGCGTTCGGGTTGTCGTTGTACGGCGGGATGTCGCTGTAACCGCTCGACCGGTACAGGCTTCCGGCGGCCTCGAGGCTCGCGTTCGTGTCGAGAACCAGCTCTGAGGCTCCGAGGCCCCGGGCACGCGATTCGAGCTCGACGAGCAGAGCCCGCCCGAACCCGCGACCACGCGCACAAGGGCGCAGGTACAGGTGCTTCACCTCGAAGCGAAGCCCGTCGGGGCTGCCTGGTCCGAGAAGCCTGATCCCCCCGCATCCGAGGGGCGTGTTCGCGTCGTCCTGGGCGATGAGGAAGATGCCGTGCGGAGCGACGAAATCCGCGGCCTGCGGAAAGGTGATGCGGTAGCTGCCGAGGTGCGCGGGGAATCCGGCGGCGCGACTCTCGAAGTATTCGGTGAGTAGGCCCTGGGCAACGGGGTCATCGACCCGCGATTCCCGCCAGAGCTGCATCCGGCCAGCCTACGCGCGCGTCGTTGCTAGATTTGCAGGATGACATCATCCGTCGCCATCGTCGGCGCGACCGGGCGAATGGGCCAGCTCGTCTCCCGGCTCGTTGAGCACTCCGACGACTTCGACCTCGTCGCCCGACTCGACTCGACCTCCCCGCTCGCCGACATGCTCGCCGCCGACCTCGTGGTGGATGTCACTGTGCCGGCGGCGAGCCAAGCGGTCGTCGATTTCGCTGTCGGACACGGCAAAAGTGTGCTGGTGGGCACGAGCGGTTGGTCTGCGACGCGAATTACCTCGCTCGAGAACCGGATGGCCGCGGAGGGCACCGGAGCCGGCGTCATCATCATCCCCAACTTCTCGGTCGGGTCCGTGCTCGCCACCTCGTTCGCCGCGATGGCCGCGCCCTTCTACGACTCCATCGAGATCATCGAAGCGCACCATTCCACCAAGGTCGATTCGCCCTCCGGCACCGCGGTGCACACGGCGGAACTGATCGGCAATGCCCGGTCTGCGCTCGGTCCAGTGATCGCGACGCACGCGGACCAGCGCGCGCGTGGCCAGCAGGTGTCCAGTGTGCCGATCCATTCCCTGCGGATGCAGGGGATCGTCGCGAAACAGGACGTGATCTTCGGCGGCATCGGCGAGATCCTCACCGTGAGCCACCAGACTCTGGAGGCGAGCGCCTACGAATCGGGCATGATGCTCGCCCTTCGTGCTCTCGGGTCGACGACGGGGGTCGTCGTCGGCCTCGACCGCCTGATCCGGCTCGGGCCGGCCGATCCGCCGCGGCCGCCGGACATCCCGAACGACCTCGAATGAAGAGTCGCCTCGCTGCCCTGGTGATGTCGGCGCTCCTGGTGCTCTACCTGGTGCTTGTGCTCCAGCTCGCCATCCGTCTGATCGCCGTCAATACCGGCGTGTCGACGCTGCTTGGTATCGCACTGCTGGTGCTCCCGCTGATCGGAGGCTGGGCCCTCGTGTCCGAAATCCTCTTCGGCTTGCGCACGGAGCGGCTCGTGCGCCGCCTGGATGCCGTCGGCGAGTTGCCCGTCGAGGTGCTTCCTCAGCGCACGAGTGGTCGTCCGGAGCGCGCCGCGGCAGACGCGGAATTCCCGCGCTACAAAGCGGAGGTCGAAGCGGACCCCGGCAGCTGGAAAGCGTGGTTCCGACTCGGACTGTCCTACGATGCGAGCGGCGATCGCTCTCGGGCCCGCCAGTCCTTGCGACGGGCGATCGCCCTCGAGCGGGCGGCACGCTGAACCTATTCCAGGAACGCGTCGATCGCCTGCTCCACCGTGTTGTGCCGGAAAGTGAATCCGTCGGCGAGCAGTTTGGTCGGCACGATCTGCTGGCTGCTCAGCAGGAGGGCTGGCCCGGCATCCTGAAGGGCGAGATTGATCACCCAGGACGGCGCGACGGACAGGTACCAGCGGCGCATCCGCTTCGCCACGTGGCTCGTGATGCGGTCGGAGGTCGCCGGTGTCGGCCCGACCAGGTTCACCACGCCGCTGAGCTTCGACGTCAACAGGTGTCGGATGGCCGCCGCCTCGTCGTACAGGCTGATCCAGGGCCAGATGTCGCCGCCGGTGCCCAGTCGCGTGCCGAGGCCGAAGCGGGTGAGCGCCATCACCGGCAGCAACGACCCGCCGTTGCCGATCACCACACCAGTGCGGAAGGTCACGAGGCGGGTCTTGGCCGGACGCAGTTGTGCCGCCTGTTCCCAGGCTTCCACTACGTCACCGAGAAACCCGGGACCGCGCGTCGACTCTTCGGTCAGCCGCTCACCCGGCCGGTCGCCGTAGATGCCAACGGCGGATCCGCTGAGAAACACCCGAGGCGGCTTCGTTGCGCGAGCCATCGCTTCCACCAGGGTGCGGGTGGCCTGCACGCGAGAGTCGAGAATCTGCCTCTTGTATCCCGCTGTCCAGGGAAGTCGGCCGATCGACGCGCCCGACAGGTTGATCACCGCGTCGACGCCGTCCAGCACGCTCGAGTCGAGCATGTGCGCGCTTGGCGCCCAGTTGATCTCGGTGGGTGTCTTCGGCTCGCGGCGCACGAGGGAGAGCACCTCGTGGCCGTCATCACGCAGCTGGCGGGTGAGCTCGCGCCCGATGAATCCGCTCGCGCCGGCGATAAGAACGCGCATCGCCTTTCGGGGCACCACTCTGGCCGGCACGTCTTTGGGAGGCACGTCTTTGGGAGGCACTATGCGAGATTAGCTTCGAGCGTGATGGGGATGCCAGCCAACGCGCGGGAAACCGGGCAGGTCTCCTTGGCCTCGTCCGCGATCCGTTCGAAGTCCCGCTCGCTGATGCCCGCGACTTTCGCGCTGACCAGCAGGTGACTGCCGGTGATGCCGGAGTTCGGATCGAAGGTGACCGCCGCAGTGACTTGAAGGCCCTGCGGGGGAGTGCCGAAGCCGGCGAGCGCACGGGCAAACGCCATCGAGTAGCATGCGGAGTGGGCAGCCCCGAGCAATTCCTCGGGATTGGTCTTGCCTGCGGCGCCGTGCGACCGCGCCTCCCAACTCACCGGGAACTCTGCGATCCCGGAGGAGTCGAGCCTCGTGGTACCCGCGCCGCTCGTCAGGTCGCCCTTCCAGAGGGTCGTCGCTTCGCTCGTCACTGCCATGGTGTGCCCTTCGCCGTGCCTGGGCCCAAGCCTACGCGTGGGCGGCGGCGCACAAGCGAAACGCGGCCACCTCAACGCGGCCGAGCGAGCAGGGTCGTCGCTCGTACGTTCGAGTTCGACAGGTCGAAGTCCTGCAGAACCTACACTCTGTATCCGGAAGTGATTCTCAGCTTCGAACACGGTGACTCTCGAGAGTTCACCGCTCCCTGTGAGCTTCCGCTCGCTCGGGCCGGTGCCGATTCTTGCGATTTGGTCAAGGCGCGCTTAAGTTCTGCAGGACATCGTCCTGAGAATCGAGAGTCACCGGGACGGGTCAGTCGAAAGGCGCTCGACAGGGCGGCCAGAGAGCGGACGAGGGCTGCTAAAGAGCGGACCGGATGCGCTGCCTCCTCCACAGCCTTCGGCCAGCTGGTCACGTCAACAGAGTTGGTGTCCGCAACTTTTGGACCTCCCGCTTCGAGACAGTTCAGATCTGAGCACTGCGGAAGAGCGGATAAGGGAGCTGGGCGGCATTGCAACCACAGGCGAACTGGTCGCGCTCGGTTACCACCCCGAGCACTTGCGCGTACTTGCGGAGTTCGGACGCATCGTGCGGATCCGCAAAGGGTGGTACGCCAACAACGACGTCGCCGAGACAGTGATCCAGGCCCGACGTGTCGGCGGAATCCTCGCGTGCATGAGCGCGCTCGCACATCACGGCTGGTGCGAGCCCGAGCCGAACGTGCTCCACGTGTGCGTTCCGCGCTCGGCGTCGCGGTTGAGGTCTCCGACAAATGCGGGCTCGACCAGAGTGGTCATTCACTGGAGTCGGCGTGGGCCGACTGGTGATCGGCAGGCCGTCTCTCTCGGCGAGGCCATTGCGCAGGCCCACAGCTGCACCCGCGGGCGCGATACCCTTTAACCCGTGTCCACGTCTCACAATCCCTTCGGCCAGGTGCTCGTCGCGTTGGTGACCCCCTTTACGGCAGAAGGCGAGGTCGACTGGGCGGGTGTGGAGAAGCACATCGACGACGTGATCAACGCCGGCGCCGACGGCATCGTCGTCACGGGCACGACCGGAGAGACATCCACCCTGACCGACCCGGAGAAGCTGAAGCTGGTCGAAGTCGGCAAGTCCGTCGCTGCCGGTCGGGCGAAGATCATCACCGGGGGCGGCTCCAACGAGACGGCCCACGCGATCGAACTGTACCGGCACAGCGAGAAGGCCGGCGCCGATGCCGTCATGATCGTGACCCCCTACTACAACAAGCCGACCCAGGCCGGGGTGCTTACCCACTTCCGCATGATCGCGGACGCGACGGATCTCCCGGTCATCCTGTACGACATCCCCGGGCGCACCGGGATCCCCATCCGCTACGAGACGATCCTTCGCGCGGCGAAGCACCCGAATATCAAGGCGATCAAGGATGCGAAGGGCGACTTCAGCGAGGTGAGCCGCGTCCTCAACCAGACGGACCTGCTCTATTTCTCGGGGGACGACGCGAACGTGCTTCCTCACCTGTCGATCGGCGCGACCGGACTCATCGGAGTCACTGCCAACATCGCAACCGCACCGTACCGGGTGATAGTGGATGCCGTCAACGCCGGCGACCTCGCCACCGCCACTGCGGCGCACCGCCAGCTCGAACCCCTCGTGCGCGCCGTGATGACCCACGTGCCGGGCACCGTGGCCGCGAAATACATCCTGCACGGCCTCGGTCGGATCGACAGCCCGCGCGTCCGGCTGCCGCTGGTCGGGCCAGAGGACTTCGAGGCCGCTCAGATTGAAGACGAGATCGCTCTCGTCGGTGAGATCCCCGGAGTCGACCTCACGAATTTCCGTCCGGACCGCAACGCGGCCGCAGGCGGCGCCCTGCCCAAGGTGGCCGGGACTACGCGCTAGCAGCTTCAATAAGGGGGTGAAAGACCCCGACTATTATCGAACATTTTGGATCCCATGAACTCACCGGTGTACGAACCACGCCCCCTTGCGCCCGCAACGCTGCGCGTCATCCCGATCGGGGGTCTCGGCGAGATCGGCCGCAACATGACCTCCTTCGAGATCGACGGCAAGATCCTCATCGTCGACTGCGGTGTGCTTTTCCCGGAGGAAAACCAGCCGGGCGTCGATCTGATCCTCCCCGACTTCAGTCCCATCAGGGATCGGCTCGACGACGTGCTCGGCGTGGTGCTCACGCACGGCCACGAGGACCACATCGGGGCGGTGCCGTACCTGCTCAAACTGCGCCAGGACATCCCGCTCATCGGCTCTACCCTGACCCTTGCGCTGATCGAGGCGAAGCTCAAGGAACACCGGATCACGCCCTACACACTCACCGTCGCCGAGGGGCAGTCCGAAAGAATCGGGCCGTTCGACCTCGAGTTCATCGCGGTCAACCACTCGATCCCGGATGCCCTCGCCGTGGCGATCAAGACCTCTGCCGGAGTCGTGCTCCACACCGGCGACTTCAAAATGGACCAGTTGCCGCTCGACGACCGCATCACCGACCTGCGTGCGTTCGCCCGCCTCGGTGAGATCGGCGTCGACCTGTTCCTGCCCGACTCCACCAACGCTGATGTTCCGGGCTTCACCGCCCCCGAACGCGACATCGGTCCCGTGCTCGAGGCGGTCATCCTGAGGGCTCCCCGTCGCGTGATCGTAGCGAGCTTCTCCAGCCATGTTCACCGCGTGCAGCAGGTTCTGGATGCCGCGCATGCCAACGGTCGTCGGGTCGCGTTCATGGGCCGCTCCATGGTCCGCAACATGACCATCGCTGCCGACCTCGGCTACCTCAGGGTTCCGGCCGGCGTACTCATTGACGCGAAGAAGGCCGCTGACCTCCCCGACAACAAGATCGTCTACATGTCGACGGGCTCGCAGGGCGAGCCGATGGCCGTCCTCGCACGCATGGCCAACCTCGAGCACCAGATCGAGGTGGGCAAGGGTGACACGATCATCCTGGCCTCGAGCCTCATCCCCGGAAACGAGAACGCCGTCTACCGCGTCATCAACGGGCTCACGAAGCTCGGCGCCACGGTGGTGCACAAGGGCAATGCGAAAGTGCACGTCTCCGGACACGCCTCGGCCGGCGAGTTGCTCTACGTGTACAACATCCTGAAGCCGAAGAACGTGCTGCCGGTGCACGGCGAATACCGCCACCTGGTCTCCAACCAGCAGCTGGCGATCGCGACCGGAATTCCCGAGGCGAACACGATCATCGGCGAAGACGGAATCGTCATCGACCTCAAGGGCGGTGTGGCCACGGTCGTCGGCCAGCTCGACCTCGGATTCGTCTACGTCGATGGCTCGTCCGTTGGAGAGATCACGGATGCCGACCTCAAGGACCGCCGGATCCTCGCGGAGGAGGGCTTCGTCTCGATCTTCGTCGCGATCGATGCCCAGACCGGCCGGGTCATCGTCGGGCCGGAGATCCAGGCCCGCGGTTTCGCGGAGGACGAGGCCGTCTTCGACGCCGTCAAGCCGCTCATCATCAAGGCGTTGTCGGACGCGGCCGCGAACGGAACGCGCGACACGCACGCGTTCAGCCAGGTGATCCGTCGCACGGTGGGTCGCTGGGTGAACTCGTCGCACCGTCGCCGTCCGATGATCGTGCCCGTGGTGATCGAGGCGTAGTACGGTGACGAAATGAGCATCAGCATCGCCACCCTGGTGACTGCGGTCAACGACCACGACCTTGACGCGATGATCGCGCTCCTTCACCCCGACTACCGAAGCCTGCAGCCGGTCCACCCGGCCCGCGCCTTCGTGGGAAGTGCCCAGGTGCGCGCCAACTGGGCTGCCGTTTTCGCCGGAGTACCTGACTTCCGGGCCGAACTCGGTCGGGTGGTGCAGCACGGAGAGACGCAGTGGTGCGAATGGGGCTGGTCCGGCACGCGCACCGATGGGCAACCGTTTGCGGTGCGTGGCGTCGCCCTGTTCGAGGCGAGCGCCAGGTTCGATGGTCGAGTAGCGCCCTCCAGGGCGCGTATCGAGACCCCTTCATTCAACACGCAGGCCCGGTCTCGATACGGTCGCTAGAGCGACCTACTCGACCTACTCGACCGGCGAGCGCCAGCGAGCGTGTCGAGACCCGCCTTTCGCCACCGACGGCCTTACCTTGGAACCATGGCTACGAGCACCAGGGCGAACCCGCGCGCACGAGCGACACCACGCGCCGCGACCCACCCCACGGGTAAGGGCACAACGCGCAAAATGCCGGTGATGAAGGCCGTCCCAACGGACCAGCCCGGCCTGCTCTCCGCCGCATGGCTCGGCCTCGCCCACGCGGTGGGAGGCGCGGCCCGCGTGCTCGGTCGGGAAACCCTCGCCAGGGACGAACGCCGCGACGGTGTGCCCCTCTTCGTGTTCATGCTCGCGGTGATCGGCGCCGTCGTCGAATGGTTCAACCCGACCGACCCGATCGCCGTCGCCCTTGACTCCTACACGTTCGGCGGGCTGTTCGGGCGTGTCGCCTTCGCGCTTCCGGTGATCATGCTGCTGTTCTCGATCTGGTTGTTCCGTCATCCCTCGTCCGTGCACGACAACGGTCGGATCGGAATCGGTCTCACCGTGCTTCTGACCTCGGTCAGCGCACTCTCCCACATCGCCGGCGGCATGCCACAACCCGCGGACGGCGTCGAGCCGCTCGCTCGCGCCGGCGGTCTGGCCGGCTGGGTGCTGGCCGGCCCGCTTCTGATGCTCGGAACGGCTTGGCTCGCGGTCCCGGTCGTCTCCGTGCTGCTGCTGCTCTCGGTCTTCATCATCACGAAGACACCGCCGAATCGCACCGGTGCACGCCTGCGTGAGCTCTACGCTTACCTCTTCGGTGCCCAACTCCTCGAGGCGACGCAGACTACCGTGATTCAGAAGGGTTTGACCGCCGACACCGGGCAATTCGGCTCCCTTGGTGACCTCGATCTCGAGGGCGAGGATTCCGGATCGCTGCCCTGGTGGCGCCGAAGCAAGAAGCGGGAAGACGAGGCGGCGTTCGACAGCCCGGTGGTCTCGAAGGACCAGAGTGCGACAGAGGTCATCGACCGCACCCGCCGCGACGAGGAGTTCGGCACGGAATTGCTCGGCGAGCTCGCCGAGGCGGAAGCCGCGGTCAAGCGGTTCACCGGAGAGGTGGCTCCGGTCACCGGAATCCGCGACGATGGTCCGCTCGTGGCCGACCTGCTCCCCGCGTTCGCCGCGACGGCCTCGGCCAAGGGCGACCTCGGAGAGTTCGCGAGCCCGAAAGCGAGTCGGCCAGCCGCTCCCTACCGGCTGCCCGCGGCATCCAGTCTCGTGCCGGGAACACCGCCTAAGTCCCGTTCCGAGGCCAATGACGTGATCGTCGCCTCCATCACCGAGGTGCTCACGCAGTTCCAGGTGGATGCCCGCGTCACCGGCTTCAGCCGCGGACCGACAGTAACCCGTTACGAGATAGAGCTCGGCCCCGGCGTCAAGGTCGAGCGGGTCACCGCCCTCACGAAGAACCTGTCGTATGCGGTCGCGAGCAACGAGGTGCGGATCCTTTCGCCGATCCCGGGAAAGAGCGCCATAGGGGTGGAGATCCCGAACGCCGATCGGGAGATCGTCTCCCTCGGCGATGTGTTGCGTTCCAAGGCGAGCGTCTCGAGCGTGCACCCCATGACGATCGGCCTCGGCAAGGACGTCGAGGGGGGATTCGTCGTCGCGAACCTCGCCAAGATGCCCCACCTGCTCGTCGCCGGTTCCACCGGCTCGGGCAAGTCGAGCTTCGTCAATTCGATGATCACCTCGCTGCTCATGCGGGCCACGCCCTCCGAGGTGCGCATGGTGCTGATCGACCCGAAGCGCGTCGAACTCGCCCCCTACGCCGGAATTCCGCACCTCATCACGCCCATCATCACCAACCCCAAGAAGGCCGCCGAAGCGCTCGCCTGGGTGGTGAAGGAGATGGATATGCGCTATGACGACCTGGCCAGCTTCGGCTTCCGTCATATCGACGATTTCAACGCCGCGGTCGTCGCCGATGAGATCGTGCTCCCGGCCGGGAGCGAGCGGTCCCTCAAGCCCTACCCCTACCTGCTGGTCGTCGTCGACGAGCTCGCCGACCTCATGATGGTCGCGCCACGGGATGTCGAGGACTCGATCGTGAGGATCACCCAGCTCGCGCGGGCATCCGGCATTCATCTCGTGCTGGCGACCCAGCGGCCGTCCGTCGACGTCGTGACGGGACTCATCAAAGCGAATGTTCCCTCGCGCCTCGCCTTCGCAGTGTCGAGCATGACCGACTCCCGGGTGATTCTTGACCAGCCGGGTGCCGACAAACTCATCGGGCAGGGGGATGCGCTGTTCCTGCCGATGGGTGCATCGAAGGCGATCCGGGTGCAGGGTGCCTGGGTGACCGAAAGCGAGGTGAGCGCCGTCGTGCAGCATGTCACCCGCCAAGCGCGGCCCGAATACCGCAACGATGTGGCGGTGTCTGCCGAGAAGAGGCAGATCGACGGAGACATCGGCGATGACCTCGAAGTTCTGCTGGCGGCGGCGGAACTCGTGGTGAGCACCCAGTTCGGCTCGACCTCCATGCTGCAGCGCAAACTTCGGGTCGGATTCGCCAAGGCCGGTCGCCTCATGGACCTGCTCGAATCGCGAGAGATCGTGGGGCCATCCGAGGGATCAAAGGCGCGTGATGTGCTCGTCGCCCCCGAGCAGTTGCCGGGAGTTCTCGCCAGGCTGCGTGGGGATGACGGCCCGGCGAGCGCCGCGACCGACGATCGCTACTCGGCCGATCCGGTGGGCGAGTCCACCAGCGGTTACGATGAGACCCACCCGAGCGTGGACGAAGACGCCTGGAATCTGACCGGCAGGGAGTGAGAGTCATGGCATCGCCGGATCCTCTCGAACCGTCCGACCCTGTGGTACCCGCCAGGCGACCGAACCCGATGCGCGGACGCGTTGCACGGGCCGGGGACACGCCGGCGAGCACGGGCAACCTGGCCAACATCATCACCGTCGTGCGGATCTTCATGGCACCGGTGTTCATCTGGCTTTTGCTCGCCGACGGCGGCGACCTCGGCTACCTTCGCTACATCGCCGCCGGGTTCTTCGTGCTCGCGATCGTCACGGACTCCGTGGACGGCATCCTCGCCCGTCGCCAGAATCTCGTCACCGACTTCGGCAAGATCCTCGACCCGATTGCCGACAAGGTGCTCATCGGCGGCGCTCTCGTGGCCCTCTCGATCCTCGGCGAGCTGTGGTGGTGGGTCACCATCGTCATCCTGATCCGCGAGTTCGGCATCACCATCTTCCGTTTTGCGGTGATCCGCACCCGGGTGATTCCCGCCGTGGCCAGCGGCAAGCTCAAGACCGTCCTTCAGGCCGTGGCACTGTCGTTGCTGCTCTTCCCGTTCTGGACCGTCGTCGGCGACTGGGAACACTGGCTCGGCTGGATCGTCATGGGGGCCGCGTTCGTGCTCACCGTGGTGTCCGGCGTCGACTTCATCGTGAAATACCGCCGACAGAACACTGTCACGGCGCACTGACGCCATGGCATCGGATGTCGCGGCCGAAGTCGTCGCAATCCTCATCGAGCGCGGGCTCACCATCGCTGTCGCCGAGTCTCTCACCGGGGGACTCCTGGTGGCCGAGCTCATCGGAGTTCCCGGCGCTTCCGCGACGGTGCTCGGCGGGATCGTCGCGTACAACACCGCCGTCAAGCGCGGCCTCCTCGGGGTGGATGCCGCCATTCTCGCCGAGCACGGGCCGGTGCATCCGGAGGTCGCGAACCAGATGGCCGACCGGGTGAGAGTCGCGCTGTCGGTGGACGGCGTGCCGGCCGACATCGGACTGTCCACGACCGGCGTGGCCGGTCCGGGGCCCCAGGACGGGCATCCAGCGGGCATCGTCTTCGTCGGAGTCGCGATCGGCGAGGATGTGAGTTCGCTGAGACTCGAACTGGGGGGAGACCGCAGGGCCATCCGGGAGAAGACTGTCTCCGAATCACTTTCACGGTTGAGGATCGCCCTCGAATCCCGGTGACGATCACCGGGAATCTTTCTCGTTTCGATCTCGTTACATCACAGTGATTCACAAGCGTCATACAGATGTCGCTGGCTAGAGTTTTAGATACTGGTGGTTTGGTGTTGCTGATCTGCCGAGAATGACTTATCAGAGATTTTCCGCAGTTTTTTGTTTGCGTGATCGTTTTTGCGACACAGTGGTAGTGAGAGGAGGAGAGTCCAATGGTTTTAGTCCGTCAAGAAATTGGTGACGTGCTCCGGGACTTCCGCCTGCAGAAGGGCCGCACCCTTCGACAGGTCGCGAGCAAAGCAAGCGTTGCTCTCGGCTACCTCAGCGAGGTGGAGCGTGGCCAGAAGGAGGCCAGTTCCGAAATCCTCGCTTCGGTCGCGGATGCACTCGAGACACCGATCTCGGTGATCATGCGGGAGGTGGGCGACCGCCTCGCTGTCATCGAGGGGATCAACGTCATTCCCGACACCGTCCCCGATGACCTCGTCGCAGATTTCGATGCGGGGCTTGTCACTCGCTGAGTCTCTCTGCTGGTCGCGGTTCTGTGCTGGTCGAGTAGGTCGCGCAGCGACCGTATCGAGACCCGGATACGCTTGCGGTTCTGTGCTGGTCGAGTAGGTCGCGCAGCGACCGTATCGAGACCCGGATAC
>JAZJZS010000006.1:25545-40417 GCA_040389685.1 Actinomycetota bacterium
CGGTTCTGTGCTGGTCGAGTAGGTCGCGCAGCGACCGTATCGAGACCCGGATACGGTCGCGGTTCTGTGCTGGTCGAGTAGGTCGCGCAGCGACCGTATCGAGACCCGGATACGCTTGACTGATGCGACTTAGCCAATTCTGGACCGCCATCGCCGAGGAGTTTGGTCCCGTTCACGGTCGCACCCTCGTCCACGACCTGGTGCTCGGCGAACTCGGGGACCTCACCGCGGAACAGGCGCTGGCGAAGGGGCTCGACATCCGCGGCACCTGGCTGGCTCTCTGCCGGGCGGCGGGCGTGCCAGAGAGCCGTCGTCACGGCGTCGGCCAGCGCGATCCGAAAGCAGAGAGCGCGGCGTACTGAGTCGGCACGTCGGCTGGCTCGGCACCCCCGGCGCAGGCACGCGCCGGATATCTGTGCCGTGGGCCAGCGCGTCCACCAGCATGATTACAGCGGTCTGCGGCGGCCAGCGGTGTCGAGGCGCCTTATGCCCGGGCGCTTCGAATTGGCGCGACACGCCGGGCTGCAACATTCGAACATGTCTTCGGCATGCCGTAATGTCCTTCACAGCGGCAGATGACAACGGGAAGTGCACCGTTCGACGCAGCTCGGACAGCAATGTCCGCGGTTCGTCGTACAGTTCGTTTCGTTGGACCAAGCCACTGACAACAGCCTTGTCGTAGCTCGTGAGCACCTTGCAGGATCGGTGCTTTCGACGAAACGGCAGCCTATAGGCGCATCACCTCGACGCTAGAAGGAGCACCACAATGCCATCAGTCGCAGATCGCGAAAAGTCCCTGGAGACCGCCCTCGCCCAGATCGACCGCCAGTTCGGCAAGGGTTCCGTCATGCGCCTCGGAAGCGACGAACGCGCTCCCGTCGCGGTGATCCCCACCGGTTCGATCGCCCTGGATGTCGCCCTCGGGATCGGCGGACTGCCCCGCGGACGCATCGTGGAGATATATGGCCCGGAGTCCTCGGGCAAGACCACCCTCACGCTCCACGCCATCGCGAACGCCCAGAAGGCGGGTGGGATCGCCGCTTTCATCGACGCGGAGCATGCCCTCGACCCGGAGTACGCCAAGGCGCTCGGCGTCGACATCGATGCCCTCCTGGTGTCCCAGCCCGACACGGGGGAGCAGGCCCTCGAGATCGCCGACATGCTCATCCGTTCGGGTTCGATCGACCTCGTCGTCATCGACTCCGTGGCGGCCCTCGTGCCTCGCGCCGAAATCGAGGGGGAGATGGGTGATTCTCACGTCGGCTTGCAGGCCCGACTCATGTCGCAGGCGCTTCGCAAGCTCACCGGTGGGCTCAGCCAGACCAACACCACGATGATCTTCATCAACCAGTTGCGCGAGAAGATCGGCGTGTTCTTCGGCTCGCCCGAGACCACCGCGGGGGGCAAGGCGCTCAAGTTCTACGCCTCCGTGCGCCTGGATATCCGCCGCATCGAGACGCTCAAAGAGGGAACGGATGCCGTCGGCAACCGCACCAGGGTCAAAGTCGTGAAGAACAAGATGGCGCCACCGTTCAAGCAGGCCGAGTTCGACATCCTCTATGGCACCGGAATTTCCCGCGAGGGCAGCCTTATCGACTTCGGCGTCGAGCACGAGATCGTGCGCAAGTCCGGCGCCTGGTACACCTACGACGGTGACCAGCTCGGGCAGGGCAAGGAGAACTCTCGTAAATACCTGATCGAGCACGCGGCGACCGCGAACGAGATCGAGCAGAAGATCAAGGCCAAGCTCGGCATCATCGTCGACGCGAAGGCGGCGGCGGCGGCGTCCCAGGCGAAAGCGGATGCCAACGCGGAGCTGGCAGCAGCCAGGTCCGCAGGAACGCTGGCCGCGGCGTCGACTCCGGTGAAAGGTTCGCGCGCCACCGCTGCCGAGGCAAAGAGTGCTGCCGCCAGTGCTGCTTCGGGCGGTGCCTCTTCGGGCAGTGCGGGCGCCTCCATCCGCGACGACCGCGCCGCGATCGGAGCGTAGTCAAGGTGTCTGCTGGCGGAGGATCGCAGGGTGGGAGAAACCTGGCGCGAGTCAGCTACCTTCCCGGAGTGACGCCGTCACCGGCTGTGCCTACCGAGGCAGTGCCTGCCGAGGCACCTGACGCCATTCAGCCCGAAGCCGCCTCCCCACCAGACTTCGCCTCATTCTTCGGAGCCGGCGCCGCGAAAAGCGACGCCGCCCCGGCTCCGGATGCCCGTGACACTTCGATGGAGTCGAAAGTCGAGGAGGTCGTTGAGCCAGGCGTCGAGCCGGACGACTCGGCCAGGGGGAAGGGCGCGAAGCGCAGCGAGGCGCGAGCCGAAAATGTGAGCATGCGCGCACTCACCCGCCGGGGAATGTCCCGCTGGGAGCTGGAAAAGACTCTGCTCTCGCGGGAGCTCGACGAGGCGACCGTCACAGCGGAACTCGATCGGCTCCAGGGCGTCGGCCTGGTCGACGATGCCGCCCTCGCCGAGACTTTCGTGCGCACCCAGCACGAGCGCAAGGGACTCGGGCGCGGAGCCATCACCGCGGAGCTGAGACGCCGCCATGTCGACCAGGAGCACATCGACGCGGCGCTGGAGCAGGTGGACGAGGACGACGAACAGTCTCGCGCCACCGAACTCGCCGTCAAACGCGCGGGCCAACTCGACTCCTACGACGTCGAGACGGCGAAGCGTCGACTGCACGGGTTCCTCTCTCGCAAGGGATACTCATCGAGCGTGGTGCGCGCGGCGATCGACGAGGCGTTGTCTCCCCGGTCGAGTGGCGTGCGATTCCGCTAGCCGCTCCGCGGGCGCTGCGTAGCCCTGCTGTGCACCCTGCGCACCCTGCTGTGCCCCTGCTGGTCGGTGAACCGACACTATGTGCTGCTTCACCGTCGGGTGGCCGCAGATGGTGACGGATGGCTTGCCGCCGCCATCGGCCCGACCCGCCGCTCGACGTCAGCACGCGATGCCCTCCCAGCGCCCGGCGATTAGGCTTGTCGCACCATGACCCTGACTGCTTCACACGAGACCGTCTCCCCGCTAGCCGGTGGCTCGACCGCGGTGCCGTCCCCGGCCCGCACCTACGAGGTGCGCACCTTCGGCTGCCAGATGAACGTGCACGACTCCGAACGGCTCAGCGGCTCGCTCGAAGCGGCCGGGTACGTACGCGCGGCGGCGGGGAACGCGGATGTCGTGGTCATCAACACCTGCGCGGTGCGCGAGAACGCGGATAACAAGCTATACGGCAACCTGGGCTACCTCGCGTCGGTGAAGCAGAAGCATCAGGGGATGCAGATCGCAGTCGGCGGCTGCCTCGCCCAGAAGGACAGAAACGTCATCCTCGAAAGGGCGCCCTGGGTCGATGTCGTCTTCGGCACCCACAACATGGGCTCCCTTCCGGCACTGCTCGAGCGGGCCAGGCACAATGGAGAGGCCCAGCTTGAGATTCTCGAATCGCTCGAGGTATTCCCCTCAACGCTCCCAACCCGACGCGAGTCCACCTACAGCGGCTGGGTGTCGATCTCGGTCGGCTGCAACAACACCTGTACGTTCTGCATCGTTCCCGCGCTCAGGGGAAAGGAGAAGGATCGCCGGCCCGGCGATATTCTCTCCGAGATCCAGGCCATCGTCACAGACGGGGCGATAGAGGTCACCCTCCTCGGCCAGAACGTGAACTCCTACGGGGTCGAGTTCGGAGACCGGCACGCCTTCGGCAAACTGTTGCGCGCCGCCGGCGAGATCCGCGGCCTCGAGCGCATCCGGTTCACCAGCCCGCACCCGGCGGCCTTCACGGACGATGTGATCGACGCCATGGCCGAGACGCCCTCGGTGATGCCGCAACTGCACATGCCGCTGCAGTCGGGTTCCGATCGCATCCTCAAGGAGATGCGCCGGAGCTATCGCTCGGAGAAGTTCCTCGGCATCCTCGACCGGGTGCGCGCGCGAATCCCGAACGCGGCGATCTCCACCGACATCATCGTGGGCTTCCCGGGTGAAACCGAGGAGGACTTCAAGGCGACCCTGCGCGTGGTCGAACTCGCCCGATTCGCCACCGCGTTCACCTTCCAGTATTCGATCCGCGAGGGGACCCCGGCCGCGACGATGGCGGACCAGGTGCCGAAGGCCGTCGTGCAGGAGCGCTACGAACGCCTCGTCGCGGTGCAGGATCGCATCTCGTGGGAGGAGAACCAGAAGCTCGTCGGCACGTCGGTGAACGTGCTGGTCGGCGCGGAGGGTTCCAAGGATGCCGACACCCATCGCCTGTCCGGGCGCGCCGAAGACAGCCGGCTGGTGCACTTCGAATTGCCACCGCACAGCGGGACACCCCGTCCCGGGGATGTCGTGACCGTGCGCATCTCGGACGCGAAGCCGTTCTACCTCCTCGCTGACTCGACCGACGGGGCACCGCTCGTGATCCGCCGCACTGCGGCTGGCGACGCCTGGGACCGCGCCGAGGCCGACTCGTGCGGTGTGCCCGCACCGTCCGGGGCGACCGCGACCGCGACGGCTACGCCCGGCAGGGTGTCCCTCGGCCTGCCTAGCCTGCGGATCGCCGGGCAGTTCTAGCGGCGATGCTCATCGCGATCGTCGGGGCCACCGGCACCGGCAAGTCGAGCCTCTCCCTCGACCTGGCCGATCTCCTGCGCGCGGAGGGGCGGCCGGTGGAGATCGTCAACGCCGATGCGATGCAGCTCTACCGCGGCATGGACGTGGGCACAGCAAAGCTTGCAGTCGACGCGCGCCGAGGCATCCCGCACCACATGCTCGATGTGCTCGACCCGAGCGAGGAGGCGAGCGTCGCCGCGTACCAGGCGGATGCGCGCACCGTGATCGAAGACATCGTCGCGCGCGGTGCCGTGCCGATGCTCGTCGGCGGCTCCGGCCTGTACGTCTCGTCGGTGGTCTACGACTTCACCTTCCCCGGCACCGACCCCGTGATCCGGGCCCGGCTCGAGACGGAGCTCGTCGAACGCGGTCCCGGCCTGCTCCATCGGCGCCTGCTCGAGGTCGATCCGGAGGCCGCAACCGCGATCGGGCCGCATAACGGTCGGCGAATCGTCCGGGCGCTCGAAGTGGTCGAGCTGACCGGGGCGCCGTTCGGCTCCGGCCTGCCCGCGGAATCCGCGTACTGGATGCCGACGGCGACGATCGGGCTCCGCACCCCGCGGGAGACACTCGTGGGCCGGCTCGACGCGCGCGTCTCGGGAATGTGGGCCGACGGGCTCGTCGACGAAGCGCGGCGACTCGAGGCCGAGGGTCTCGGAGTGACCGCCGGGCGTGCGATCGGCTACGCGCAGGCGATCGCGGAACTCCATGGGGATTTCACCCAGGCCGAAGCGATCGAGCAGACGCGATCACTCACCCGAAAGTACGCCCGCCGCCAGGTCGGCTGGTTCGGCCGGTATCCGCAGACCGCCTGGCTCGACCCCGACGACCCCGGCCGGGCGGTGGACGCACGCCGGATACTCTTGGACCATGCCTGACCTTCACTTCACCAAGGGCCACGGAACCGGGAACGACTTCGTGTTCTTCGCCGACCCAGACGGACTCATCGACCTCTCGACCGCTCAGATCGCGGCCATCGCCGACCGCCATGTTGGAGTGGGCGGTGATGGAGTCATCCGCGCGGTCCGTTCGAAGAATCTGCCCGCGGGCGCGGCGGCCCTCGCCGAAGATGACGGAGCCGAATGGTTCATGGACTATCACAACGCCGACGGCTCGGTATCGGAGATGTGTGGGAACGGCATCCGCGTGTTCGCCAAATTCCTGGTGCAAAACGAGCTCGCGACCCTCGGCCAGGGCGAGACGCTGCCGATCGGAACTAGGAGCGGCGTGCGCGATCTCCAGCGCAACGCCACCGGCTTTCAGGTTGACCTCGGTCGCTGGTCGCTTGAGGGCGGCGAACCGCTGGTGCGGGCGAAGAATCTCTCCGTGGCGCGGCCCGGTCTCGGTATCGTCATCGGCAACCCCCACGTGGTCGTCGCGCTCTCCAGTGATGAGGAGCTGGAGAGCGCCGACCTGACATTCATTCCCGTGCTCGAACCGGAGGCGGCGGATGGCGCGAACGTGGAGTTCGTCGTGCCGATGGATCCGCTGGTCAAGGACGGCGTCGGCCGCATCCGCATGCGCGTGCACGAACGCGGCAGCGGAGAGACGCTCTCCTGCGGCACTGGTGCCGCAGCCGCAGCCCTCGCGACGCGCTACTGGGCGGGTGCCGGGGCGCCGAACCAGTGGCGCGTCGAAGTGCCTGGCGGAACCCTGGGGGTGCGGATGTGGGCGGCCGAAGACGGCGAGCACGTCTCGCTGAGCGGACCGGCAGAGCTGGTCTTCGAGGGCGATCTGACCTACTGACCCGCCCTACGACTCTCAAATATTTTGCGAGCGGATCGATGGTGCCTTCGGTTCGGTCACTTGCGGCGCACCCTCAGCACACGGTATCCCTTGTTCGTGGCGTGACGCGACACGGTCAGGTCCGCAGGTAGCCAGCCGTCGAGCCAGCGGTGAAGCGAGTCTGAGCCGAGGTTGCGTTGCACGACGAGCCAGGCGTCGGACCCCCCCTCAAGCCGGGGTAACCACCGCTCGAGCATGCCGTGCAGCTCGTTCTTGCCGACCCGGATCGGCGGGTTGGAGCGGATCGTCATGAAACTAAGGTGCGGGGGAACATCCTCGGGGGTGACCGCGTTGATGTTGATGATCCCCAACGACTCTGCATTGCTGCGTACGAGGTCCAGCGCGCGGGAATTCACGTCAACAGCCCAGACGGTGGAGTGCGGGGACTGGAGAGCGAGCGTGAGGGCGATCGGTCCCCATCCGCATCCGAGGTCCAGCAGGTTCCCACCGGGAGGCGCCGGCGGCGTGTTGGCGAGGAGCACCTGGGTGCCGGCGTCGATGCGCTCGGGGCTGAAGATGCCGTTCGAGGTGGTCAGGTCATAGGCCTGGCCCACAAGTTGAACGCGGATCTGGCGATGTTTGAGCTCACTCTCGGGAAGTTCAGAGAAGTAATGCTCAGCGGCCATGAAGAGAAACCTATCGAAATACGAAGAGCTAGGGTTAACCAGATGATTGAACCTGAAACAGCGGAACGCGAGGAAGACGACGCCGTCAGCCGCGTTCTGGCGCGGGCCGCAGGCAGGTCGGCCGGATACACACTTTTCGGCAGCGGCGCGGCGAGCGGCGGCGCGCAAGCCCTCCAGTCGCGCGGAGTCGAGTCGGACTCCGACGGCGACCAGTTCGATCGGGACGATCGCCAGGCCCTTCGTCGGGTCGCCGGGCTGTCCACTGAACTCGAAGACGTCACCGAGGTCGAGTACCGGCAGTTGCGCATCGAGCGCGTCGTGCTCATCGGCATCTACAGCCAGGGCAACACCGAGGAGGCCGAGAACTCGATGCGCGAACTCTTCGCCCTCGCGGAAACTGCGGGAGCAACGGTGCTCGACGGACTCCTGCAGCGTCGAGCGACTCCGGATCCCAGCACCTTCTTCGGCAAGGGCAAAGCCATCGAGCTTCGGGATGTGGTCGCCAGCGTCGGCGCCGACACCGTGATCGTCGACAGCGAGCTCGCCCCCAGTCAGCGGCGTGCCCTCGAGGATGTCGTCAGGGTCAAGGTCATCGATCGTACCGCCGTGATCCTCGACATTTTCAGCCAGCATGCCAAGAGCCGCGAGGGCAAGGCGCAGGTCGAACTAGCGCAACTCGAGTACCTGCTTCCCCGCCTCCGCGGCTGGGGCGAGTCGATGTCCCGCCAGGCCGGAGGCCAGGTCGGTGCTGGCAACGGCATGGGAAGCCGGGGCCCCGGGGAGACGAAGATCGAGCTCGACCGTCGCCGCATCCACACCCGCATGTCGCGCCTGAAGAAGCAGATCCTCGCTTTCGCACCGGCCCGCGAGGCGAAGCGGGCGAACCGCAACCGCAACTCCGTGCCATCCGTCGCCATTGCCGGCTACACCAACGCCGGCAAGTCGTCATTGCTCAACCGGATCACGAGAGCGGGAGCACTCGTGGAGAACGCCCTCTTCGCCACCCTCGACACCGCGGTGCGCAAGAACGAGACCGAGGAAGGCCAGGCCTACACGCTCACCGACACCGTCGGATTCGTACGAAACCTGCCCCACCAGCTTGTCGAGGCGTTCCGTTCAACCTTCGAGGAGATCGCCGATTCGGATGTCATCCTCCATGTCGTCGACGGATCGCACCCGGACCCGGCGAGCCAGCTCGCCACCGTGCGCGATGTGATCGGCGAGGTCGAGGCCAGGCACATCCCGGAGATCGTGGTCTTCAACAAGAGCGACCTTATCGACGACAGCCAGCGGCTCGTTCTACGGGGACTCGAGCCGCGGGCGATCTTTGCTTCGGCACGCACGGGGGAAGGGATCGAGGAGATCCTCGCCGCCATCTCACGCGCGCTTCCGGCCCCCTCGATCGAACTCGACCTTCTTGTCCCCTACGACCGGGGCGAGGTGATCTCTTCGCTGCACGATCACGCGCGAATCGTCTCGACCGTCTACGAAGAGGGCGGCACGCGAATCTCCGTTCTGGTCACCGAGGAACACGCCGCAGCGGTGCGTGCGTTCGCCGTCGCGCTGCCGGCAGCCCTGCCCTGATCTACGCCCCGGCAATGTAACACTTCTTCTCATAACGCGAGGCTTGCTATTCTGTAAAACACGTCGGCCACGGAATTCACCTCTGATTCCTGTGGGCGCCGGAGCGACAGCCGAGCCCGGCACCCGCCCATTGGAGCGTTCGGCTCCGCATCCCACCCTGACGGCGATGCAGTGGGCCTGCGGGCCTCTCGTCACCCGTCCCGAATCATCGAGGACAGACCGTGCCCGCTCTCGACAGCCCCGGCGATAGCCGTGTCCCGGTGACGGTCGACGGCGCGCGAATCCCGTTCTCGTTCGAGTTGTTTCCGCCGCGCACTGAGACGGCGGCGCAGGCGCTCCGGGACACCATCCAGCGACTCGCTTCTGTCGGGCCCGACTTCCTGTCGGTCACCTACGGGGCCAACGGATCCTCGCGGGAGAGTTCGCTCGAGGTGTTGCGGTACATCCTCCAAAACACCACGGTGCATCCGCTCGCGCATCTCACCTGCGTCGGGTCCTCCCACTTCGAGGCCAATCGCCTGGTCCGGGAGTTCCTCGACGCGGGCATCACCAGCTTTCTCGCCCTTCGCGGCGATCCCCCCCTCGGGGCGGTGGAAGGCGACCACTTCCTCGGGGATCTCGGGAGCGCCTCCGAACTCGTGCAGCTCATCCATCGCGTGCAGACCGAGCGGGCCCAATACGCCACGCTTCCCTCCAGAAGCGCCTCCGGCGCGGGTGCTATCCCGTCGACGCGGCAGAAGGTGCGCGTGGCCGTCGCCGCCTTCCCGAACGGCCATCCGCGCTCGAAACGGTCGAACCAGGACATCGACACCCTCTTGGCCAAACAGGTCTCCGGGGCGACCATGGCCATCACCCAACTCTTTTTTCATGCCGAGGACTATCTCGGCTTCGCCCAGGAGGCACGGTCCGCCGGGGTGAGCATTCCCATCCTGCCCGGGCTCATGCCCGCCACGACGGCGGCGCGACTTGAGCGGATCCTCGAACTCACGGGCGAGCGTCGGCCGGAGGAACTGTCCCACCGACTGCATGCATCGGGATCGGCCGAGGAACAGGAGGCCATCGGTGTCGAGCATGCCGTTGCGCTCTCCCTCGAGATCCTCGCCGGCGGCGCGCCGGGCCTCCACCTCTACACTTTCAACCAGCATCGGGCCGTACTGTCCGTTCTCGACGGAGTCGGTCTCACCGCCGAGCTGACCTCACCAGAAGCATCCAAACTCAAGGAATCCGTATGACGAGCCCCACCTTCCCCACCGGCAGCATCCTGGGCTACCCCCGGATCGGGCGTCGCCGTGAACTCAAGAAGGCCGTGGAGTCGTTCTGGGCGGGCAAGACGACGGCCGACGAGCTCGAGGCGACCGCCTCAGAGCTTCGACGCACCACGCGTGAACGTCTGGTGTCCCTCGGTCTCGGTCGCACCGACTCTTCCATCCCCGAGGCATTCTCCTTCTACGACCAGGTGTTGGATGCCGCGGTGACGGTCGGCGCCGTGCCCACCCGCTTCGCCTCCCTGGTCGCCGCGGACGGCACAGTCGATCTCGCCGGCTACTTCACGATCGCCCGCGGTGAAGGCACCAACACCCCCGCCGAAATGACCAAATGGTTCGATACGAACTACCACTACCTCGTGCCGGAAATCGGTCCCGACACCGACTTCCGGCTTGCTTCCGACCGATTGGTGCGTGAGGTAGCCGAAGCCACCACCAGCGGATTCCGCACCCGCCCCGTGATCGTCGGCCCGGTCACCTTCCTCCTGCTCAGCAAGCCGAGCGAAGGCGCGCCGGCCGGGTACCAGCCGCTCGATCGCCTCGACGACCTGCTCCCGGTCTACGCCGAACTGCTCGCCGCGCTCACCGCAGTTGGTGCGGAGTGGGTGCAGTTCGATGAGCCCGCACTCGTGAGCGAGTCGATCGAGGTGTCGCGCGACCGGGTGCTCGCCGCGGCACAGCGTGCGTACGACGCCCTCGGCGCCGCTGCGGTGCGCCCGCAGATCTTCGTCGCCGCGCCCTACGGCAGTCTCGACGACGCCCTCCCGGTGCTCGACTCGACGCCGATCGAGGCGATCGGGCTCGACCTGGTGAAGGGCGCCGTTCCCGCCGGATTCACCACCGAGAAGACGCTCGTCGGGGGCGTGATCGACGGACACAACATCTGGCGCGGCGACCTCGAGGCGGCATGGGGAACCCTCGAATCGCTCGGCGCGCTGTCCCCGAACGTCGCCGTCACGTCATCCACCAGCCTGTTCCACACGCCGCATGACGTCGCGGACGAGCCGTTCCTCGACGACCGGCTGAAAGGCTGGCTGGCCTTCGCCGACCAGAAGGTGGCGCAGATCGCCACACTCGCGCTCGGGCTCACATCGGGAGTGGCCGCGATCCGGGCCGAACTGGATGCGGCATCCACCGCCCTGGCCGACCGCCGATTGGCGCCCGGCGTACGCGATGGCACCGTGCGTGCCCGCGCTGCTGCTCTCACCGAGGCCGACTTCGGTCGCGGCGACTACGCCGAACGTCTCGCCGCCCAGGATGCCGCGCTCAACCTGCCGTTTCTGCCCACCACGACCATCGGTTCGTTCCCACAGACCGGCAACATCCGCAAGGCCCGCGCGGCCAATGCAAAGGGCGAGATCAGCGAGAACGAGTACATCGAATTCCTGAAGTCGGAGATCCGGAGCGTTGTCGAGCTCCAGGAGGAGATCGGCATCGACGTGATCGTGCACGGCGAGCCCGAGCGCAACGACATGGTGCAGTACTTCGCCGAGCACCTCGACGGCTTCGCGGTGACACAGAACGGCTGGGTGCAGTCCTACGGCAGCCGCTGTACGCGCCCCTCGATCCTCTGGGGCGATGTCGCGCGCGAGGCACCCATCACCGTGGAGTGGTCGGCCTACACGCAGAGCCTCACTGAGAAGCCCGTGAAGGGAATGCTCACCGGGCCGGTTACCATCCTCGCCTGGAGTTTCGTACGCGACGACCAGCCGCTCGGTGAGACCGCCAACCAGGTCGCCCTCGCCCTCCGGGACGAGATCGAAGATCTCGAGGAGGCAGGCATCGGCATCATCCAGGTGGATGAACCGGCGCTGCGCGAACTGCTCCCGCTGAAGAAGGCGGAGCAGCCCGCCTACCTCGACTGGTCGGTGCGCTCGTTCAGGCTGGCGACCTCCGGCGTGCAAGCGAAGACCCAGATCCACACCCACCTCTGCTATTCGGAATTCGGTGTCGTCATCGACGCCATCGACAAGCTGGATGCGGATGTCACGTCCATCGAGGCGGCCCGGTCGAAGATGGAGGTCGTTCCCGACATTCAGCGCAGCGGCTTCGGCCGCGGGATCGGGCCGGGCGTCTACGACATCCACTCCCCGCGGGTGCCCTCGGTCGATGAGGTAACCGAACTCATCGAGATCGCTCTCGCCTCGATTCCGAAACGCCAGGTGTGGGTCAACCCGGACTGTGGGCTGAAGACTCGCGGGTATGACGAGACGGTGGCATCCCTCACCAATGTCGTCGCGGCAACGCGAGCCGTACGCGAGCGGGTGAACGCAGAGTAGCGCTGCGCCCCGGCCTGAGCGCAGGCCGAAACCGGGCCGACGCGATGGCCCGGGGTTGCGCATCTGCCGAGCTGGTGCCGCCCGCTCAGACGGAACGCAGCACCGCAACGACCTTGCCGAGCAGCTCGGCGTAGTCGCCGAGGATCGGAGCGAAAGCGCTATTGCGGGGCAGCAGCCAGGTGTGTCCGTCACGCTGCTGGAACACCTTGACCGTGGCTTCCTCATCCAGCATCGCCGCGACGATATCGCCGTTCTCGGCATTCTTCTGTTGGCGAACGACAATCCAGTCGCCGTCGCAGATCGCCGCGTCGATCATCGAGTCCCCGACGACCTTGAGCATGAAGAGCTCGCCCTTGCCCACCAGTTGGCGGGGGAGCGGGAACACCTCATCCACCATCTCTTCGGCGGTGATCGGGATGCCGGCGGCGATCCGACCGACGAGCGGCACCATTGCGGCGTCACCGATCGGCGTCGGGTTGTCGGAGACTACCGAACCCTCCTCCTGCTGGATTTCGATGAGCACCTCCAGCGCGCGCGGGCGGTTCGGGTCGCGGCGAAGGTAGCCGCTGAGTTCGAGCTGGTTGAGCTGGTGGGTGACGCTCGACAGGGAGGAGAGGCCGACGGCATCCCCGATCTCACGCATGCTCGGCGGATACCCGCGGGTCGCCACGGCACGCTGGATGCAGTCGAGGATGGCAAGTTGCTTGTCGCTCAGGCTCTTACGGCGCCGGGTGCCCGTCTTCCCCTGCAGGGGACCGGCTTCTCGCGGCTCGGCTGCGCGCTTGCTGTCAGCCTGGCCAGCATCCATACCACTCATGTTGCTCCCGCTCTCTCGCTTCTTCTCGCGCGGTTCCACGCTGCGCAGCCAATGTCGGTGGCTACTGGTTGCCTGAACTCCAGACACTCGAAACTGTATCCGTGTTTGGCATTCGAAACAAACACCTGTTCGAGTGTGTCGTGATCGATTTATGAGCATTATCGAAGACAGGGGTTGAATTGTGGTGAATTCGAAGGTATGTTCGGAACACGACTTCGTATCCGGCACTCCCGGCCGAGTGCCGGATACGAAAACCCTGAAGCAGGTCGGCCAGTGGGTGAGCCGGCCAAAGAGTGGACGGCCACGAGCGAGCTGGCCAAGAGAGGAACCAAGGGCGATGAGTACAGCAATCATGAACCGCACGGCACCCGCCAGCTTCACCGCGGTCATCAGGCGCACGCCGCGCGTGGATGGCACCGGCCGCGTGGCAGGCGCCCGGACGGCAGATGAGCGGGGCGCATCTCGACTGCGGATCACTCGCCGCGGCTACGCCCTGATGACCGTTGTCGTCGCGGTGCCGCTTGCGATCGCCGCATTCGGCATAGCGGTAAACAGTGGAGGCGCGGCCGCCACGGTGGACTCTTCCTCGGTTTCTTTCAAGCAGGTCACCGTGCAGGCTGGCGAGAGCCTATGGCAAGTGGCCGAACAGATCGCCCCGACGGCCGACCCGCGCGATGTCGTCGCCGACATCGTGCAGCTCAACCAGCTGTCCAGTGCGGTCGTCCAGCCTGGCCAGAGTCTCGCCATTCCGCAGAAGTACTCGCGCTGAAGCGGGTCCCTCTAGCATTGACAAGTGGTCTCCCTCGACGATCTGCCCCTTCGTGACGACCTTCGTGGGCTCACCCCGTACGGCGCACCTCAAGAACAGGTCCGCATCCGCCTCAACGTGAACGAGAACACCCATCCGATCCCCGAAGCGGTTGCCACCGATATTGTGGCGGCCCTCGCCGCAGCGGTGCTCGGGATCAACCGGTATCCCGATCGCGAATTCACCGAGCTTCGCGAGAGCCTCGCCGGGTACCTCGGTTCCGGGCTCACCCGCGATACCGTTTGGGCCGCAAACGGGTCGAACGAGGTGCTCCAGCAGGTGCTCCAGGCCTTCGGAGGTCCGGGTCGAAGCGTTCTCGGCTTTCCGCCCACCTATTCGATGCACTCCATCATCGCCGCGGGTACCGGCACGAGATGGGTAGCGGGAGAGCGGGATGACGCGTTCGAGATATCTCCCCAAACCGCGGTCGACTGGATCGCGAAGACGAATCCCGACATTGTGTTCCTCTGTTCCCCGAACAACCCGACGGGCACCCCGGTGGCTCTTGAGACCATCGCCGCCGCCTACGACGCGACCGATGGCATCGTCGTCGTCGACGAGGCCTACGCCGAGTTCGCCCCGGCGGGGCTGCCGACGGCGTTGAGCCTGCTCGAGGGGCGAGAGCGGCTCATCGTGTCCCGCACCATGAGCAAGGCCTTCGCTTTCGCCGGGGCGCGGCTCGGATACCTCGCGGCCGACCCGTCTGTCACCGATGCCCTGCGTCTCGTGCGCCTTCCGTATCACCTCTCTGCGCTCACCCAGGCTGCCGCAATCGCCGCGCTAGCCCACAGCAGCGAGATGCTCGCGATGGTGGATGACATCATCGGCCAGCGGGATCGGCTGCTCACAGAACTTCCCCGGCTTGGTTACCCGGTGTGGCGCAGCTGGGCGAACTTCGTGCTGTTCGGCGGCGTGCCGGATCCTCACGCCGTGTTCGGGGCGCTGCTGGAACAGGACATCATCATCCGCGACATCGGCATTCCGAATCACCTGCGGGTGACGGCGGGGACGGCCGCGGAGACTACCGCCTTCCTTGCCGCGCTCGAGGGCCTCGGTGCTGTCGATCAGCGTGCTGTCGATCAGCGTGCTGTCGATCAGCGTGCTGTCGATCAGCGTGCTGTCGA
>JAZJZS010000006.1:40517-66872 GCA_040389685.1 Actinomycetota bacterium
GTGCTGTCGATCAGCGTGCTGTCGATCAGCGTGCTGTCGATCAGCGTGCTGTCGATCGAGGCGGTCTCGGTAGGATTGTGCCATGATTTCCCAGCGCGTCGCGCAGCTCAAGCGCGAAACGAGCGAGTCGAGCATCGACCTGTCGCTCGATCTCGACGGCACCGGAACATCCGATATCCAGACCTCGGTGCCGTTCTACGACCACCTGCTGACGGCCTTCTCCAAGCATGCGCTGATCGACCTCACGGTGCGCGGCAGCGGGGACATCGAGATCGACGTGCACCACACGGTCGAGGACATCGGGATCGTGCTCGGCACAGCGATCCGGGAGGCGCTCGGCGACAAGTCCGGGATCGCGCGATTCGGCGACGCGCTCGTTCCCCTTGACGAGGCCCTGGTGCAGGCGGTCGTGGATGTCTCGGGGCGGCCGTATCTCGTGCACTCGGGCGAGCCGGCGGGATTCGAGCACCACCTCATCGGCGGCCACTTCACCGGGTCCCTGGTGCGGCACGTCTTCGAGGCGATCGCATTCAACGCGGGACTCACCGTGCATCTCACCGTGCTCGGCGGTCGCGATCCGCACCACATCGCCGAGGCGGAGTTCAAAGCGTTCGCTCGCGCCCTTCGGCAGGCCATCGCCCCGGATGCCCGGGTCGCCGGTATCCCCTCGACCAAAGGCGCGCTCTGACCATGGCCCGCCCCTCCGTCGTCGTACTCGATTACGGCAGCGGCAATGTCCACTCGGCGGCGAAAGCCCTCGAGGCGGCGGGGGCCGAGGTTCTGCTCACCGCGGATCGATCGCGGGTGTTCGCCGCCGATGGGCTGGTCGTTCCTGGGGTGGGCGCCTTCTCGGCGGTGATGTCCGCTCTCGATTCCGTGCATGGCGGCGAGCTGGTCGACCGGCGCCTGGCCGGGGGTAAGCCGGTTCTCGGCATCTGCGTCGGAATGCAGGTGATGTTCTCCCGCGGGGTGGAACGCGGAGTCGAAACAGACGGGCTCGGCCAGTGGCCCGGGACCGTCGTTGAGCTCGGGGCGCCGATCCTTCCCCACATGGGGTGGAACACGGTCGAGGCACCGTCGGAATCCCTGCTCTTCGAGGGCATCGCCGGAGAGCGTTTCTACTTCGTGCACTCCTACGCGGCCACCGAATGGACCCTCGACGTGATGCCGCCGTTTCCTCAGCCGGCTGTCAGCTGGGCGGAGCACGGCACCCGGTTCCTCGCCGCGGTGGAGAATGGGCCGTTGAGCGCCACCCAATTCCACCCCGAGAAGTCGGGGGAGCACGGCATCCGGTTGCTCTCGAACTGGCTCGGCTCCCTCTAGACCTTTCGGGCGTTCCCACCGTGGCGCCCCCCGAGCAGAAGAAGACCCCATGAGCGACATCCTCCCCACCCCCCAACTCGTGCTGTTGCCGGCGATCGATGTCGCCGACGGCCGGGCCGTGCGCCTCACCCAGGGGGAGGCGGGCAGCGAGACGAACTACGGTGACCCGGTGGATGCCGCGGCCGATTGGACCTCCCAGGGCGCCGAATGGATTCACCTCGTCGACCTCGACGCGGCGTTCGGGCGGGGGAACAATCACGAGGTGATCCGTTCCGTGATCAAGCGGGTCGGCGGCGACGCCCTCATCGAGCTGTCCGGGGGCATCCGCGACGACGCCAGCCTGGAGGCCGCCCTCGGCACGGGAGCGGCGCGCATCAACCTCGGCACGGCGGCCCTGGAGAACCCGGAGTGGGCCGCGAGGGCGATTGAGAAGTTCGGGGAGCTCATCGCCGTCGGCCTCGACGTGCGCGGCACGACCCTCGCGGCGAGAGGCTGGACGAAAGACGGAGGGGACCTGTTCGACGTGCTTGACCGTCTCGAATCGGCCGGTTGCGCGCGGTATGTCGTGACGGACGTCACCAGGGACGGCACTCTCACCGGTCCGAACCTCGAACTGCTGTGCTCCGTAGCCGAGCGCACAGACCGGCCCGTCGTGGCATCCGGTGGCATCTCCACTCTCGATGACATCGCGGCGCTGCGCGCCCTGGTGCCGCTCGGCATCGAAGGCGCGATCGTGGGCAAGGCGCTCTACGCGAAGGCCTTTACCCTCGCGGAGGCTCTCGCGGTCGCGTCGCACTGACCGCGTGCCGTCGAGCATCCGCATGTCCGATTCCGCAGGCACCCCCTGGGCGGGTCGCCGGTTCGAGCACGGCGCCGCCTCGGACGACGACGGTTCCGCCCCCGCAGCCCTGACGACGGCACTCGAAGCGTTCCGGGCGGGAGAGGTCGCCGAAAGCCGGGTCGTCGATGCCGTCCGCGGATCCCGCCTGTTGATCCCGCTCGTGGCGCGGCACGGCGGAGCGGCACCGGGCGCCCGGAGCGCGGAGTTGTCGATCGTGACTGTCGCCGGCCCGGACGGCCGAGTCGTCATGCCGGTCTTCAGCTCGGTCGAGACAATGCGGCGGTGGAAGCCGCTGGCGCGCCCCGTGCCGATGGATGCCGTTCGGGTGGCTCTCGCCGCGGCCAGTGAGGGCACGGAACTCGTGGTGCTCGACGCCGCCTCGGTGAGCGAGTTCGTCATCCGGCGACCGGCGCTGTGGGCGATCGCGCAATCCCAACCCTGGACGCCGAGCTATCTCGACGACGATATCCAGGCCGAATTCCGTGCCTCCGCCGGGTCCGAACCCGCCGTCGCATCCGTCAGCCTCACTGCCGGCGACCCGGAGGCGCGACTTGCCGGACCCGAACTCGAGGTGGTGCTCGCCATCTTGCCGGGTCTCTCCGCCGCAGATGTGCGCGCCCTGACCGGGCGCTTGCGGACCCGGTGGGCCGAGAGTCAGGTGATAGCCGCGCGGGTTGACTCCCTGGTGGTGCGTCTCGTCACCGATGGGACATGAGATTGCGGGAGCCGGCGGCCCGCTTTCACGCTCGTCCCGCTGATAAGCTGTAATCCCGTGGTGGACAAACAAAACTCGAGCACGACCAAGCATATTTTCGTCACTGGTGGTGTCGTTTCGAGTCTCGGTAAAGGACTCACGGCAGCAAGTCTCGGGAACCTCCTCACGGCACGCGGGCTGCGCGTCGTCATGCAGAAGCTCGATCCCTACCTCAACGTGGATCCGGGCACCATGAACCCCTTCCAGCACGGCGAGGTCTTCGTGACCGACGACGGCGCGGAGACCGACCTCGACATCGGCCATTACGAGCGATTCCTCGACATCAACCTCAACCAGGCCGCGAACGTCACCACCGGCCAGATCTATTCGACGGTGATCGCCAGGGAACGCCGCGGCGAGTACCTCGGCGACACGGTGCAGGTCATCCCGCACATCACCGACGAGATCAAGCGGCGGATGCGGCTGCAGGCGAGCGACACGGAGAACGTGGGCACGGGTAAGCCTGACGTGATCATCACCGAGGTCGGCGGAACCGTCGGCGACATCGAATCGCAGCCCTTCATCGAGGCCGCCCGCCAGGTGCGCCACGAACTCGGCCGAGCCAACGTGTTTTTCGTGCACGTGTCCCTCGTGCCCTATCTCGGCGCTTCCGGCGAGCAGAAGACCAAGCCGACCCAGCATTCGGTCGCCGCTCTTCGCTCGATCGGAATCCAGCCGGATGCCCTCGTGCTTCGCTCCGACCGCCCGGTCTCCGAGTCCAACAAGCGCAAGATCGCGCTCATGTGCGACGTGGACGAACAGGCCGTCGTCAACGCGATCGACGTGTCGTCGATCTACGACATCCCCACCATGCTGCACGATCAGGGACTCGATGCCTACATCATCGAACACTTCGGGCTCGCGGCGAACGAAGTGGACTGGTCGGGCTGGCGAGACCTGCTGAACGCCGTGCACCAGCCGAAGCACGAGGTCACCATCGGGCTCGTCGGCAAGTACATCGACCTGCCGGACGCCTACCTCTCGGTGACCGAAGCGCTGCGGGCCGGCGGATTCGCCCAACAGACGAAGGTGCTCATCCGCTGGATCCCGTCCGATGAGTGCGGGACGCCCGAGGGTGCGGCGCGGATGCTTTCGGATGTCGACGGAATCTGCGTGCCGGGCGGATTCGGCGTGCGTGGCATCGAGGGCAAGCTCGGGGCGCTCAAGTTTGCGCGCGAGAACGGCATTCCGGTGCTTGGCCTCTGCCTGGGCCTCCAGTGCATGGTGATCGAGTACGCGCGGAACGTGGTCGGGCTCGCCGGTGCATCCTCCTCGGAGTTCGACCCGGAGACCGAATTCCCGGTGATCGCGACCATGGCCGAGCAGGTGGACATCCTCGCCGGGGGGGACCTCGGTGGCACCATGCGCCTCGGCCTCTACCCGGCCGACCTCGTCGAGGGGTCTATCGTTGCAGAGGTTTACGGATCGGGCAGGGTCGAAGAACGTCACCGTCATCGCTACGAGGTGAACAATGCCTATCGCGCCGAGATCGCGGCCGCCGGGCTCAACTTCTCCGGTGTTTCCCCGGACCGCCACCTCGTGGAATTCGTGGAGCTGCCGCGCGAGGTGCACCCCTTCTACGTGGGCACTCAGGCGCACCCGGAGCTGCGGTCGCGGCCGGACCGCGCGCATCCGCTGTTCACGGGCCTGGTCGGTGCCGCGCTCGAGCGCCAGGAGGCCACCCGCCTCTTCACCGTGCAGGACGCTTGAGCATGGCAGCGGAACTGGCGGATGAGCTGGCAGATGAAGCAACGGCTGTCACGGTGATCTCGAGCGAGCTCGTCTACCGCGGAATCGTGTGGGACATTCGACGCGATGTCTTCGAGTACGGCGGCGCGGATCCGGTCGAGACGATCACCCGGGAATACGTGGACCACAGCGGCGCAGTGGCGATCCTCGCTCTGGACGACGAAGACCGTGTGCTGCTGATCCGCCAGTACCGCCATGCCATCGGAACGCGCGAATGGGAGATCCCGGCCGGGTTGCTCGATATCGACGGAGAGGCGCCGGTCATCGCCGCCCAGCGCGAACTCGCCGAAGAGGCGGATGTCGTGGCCAGCCGGTGGGACCTGTTGAGTGACTTCTCCTCCACGCCTGGCGGCAGCAACGAGGCGATCCGCATCTACCTGGCTCGCGGGCTGAGTGACTCTGGGGCGATCTTCGACCGAACCGACGAGGAGCTCGACATCGAGAAACGCTGGGTGCCGCTGGAGACCGTCGTCGCAGCCGTGCTCGGCCGAACGATCGGCAACTCGATTCTCTCCATCGCCGTGCTCACAGCCCAGGCCTCGCGCGCCGGCGGCTGGGCGAGTCTCGGGGCCGCCGATTCACCGTGGCCGCGCCGTCCAAAGCTCCGCGGCGGTGACTGAAGGCTCCCCGCTGGAGCGGGCGATCGACCGGTATCTCCGGCATGTCTCGATCGAGCGTGGCCTGGCGACGAACACCGTCGCGGCCTATCGTCGTGACCTCGCCGCCTACGGGGTGCTGCTGGCAGAACGCGGTGTGACGACTCCCGAGGGCATCGCGCTCGCGGACGTCTCCGCCTTCGCTCAGCACCTGCGCACCCGCACCGAGAAGCCGCTCACCGCCTCGTCGATGGCGCGGATGCTGTCGTCGGTGCGCAGCCTGCACCGATTCCTTCTCGACGAGAAGCTGGTGGAGGTGGATGTCGCGGCCGACGTCACCCCGCCGAAGCTCGCAAGCCGCCTGCCGAAGGCGATCACGATCGACCAGGTGGCCGCGGTGCTGGATGCCGCCGCCGGGGACGACCTGCAGTCGCTTCGCGACCGTGCCCTGTTGGAGCTGCTCTACGCCACCGGCGCGCGCATCTCCGAGGCGGTCGACCTCAATGTGGACGACGTGATCGGCACCGGGGGCGCGAGCGTTGACGTGGTGCGCCTGTTCGGCAAGGGCGGCAAGCAACGGATCGTGCCGCTCGGCTCATACGCGCAGGCCGCCATCGACGCCTACCTGGTGCGGGCGCGCCCGCTGCTCTCTGCCCGGGGCGCATCGACCCCGGCGCTGTTTCTGGGCATCCGGGGCCAGCGGGTCTCGCGGCAGAACGCCTGGCTCATCATCCGTGCCCGGGCGGAGCAGGCCAAGCTCGGCTTCGAGATCTCCCCGCACACGTTCCGACACTCGTTCGCAACGCACCTGCTCGCGGGAGGCGCGGACGTGCGTGTCGTGCAGGAACTGCTCGGGCACTCCTCGGTAGCCACCACGCAGATCTACACCCTGGTCACCGCGGACACCCTTCGCGACATGTACACGACGGCGCACCCGCGCGCGCGCTAACGCCCGCCGCCCGCCGCAGGTCTCAGTCTCACATCTCACGTCTCAGTGGCTCGCCCGTCACTTAAGGTTGCACAGGCGCCGCGCGAGAGCAGATTGCGACGGTCGACTGGATGCTGCGTGGTCCCCCAGCCCCCGCCGCGCCCCTCAGCCGTCATCAACCGCTGTCATGCCGCCAGCACAGGGCACATTGCGACGGTTGGACCGTGTCGAACTCGCCGAACGCGCCCGCGACACCGGGCGAGCCTGGCTGATCGACCGGCACCGCATCGGTAGAATCGTGACCAATCGGCAGCGGCCGGGGACCCAAGGGTAAGGAATGTCGGGATGACAGCGAAGCGGGACAAATCGGCTGAAGAACTCCCCGGCTTCGAACGGGTCGCCACCGGTCCGACCGGCCGCCCCATCACCGTCTTCGCCGAACCGCGCCCGCTCGCGAAACCCGGCCCCGCGCGGATCATCGCACTCTGCAACCAGAAGGGCGGCGTCGGCAAGACCACGACCGCCATCAGCCTCGGAGCCGCGCTCGCCGGCTACGGCCGTCGCGTGCTCGCTGTCGACTTCGACCCGCAAGGGGCCCTGTCCGCCGGCCTCGGCGTGGCTTCGCACGAGGGCACCAACGTCTACGACCTGATGCTCGGAACCGTGAAGGATGCCCACCAGGCGATCCGCCTGACCTCCACGCCCGGTCTCGAGGTGATCCCGGCCAACATCGATCTGTCCGCCGCCGAGGTGCACCTGGTGAATGAGGTCGCCCGTGAGCAGATTCTCGCGCGGGTGCTGCGCCAGGTGAGTGGCGAGTACGACGTGATTCTCATCGACTGCCAGCCGTCGCTCGGACTCCTCACGGTCAACGCCCTCACCGCGGCCCACGGTGTGCTGATCCCGCTCGAGTGCGAATTCTTCGCGCTGCGGGGCGTCGCGCTGCTCGTGGAGACCATCGACAAGGTCAGGGACCGCCTCAATCCCGCGCTGCAGCTCGACGGCATCCTCGCCACCATGTACGACTCTCGCACCCTGCACTCCCGTGAGGTGCTGGAGCGCGTGGTCGAGACCTTCGGCGACCGGGTGTTCGAGTCCGTCATCGGGCGAACCGTCAAGTTCCCCGATGCCAGCGTCTCCGGCACCCCGATCACACAGTTCGCTCCCGAACACCAGGCCGCCGCGGCCTACCGCCAGCTGGCCAGAGAGTTGATCGCGCGTGGCGCCGTCGCCTGAGCCCATGCTCGCCGTCGCGGGGCAACCGGAGGCCGCCGGCTTCTCGGTGAGCCTCAGCAACTTCAACGGCCCTTTCGACCTGCTGCTCTCGCTGATCGGCAAGCACGAACTCGATATCACCGAGATCTCCCTCAGCATCGTGACCGGCGAGTTCATCGCCTACCTCAAGCAGCTCGACACGGCCACCGAGCTCGACCAGGCCAGTGAGTTCCTGGTCGTCGCGGCGACCCTGCTCGATCTCAAAGTCGCCGGCCTCCTGCCGCAGGGTGAACTGGTGGATGCCGAGGACGTGGCGCTGCTCGAAGCCCGCGATCTGCTGTTCGCCCGCCTGCTGCAATACCGGGCGTTCAAGGAGGCGACGACCTGGTTCTCGGCCCGGCTCGACGCCGAAGCAACGCGCCACGTGCGCGCCGTGCGGCTGGAGGAGAGATTCCGCACGCAGACCCCGGAGCTCGTCTGGACGCTCAGCCTCAAGGACTTTGCAGCCCTGGCCGCCCTGGCGTTCGCGCCGCGGGAGCTGCCGACCGTTGGGCTGGACCATCTTCACGCGCCGCTCGTCAGCATCCGGGAGCAGGCGGCGCATGTCGTCTCGCTGCTGCGACGCGGTGAGCCGATGACCTTTCGCCAACTCATCGCCGGTGTCGATCGGGTTGGCGTGATCGTGGCTCGGTTCCTCGCCATTCTCGAGCTCTACCGCGCAGCGGCCGTCGCCTTCGAGCAGCTCGAACCGCTCGGTGAGCTCACCGTGCGCTGGACGGCCGAGCACTGGGCAGAGGACACCCTTGCGAGCCTGGGATCGGACTATGGAAACTGACCTGTCGCACGAGGCCCCCGGCCCGGTGAGTCCTCCGATGGAGGTCGAGCGCGGGCTCGAAG
Source organism: Actinomycetota bacterium (assembly GCA_040389685.1). Lineage (GTDB taxonomy): Bacteria > Actinomycetota > Actinomycetes > Actinomycetales > Microbacteriaceae > Lacisediminihabitans. The sequence goes on from JAZJZS010000006.1 coordinate 48,821, forward strand.
CAATCCTGATGATCGCGGATGAGCCACAGACCCTCGTCTCCCTCGCCACGGCGCTAGGGGTACCGGTCGCGGCGGTGAGGCAGTCGATCGAGCGACTCGTCGCCGATTACGACGGCCATGGTGCTGGGGGTGGCCCTGGTGGCGGCATCCGGCGCGGCTTCGAGCTTCGCGAGGTGGGGGGCGGATGGCGCATTTACGTGCGCGGCGAATACGACGAGGTCGTGCGCGACTTCGTGCTCACCCAGAACCCGACTCGCCTCTCGCAGGCAGCGCTCGAGACTCTCGCGGTGATCGCCTACAAGCAGCCGATCAGCCGGGGCGCCATCGCGTCGATCCGGGCCGTGAACGTGGACTCCGTCGTGCGCACCCTGCTCGGCCGGGGACTCATCACGGAGGCCTTCACCGACAGCGAGACCGGTGCCATCCACTACGCCACCACCGAACTCACGCTCGTGCAGCTTGGCATCAACTCGATCGATGAGTTGCCGGCGATCTCGCCCCTGCTCTCCGATGGATCGGACGGCTTCGCCGATGGCTTCTGACCCAGCCTCCGCGGACGGCGTGCGCTTGCAGAAGCTCATGGCGGCCGCTGGTGTCGCCTCCCGGCGCGTCTCGGAGAACATGATCGAGGCCGGCCGGGTTGCGGTGAACGGCGAGGTGGTCACGGAACTCGGTCGTCGGGTGCAGGCCACGGATCTCGTCTCGGTCGACGGCGTCGCCATCCAACTCGACACCTCGCGCCGCTACCTCATGCTCAACAAGCCCGTCGGAATCGTCTCGTCGCTGCAGGATGACCGCGGGCGACCCGACCTGCAGCGCTTCGTCTCCCGCTTCGACGAGCGGCTCTTCAACGTCGGCCGTCTCGACGCGCAGACCTCTGGGCTGCTCATCCTGACCAACGACGGCGAACTCGCGCATGTGCTCGCGCATCCGTCTTTCGGCGTGATGAAGACGTATATCGCGAAGGTCGAGGGTCGAGTCTCGCCCCAGACCGTGGCGGAGCTCACGAGCGGAATCGAGCTCGAAGACGGTCCGATCGCCGCCGATAAGGCGCGCATCGTTGGCCAGGCGGGCGCTCGCGAGACGATCGTCGAGATCACCCTGCACTCCGGCCGCAATCGCATCGTGCGCCGGATGCTCGAAGCGGTGGGTCATCCGGTGATCGATCTCGTGCGCCGCCAGTTCGGCCCACTGCACCTCGGATCGCTCGCCGCCGGCGACATCCGCGATCTCACGAAGGCCGAACTCGGCGCGCTCCTGACGATCTCCCGGGATGCGACAGCCGCTTCCGCCGCGGGTGACGCCGCGGGTGACGCCGAAGACACCCCCACGCCTCTCTAGAGCAACGGAACCCCGAACTATGAATGGAAGCCGGATGATCGGCCAGGTGCGCATCGTCGGCACCGGCCTGCTCGGGGCGAGCATCGGCCTCGGCCTTCGCGCCCTCGGCGTCGACGTGATCGTGCACGACTCGTCGCCCGCCAACCTCAGCCTGGCGATCGACTATGGCGCCGGTCGATCCGCGCGCGACACCGACAATCCTCGCCTCGTGGTCGTGGCCGTGCCTCCGGATGTCACGGCGCAGGTGATCGCCGAAGAGCTCGTTGCCTTCCCGGACGCCCTGGTGACGGATGTCGCGAGCGTGAAGGTGGCGGTGCTGGCCGGGGTGCGCGCGGCCGAAGCTGAATCGGGTCGAGTCGACGCCGACCGCTATGTCGGCTCGCACCCGCTCGCCGGCCGTGAGCGCGGCGGACCGATCTCGGCCCGCGGCGACCTGTTCCTCGGGCGACCCTGGGTCATCACCCCGCACGACGGGATGCCGGCGGCGCAGGTGGGAGTCATCGAGGACCTCGTGCTCGACCTCGGCGCTGTTCCCGTGATCATGACGGCCGAGCAGCATGACTCGAGCGTCGCGCTCGTTTCCCACGTGCCGCAGGTGATCGCCTCGCTGCTGGCCCGGCGCCTCACCGGAGGCACCGCCTCCGCCCTCGCGCTTTCCGGCCAGGGCCTGCGCGACACCACCCGGATCGCCTCGAGCGATGCCGAGCTGTGGGTGCAGATCCTCGGAGCGAACGCCGCGGCGGTCACCGCGGTGCTGCGGGAGTACCGCGCCGACCTCGACCGGGCCATCGACACGCTCGACGCACCCGATGAGCCCGGCGCTCGGCGCGCCCTCGCCGAGCTGCTCGCCGGCGGCAACACCGGTGTGGCCCGCATCCCCGGCAAGCACGGCCAGGATCGACGATTCAACCAGATCGTCGTGATGGTCGACGACACGCCGGGGGAGCTCGCTCGCCTGCTGACCGAGATCGGACACATCGGAGTGAACATGGAAGACCTCAGGCTCGAACATTCACCCGGCCAGCAGATCGGCCTCGCCGAGATCTCCGTGGTGCCCGAGGCCGAAGCGGGACTCGTCGCCGACCTCGAAGCGCGCGGTTGGCGCATCGCGCAGGTCGGCGCATGAGCGCGGACGCTGTCAGTGGTGGCCGCGTGGTCGTGGCCATCGACGGGCCGGCCGGAAGCGGCAAGTCGAGCGTGAGTCGGGCATCCGCTCGAGCCCTCGGCTTCGACTACCAGGACAGCGGCGCGGCCTATCGGGCGCTCGCCTGGTTCGCGCTGGAAAACGGCGTCGACACCGCGGATGCCGAGGCCGTGATTGCGGCGCTCCCCGCGTTCGCGTACGAGATCGGCATCGACCCCGACGACTACTTCGTGCGGGTCGGGGGAGTGGATGTCACGGAAGCCATCCGGCACCCCAGCATCACCGCCGTCGTGAGCCAGGTCGCCCGCGTTCCCGTGGTGCGCGCCTACCTTGTCTCGTTGTTCCGCAGCGTCATCGATCGCAGCGCCCGGCCCGGCATTATCACCGAGGGCCGGGACATCACGACCGTCGTCTGCCCCGATGCCGACATCCGGATACTGCTCACGGCATCCGAAGAAGCTAGAATGACGAGGCGTTCCGCTGAGTTACCGTCGGAGTCGGCTGCGGCCGTGGCCGAAAAGCTCAGTTCTCGAGATGCCCAGGACTCCCGGGTCGTCGACTTCATGAACGCCGCCGAGGGTGTGACCACCCTCGATTCAACCCATCTCGATTTCGACCAGACCGTGCAGGCGGTCGTTGCCCTCGTGGCCGCGGTGGTCGAGTAGGGCGCGAAGCGCCCGTATCGAGACCCACACACAGGAAACCCCCATGCCAGACAACAACGACCAAGAGCACGACGAATACGGCGATCTCGACCCCAGGCTGAGCGAGAAGCTCGCCGTGCTCGACGAGTCCGATGCGCTGATGCGTGCCAACGCGCTGCGCGCGGGCCTCGAGGACTACGACCTCGACGACGAGGATCGCGACCTCCTCGACTCGGCGTCGGATGATCCGGATGCCGTCACCTACCTTCCGGCCCTTCCCGTGCTCGCGATCGTCGGCCGCCCGAACGTCGGCAAGTCAGCGCTCGTCAACCGAATCCTCGGTCGCCGCGAAGCGGTGGTGCAGGACACCCCCGGCGTCACCCGCGACCGCGTCACCTACAAGGGCGAATGGGCCGGACGCCGGTTCACCCTCGTCGACACCGGCGGCTGGGAGCCGGATGCCAAGGGCATCAACGCTTCCGTCGCCACCCAGGCCGAGATCGCGATCGACCTCGCCGACGCCGTGCTGTTCGTGGTCGATGCGAACGTTGGCGCTACCTCGACCGACGAGCATGTCGTGCGAATGCTGCGCTCCACCAACAAGCCCGTGATCCTCGCCGCCAATAAGGTGGATGACGCGCGGCAGGAGCCGGAAGCCGCCGGCCTCTGGAGCCTCGGCCTCGGGGAGCCGTGGCCGGTGTCCGCCCTCCACGGCAGGGGAGTGGCCGACCTGCTCGACCACGTGCTCACCATCCTTCCTGAGGTCTCAACAGTCGCGAAGGACGAGGTCGGCGGACCGCGTCGCGTCGCCATCCTCGGCCGGCCGAACGTCGGCAAGTCCAGCCTGCTCAACAAGGCCGTCGGCGAAGAGCGCGTCGTCGTGAACGAGATGGCCGGAACCACGCGGGACCCGGTCGATGAGCAGGTCGAGCTCGGTGGCAAGGTGTGGCGGTTTGTCGATACCGCGGGCATCCGTCGTCGCATGAATCTCGCCCAGGGCGCCGATTTCTACGCCTCGCTGCGCACGAGCGCCGCGCTGGAGAAGGCCGAAGTCGCCGTTGTCGTGCTGGATGTGAGCGACGTGATCAGCGAGCAGGACGTGCGCATCATCGACCTCGTACTGGAGTCCGGTCGCGCCCTCGTGCTCGCCTTCAACAAGTGGGACCTGATGGATGACGACCGCCGCCGGTACCTCGAGCGCGAGATCGAGCAGGACCTCGCCCACGTGGCCTGGGCCCCGCGGGTCAACATCTCCGCGAAGACCGGTCGACACCTCGAGAAGCTGGTTCCGGCCCTCGAACTCGCCCTCGCCTCCTGGGACACCCGGATCCCCACCGGCAAGTTCAACGCGCTCGTTGCGGAACTCGCGGCCGAGCATCCGCACCCGGTTCGTGGCGGAAAGCAGCCGCGAATCCTGTTCGGAACCCAGGCGGCGACGCGTCCGCCGACCTTCGTGCTGTTCACCACCGGATTCCTCGACCCCGGCTATCGTCGCTTCATCACGCGGCGCCTGCGCGAGATCTTCGGCTTCCAGGGCAGCCCGATCAACGTGAACATGCGGGTGCGGGAGCGGCGCAAGCGAACCTAGCCGCCGGTGGTCGAGTAGCGCCGTCCACGGCGCGTATCGAGACCCCAGGTAGTGCAGACTTAAGCGATGTCCGACCGCGCACCGCCCCTCCCACCGGGGTACATCCGCGACCCCGGGGATGCCTGGGTCTACGGGCCCGACGGCGCGAAGTTCTGGGGACGTTTCGGCGCCGCCGGCCTCCTGGTGTGGCATCCGTCGCTCGGAATCCTGTTGCAGCACCGCGTCGGCTGGAGCCACTTCGGTGGCACCTGGGGCCTCCCCGGCGGGGCGCGGAAGCAGGGCGAGAGCGCGGTCGACGGAGCGCTGCGCGAGGCCGCCGAAGAGGCGACAGTGCCCGCAGGGCTGCTGCGAATCATCCACACCTCCGTTCTCGACCTCGGGTACTGGTCGTACACGACCGTCGTCGCCGAGGCGCTCGAGACCTTCGAGCCGGTGATCGCGGATGCCGAGAGCGCCGAACTGCGCTGGGTGCCGCTGATCGAGGTCGACGATCTGCCCCTCCACCCGGGTTTCGGTGCGGCCTGGTCCGAGCTCCGCACCTACCTCAGTGAGTAGACGCTGCGGGTCGAGCAGGTCGCCGAGGCGATGTGCATCGAGACCTCCTGGGTAAACTCCCCTCATGCCTATCCTCCTTGCCGCCTGCGTGGTCAACGTGCTCCGGCCCGATGCCAGCACCGTCGGAATCACTGCGATCGATAAGCGCCCGGCAACCGGCTCGATCAGGGTCGGCCGTCTCGGCCTCCGCGCCGACGTGCAGGCCGACCGTAAGAATCACGGCGGCCAGGACAAGGCCCTCTACGCCTATGCCCAGGAGGATGCCGACTTCTGGTCCGCCGAGCTCGCACGCGAGCTGCCGCCCGGCTGGTTCGGCGAGAACCTGCGCATCTCCGGCCTCGACGTGTCGAACGCCCGCGTCGGCGAACGCTGGAGAGTCGGCAGCACCGTCGAGGTGGAGGTGACCATGCCGCGATCGCCCTGCGCCACCTTTGCCCGCTGGGTTGGGGGAGCGGATGAGCGGGGCTGGGTCAAGCGCTTCGGCACCGAGGGCCGCCTCGGGGCGTACCTGCGAGTCATCCGAACCGGTCCGATTGCGGCCGGGGACGAGATCGAACTCCTGTCTTCGCGAGCCGATGCCCCGACCATCGTCGAGGTCTTCCGGTCGTGATCGACGGGCGGACATTCCAGCCGCGCTAGTATGGACAGGTTGTCTTCTGCAGGTTCGCCTTCGATCGACATCGGGCTGTAGCGCAGCTTGGTAGCGCACCTGACTGGGGGTTAAGGGGTTCACCACTCTTCGGTCGGCCCGAACAACTGAAAAACAATGCCACGGGCTGTGGCGCAGCTTGGTAGCGCACCTGACTGGGGGTCAGGGGGTCGCAGGTTCAAATCCTGTCAGCCCGACAGAAAATCCCTGATGAGAAGCAATTTTCATCAGGGGTTTGTTGTTTCTGAACGTCGTTTTCTCTGGTCCCCCTCTGGTCCCCCTGGACAGGTTGGCGTGGTGGATCTGTGGATAGCAGAATGCGCTGCGATGCCCTGTCTGTGGATAAGGGGACCAAAAGGGGACCAGAACGGTGGAAATCCACGACTGAGCCGCTCACAGCCCACGTCCCGTGCCCTGCCGCGGTCGTCGCGATGAGTTCCGAGGAGCGTCTCTGCTGAGGAAGGCGTTGGCTTGTTCTGCGGCGGATGCGAGGTGGCGGTCATCGGGGTGGAGGTAGCCGCGAGTGGTCTCGATTGAGGCGTGTCCGAGGATCTCTTGGAGGACATGGAGGGGAACCCCGGCGTCGGCGAGCCAGGTGGCGCCGGTGTGTCGGAGACCGTGTCTGGTGAGGTTCGGCAGGCCGAGGTCGGCAACGACCTGGTCCCAGCTGGTCGCATCGCGAACGGTGGCCGTCGTGAGGAAACCGCCCCGTGGACCAACGAGGAGTGGTGCGTCCGATTGCTTGAACGCGCAGAGTCGCTTCAGGACCGGCCGGAGTGGGTCGAGAATCGGCACGCGACGCTCTTTGCGGCTCTTGGTTGGTTTGGTGATGAGGCCGCCCCTGCCGGGGAAGACCTGTCGTCTGATGATGACGAGGTTTTTGTTGAAGTCCACGTCTCCGACTTGAAGTCCGGAGACTTCGGAAGAACGTGCTGCCAGCAGAGCGGCGAGCATCACGAAGTCTGAATAGGACTGATGGACAGTGCCGCAGGCGGAGGCGAGCTGGTTCAGTTTCTGCAGGTCAGGGATCGCGTGTGCGCGCGGGGCCGCATCTTCGGCCGGTTGAACTCGGAAAGCGTTTCTGTGGAGACTCCGCTTCGCCCGGTGCTTGGCGGGATTGATTGTGATCAGGCCATCGCGAACGGCTTCGTCGAGCACCCGCACGAGTGGGGCGATGGTGTTCTTGATCGTCGATGCGCCGTACTGCTTCTCCCAGTCATCGATCGTGCGGTCGATCATTCCCGCGGTGATTTGCGTGACGGGTAAGTGGCCGAGCGCCGGGAGCACGCGGAGTCGAAGACCGTAGCGGTAGTTGTCTCCGGTGGAGGTCATATCGAGGCCGCGTGCCCATCGATCGTCGATCGAGGTGAAGAACTCCAGGAGCGTCATGGAGACGTCCATTCCCTTGACCGAAGAGTTCCGGAGCGTTTCGAAGAATGCCCGTGCGGTTGCCTCGTCTTTCACGATCTCGGTGCGGATCACGCGCTGCTTGGTGAGCGGATCGGTCCAGCGTGCCCGCGCTCGAATTCCGTAGGAGCGTCGTTCCATGTCGGTGGAGATCCTCACCCCGATCGGCGGCACCGGTCGGGGTGAGGACTCAGGCATTGGCTCAGTTGGGCGAGCCATGGTGCGGCTCCAATTTCTGCAGCCATTCGTCGATCGCTTCGAGCCGGTACCGGGCAATACCGCCGAGCTTGATGAATGGTGGTCCGGTCTCCGCGGAGCGCCATCGAGACAGTGTCGATTCGGAGACCTTCAGGTACGAGGCGACTTCTCGACTATCCAGCAATGGCGAGACGGGCGCGGTCGCTTCGGCTGCGTTGCTCATGACTCCTCCTGCGGAGGATCGCCGAGCGAACGGTAGAACTCGTCCTCAGCCGCTTGACGTCGCTGAACGTCATCAACGACGAACTCAACGAAGTCGGCTTCCCGGTCGGTGATCATCGCTTCTTCGGAGGGAGTAGGCGGCTCTTCCCCGGGCCAGGTGGCTTGCCGTGTGGGGCGATCACGATCGAGTCGAGTCCCGGAAGTAGCTACCCAGTCCCGGAGGCGGAGGCGAGCATCCGCAAAGTCGCGATGCCACCCCAGCGGTGCGGATCCGTTTTGGTTGGGGTCGTAGGCGCACAGCCAGTGCAGATGCAGCGCTGACAGCTCCCACACGAGCTCGGGGTGACGATGCCAGTAGGGCGGGATCACTGCGGCTGGGAGTCCGTACCTGCGGCGGAGCCAGTCGACCCAGCGATTCAGCTCCAGCCACTCGACTTCCGCGTCGTTCGCGGTGAGGAGATTCCAGTTGATCGGATGCGGTGGTTCAGCGACCAGCGATTCGTCGTAGTCATCTTCGTCGCGCCCTTCGTGTGCTTCAGCTGTGGGAACGAAGTCACTCATGATGACCGCTCCTGCTCAGATGCTGACCGCAGGCGCGACATCTGACTGCGCTCGTGTTCGGGCGGGGGATTCAAAAGGGGAGGCATCACGACCGGTCGACTCACGCATGTTGCTGTCGCGATGGGGTCCGCGATCGACCTCGTATTGGGTGCGCGCTACGTCGTGACCAAAGCGGGACACGATGAACTCCTCGGCTGCGACGCTCTGGCCATCCTTCTCGTAGCTGTACTCGCGCACGCGCCCGGTGGCGATGAACTTGTCGCCCTTGTGGAATCGCGCGGCTCCTTCTTCGGCTGCGCGGCGGAAGGCACTCATGTCGTGGAAGGACGGGTCGAGCTGCGTGAAACTTCCGTCTGGCGTCTGCTGCGAATGCTCTATGCCGATCCGCGCGTAGAACCGCGCGGTGCCGTCCTCGGTGTAGGTCAGACGGGGCTCGGTCGCGATGAATCCTGTGATGGCTTGCTGGGTGTCGATGGACATGACGACTCCTTGATCTGTTGGGGTGGCCATCGGATGTGATGGCTGCTGCAACAGACAGGTGCGCGCTGCGCCCCAGCGCGGATCATGGCGTTGCAGGGCGTTCCAACAGCGACTCAACTGCCGCACGGTCTGCTTTGAGCTGTTGGCCGTCGGAGCGCTTGGGCCAGGGGTGGAGGTCAGTGATGATGGGGGGCGCCGACCGGAGCAAGATGACCCCGGTGCCAAACGGCAACGTGCGAATGCGGTCGGGCGGCAGGATCGGTACGCGACGGATGGAACGCTGGTTCGAGCGCGAGCCATGGTCACCGAGCGTGACGGAGTCGGTGAACTCGTCGCGTTCGCCGATCAGCGTGGAGAGGTCTTGGAGATCTCGTGAGTTCGAGGCGCCGCCGAGGATGATCTTCGCGATACTGGCGTCCCAGATCGCTGCCGACTTGTGCTCTGACCATTTGTCCCGCGCCTGGGCAAGGGATTGGAGCACCGGCATCGTTGTTATGCCGGTGCCCCCTCCTTCCGCCATGAGTGTGGGCAGCGAGGGTAGTGGCGCGAGGTTTCCGATTTCGTCGAGCGCAAACAGCAGTGGCGGGTCGAGCCGTGCGCCGGGTGATCGAGCAGCCATGCGACGGGCGGTCTCGACAAGGTCTTCGACCAATGCTGCGACGAGAGCTGCACTGTTTCCGGCCCCAACGCCGGTCGCCAGAAGATACAGCGTGCCACGGTCGCGGATGAAGCTCTCGGGATCGAACTGCTCGCCTTCTTCAGGGCTGACGGCATCAAGCACTCTGGGGTCGGCCAGCGCTGACAGTGCGAGCGAAACACCCTGCCAGATACTGTCGCGCGTGCGCGGGTCGGCGTCGAGCGTTGCCTCCAGCGAATCTGCCCACCCCGTGGCTGCCAGCGATGAGCCCGTCAGGATGGCGACAGCTTCGGCGGCTGCCGATGGGTCGAGAGTCCATCGGAACAGCTCAGCCGGACTTCGATGATCGAGCGCGGCCGCGTGAAGGAGCGCCTGCAGAGCGATGCGCGTCTTTCCCTCCCAGAATCCTCCACCCTCGACGCCGCCAGCTGACAGCTCGGTGGCCGCAGCGAGACCCGTCGCGCGAATCATCGCGGTCAGCGGGTCTTCACACCCCCGAATGGGCGACCACCGCAGCCCCGAGGAGACGCCTTCAGCAAGATGCTGAGGATCAAAGACGGCGACCGGACCGACCCGTTCGCGTGCGCGCATCGTTGCCGTCAGGTTATCGGGCCGGGTCGACGTCGTCACCACTGCGCCCGGCGCATCGAGAATCGCCGGGATCACAATGTGCAGACCCTTACCCGAACGCGGCGGGCCGATGAGAAGGATCGAGTCTTCGACGCTGGCCCACACCTGCTTGCCGTGCGAGCGCCCGAGCAGGTAGCCCACGTCCGCGGGTTCTGGCTGTTCCAGCGAAGGGCGAAGCGTCACGGCTCGGCGCAGGAGCGCCTTCGCCGACGCACTGGTTACGACTTCGTGACTGCTGGCAGTTCCCGCGAGCCGACGTGGATCGGTATCGACGTTGTGTGAGTGCCGACGCCAACGGACCCAAGCCCACCCGATAGCGCTGCCGAGAATGAGGAGCAGCGGTACTGCAATCGACCAGTAGAGAATTGCATTCAGATCGTGCGCCTGCAGCACCTCGGCCGGGTTCGTCGGATTGAACAGCAGGGCGCCCCCGCCTGCAATCCCGACCTGAGGTTGCGCAGCGCCAGAGAGAAATGCCGCAACGGAACCCGCAGCCCGCAAGACGACGGCGACCCCGAAGACTGCGATCAACGCGATCATCAGGAAGTTGGTCAACTCATCGCCGAAACCCCGACCCTGACCGTGTGGGGTGCTCACGATCGCAAAGATTCGGTGACGATGACGCCGGAGACGCGTCCGATGAGCAATATCTCCGATCGGTGATCCACGAGTTGCCTCACATCGATCACCGCACGAGCGCTCCCGTCAGCGGATCCTTCAGTACTGGAGACCGACAGCGCGACGGTGACATCCTCGCCAGGGACGAATCCGGACCCGGTGACCTCGATCAGCTGATCCGGTGGGCGATGACGCGCTCGCCGTATCGTGCTGGGCGACTGAACGTCCGCGATGGCTTGCTCTCGTCGCACCGCATGGACGATGTCGGTGAACACCGAGCCATCGAACTCGTGCACCTCAACTCGAACGGTGCGAGAGCGGTGTTCGGAGATTGCGTCGAGAAGATCACCAAAGCGTGCCCGACTCCAAGAGGCATCCGTCGTTGGAGGCGGGAAGTCGCGCCCATTGCAGCTGACGTTCATGGTTCCGCGCTCGCTGACCGTGATGACTGCGAGGGGGAAAGCGATGGGCGATCCGGGTGGCGTTCCTGCAGGGCTATTGCTCATGCCATAGAGGTGCGCGGGTACTCGCGCCATTGCTCCATGCGCTCCAGGTACGGGCTGGGCGTGACCGTCGACGGTCACGTCTACAACTTCCGGACCGAGGATTCTCGTATTGGCTTTGATCGTTCGCCGGGGGAGCCCAGGCTAGACCGCGTGCTATCGCTGTGCGTCAAAGGAGTCAATCACCGCCCGCAGATCGGTGACAGTCGAGATAGTCCGACCAGCTTCGTGGGGAACCCGTTGGGGTTCGATTCGAAGGCTGCCTCGTCGTTCTCCGCCTGAACGAAGACTCTCACTGATCCGCGCTTTGTGCTGCGATCGTGGACCGTCTCACCTTCGGTGGCAACAACATCGAAACCGGCAGCGACTCCGACAGCCTCGCCCACACGAAGAACACCCACGCGCGGGGCACGGGTAAGTAAGCAGACTGGCCGGACCCGGCGAGTAGTTCATCACCGGATCCGCTGTAGCGGATAGCGTCCCTTGATCGGGCATTTTCTCGGGTGGGTCTTACGGGAATGTCCGCCTGCCGGAACCGCACGCGTCGGCACCTGTGTGTCATTCCGCGGCAGGAGTTCCGGTGGGCGTCCCGCTTCCGCACAGGCTGTGTCCGCGCGAGCAGATTAGGTTTTCACGCAGACTGTGGTCTCCGATAAGTGAAAATCGCCCCAGGCGCGACACAACGGCCAGGCCCTGATGTTGGTCGACGGAAAATCTCAGGATGCAGCCGGACTGTTTCTGTAGGCTGTGCGCGCGGGACGATCAACCCCACCACGTTTCCCAGCGCTGCAGACATCACTCTGGGCGGGAAGGCCCAAAATGCTTCCGCTGAGCATCCCCAGTCCACCGATCAGTTCGTTCAACATCGGGCCGCTGACCATCCACTTCTACGCCCTCTGCATCCTGACCGGGATCGTCATCGCTGCGGCAGTCACCGTCCGGCGAATCGCCCGATCGGGCATTCCCCGCACCGTGGTCCTGGATATTTCCATGTGGGCCGTCATCATCGGCATTCCCGGCGGCCGGTTCTACCACGTCTTCACACACCCCGGGGACTACCTCTACAAGGGCGCCAACCTCTGGACCATCTTCGCCGTTTGGGACGGAGGCCTGGCGATTTTCGGCTCGATCCTCTTCGGTACCCTCGGCACCTACATCGGCTGCCGCCGCGCCGGGATCCGGTTCTTCGCCTTCGCCGATGCGCTGGTCCCGGGGCTCCTCCTTGCCCAGGCATTTGGACGCCTCGGCAACTACTTCAACCAGGAACTGTACGGCCCACCCACCACGCTCCCGTGGGGTCTGCAAATTCACTCGTCGAGCCCAGCTTTCCCCGCCGGCGTGCCGGCGGGCACCCTATTCCAGCCCCTGTTCTTGTACGAGATGATTTGGGACATCGCCGGGGCAATCTTGATCATTCTTTTGGGTCGAAAATTCGTGATGTCGTGGGGTAAATCGATGGGCGTGTACTTCCTCTGGTATGGAATCGGTCGCGCATACTTGGAAACTCTCAGGCTGGATCCGACGGAGTTCCATTTCCTTGGGCAAAAGATCAACGCCGATGTTGCGATCGCGGCCGCCATTTTCGGGCTCGTCATTCTGGTAATCCAATCAATCAGACACCGCGGTGAACCAACCCCATTCGGCTACCTCCCTGGAAGGAGGCCCGACCTGACCGAGCCGGAGGCAAAGGGGATCGGAGTTCCCGAAGCTGCGCCGGTGCAAACCGGGGAATCGCCAACCGTCCCGAGTGGCGCACCGTTCAACAGTTCCGACGACGCGGGACGGTAGCTGATCGCGTGCGCCCGTTGCGCGCGAGGCAGACACTGGGCGGAGCGCCCGCATGCTTCATGCATTGGCGGCCGAGCCCATGAGGTCGGTCGTGAATCTACAGCGGCCGTGGCTTCCAACCCTTAGTGCCAACCACCGTTCCAATACTGGTCAGACCCCGTGAACCGGCGCTAACGCGAACATCCGCGCCAGCCTCGCCAAACGTCCCCAAAACGTTTGGTCTACGGGTACCGCTCGAAGCGATAAACGCTCTCAAATTCGTCCCGGAAAGTACGCTGAGGTGTGGCCCGGTCAGCATCCGTGTAGAGCGTGCGTTTATCCGGGGTTGCTTGGGCTGGTTGCGGCGATCGCGATGAGGGCGCGGGCTGGACCGGTCAGGCCTCCGCCTGCGGCCTGCCAGGTTGCGGTCAGGGGTCTCAGGAGCGGCTTCTCGGTTGGTATCACGACGAGTCTGCCGAGGGTCACGTCGTCACGTACGGCGAGGATACTCAGAACGCCGGGCGCGATACCCGCGGCGATGGCGGAACGAACTGCCGCGCTGGTGGACAGCTCGACGGCCGCGTCTGCTCGCGGCGAGTCGGGCGCTCGCGCCGCCAGAATGGATTCGAGGGCGCTCCGGGTTCCGCTGCCGGACTCGCGGATGACCAGGGGGGTTCGAGCCAACTCGTCAGCGGTGAGCGGTGTGTCCCGGCGCGCCCACCGGTGACCGGGTGCCACGACGACGACCAGTTCGTCTTGCAGCACCCTCTGGTGGGCGAGCCCCCGAGGCGGGCGCATGCTTTCGATGAAGCCGACGTCGACTTGCCCAGCACGGACCATCGCGCCGGAGGCCTCGCTGTTGGCCACCGTGAGCTCGATTGCGCTGGGCCGGGTCCCGCTCGCTTCTTGTTGTCGTCGCAACGTGACAAGCCAGCCGGGGAGTAAGTGTTCGGCAATCGTTTGGCTCGCCACGACCCGCAGTTTCTGGGCGCTGTTCTGGCGAAGGGATGCGATTCCCGCGTCGAGCTCTTCCGCAGCATCCAGGACAGGCATCGCCCACCCGATGACGAGTGTACCTGTGGGCGTCAGTGTTGAGCCTCGGGGCGAACGCATGAGTATCGGTGAGCCGACCTGATCTTCGAGGGCACGCATTCGAGAGGAAACGGCTTGCTGCGAGAGGCCGAGGGCTTTGCCTGCCGCGGAAAAGCTGCCAAGATTGTGCACCGCACACAGCATCTGCAAGGCGGCGAGGTCCGGCACCCGAGAACTCAACATCCACTGCTCCCTCATGGTCGACGCCCTCCACGATACAAGCACACCTTGTGACCACCCAAGGGCGAGCCCTCTACTGCTGTGACGGCAGCGAGCGGAACATGGTGGCTGTGACTTCAACGCCTCCAACTGCGCCCGTACCGATCCATCCGTTACCGATGCGTTCGCGCATCCTGGCGAAGGTTCCCGGACTAGCGTTAGCGGTGGGAATCGCGATCGTTGCCACCGCCATCGGTCATCTCGTTCCGCTCGTGGGAGGGCCGGTATCGGGAATCGTGCTCGGTGTTGCCCTCGCCACAATCATCAAGCCATCCGCGCGCCTGCGACCTGGCATGAACACGGCAAGCAAATTTGTGCTCCAGTTGTCCGTCGTGGTCCTTGGCTCGCAGCTCTCACTGGCGCAAATCGCCAAAGTAGGCCTCGAATCGCTCCCGGTGATGCTGGGAACCCTGGTGGTGTGTCTGGTTGCGGCCTGGCTGATCGGTCGCTGGCTCGGCATCGTGGGGAATTTACGCACCCTGATCGGTGTCGGTACCGGCATCTGCGGCGCGTCGGCGATCGCCGCGGTAACCCCGGTCATCGGGGCGGTCGGTGTCGATGTCGCCTACGCGATCTCCACCATCTTCCTGTTCAACATCACCGCAGTACTGGTCTTCCCCATCATCGGGCACCTACTCGGCATGAGCCAGCACGCCTTCGGCCTCTTCGCAGGAACCGCCGTCAATGACATGTCCTCCGTTGTGGCCGCCGCAACAACCTATGGCCCCGCCGCAACGAACTACGCGGTCGTGGTCAAACTCGTGCGCACTCTGATGATCATCCCGATCAGCCTCGGCCTCGCCGCGTGGGCCGGAAGGCGGATCAGTGCAACCGAGGGGCGCGGCGAGGTCGCCGGTCTCGATCCCGTCACGTTGCAGGACGATGCAACCGCCGTACAAGCACGCGGGCGCCGGTTGAACGTCTTCCGTCTCGTCCCGTGGTTCTTGATCGGATTCATCATCGTCGCAGCAGTGAACTCCTTCGGCATCATCCCCGTAGGCATCCACCCGAGCCTGAGCGCGGTCTCCGTCTTCCTCATCACCGTCGCCCTGTCGGCGATCGGTCTCTCCACCGACCTAGCCGGTTTTCGGCGTGCCGGTGCGAAACCGCTGATCCTCGGCGCAAGCCTCTGGATCGTCGTCTCGCTAACCAGCCTGGGCCTCCAATTCGCGACCGGCCTACAGTAAATCCACTCACAGAAAGTTCTCACCGTGTTCTCACACCTGCTCGTTCCCATCGACGGCACTGCCCACTCCGAGGCTGTTCTGCGCCAAGCGCGCGAGCTCGCCGTGTTGACCGGCGCATCCGCTCACATCCTGCACCTGAGCGTTCACGAGTGGATCGAGGGTCAGGACCTCACCATGGAAGACACCTCGGAAATCCGCACGTTCATGGAGCATGCGCTGGCCTCCTTCAGGAGTGCAGGCCTCACAACAACGTCCGAAGTCCTCCCTGCCGACGTGCGAGAGATCGGCCAGGCCATCCTGGCCAGACTTGAGCCAGAGGTGGAAAACCTCATCGTGATCGGGGCACCACACCACCAACGGTGGTTGGCGCCGCTGGCGCATCGTATCAGCGACCAAGTCACCCAGCAGGCGGTATGCCCGGTCTTGCTCATCCCATAGCAGCCCCGGGTGCGCAGCTCCTCGACGCAAACTCGTCATAGACGGCGACCTGAGATGCTTTTCGAACCAGCGCCCGACGGTCCGCTATTGGAGACCGGATTTCTTGACATCGCCGGAGATAATCCCAGCGTGATTCACGCAATGCCGTTACGAGCGAAGTTCCACTGATTCTTCGGAGAAGCCGTGAACGAGACCCAGCCACACAAACGATGAGATGAAGCGGAACACGCGACACTTCGCACAACCCTCCGACAAACTCGACCCGAACACGGCACGCCTAACCCATCCCGTAAACGGTTCCGCCTACGCGACCCGCAGGACCCTTTTGCCTTTGGCGTGTCGGGTCTGTACCTTTGCGAGGGCGGCGAGAGCGTCCTCGAATCGGTGCACCTGCTCGAGTTCCACGTGCACGTGTCCCGCGGCGACCTCTGACATGAGTTGCATCAGTTCCCCGCGAACATCCGCCTGATAGGGAATCGACTCGATTCGGATACCGCGTTCGGTGGCCGGGGCGTCTCCGGAGATCGAAATCGCCTGGCCGCCGTCTTTGACCACGCGCAGGGCATCCGTTGTGGCGCCCGGCTGGATCGCCATCGCCGCATCAACACCGCTCGGCATCCACTCCCGTAGCTGGCGCGCCCAGTCTGGGTCGTGGTAGTCGACGGCTTTCTCCACTCCCAACCGGATCATGTAGTCGTGGTTGGCGGCAGATGCCGAGGCACCGACTCGCCAGCCACGTTGGCGCGCGAGCTGGATGCCGAGCGTTCCGATCGCCCCCGACCCGCCCGCGATGAAAAGAGACCCTCCGGAGGGCACCGCGCTCAGTGCGGACAGAGCCCGCAAGACAGTATTTCCAGCGACAGGAATCGCGGCGGCTGTCACGAAGTCCATACCGGAGGGGATCGGAATGATCAGCGATGCGGCACTAACGGCGGCGAACTGCGCCCAGGTGCCGCCTTTCGGCTGCATCGAACTGACGAAAGCGATCCGATCACCGGGCTGGTAGCCCGTGACGCTGCCACCGGTCTGTTCGATGACCCCGGCCGCTTCGATGCCGATTACATACGGGTACAAGGCATTCTGCGGCAAGAAGTATGAGTCGTGGATGCCGACGCCGATCCCATACACCCGCACCAGCAGCTCATCGTCCGCGATTTGTGGCCTGAGGACCTCCGCCATTTCAATAGTGGTGGCGCCCGCACGGGGAATGACGAAAGCTTTCATGGACGACGTGTTCTCCGAATCGGTGGTGATGATGTTGTCACAGCAATCTGCAATCCAGGATAGATGCCGACCGCAACCATCCAGGAAAGAAGACCTCATGACGGCATGAAATACTGCCCGCTAGCCGTTCCCCTTGCGGGACGCCTGATATGCGAATCTGCGCACCAATCCTGCTCAGGTTCATCCCCAACGAGCGCTCACTTGGCTTTGCGCCGTTGGCGAGCACAGTCAAGAAGGGAGATGGGGCCAGACGTGGCCGTCGCGGTAGGGTCACTTCAGCGGCTCATCCCAATCGGGGGTGTAGGAGTTGGGGTCTGAAGCCGCCGGTCTCGAGCAGGCTTCGGGCGATGTAGTTGGTCAGGTTGCGGAACCCGAGTGCGGAGCCGCGCAGGTGTTCGAGCCGTCCGTTGAGCGCCTCGGTCGGCCCGTTGCTGGTGCCGGGTCGTTCGAAGTAGGCGAGCACGTCAGCGGCTCGCTTCTTCAGGGTCCGGCCCAGGGTGGTGAGCTCGGTGAGCACCTTGGGGACGCCGGCGCTGAGGTCGGTGATCAGCTTCTCCATGAGCTCGCGGCCACGTTGCCGGTCCTCGTGGCGATAGGCGGCGATCATCCGCTGGTAGACACCCCAGGTCGCCTCGACCTCGACGTGAGCGTCATCAACGAACAGCGCGCGTAGCCTGTCGCTCTGCTTGTCGGTGAGCAGGTCCGAGCCGGTGTGCAGCGTGCGCCGCGACTTGTAGAGCGGATCGTCCCTGAACCCACGGTGCCCGTGGATCGCGAGTTGGACCCGGCGCCGGCACCTGTCGAGGGCGTCACCGGCCAGGCGCACCACGTGGAAGGGATCCATCACCGTGACCGCGTCCGGGATCTCCTCTGCAGCGGCGGTCTTGAACCCGGTGAAGCCGTCCATCGCGACCACCTCGACCGCGTCACGGAAGGCGTCGTCGCGGT
>JAZJZS010000006.1:66972-112629 GCA_040389685.1 Actinomycetota bacterium
GCCAGGACCGCGTTGTTGGCGGTGTCCCACGCGACCCCGAGTCCCTCGGCGACACGGGCGACGGTGAGGTGTGCGACCACGATCCCTTCCAGCGCCCACCGCAGCCCGGTGCGCGAGAGCTTCGCGCGTGGCTCCGCCGCGGCGCTGGTGTCTTGGCGCCACACGTGTCCGCAGTCTGCACAGCGGTAGCGGCGCACTACAACTTCCAGCACGGTCGGTCGCCAGCCCAGCGGCTCGTGGGCCAACCGCCGGATCACGGTGTCACGAGCGGCGCCTTCGCTGCCGCACCGTCGGCACCACTGATCTGGTTCCACCACGCGGCACGCGAGGACCGCACGATCCGGTTCAAGTCGTTGCCCGATCACGCTCAGACCGAGGCCGTCGAGTCGAGCGAAGGCGGTCAGGTCAGGGCGGCCGAAGCCGGGCGGCGGGGTAGCGTCGGGCACGTCGAGGTCTTTCCGATGGATGGCGTAGGAACCTCCATCGTCGGGAGACCTCGACGTCTATCTGCGGACCGACTCGGCGGGGGGCGATCGTCTCGTGCGTTGGCGGACTACGGGAGCTTGGACGCGAGGACGTCGGCCGCCAGGATCTCGGGTGCTGCGCCGAGGAGGTGCTGGTTGGCCATCAGGGCTGCGACGATGGCGCCGTTGGCGTGGGCGTCGCGAGCGGCCTCGTCGGGGAATGCATCGAAGATCCAGAAGGTGTCGGCGTGGGTCCTGACCGCGAACCAGACAATCGTTCCTACTTCTTCGTTGGCGAGTGCGACAGCGCCGGCGAGCAGATCAGCGACCGCGTCGTGCTGTCCATCGGCCGCGACGATCTTGGCGACGAAGGCATACGGAAGTGATGCGGGTGTGGACATGAGGGACTCTCCTTGACGTCGGGGTTCTTCGTGGGACGAGTTCAGCGTATGACGAGCGAGGGCCGGTGGGGAGTGGCGTATACGGCAGTATTGCTATTGTTTACGTCATGCGTATCGGACTGATCGCGATCGACGGCTGCTTCGGTTCGGCTATCGCGTCGATCATCGACATCGTGCGGGTGGCCGACGGAGCCCGCGGCGATGTCGACCCGCGGATCGACCCGATCGAACTCGCCATCCTCGGACCGAAACGGCGAGTGACCACGACGGCATCGATGACCCTGTCGGTGGACCACCCGCTGCCGGAGTCCGGAGAGTTCGACGTGGTCGTCGTCCCTGCGCTTGGAACCCTCACGGCCGCCGCGACCCACGACGCCCTCCAGAGCCGAGATGCTCGTTCGGTCATCGCCTCGCTCGGGCGCCTCGACGAGGCGACCACCCGGATCGCCGCGGCGTGCACCGGCGTGTTCGCCGTCGCCGAGACAGGACGGATGCATCATCGGCGGGCGACGACCAGCTGGTTCCTGGGGCCGGAGTTCCGGAAGCGCTATCCGACCGTCGCCCTCGATCTCGACACCATGGTCGTGGTCGACGGGAACCTCGTCACCGCCGGCGCCGCCTTCGCCCACATCGACCTCGCGCTCTCACTCGTGCGATCGATCAGCCCCGACCTGGCCCAACATGTCGCCAAGCTCCTCATCATCGACGAGCGTCCGTCGCAGGCGGCCTTCGTCGCCTACGAACATCTCCGGCACGAGGACCCGATCGTCGTCGAGTTCGAACGCTTCGTGCGCGCCCGCCTGGACGAACCGTTCAACGTCGCCTTCGTCGCGCAGTCGCTCGGCACCAGCCGGCGCACCCTCGAACGACGAGTCCGTGCGGCGCTCAACCTCACTCCGCTCGGCTTCGTCCAACGGCTTCGCACCGAACGAGCTCGGCACCTCTCAGCAACCACGGACCTCACCTCCGCCGAGATCGCGCTACGGGTCGGCTACGCGAACGCCGAGACTCTGCGCTCCCTCCTGCGCAGGGAGCGACGCCGTTCCTGACCTATCGCCATGCCTGTAGCCGGTGTCCTAGCGCTCGACTGGAACCACCTCTCAGCACGTCGCGTCGGCGCTCCTGCGTCGCCCCTGGACTACCCACTCGACACGCCCGCAGCACAGCCCATGTGACGTGCCCCGGCTTCCCGGACGGTCGGGGTTGGGTGGCTGTGATGTCGCTGCGTTCTCGTCGAGAGGGTCAGCAGACCCGATCAGAGCCGATTGGGATGAGCCGCGAAGGCGGTTAGGTCAGGGCGGCCGAAGCCGGCCGGCGGGGTAGCGTCGGTCACGTCGAGGTCTTTCGGACGGATGGCGTAGGAACCTCCGTCGTCGGGAGACCTCGACGTCTATCTGCGGACCGACGCTCCCGGCCGACCTACACCCTCATCTGGGAAGAGCCACTTCAGCTTGACAAAGCCACAGTCTGCGGACGGTGGAGTCATTGTGCGACGGATCGTTCGGTTCTGCACAGTAGCCGCCGACATGGCAATTGAAATGATTCAGCTCATCATGCGGCTCGTGGTGTCGAAGAGTTCCAGCTCCCCAGGGTGCAGTTGGTGTTGGCAGACGAAAGAGCGATCCTTGATGCGCCACAGTCCCTGGCCGACACCGAGACCCGGCAGTAGCTTCTGTTCGGTCCCCGTCAGGCCGAGCGCTCTAGCAGTGGCCCCGAGCTGATCGGATTCTTGCCGGTAGATGATTCGCGTCTCGGCGTTGGCGAGAAGGCTGCTTGCCAGGGCTCGCATTGCGGAACCTTGGTCACCGACATTCTCCAAGTCGGTCAGCTTGTGGAAGATCAGCATGTTCGCGATCCCGTAGTGGCGAGCGAGCCGCCAGTGCGCATCCATTCGGCGCAACAACGCCGGATGAGACATGAGGCGCCATGCTTCGTCGTAGATGCACCAGCGCTGCCCGCCGTTCGGGTCAAGTAGGGCGGATTCCATCCAAGCCGACGAGCAGGTCATGAGGACCGAGGTCAGGGTCGAGTTCTCCGTCACTCTCGATAGGTCAAGGGAGATCATCGGTAGCGACGGATCAAAACGCACTGTCGATGGACCATCGAAGAGCCCGGCGAGGTCACCTGCGACAAGGCGTCGCAGGGCATGCCCAGCAAGACGTCCGTCTTCGGCTAGGCGCCCATCCGGATCCGCCTGGGCAGTCGGGGCAAGGATGTGTTCAACAATCATGGGAAGGACCGGAACGTCGTTGCTTCGAACGACCTCGGTCAGGGCGGTGTCAATTGCGGTGTGCTCCAAGGGTGTGAGTGGTCGAGTGAGGACCGTCTCGGCGAGCGCGCCGATCAGGTCGCGGCGTCGCGCGCCGACCGTGGACGACCAGCTCTCATCGCTCATTCCTGCTGGTCGATAGCCTTCGTCGAGTGGATTCAGCCGAGCGGCAAGCCCATGACCGAGCACGATCGCCCGACCGCCCACAGCTTCAGCGATCGCAGTGTGCTCACCCTTCGGATCGCCGGGGACGTAGACGCGACGCCCGAACGGGATCGATCGCGTGTAGAGGCTCTTGGCCAAGCTGGATTTTCCGGATCCGACAATGCCCGCGAGCACGAGGTTCGGCGCGGTGATGATGCCGCGCGCGTAAAGCACCCATGGGTCGTAAACGAAGGAGCCACCTGAGTACAGATCCTGACCAACGAAGACCCCGTCGGATCCGAGCCCGCCTTCAGCCAGGAATGGGTATGCACCAGCAAGAGTTGCCGACGTGTCTTGATGCCGTGGCAGGCGAAGCCTCCCGGGCGAACGCAGCTGCGTTGGTCCCGGTTCGCCAGCTGGCGAAATGAATGTGGTTGTTCGGCGCTCAGCCAGATCAGCGGCGTACTTGGCGCGGGACGCCTGATGTTCTGCTCTCTGCTGCTCCGCTTGCAATTCCGCGGCAGCCTGCCTGCGCTGCCTGCGTATGCGCCGCTTCTCGGATGCTGGAGCGACGAGAACCGAAGTGTGCAGGCGCTCGGCATCATCGTGGCTCATAGTCCTAGACCTCGCTGCTGCCTGACCGCCGTGATGCTGGCGGGCTCAAACCACGACGCTCGCTGTGAACCGTGAGTACGGCTAGGTGCCGACAGAGCAGGGACGCTTCGAACGTCATCGGGCAGTTGATCTGCCGTGTCCACCGCGTGGATTCGGTAGAGCGCGACGTGCGCGAACGCGTGACTGTAGGCGAGGTGGTAATCACCGTCGCGCAGTTCATGCTCAAGCGGGCCACTCGGCGGTGCGTCGTAGACGTATCCGTTCTCCATCGCTGCGCTGGTGGTCTCGTCACCGTAATCCCAAAACTTCAGATGGTTGAGCCCAGCGAGAGCACCGTCGGCGTCGATCATCTCCAGCACCTCGTCTGCTTCTTGACCTTGCAGGAAGATGACATTGATCCAACGAGCGATTGTCGATGCTTCGCTGGCTGGAGCTTCGTGCCAAGCAACGCGACTCGCCGCACCCGCCGCGGCGTCGAGCCGTTCCTCTGCCTGGTCGATCAGGGTCGCCGCCTGGTGAAGTTCGTCGGCCGCGGCCAAAGCATCATTGGATCCGATGGAGTGGTCACCGTGCTCGTCAAACGCACGAGGTCGATTCTTGATGTGGGCGGCAGCGAGCTGATCGAGAACCTGCTTGAGCGATCGCACGCCTGACAGCAGGTCGCCGAGAACGCCGTACAGATCCTGCGGACTTTCAAACGTGCGCGTTGCGTGCGCGAGCCCGCGCAACGCTTCGGATGCTTCCCCGGCATCTGCACCGGGATCGTAGAACGTGGGCATGATGACCTCCTGAGTTGTGGCTTTGGACACCAGTCAGGTGCACCGTCGCTTCTGGAGATGTCGGACCTCCCTGCGATACTTGTGGTGTGGATCGGTGATAGCTGCGTCTCAGCCACCGGGGAGGGGACGACCGGGTATGGATGACCCGTCAGCAGCTCACAGCGAAACCGATGACGACTCTGCGGCGCAGCACGACGTCGATGGTCCGCGGGCTGGAGACACTACTGAGCTTGAAGAGGTGACGTCCACGACTCTGGTGGAGGTAACGCCAGGCATTGCCGTTGTCTTCGGCGAAGTTCCGGAGGGCCTAGAACTATTCGATCTCGACATGCTTCCGTCGTTCGACAGAGCGCAACTCAACACAGCGCTGGGGACGATTGGGAACATCGGGACCGTAGTTGGCAATGTCGCCGAGGCTATTTCCAGGGCGCAAGGGCTGTACCGAGTCAACGACGCAACGTTGTCCTTGCTCCAGAGTGGGGGCAAGCTGGCGGCAAAGGACGGCGCAAAGCTCGGGGCAATCTTCAAGAATGGGGAGTTGGTCGCACAGGCACGCTTCATCCCTGCTTCTATGACTGCCGCGACGGCCATCGCTGCCATTGGCCCGGCTGTTGCCATGCTGGCACTCCAGATGCAGCTTGGAGAGATTTCGGGTCTCGTGCGCACAAATATTGCGCTGACCACCCAAACTCTGAAATCGATCCGAAATGAGCAATGGTCTGAGCTTGAAGCATTGGTTGAGGCTGTGGATGAAGCGGTCGACCATGCGCGGAGTATCGAGGCCGTGCCTGACTCCGTGTGGGACTCAATCGCGGCGAGTTATCCGTCTTTACGAAAGCAAATGAAGCTCTATCGAAGGAATGTCGCTGATTACGTTCAGGAGCTTGGCAAGCTCAAGGGGCGCCCACGGCGCCAATTCCTGGAGTCCAATGCTGAGGCAATGGTGTTCGACACTTACTCATTGCTCAGCTCTCTGAAGGCATACGCGGAGTACCAAGCGATCAAGGCAGTACGGGCGAGAACGCGAAGTGCGGATGACGAGAGCGAAGCCCAGCTGTTCGAGCGCATTACTCGGGATACTCCGATCGAGATCCAGGCCGCGCGTGATGAGATCGCGATCCTGACCAAGGAGCTCGTGCGCGAGCTAAGAATTATCGCTGAGCTTCCCGGCCGTGCCACTATGCCGCTCACAAAGAAACGAAAAGATGCCAAGGCGTCGCAACTGACATGCGCGCAGCTGCTTGAGGCCTTCGAACCGGTTGCGAACATCATGCACCCACCTGTTGACAAGCCGAGTGCTCCCGATGTCGTGCTCGCTCCGGAAGACTTAGACCTCGATCCCTACCTTCAGATACTCCGATGGTTCATGGGCGACACAGAAGTCCTTCAGGGGATTGCGTTTCCGCATGAGGCGGGAGGGACCCTTGCGGCGCTCGTGCCAGCGGTGCTCGCGAAGCGGGTCGATGCATCTTGGGATGCTTTGGCTCCAGGGAGGGCGGCCGCGATCGTGGACAAGATCGCCTCCAGCACGTTTGTAGCTGTCACAGACCAGCGGATCGTCACTGCGTCTCCGCGTGCTCTACTTCGGGAGGGCGAACTGGGGGCCGTGTTCCCGTTGAGCGAAGTCCGGTATGTGCGACCTCGCCGCAATCAAGCAGACAACGTGCGGTCGACGATCAGCGTCGCCACTGATCGGAAGGACTTCACCTGGATGTTCTCTTCCGCGGCGGACGATGAGCAGATCGACAATTTCGCAGTCGTTGTCGAAGACGGGGTGCACAGTGTGGCGGCGAGCCAACTCCGGATTGAAAGTGCACGGGATCGCGCAGATGAAGAGAACTCGATCGTGGCTGAATAGGTAGTACGCGCCAGTTCCGCCGTCAATCGACTTCCTCCTTAGATTGACGAGTCACACAACCCGACACAGTGGCAGCGCCGCCGCGGTGAACGCTTGGGCCTGCTGTCCGACGAGGAGTCGTGTCTCGCAGGACGCTTGAATGGCGGCTTGCTCGATCGCGGCGACGGCGGCGTCGAGGTCATCAGCGGTTCGTGCGGACACTGAGAGGAGTCCGGTGTAGCGCAGGACGCCGTGCCCGGCGGTGAGATCAGCTTCCTGCTGGAGAACGTCCTGAAACTCAGCCGTCTGCGAGGCATCCTCTATCTGGCCGATGCGCTGACGCTGAGCTGCGTCTGAGATGTACTCCGTCTTCTTTTTCCGGATGTCACGTGCTGCCTGGTCGGACCGCATCGGTGTGCAGAGCAGCGAGAAGGACCGCTGTATCCCGGTCGACAGGAGCACGGGTGCCAAGAAGCCCGGGTAGACCATCGACCGCGGCCACTCTGAGATCCACAACACCGCGTGGAAGGCCGAGTCTGTGCGTAGCCGAGACCAGGATTCGTTCACTGCGACCGGACCCGCGGTGGCGAGCGACTGGCCGAGTTCGCCGTGCCGTTCAAGCGTCGCGGCGACTGCCGGGTCGTATGCCGAACGCAGGATGACGGCGATCTCGCCACACGTCAACCACGATGAGGGTGCGAGGTCTGCTGAGCGCAGCGCGGCGACCAATGTAGACATCTCTTGGCGAAGAACAGCCGCAGCGCCACGGATGCCGCCACCGGCAGTGCGGATCTGTCGTGCCGATACCTGCATATCGAGCGCGAGGGAGAGCGTGGTGGCGTGGCGTTCTCCAGCGGGTCCTGCACGGTCGATGAGTTCGGCGTACGTCGTCGAGGCCCAGGAGCCATCTGCGCTGCCGTGCGATGCCCACCATTCGGCGAGCCCGGTGCCGGAGTCAGGGAGGGTGCGTTCAAGTACTTGCAGCATTGCGAGGCGCCTGGATCTGCACACGGTCGCGAGCACACGACCCCAAGAAGAGACACGCCGTTCCTGCTCACCGGGATCGAGGAGCGCGAATGCTGGGTGCGTGACCGCAATGATGGCCGTGAGGGTGCTGGCGGTGGGGTCATGAACCATTCCGGCGCCACTGATCGGGTCGTCGTACTCGCGCAGCCGTGCCATGTCGCCGGGTAGTGCGAGCGAGCCCGCAGGCCGCGGCTTCACAACGCGCCGCCGGTAGAGCAGCTGTCCACCGGTGGTTTTCCACATCCACCAGAAGGCAACGGGAATCCATTCGACGATCGGGCGCCCAGCGATCCGGATCCACACTACGGATGCGGCACAGAGCCATACGGGTGCCGACAACGCGATGAGCATGCCGCCTCCGGCATAGAGGGCCCACACAAGCGTGGTCACACCAATTCCGAGCGCGACCAGCTGTGAGAGGGATAGACCGAGCAGGATGCCCCTTCGTGTCAGTCGGGAGAATTTCACCGGAATGAGGTCCCCGGCTCGTTGATTGTCGTAGTCCTTTGGCATGGTCAGCTATTCCTTCCCAGATCGTGGCTGCTGGGTTCTGGGTGGTGCTGGATCTGATCGCGGTGCGGGAGGCTGAGGCGTGGAATGAGGTGCGGGTGCAGCCGCACCCGAACCACCTGCACCGGCAGCCGCAGTTTCGGCTGTGCTACCAACAGCGCCTCCGAGCTGAGGCCCGGCAGTAGCGGCAGCTTTGACGACCTCCGCGCCAATGACCGCTGCCGCTGCGGGGCCAGCAGCCGCGGCAGCGCCACCGGCACCTGCACTGGCTCCCGCCCCCGCTCCGGCAGCTGATCCGCCGGACGTCGCCCCACCTGAAGCAGACGCGCTGGGTGAAGCGGTTGCTGCTGGAGCGGCGTTGGATGTCCCGCCACCACCGGAGCCACCGTCGAGAACTTTCTTCACTCCGTCGCTCTGAGGCTTCGACGGCACAGGCACCGGTCGGTTCACGGCGCTCTTCGCTTCCTGCTCGCTCCCCATCGCGTGGTAAAGATCGAAGCCGAGGAACGAAATGAACCGGTAGACCATGTACGGCGCAAAGGCTGCGATGAACAGCAGCACGATGCCTGAGATCGGTTCAGTGACGGCCGACAGATCGGCCTCGATCGGGGTCGAGACCTGCGTGATCGCAATGAGGAACACGACGACGAGTACGAGCTTGGAGATGATGAGCGCGACCACGAACGCAGCCCACTTGCCGATCCATCCGCGGGTGACGTCCCATGCCGCTCCGGCGAATGCTATGGGCGCGAGCACTATTGCGACGAGCAGCAGCGTCTTGCGAATCAGTAGCGAGAACCACACGATAGCGACAGCACAGATCATGAGCCCGGCGAGGAAGATCGTGACGATCGCACCGACCCCGGGAGCAGCGATATTAATTGTCGTGAGTCCCGCGGTCAGGAGCGCGATCTTGTCGCCCATGGTGGCGGTGGTTTCTCCCGCGGCCTGAACAACCCCGATGCACAGCTGATCCACGATCTCCAAGGCCGTCGCCGTCAACGTGATGACGACGAACGATCCCAGGACCGCCCTGGCTGCGCCGAGGGCCGCGCGGGCAAGAGCCGCGGGTTCGCGCCGGATGAGGCCGAGGATCAGCTGGAAGCAGAAGAACAGGAGAACGATGAAGACACCGATGCCGAAGAGCAGGTTGTAGACGTTCAGGTAGCCCGGGGATTGGACGTCCACGAGGGTTGTGCTTTCGAAGACAGTCCACATGGTTTTGATGAGCCATCCGGCAGCTTGCCCCATCGTGGAGGCGAGCCAGTCGAATGGCGCCGACACGAGAGTCGCGGCACCTTCACCGACGGCATCACACACGTTGGAAATGACAGGAATATCGCAGACACTCATCGCAGGCCTCCCGGAAGTATTGGATGGGTGAGTCTCAGACCTGCTGTCCGACGTTCCAGAAGAAATTGATGAGCGTTACTGATGCGCCGCAGATGACGGCGGCACCGCAGGAGATGAGTACGCCGAGTTTGCCGCGAGAGGCGAGGTGCGGGTTGGACGAGTTTGACCCAAATCCCCAGACGATCGCCGAGATGATGAGCGCGAGCACGGAGAGAATCAGGCCGATCGTCATGACGGCGCCGACGATCGTGCGCAGCTGCGCAATCCCCGGCAGCCCCGAATCATTCGGGGTGATGTCGATGTCCATCGGCAGGGCTGAGGCGATGGTCGTGATGAGTTCGAACACGGTGGCTCCTTTGGCATGAACACCGCCGTCGGCGGTAGCTGAAACATGGTCGAGAGCCAGGTGCGCCGGTCGTCCCTTTCGACAGGTACGAACAAGCGAGCTACAGCTGCTCACCCAACTGAATGAGCCAGTTCATCCACGTCACGCCACCGCCAGCGAGGACCGCGGCACCCAGCGCGACGAAGACCCCGGCGCGTGCCTTCGCGGCGGCCCCAGGGTTGCCAGTGGAGGTGGCGTTGGCCCAGATGATTGCGCTGATGATGATCATGAGGACAGCAAAAATCAGGATGATCGTGAGCATCGCCCCGATGACAACCTTGAGATCGCCGATACCGCTGATGCTGCCGAAATCCGGAAACACATTCACGACAAGCCGCCCGTCATTGCCGAGCATCCGGCTCCTGCGGTGGCTTCCGGAAGGTTAGCGGCATCGTGATCGTTGAGCCACTTCGCCGCATCGACCGCCTCAGCATTCGTGCCACCCGGCCGGACTTCGAAGTGAAGGTGCGGACCGGTGGAGTGTCCAGACGAGCCGACATCACCGATGTGTTGACCAGCGATGACGTGTTCTCCGACGGTGGCGTGGATGCCGTTCTCCCACATATGCGCGTAGGCGGTCGCGATGGTCTCGCCATCGATGCGGTGCTCAATCACGACGAGTCCGCCATAGCCGCCAGAGAACTCCGCGACTGTCACGACACCATCCGCTGCTGCGAGGATGGGTGTTCCGTCAGCGGCAGCAAGGTCGGTGCCCGAGTGGAAGGCCCTCTCTCCGGTGATGGGATCAAAGCGGGGCCCGAAGTCACCAGTGAGCACCCAGGTGCCTTCCGGCAACGGGAACACGACGTGCGAGGATCCGGCCACCGCGTCAGCCGGAGACGGGGCAGTCGTCGAAGAAGTCGATGTGCCGCTCGTGAGGGTCGCGAGGATCATCTCGGCGACGGGCTCGTAGTTGTTGTAGCGGTCAGGATAGGCAGACACCTCGACCGCCTGAGCGGCTTCGCCTTTACCCATGCTCTGCCATCCAGGAATGTCGAGGAGCCCTCGGGGCGAGGGGTAGTTGGGGCCGGACGGTCCGCCGAAGAATGCAGCAGCTTGATACTCGGGATCCATCAGTTCAGCTACGGATCCCCAGCCTGATTGCGGGCGCATCTGAAACAGGCCGAGCGAGTCGTGGTCAGACCCGTTCCCATCGTTCGGATAGCCCCCGGATTCCGGGTAGGTGCCCGTGTTTGCGAGCTGGCGCAGTGTCGACTCGGTGAGCGCGGCCATGATCGCGATCTGGACGCCGTCCCGGGTGACGCCCTCGATCTGTGAGCCCACGGAGATGATCGTTGCCGCGTGAGTCAGCTGCTGCTTGTTGAGAGTGAACGACTCACCATTCGCTGTTGTCACCACGAGAGACTCCGGCACGTTACCCAAGGTGAGTCCTGACGAGGAAAGACACGCAACAGCGGCGGGATTCATCACGAGGCCGACGGTGACGAGCCCAAGGGTTGGTGCCAAGAACATCAGTGCGACGACTGCGATCGCGAGTTTCTTCATCATGAGCTGGTCTTCCTAACGCAGCGGATTGTTCAGCTGTGAGAGCCGCAAGACGTAGCAACTGTCATCGGGCGGGCAGGCAATGAAGACCGTGAACGCGATCTCTTGCTCGGCGCTGACTTGGTCGCCGTTCCAGAGACCGGAGCGATGGCGGATTCCCTCTAACGTGAATGCGGTGGTGCCAGCGGGGAGCTGGCCAGGGCGAGCCTGTGCGAGAGCGTCGGTCCAGGCATCCGGCACGAATGCGGACGTGATTTCCAAGTGTTGGCTCGTCGCGTACTGTCGCAGCTGCGTCCACGCATCCTGGGTGGGCAAGTACATTGCTATGTCGGCGGCGAGCCCCGGCTGCTCGGTGCCGGTAGGGTCGGCGACATCGAGGATGACTTCGGTGTAGTCCAGGGGCAGGAACCCACTGCCGGTGTCCCAGGTGAACAGCGCCGTCGCGACGCTGCGCGAGAAGCCCTCCGCATCGGTGCTGTGAGGGATGGCCGTAATCCGAGACGGCCGGAACGGTGACTCACGCGACGGTTGCGCTGCTGGTTCAGTGCTCGACGGTGACGGACCGATTGGAGCCGTGGTTTCGCGGGAGCCAATGATGATCCCGTAGATGCCAACACCTGTGACGAGAATCACCGCTATCGAAGCAGCGATGAGAGCGACGAGCGTGCGTCGTGAGCGGAGCGCGGTGGGGAGCTTCATATTGGGCAGGTGCGCAGCACCAGCCCGTCATCAGATCGCGCGAAGGTTACCTCTTGATGCTGTTGAGTCGGAACCTGCATCCTCGGTATCGAGCGCACTTCGGAGTTGTTCGGCAAAGTGTGAAGTCGCGTCAACGACACGGAGGAACATCTCGACTTCTGCATCGCCGAGCTGACGGACGAGGTCGTCGACCTCAAAGTGTCGCCACCATCCATCGAGTTCATTCCACGTCACCACGAACGCCCGAACTGGCCAGGGCTCGTCGCTGTCGATAGGCGCCGTTCTGGGGCTCGGCGAGGTACGGCGCTTCTGATGCGGCATGCTCTTGATACGTGCCAGCGCGGCCTCCGCCAGCTGCGCCACGTCCTCGACTGGTGCGTCTGCCTGAACCCCCAACACGAGCTGCCGTGCGCGTTCATAACTGGGATGCACGGGTGCGCCGGACCCAATGAGTTCAAGCTCAGCCGCGACGCCCTCTCGCACCGACTCTGTCTGGTTCTCATCGTCAGCGAGTTGCTGCAGGTAGTTGATCTTCTCCAGCGTCGTGTGTGACGCGCCATCCGGGATCATCGAGGCGGCCTGCGCACGGGAATCTCCGAGCGACTCCGACGGTGCCGCAAAATTTGCGTCACCGTCGGTTCCCGGCTGGTTTTCGTGGCTGAACCGTGAAGCTTCCTGACGGCGAGCGGCATCCTCAGACATCAGCGTCTTGATCTCCCGATAAAGCGCGGCACTCTCCAGCTGGGTGAGCGGCTTGTGCAGCACGTTGTCGTCCTGCTCGGCCAGGAGGTGCGCGAGATCGCCCGAGATGCCGGACCGCACCCAGACCTTGACGTGTTGCCATCCGAGCTGCTTGATCGCCGCCAATCGTCGCGCTCCGCAGACCAGGATCCCATCAGGGGTGACTGTGATCGGCTGCAGCAGACCATCGCGCTCGATCGACGCGGAGAGCGATCCGAGGTCGCCGAGCCCAGTGCGGTGACGGCGTCCGACCTGGATCGAGTCGACTGCCCGGTCCAGCTCGATATGGCCGTCACGTGCATTCATCGTGCGTTCCCACGAGTGGGCGCCGACATCGCAACAACCATTACCAGGTCGTCGTCACTGAGAAGCGTCGGGAGCGTCTCGCCGACGAGTAGGCGGAGCAGGATGCCACGACCGGTGCTCGTTGCGCGGTAAGCAGGATGGGGATGCCCAAGCAGCACGTGCAGAAGCGACGACCAAGAGTCGGCGGGCAAGTCGAGAAGCGCTCTTGCGTGCTTGTCTCGGCGCAGCAGCTCGTACGCACTTTGCCGAGACCCGATCCGTGCCACCGCGCTGCACACATGCTCGATCGCGGCCCGCGCGGTGTTTTCGGGCCACCCCAAGGTCGTGAACAGGGTGATCGCGCGGTCGATCGCGCGCCGGGCTGTATCGGTGTCGCGCGCAGTGTTGGGGTCGGCGTCTTCAATGATTGGATACCGATCGACGACGTGGAATGCCGGGTGATAGTCGGCGAGTGGATTCTCCCGGTCGGCAAAACGCTCAGGGTCGTGGAACGCAGATATGTGCGGGCGACGTGATTGATGCGTCGCGCAGAGCAAGCCCTGCCCGCGCTCCTCCGCGATGCAGGTGACTTGGACGCCACGGGTGACCACAGCCCAAGGATCAATGGCCTCGCGAGCGGATCGAGTTCTCATCACGTCGAAAGCTGCCGACGCTGCCTCCCACGGATCAAGGCCATGCTTGCGAGCCAATGCGGCATACTTCTCCGCGGCGAATGCTGCGAGTTCAGCAGCGACGCGATCGTGCTCCCACGCGCGGGCACCCGAGTCGTGCAGTCGATGCAGCAAGGCGCGAAGCCCCTCGCTCGTCGTATAGTCCTCGCGTGGCTGCGGCGCCGGGCTGGTGTTATCGGTCATGGTGTGGGCACCTCCTGGCAAGCAGGTGCGCGCCCGCTCCCCAGCGGGGTCCTGGCTGTCAGCGAAGTGCCCATGAGATGCCGTGCCCGACGATCAGGGGGTCCCGATCGCGCCGCGCTCGGCCCCTCGTCGGGAGCTGCCATGTCCGAACGCGGACAACGGCGGGAGGTGCCGGGCTCGCTCCGCGATGCCGCGGGCGCTGGTCGCGGTCGCCTGGTAGGTGCGACGTCGAAGCTCGGCCTGGAAATTGATCCCTGCCCCGGCAACGCGCGAACCACCGCGCACCATCAGATCAGTCGGACGCACCCACTCGACTCCACGACCGCGGTAGAACGCGGGGTCGATTCCAGTGCTACGACCATGACCTTGAACGCTCGCTGCCTCAACTGCTTCCGGAGCGCTCGTCGTCCTTACGGAATTCTCACTGGCAGCGACAGCGGCGCCGTCCTCTTCTTCTTCGCTCATTTCAATTCCTCCTTGTGCGGCGTTGCGAATGCGGGCACATTGCGCTCCTGATCGAGCGGGTTGTTTGCGAACCAGCGGCCCACAGTCGAAGGATGCACACTCAGCTCACGCGCAATCCTTTTGTTCGACCACCCGTCCGCGCGCAAAGCCATCGCAGACTCCTGGGGCGTGGTCTGCGTCATGGTCTTGCGAGCAGCTTCGGGTCGCTCTGGAATACGGATGAGGAGCACTGTGAGGTGAGTGATCGCCAGCAAGACCAGCGGTGGAACCGCCGCCACCGCCGCGGCGAGAAAGCTCGGCACATCGGCATCCGCCGCGACAACCGCGTGAATCGAATTGGCTGTCACCGACACGGCCGCGGCGCCAGCCAGCAGAGTCCAGGGATACCAGGCCGCTCGGGCTCCGGCCAGCGCGACGACGGCGACGGTCGATACAACGATGACGCCGTCGACAATGAGCGGCCACGCCCACGCTTGCCCGGCACCAATCCCTGAACGGGCGGCAAGATCCGCAAGCGAGGTGAATGACAGCCAGAAAGCTCCCGCGGCAATGAGGACGGTGCCCGCGACGGCCGTCATGACAGCCCATCGTCGCGCGTTGAAATCACTCATGCCAGTGCCCGTGGGTGTGACGCGGGTGGTGGGCGATCGCACGACGTTGTTCTGTTGGCGTGTATCGATCGCTGCGGAGATGCACCCTGCACTGCCCGGTATGCAGACCGGACGGTAATCGCCGCTTCTCGCTGGCTGAGACCGGCCTGTTCGGCGGCAGCGCTGAGGGCGTCGAGCGCCTCGCTGTTCGGCACCATCTGCTCCGCCATCTTGCACGCGGCCCAGAAGAGCCCATGGTTGCGTTCGCCTTCTCGGAGTCGCGCAACCCAATCGGCCAGCCGTTGCACGTCAACGGGCTGTTGCGCCGACCGCGGACTTCGACGTGCCTCGTTAAGTTGCGGCGGATCGAGATAGTCGTGGAGCTGCTGCGAGTCGAGCGGACGACCTGGTGTACCAGCCAACTGGAGGATCTCGTATCGGTGCGTCGACCCAGCGAGGGTGCGCTCAGACGGTGGGACGATGACATAGCCTCCGTCGCCACGGAAGTCGATTCCGGTCCGCGCGGATTGCCACGAGCGCTGCTCGCTGTTCCTGTCTGCTGGGAAGAAGAGGTGCAGCCCGCCGGACGGAGTCCTGACGGCGGCTTCCCAACCTTCAAGCAGCCCGGCACGCTGGGCGCCATCGAGTGCGTGGTAACCGTTGACCGAGCTGTGCACGTCGACGTCCACCACGACAAGGCCCGTGGCAGCGCCAGTCGGCATCCCGATATTTGCTGACGGCATCGCGGCCCACCAACGATGAACTGACTCGGGCTCGCTGCTGGCCGAAAGGAACCCTCCCGAAACGGCGGGGCGCTTCCCGCCCGCAGTGCAGGGAAACACGGGGACGCCGGATGCTGCGAACGCGAGCGCGCTCTGACGGAGAGAGACCCCGCGACCAATGTGATCGAGCGTCGTCACGAATGTTTCCGGCGCATTCATCGCAGTCCTCGCACGTCGGCCAACGCCACCTGTTGTGACGCCGCGGTGGCCATGGTTGAGGGTGAGGCGCCCGCGTGTTCGACTGCCTTGGAGCCTTGACGAGGCGAGTCACGCTCAAGCCCCGGAGGTGTGCCGTCACCGGTCATTTGCGTGTCGAGCTGATCGAGAATCTTCATCGCCATCGCACGGACTCGCTCGCCCGTTGCCCGAACGACCTTCGACGGTTCCTCCCCATCGACTTGAGCCGCCCACGTCGAGACATAGGGAATCGTGTAGCCGGTAGTGTCCATGCCGTGCGCCGCGCCCACCATGAGCGCTACCGACTCGGCCTCGACTTCACCAATACCTCGGTGCTGACGTGCATCTCCCTGGTCGGGGCCGTGCATGAGAACATGTGCGAGCTCGTGAGCCAGCGTCTTCACCTGGGCGGCCGGGTCCATGTCATCGCGGACGCTCACGGTTTTCTCCCCGTAGTTGGTCACGCCGTTCGCACCAAAGATCGCGCCTGCATCGGCCACGGCGTGCAGCTGGAATCCGGCTGCTTCGATCTGCCGAGTGATTCCAGCTCTGAGTCCCGAAGGAGCCTCACCACGCAGCAGCTTCGGGGTAGGCGGTGCCGGGATCGGATCGCCCGAGGTCTGTGCGGCATCCCAGACGTACGCGGGGCGGACGCCGACCATCTTCGACCGAACTTGCTCGCCGGGACGAGGCTTCTCGTACCGGTCGAGTCGTCGCCACGATGTCGGGTCAGATGGCGATGATGAGGCGAAGCGGCCGGTAACTGGAGCGAGAATCTGATAACCCGGCTGACCCTTCTCGACCTGATGTCCGAGCTGCTGCCACTGCTTGTATCCGGCCACATACGAAGGCATCGGATCGGGCACCAGGCCTGCCTCATGCGCGGCGGTGTGCTGCATCCAGATCAGAAGCGTGTTGTTGAACGAACGGCTTCGGAACTGGGCTGCGAAGGCAAGTGCCTTGGCCCAGTCTTCGCCAGACACCAGCTGATCGACAGCCTCGGCCAGCTTCTCGTGCAACTCATCGAGCTTCGCTTCGCGCGCTTCGCGGCGATCGTCAATCGAAGTCATCGGTCGGCCTCCTCTCAGGCGTGCCACATCGTGGAAGCATGTGGCGATGCACCTGTGAGGTGAGCGGGGATGCCCAAGTCGCGATAGCGGGGAAAGGCATGCTCGCCGAGGTGTCGTAAGCAAGCTGCGATCACGCGCGACCGACTGAACGCGCATCATCGCCTCGAATTTGGCATGGTTCACCTCTCTTTGAGCAGTGGTGCGGTCACGTCAAACCGCACTCGTTGAGCATGCTCAAATGGCTTAGGCCTTCCGTTCTAACATGGCAATTGAGCATGCGCAACCCTTGATTTGTGCATGCTCAACGGCTATATTGAGCATGCGCAACACCCAGCCGGGGTGGCCGTCGCCGATACCTACCCGTCCCGAACGGAAGGGGTCAGCACCAATGACCGAGAACGAGAGTAAAGCCGCCGCTGCGGATCTCGCGAAACGCCTGCGGCTGCTGCTTGACGTTGCGATCACCGAGTCCGGTGTCGAACCCACGTATTCGCAGATCGCCGCCTACCTAGGCGAACGCGGCACCAACCTGTCGAGATCGCGGTGGACCTACATGGTGAACGGCCATCGGTACGTGCAAGACCCCGAGATATTCGAAGGGCTGGCATCGTTCTTCGATGTCGACGCTGACTTCCTTATCGGTTCTGACGGAGCCGAAGTCCCGGCGAGAGTAAGTG
This sequence comes from Actinomycetota bacterium, assembly GCA_040389685.1. Lineage (GTDB taxonomy): Bacteria > Actinomycetota > Actinomycetes > Actinomycetales > Microbacteriaceae > Lacisediminihabitans. Next base: position 84,623 of record JAZJZS010000006.1, read on the forward strand.
CACAACTTGATCTTGTGCGCTCAATGCGGGCGGCGAAGGTCAAGTCCTACGCAGCCCGCACCCTTGGAGATATTTCACCGAAAGCTCTCCAAGCCATCAGCAGGTTCCTAGACGAGGAAATGGCACACACAATCGAGCAGTGACGGTGCCCCCGGTGCGGAGCAACGCCGGTAGATGCTCTCGAAGGAGGGTGAGCAGAGCATGAGTATCGAAATGACCGTGTCTACGGCTGTCGCGGATCTTGCTCTGGGCGGAGCCTTCACCTTCGACGCCTTGTTCGACGCTGTGCGGCAGCGCAGACAACGGAAGCTGCGTGTCGTTGAGCTTGCCGAGCTTGGCGACCATGATGGCATCTGCGCCGTCTGGCTGACTACCGATACAGAGGATCTGATACTTCATGCCCACAGCGACTCGGTTCTGCACAGCCAACAGTTCGTTCTGCATGAGTTCGCTCACATGATTCTTGGGCACTGCGACGGCGACGAGTGCTCCGAGATGGATGCCCTGCTGCCCGATATCCCACCGCACACTCGCGGACGTTTGCTCAGGCGCCAGGACCTCGACACAGGCACTGAGATCGCTGCAGAGTCGTTGGCCGACCGGCTCGCCGCAGGCATCCGCGGTTCGGCCTTCGCGGAGTCTCGCTACTCGGAGATATTCGCGTGATCCACACTCTCGTCGCGGCACTCATGTGGGCGCTGGTGGCGAGCCTGCTCATCCTGCGGCGCGGGCGCACAGACCGCAATATCACGTACTCTGCGCTCACCATCGCTATCGCCATTACACTCAACGTCGACGCGATCTACGTCGTCGTCGATCGAGTCCTTGGTGCAACCAACCTGGCCACGCTGCTCTCAGATGGCCTCCTGATGATCGGCCTCTTCTTCCTTGGCCGGGCGGCAATGAAAGCGGGGGAGTATCGCCCTCGGTTGGTGCGCGCGGCCGTTGGTCGCTCCGCGCTGTTCATCGCACTCCTCGGCGCCACAGTGGCTTTCATGCTCATCGAGCGTGGGTCAACGACGGTCAACTTCATGATTGATCTCGGTGCCCAACCGTGGGCCGCGACGTATTCGATCGTCGCCTTCACGTACTGCGGGATCGTCGTTGCCGCGATGCTCGCGCTGGCGACGCGCCAGTTCCGGCTTGGTGATGGCATCCAGCGCATTCCGCCAGCGCTGCTGTTCATTGGCTCTGCTTCGGGCGTCGCACTCTGCGTGGTGGTGATCGTTATGGATGTTGCGCACATCTCAGGCAACCTCGAACTCATGAACGCGGTTGGCGCAACGTATGGGCCGCTATCTTTACTCGCGTTTGTCTTTCTGTGCGCCGGATTCGTAGGGCAACCAATGGTCCGATACGTGCGAGATCGCGCCCGACGTGTGCAGACAGCTGAGATGGTGAGAGAGTTGGAGCCGCTCTGGCGTCGAGCAACACTCGTGCGGCCGGGACTCAGCGGCACGAACTCGCTCGGGTCGAGCCTGGATGACCCAGAGGTACGGCTCCACCGCGAGATCGTCGAGATCCGTGACGCCATGATTGATCCACGGGTCTCCTTCGAAGTCAGTGGACCCGATCGTGCATTGCTGGAGCGAGCCGAGGCTCACCTCTTGGGGGCTGATGCGCGCGGCGCACTTGAATCAGTGCCTGGTCACCCTGCACGCGAACGAGGACAGGTATGAGACGGATCATCGCTGCGGGCGCGGCGCTGCTTACCGCGGGAGGTCTGAGTCTCGGATGGACTATCGCCCGGAGGCTGACCGCACCGGCAGGGCCAAGGAACTTCGACCTGACCATCCTCGACGTGGAGGTTGATGGAGATCGGCGACTACTGGTCCTCGACCGCACACGCGAGACTGCCGCGCGTGGTGACTACAACCTGTGGTTCGAGACGGGCGATTGGGTGCGAATATCCGACGAAGTGCTCGACCGAGGCTCTGACCAGATCACCCGGGTTGTGACGGATGTGGCAAACGACTTCCGAGCTTCCGCTGGCGACCGCTTCTCATGGAGCGGGATCTACTTCGCAAACCCAGCTGATGCAGGCCTCAGTGCCACGGACGTCTCGATCGACACAGGGGCGGGCGTAGCCCCGGCCTGGCTCATTGAGGGCGAAGAGAACTGTTCGACCTGGGCGATCCACATCCACGGTCTTGGGAGTAGTCGGGCCGGAACCTTGCGCGGTGCGCAGGTCGCCACGGAGTTGGGCTACACGTCGGTCATCGTCAGCTACCGCAACGACGGCGAAGGCCCCCGACTTGATACCGGACGCTCAACGCTTGGCCTCACCGAGAGCGAGGACGCCGAAGCTGCAGTGGGGTACGCGATCCAGAACGGCGCGCAACGGATCGTGCTGTTTGGTTGGTCGATGGGGGCCGCGATCGCGCTACGAGTTGCCAGCCGCGCACGAGAGCGCGGTGTTTTCGCCGGACTCGTCTTGGACTCTCCAGTTCTCAACTGGATCGACGTGATCAAAGCGAACTGCGCGCGCAGCGGTTTGCCCGCAGCAGCAGGGAATCTCGCGACCCCGTGGTTGATGCTCGGCTCGCTCGCTCGCATGGCTGGGCTGCCGGGGGCCATCCCGCTTCGAGAGTTTGATTGGGTGCAGCGAGCCGAATTGCTCACCATGCCCATACTCATCCTCCACGGTGCCAGAGACGACTCAGCTCCGATCAGCGTCTCGGAAGCGCTCCGCGAACGACGTCCTGATCTTGTTCAACTGGAATCTTTTGACGCAGGGCACACGCTTGCATGGAACTCCGACCGGACGCGATGGCGCTCTGCCGTCAGCTCCTGGCTCGCGAAGCAGCTGGCTTCTTGATCTGCAACGTGATGCGTGCGCGATCTCGCGAGGGGCAGTAAGCCGGTTCACACCCGGAAAAACCCTGCTCAACCCGCTGTCATTCCGATATCATCGGGAATGTCGGCCTGCGCGGGTCGAGATGGAGGACTTACGTGACCGAGCCGTGGCTGTCTGCCGACGACATCGCCTCCCATCTTGGCGTCACCAAGGACACCGTCTACACCTGGATCGCCGAGAAAGGTATGCCCGCCCACAAGATCGGTCGGCTGTGGAAATTTCAGGCCAGCGAGGTTGACGACTGGGTTCGTCGAGGCGGGGCTGCAGCGCCGGAGGCGAGTGAATGATCTCAGCAATGTCAGTGGTCCCAGGTGTGATGAATCTCATGAAAGAAGGCCTCCCTTGGTAAAGCTGAACCTCAAAGCTGTCGAGGATCGAGTTGCACCGCTTGGAGGCCATGACTCCTACGGCCGCGAGTTCATTTTCGATCTGCTGCTCGCGTATGGGAAGCCGCAGGGCAACGTCACGCGTCTGCGCCATGGTTCGCTGAATGTCGCCGTCGATCCTGAGACCGAGGTAGCGCAGAAGAACGTCGTCTACTTCAAGGCGACAACTGGCGACCCGCTCGCGGTGAACGATGAGCTGAAGACTTCATCGGCGGTGGTGCGGTTCAACACCAGGTTTGTGATCGTCACTGATTACACAGAAGTTGTCGCCACGGACACGAAGACCGGCGAGACTATCGGCTTCCCGATCCGGGACATCGACGAGCACTTCACGTTCTTCCTTCCTTGGGCGGGCATGGAAAAGGCACAATATGTCGCCGAAGCCCACGCCGATGTCAAAGCCGCAGAGCGGATGGGCAAGCTCTTCGATGAGCTACTCGGCGCAAACCCCGGCCTCCTCGATGCCCCCAACGGGCGGCACGCGCTCAATATCTTCTTCACCCGGCTGCTGTTCTGCTTCTTCGCTGAAGACACCGGAATCTTTGGCGACAACCAGTTCACGAACGCCGTCGGCTCCCACACGCAGGCTGATGGGTCGGATGTCGCCGAGTTCCTCACTGACCTATTCGCGGCACTCGACACCGAGCGTGCCGAGGACAAGCCCAAGCACCTGGCTGCGTTCCCGTACGTCAATGGTCGCCTCTTCACGATGTTGTCCGAGCACCTCGTGCCGAGATTCACGAAGAAGGCTCGCGAACTGCTGGTCGAGTCGGGGACACTGATCTGGCGCGAGATCAACCCCGACATTTTTGGGTCGATGTTCCAGGCCATCGTCACTCCGGGCAGTCGTTCTGATCTGGGGCAGCATTACACATCGGTGCCGAACATCCTGAAGACGATCGAGCCCCTCTTTCTTGACGGGCTGAAGGACCAGTTCGACGCCGGGTTCGATTCCGCCAAGAAACTCGAAGCCCTGCTGACGCGGATTAGCGAGATCAAAGTTTTTGACCCAGCATGCGGATCAGGCAACTTCCTCGTCATCGCGTACAAAGAGCTGCGTCGCCTGGAGCACGCGATCCTGGAACGTCTCGCCGACCTTGATCAGAGACATCAGGTGCTCTACTCCGAGTCGAAAATCAGCATTGAAAACTTCTTTGGCATCGAAATCGACGACTTCGCCGTCGAGGTCGCGATTCTCTCGTTGTGGATTGCTAAGCATCAGATGAACAGTGAGTTCAAGGACAAGTTTGGCGTCTCTATCCCGCTGATCCCACTGAAGGAGACCGGGCAGATCCAGCAGGGCAACGCCATTACAAGCGATTGGTTTGTGGCCTGCCCGAACGGAATTGCCGACGAGACATACGTACTCGGAAACCCGCCTTACCTAGGGAGTCGCAATCAATCCGCCGGGCAGAAGCGTGACCTCGCCACTGTCACCTCGAAGTATAAGAGCCTCGATTATGTATCTGCATGGCTGATCAAGGGTGCTGATTACATACGAGGCACTGATGCGAAACTCGCGTTTGTGACTACGAACTCGATCACTCAAGGCGAGCAGGTCGGGATCCTCTGGCCGCAGGTTCTCGGCGAAGAACTAGAAATCGGCTATGCCTACACATCCTTCAAATGGTCGAATCATGCCAAGAACGCGGCCGGTGTTACCTGCGTTGTTCTGGGCCTACGGAATGCATCGGCAGACCCGAAGCATATCTTCAGCGACGACATCCGACTCGATGCAAAGCGCATCAACCCGTACCTGGCCGATGGCCCAGACATCTGGATCGGGCGACGCAGTAGCCCGTTGTCGGCCCTACCTAAGCTGGGATTTGGCTCAATGCCCAACGATGGTGGCAATCTGATCCTGAGCGACGTCGAGAAGGATGAGCTGATCGCGGAAGCACCACAACTTAAGCCATACGTTCGCGGTTTGAGTGGTTCAGATGAGTTAATCAAGGGCAAGACACGCTGGTGTCTTGTGATCCCCGATAAGGGCCTCGCGGAAGCAACGAAAGTTGCTGTAATTGAGCGACGTCTCGAAGGCGTCCGCGCACACCGAGAGAATAGCACCGAGAAGTCGACGCAAGCGATGGCTTCGACTCCAAACCGATTCTACTTCTGGGCCCACGAGGAGGCAGAATCCCTCATTGTTCCCGCGACTTCATCGGAACGTCGCGAATATATCCCGATCGGCTATCTCGGTCCCGAAACCGTGATTTCCAACTCCGCTAACGCTGCTTATGGGATCGAACCATGGGTTTTCTCTGTCATCACGTCTAGAAGTCACATGGTCTGGATGAAAGCTGTGGGCGGGAAGATGAAGACTGACTACCGTTACTCGGGGACGATCATCTACAACAACTTCCCTGTCCCGCCACTTACCGAGGCGGTGAAGGAGCAGCTGGTGGTCGCGGCGCTGAGGGTACTCGATGTGCGTGAGTACCACTGCGAAAAAACGCTCGCTGAGTTGTACGATCCCGATCTCATGCCAGCCGATCTTCGTGCCGCGCACGCCACGGTCGACGAGCTTGTCGATTCGATCTATTCGAGGCGCGGATATGAGACCGATGAGCAGCGGCTCTCTGACCTGTTCGCGATGTACGAACGCATGACCGCTGAGGAAGCCGCGAAGGCTCCGGCGAAGAAAAGCAGGAGCACGAAAAAGTGAACGCGATCAAGAAGCCGGTCAACATCGTTGATGTGACCTACGCTCGCACTAAGGCTTCGGTTAACACTGATTCGATGGGTATGCGCGAGATGCAGCAGCGCGTCTTCGCCAAGCGCGACGCACAGCACCTCCTCGTGAAGGCCCCACCCGCCTCAGGCAAGTCGCGGGCGCTCATGTTCGTCGCTCTAGACAAGCTCTACAACCAGGGTCGCAAGAAGGTGATCGTCGCCGTGCCGGAACGCTCGATCGGGGCATCGTTCTCCTCTACCGACCTCACCAAGTTTGGATTTTTCACCGACTGGGAAGTCAAGGACAAATACAATCTCTGCGACCCGGGCTCCTCGCAGGGTAAGATCGGTGCGTTCATCGACTTCCTGAACGACTCCTCTGCGACGACGCTGGTGTGTACACACGCAACGTTGCGGTTCGCGTTCGAGAAGCTTGCTCCCGCAGCATTCGACGGAACGGTGCTCGCGATCGACGAGTTTCACCATGTCTCCGCCGATACCGAAACCAATCGTCTCGGTGCACTGCTCCGCGAAGTTATGAATGGCTCCGACGTGCACATCGTCGCGATGACCGGCTCTTACTTCCGCGGTGACTCGGTGCCAGTGCTCTCGGCCGAGGACGAAGCGCGCTTCACGCCGGTCACATTCAACTATTACGACCAGCTCAACGGGTACGAGTACCTGCACTCGCTCGGCATCGGTCACCACTTCTACCAGGGGCGTTACACCGACGCGATCGGCGAGGTGTTCGACCTCGATAAGAAGACGATCGTGCACATTCCCAACGTGAACTCGGGTGAGTCGACGAAGGACAAGATCGAAGAGGTCGGGTTCATCATCGACTCGATCGGTCACGTCGAGTCCACTCACCCCGACACCGGGATCATCAACATCCGCCGCAACGACAACGGCGAAATCCTTCTTCTCGCAGATCTGGTGGATGACACGGATCAGAAGAAGCGCGCCGACACCCTGCACTACCTCTCCACGGTCGCATCCAAGGATCGTGATGCGGTGGATGTGATCCTCGCGCTCGGTATGGCGAAGGAGGGGTTTGACTGGCCATTTGCCGAGCACGCGCTCACTGTTGGGTACCGGGCGTCGTTGACCGAGGTTATCCAGATCATCGGTCGTGTCACCCGGGACAGCGCTGGCAAGGAGCATGCGCAGTTTACGAATCTGATCGCTGAGCCTGACGCCTCCCAGGGCGAGGTGAAGGTGTCTGTGAACAACATGCTCAAGGCGATCACGGCTTCGCTGCTGATGGAGCAGGTGCTAGCACAGAACTTCACGTTCAAAACCAAGCGCACCGGCGACGACGACGCACAAGCGCCAGGTGTCATCAAGATCAAGGGCTTCAAAGAACCCTCCACTGAGCGGGTCAAGCAGATTATCGAGACTGACCTCAACGACCTGAAGGCAACGATCCTGCAAGACGACACATTCGCGAAAGCCGCAGCGGGGTCGGTAGATCCCGAGACGACGAACAAGGTGTTGATCCCGAAGATCATCCGTGAGCGGTATCCAGAGCTGGATGAGTCGCAGGTTGAGGAGCTACGTCAGCAGGTTGTCGTGGACTCGGTGATAAAGAACAGCGAAGTTCGCGAAGTCGGCGACAAACGGTTCATCAAAATGGCCGAGAAATTTGTCAACATCGACGACATCAATATCAACCTCATCGACTCAGTCAACCCGTTCCAGCGCGCCTTCGAAGTGTTGTCGAAGTCGGTCACGCCATCCGTGCTGCGGATCATCCAGGACTCCATCACCGCGACCCGGGTGGAGATCACCGAGGAAGAAGCATTAGCGGCCTGGCCAAAGATTCAGCAGTGGGCGAAACTCAACGGTCGCCCAAACGTGCGTTCTGAGGATCCGACGGAGAAGCGATACGCCGAAGTCCTGTTGTTCCTTCAGCGTAAAAAGCAAGAGCGAGCCGCCGCGCAACGAGCTACTGAAATGGCGGATGAAGAATGAGTGACGGGATGAGCATCGGACCGGTCGACTTCGTGTTCCCGACAAACATTGACGCGATCCTCGATTCCGATGTTGACGGTCTCCTCGATGCCCTTGAAAAGGCAAAGAAGGTCACCTCGGCGGACCGGCTGGAGCGCGCGTTCTTGGAGATCGTCGAGTTCCGCCGCTCGCAGGGTCGTGTCCCGGATTCGCTGACACGCACGATTGCGGAACGCAAGCTTGGCGCCCGTCTCGACGGGATCCTCGCAAACGACGACAAGATTGCCGCGCTGAAGCCGCTGGACGACGAATTCGGTCTGCTGGAGGCGCCCGAGGCTCCTGTCTCGCTCGACGATCTCTTGGAAGGGGATGACCTCGACCTGCTGGCCGATGAGTCTGGGCTGCTGGATGTTTCGGATCTGCCGGTCCGCAAGGTGCCGAGCGAGGTCGACTCGGTCGCGAAGCGGAAGAAGGCTCAGGACTTCGACCAGTTCGAGCAGCTCTTCAAAGACAAGCACGCAGAACTTGCCGAGGGGACGATGCAGCTCGCACCGTTCAAGGGCCTCCGCACGGTGGCCGAGGGGCGGTTCTTCGTCCTCAATGGCGTCATGCTGTTCGTTGCCGAGGTCGGTGAGACTCGTGAGATGGTCGTCGGTGGCAAGGCCGAGCAGAAGCAGCGTCTGCGTGTGATCTTTGAGAACGGCACCGAGTCGGCCATGTACCGCCAGTCACTGTCAATCCGTCTCTTCGAGCAGGACGGTGAGTCGGTCGTCCGGACGGGCCTGAACGATGTCGAGGTGCTTGACGGCAACGACGTCGCGAGCGGCTACATCTACGTCCTCCGGTCGCTCGGTGATGACCCGCAGATCTCCGGGATGGAGCACCTGCACAAGATTGGATTCTCCCGTGGTCCCGTCGAGAATCGGATCAAGAACGCGGAGAAGTCACCGACGTACTTGATGGCACCAGTCGAGATCGTCGCGACCTACCAGACGTTCAACCTCAACGTTGTGAAGTTTGAAAACCTCCTGCACCGTGTGTTCGCTGAGGTGCGCCTCGATCTCACTCAGATCGACCGGAAGGGCCGCGATTACGATCCGTCGGAGTGGTTTGTTGTCCCACGCACTGTGATCGACCAGGCCGTCGAGCTGATCGTCTCTGGAGAGATCGTGAAATATGTCTACGATTTCAACGCCCAGCGGCTTGTCGGGCGGGGCGAGTGAGGCGCGCAGACCCATGACAGAGCTATTTCGCGACGGCCATCTGCGTGACTACTTCCACGACGTTCTTCAACAGGCCGTAAAGGGTGTCGAAGCCCTGCCCGAGGATGAGCTACTCGCGCGGTCTGTTGATGACGTTGTCGCACAGTTTCGGTCAGCTGCACATTTCGATCCGTTAGAGATCAGCTCCGAGGCCGTTGACGGCGACGTCACTGAGACGATGGTCGACGTTTCCAGGGACTGGGGCTGGAATGGGAACCAGGCACGAGGTACCCGCGTTCAAGCGGTCTATCCATTCACCGGTGATGCACGTCTCTTCAGGTATCAACCATCGACATATATTATGACGCGGTTCGAGGCGCAGATCGGCAAGGGAACTGTCACGATCGAATCCGTGCGGCCCGGTACGGACCTTAAGGGCGAACAAGTGGCGAGGGATCTCGCTGGCGCGATTGGCTCGATCATCAATCAGGCTGGTCATGCCAACAACGACGCTCAACAGCACAACTCGGCCGTTGACCAAACTTTGCGCTCGGCTATCGAAGGTCGACGCGTTAGGGTGCAAAAACGTCGAGAGCTAGCCGGAACGCTGGGGTTCCCACTCACGAAGCGCCAGGACGCGCCGAGACCTGTTCCGTTGCAGCGCAAACAGCTCGCAACGCGTGCTGAACAGCCCCGCCGCCGGGGTACTTCTGAGCCATACCGCGATGAGCCAGCGCTGACCGATGCTCAGTATGAGGAGATTATCGAGGTGGTACGCGGCGCGATGAGGGCAATGGAGCGTACGCCCTCAGTTGCCTCCGGTAGACATGAGGAAGAACTACGTGACCAGATTCTCGTACCGCTCAACGGATCGTTCGCTGGTGCGGCCACTGGGGAAACTTTCGTGCAGCGTGGCAAGACGGACATCCTCGTGAAGGTTGATGATCGACACGTTTTTGTTGGTGAGTGCAAGTGGTGGACAGGTGCGAAAGCATGCGCATCAGCCGTTGATCAGCTCCTGAGTTATCTGCCCTGGCGTAATGAGAAGGCTGCGCTCATCCTCTTCATCGATCGTAAGGACGCGACATCTGTGATTGACAAGGCCGACGAAGCGATTCGGGCGCACGCCGCATTTAAGCGGGTGGGGCCGACGTCCCAGGACAAGACGGCGCGTCGCAACTACGTCCTTGGACATCCTGATGATCTTAACCGTGAGATTCAACTGGCGGCGCTGTTCGCCGTTCTCCCGAAGGAGCGATGACGGTGGCAGTAGAAATGGGGCTGTGGCGCGCGGACGGCGACAAGCTGAGTCGGATCATACCAACGGCGATTGGTTTGGAGTCACAGCTGGAGGTGTACATCGAGTCCGATCCGACGATGCTCGGCGAGACGCTGCTGATCATCGGCAGGCAGGTTCTCACCGCCCATGGTGGGTACATCGATCTGCTCGCTCTCGACGAGACTGCGGCCGTGCATGTCATTGAACTCAAACGAGACAAGACTCCGCGCGATGTCACCGCGCAGGCCCTCGATTACGGCTCGTGGGTCTCGACTCTCAGCCGAGCTGACATCCACGCGATCTTCGAGGCGTACCGAGCCGGAGTCGCACTCGAAGAAGCATTCGCCGAGCGTTTCAACGAGATCTTGCCCGAAGAAGTCAATGCATCTCAGATCTTCACGATCGTCGCGGCAAGCGTCGATGCTGCGACCGAACGAATCGTTCGTTTCCTCAACGAGGATTTTGGCGTACCGATTAACGTGGTTTTGTTCCGCCACTTCACCGATAACGGCGCCTCCTACCTCGCGCGCACATGGCTCGTGAAACACGACAGCCAGATGACAACCTCCACGACGTCCATCGCTCGGAAGGCTAAGACCCGGGAGCCCTGGAATGGCTCCGATTGGTACGTGTCCTTTGGTGATGGGCCCGGCGAACGCCAATGGGCAGATGGTATGAAATATGGCTTCGTCTCGGCAGGCGGTGGCGAGTGGTTCTCTCGAACCCTGAAGAACCTCATCCCAGGGGCTCGTGTCTTCGTCTGTATCCCGAAAGTTGGCTACGTCGGTGTCGGCACCGTTATTGGTGAGGCGCAACGTTTTGACCAAATCGACGTCATCGCTCAAGGCTCCAAGACCAGGTTGAAAGATCTGCCGCTCAGCGGGAACTACCGACACGATGGGGACGAGGACGATGCTCTAGCGGAGTGGGCAGTCCCCGTCGATTGGATCCATACGGTGCCTCGTGAGCAGGGATTCTGGAAGCAGGGTATGTTCGCCAATCAAAATACCGCTACGCGCCTTCGTCAGCAGTTCACGATCGAACAAGTTTCGGCGGCATTCGGACTCGATGATTGACCATCTGCGCGGGATGCAGCCAACCGAGTGTGACCTCATAGGTCCAGCACATCCCAGCTTCCACGCGTCTTGCAGATCGAGGTCGCGACCACTCCCGTGTGATTTCTGAAGCCACCGATCCTGCTCGTTCACCTTCTCATTGATGGAGGGAAGGTGAGCAGCGGTGACGGTGTCGATGCGGGTGATGTCGGCGGGCGACGGCTACAGGTACCTGCTGCGTACGGTGGCCGCCGGCGACGGCGACCGCAACCTTGCGACCCCGTTGACGAGGTACTACAACGCGGACGGCACGCCACCGGGACGCTGGATGGGCATCGGTCTCTCAGGGCTCGGAAGCGGGCAACTCCACGAAGGCGATGAAGTCACCGAGGCCCAGCTCCAGCTGCTGATTGGCATGGGGCGTGATCCTGTCACGGGCGAGCCGCTTGGGCGCGCGTACCCGGCTTACAGATCGGCGGCTGAGCGGGTTGGTGAGCGAGTCAGCGCGCTCGATCCGGAGCTGGGTCCTACCGCTCGGGCCCGAGCAGTCGCGGCGATCGAAGCGGAGGAATCCGAGCGTGGCACGCGACGAGCCGTGGCCGGGTACGACTTCACCTTTTCCATCCCGAAGTCCGCCTCCGTGCTGTGGGCAGTTGCTGACGCAGGAACGCAATCTCTCATCGTCAACGCACACCATGCGGCGGTTGCAGAGGTGGTTGCGTTCATGGAGCGCGAGGTTGCAACCACTCGCGCCGGTGCAACCCCTGGGGATGGTGCCGTTGCACAGGTCGACGTGCGTGGGTTGATCGCGACAACCTATGACCACTACGACTCACGCTCGGGCGACCCGCATCTGCACACGCACGTCGTCATCAGCAACAAGGTGCAGACCGGGCTCGACAACAAGTGGCGAAGCTTGGATGGGCGCCCCCTCCACGCTGCGACGGTGGCGCTCTCTGAGTTCCACGAAGCGGTGTTCGCGGATCACCTCACGCGGCTCTTCGGCGTTGAGTGGGAAACGCGTGATCGCGGCCGGGACCGCAACGCGGCATGGGCTATCGCGAAGGTCCCGGAACAACTTGTGTCCGAGTTCTCGTCGCGTTCGCAACATATCAACGCGGAGAAGGATCGTCTCATCGCTGCGTACGTGGAGAAGCACGGCAGGCAACCCTCTAGCGCGACGATCATCAAGCTGCGTGCCCAGGCGACGCTCGCGACAAGACCGGAGAAGGAGATCCATTCGCTCGCCGACCTCACCGCTCAGTGGAGGCAGCGGGCGGGCAACATCCTTGGTGGCGATGCAACCAGCTGGTCAGGTGAAGTCACTGCGAATACCGCGCCGCTACTTCTTCGCGCGGATGACGTGCCTCTTGATGTCGTTCGAGGGCTGGGACAGAGCGTCGTGACTGTAGTCGGAGAGAAGCGTTCGACGTGGCGCCGATGGAATCTCACGGCCGAAGCTGCTCGGCAAACGATGGGGTACCGTTTCGCCAGCACACGCGATCGTGAGGCGATCATCGGTATGGTTGTGGACGCGGCCGAGGCCGTGTCGACTCGGCTCACGCCGCCCGAACTGGCATCCAGCCCTGCCGTCTTTCGCAGGAGTGACGAGACGTCGGTGTTCCGGCCGAAGAACTCCACGGTGTTCTCGTCTGGTGAGTTACTCGACGCCGAAGAGCGCCTGCTTCAACTCGCGCACACAACAACGGGCCCGACTGTCTCGTTGGAGACGGTCGAGCGGATCGTGCGAAAGCCTGACCGCGAGCGGTTGGTGTTGGGGGAGGACCAGGCGTCTGCGCTGACGAAGATCGCTGTCTCCGGTCGTGTCGTTGATCTGCTCGTCGGCCCGGCTGGCGCCGGGAAAACAAGCGCGATGAACGCACTACGCCGGGCATGGGAAGAGGAGCACGGTCAAGGATCTGTCGTCGGGCTTGCCCCCTCTTCGAGTGCGGCACATGTGCTCGCCGAGGATCTCGGTATCGCAACCGAGAACACGGCGAAGTGGTGGCAGAGTCACCTGCGAGAAGGTGAGACCTTTCAGTCGGGCAAGCTCATCATCGTTGATGAGGCATCACTCGCGGGGACGCTGTCGCTGGACCGGATCGCCCAGCTCGTTGCTGAGGCCGGGGCAAAGATGCTCCTGGTCGGAGACTACGCGCAGCTCCAGGCTGTCGACGCGGGCGGCGCCTTTGGGATGCTCACGCATGATCGTTATGACGTGCCCGAACTCGTCGACGTTCACCGCTTCACGCACGACTGGGAAAAGCGTGCGTCCCTCGATCTTCGCCATGGCCACACCGACGTCATCGACACCTACGACGTGCACGATCGAATCGTGGACGGTGACACCGAAAGCATGATCGATGCTGCCTACGCCGCATGGCGCACCGATCTCGTCGCGGGGCGCGCAACGGTTCTCGTCTCCGACTCCAACGAATCCGTGACCGCGCTCAATAACCGCGCGCGGACCGATCTCATCCTCGACGGAACTGTCCGAGGGACGCGCGAATCAGAGCTGCACGATGGAACCCATGCGGCATCCGGAGATATCGTCATCACGCGCCGCAATGACCGCCGTCTACTGGCAGGGCGAAGCTGGGTGCGCAACGGAGATCGCTGGAACGTCATCGATGTTCGATGCGATGGAGCGATGCTTGTTCGACGGGCTGGAAGTTCCTGGGGGACCAGCGTTCTTCTGCCAGCCGACTACGCAGCTGAGCACGTAGAACTCGGCTACGCCGTGACATCCTTCCGCGCGCAAGGTCTCACCACCGATACTGCCCACGTGCTCGTCGACTCGACCATGACCAGGGAGACTCTCTATGTGGCGCTGACGCGTGGTCGTGACGCCAACGTCGCCTATGTAGCCGTCGACAAGCCGGACCCGTCCCACGATGGTCCACATCCGGGTGAGAACGATGAAGTCACCGGCCGCGGCGTGCTTATCAGCGTCCTCCAGCACGTCGGTGCCGAGCCCTCTGCGCATGAAGCGATCGCCGTCGAACAAGAGTCCTGGGGAACGATCGCACAGCTCGCCGCAGAATATGAGACGATCGCCGCGGCAGCGCAACGTGACCGGTGGGCCGCCCTGGTGCGGGCATCCGGCCTCACTACAGAAGAAGCCGATGAGGTCATTGGCTCGGATGCGTTCGGCCCCTTGACCGCAGAGCTGCGCCGAGCTGAAGCCAACCATCATGACCTGGTCAGTGTTCTCCCGCGTCTTGTCCGTGCACGCGGCTTTGGGGATGCGGACGACATCGCTGCGGTCATCCGTCACCGACTGATAGCGGCGACTGCTCAGCCCGCTGGATCGGGGCGTTCACGGAAAGCGGCCAGGCTCGTTGCAGGGCTGGTGCCCGAAGCGATGGGGTGGGTCGCTGATGACATGCGTCAGGCGCTCGATGAACGTCGTGACCTCATCACGCAGCGGGCCGACGCAGTGCTCGGCGAAGCAATCGCAGATGGTGCGCAATGGATCGCGTCACTCGGTGATGCTCCCGCCGCTGCATCGGGGCGTGAGAGGTGGCAGCTGGCGGCGCGGACGATCGCCGCGTATCGCGACCGATACGCCGTCACGACGCCGAGCCCGCTTGGGCTCCGACCCGAAGCCGCCGCGCAGCGAATCGATCACGCGAGGGCCGAGGCAGCGCTCACTGAGATCCGCCGTATGAACGCCGCGGCCAAGGTTGCGCAGTCCCATCGTGGGCCGTCTGAGCGGACTTCGGAGGGGCGGGTACTCTGACCGCTGCCCAGTCGCGCCGGTACGCGCTCGTACCGTCAACAAGCCGCGCTGAGGAAGATGAGCGACTACAGGCCGCGTGAATCGGGGGAGCGACGATCACACGCTGCAGCGATGCGAAATGCTCGTGACAGCTCCGTGTTGTGGTCGTTGCTCTTGTCCTCGTCGGCGAGTCGAAGGAGGTCTTCGGAACCCGTGAGCAAACGAGCGCGTCTGTCTTGAATAAGGATGTTGGAGCCATAGCTGGCGGCACTCGTCACGGGGCCAGGAACCGCACCGACTGAGCGACCAAGCTCTACTGCTTCGTCCGCGACACGCAGCGATCCCGATCGCGCACCCGCCTCAACGATCACCGTCGTCGAGGAGATCGCGGCCATAATCCGGCCGCGATCGAGGAAGCGCTGCCGTGTTGGCGCTACACCCGGTGCAACCTCAGAAACGAGGAGACCTTGTTGCTCAATACGCGCAAACAGATCCCTGTGTCCGGCAGGGTATGCGCGATCGACCCCACCCGCGAGGACTGCAATCGTTTTTCCACCGGTCGCCAACGCCGACTGGTGTGCGACTGCTTCGATACCGTAGGCCCCGCCAGCGACAACGACACGGCCACTGAGCGCGAGGTCACTGGCGAGTTCAATCGCCATGTGCTCCCCATACGCGGTGGAGGCGCGCGCGCCGGTCAGCGTGATGCGGTCGGCGAGAGGCTTGGCCAGCAGCGCAGACTCGCCACGCGTCCAAAGTGCATATGGTGTGCGTGCTCCGAGATCGTTGAGGGCGACTGGCCAATCCTTCTCACCCGGAATCAGGACCCGGAGGCCTTGTCGCTCGAAGCTCGCCATCTGTGTGGCCAAGGTGTCGGCGCTGCTCACAGTGTGCAAGCGTTCGCGCCATACTGCCGCTGCGATTTGGTCGAGGCCGGGCACCGCGCCGTCAGCATCAGCGAGGCGGAGCAGTTCCACAGCGCCGACTCGGCCAACGAGACGACCGGTCGACGGATCATTCGGTGGAGCCACGAGCGAGAGAACGGTACGCGCGCTCCGCTCGTCGTGTCCGAGGGAAGAGAGGGAAGTCATCATCGGGCTCCTTCGCAGCCAGTCATCACCGTGCAGGTGCGCAGCACAGCCCTTTCCTATGTCGTTGGTTCGGCGTACCCTTGGAACCAGGCGACACACTCAATGTTCGCCATCGCCCGCGCGATGGCATGACGGCCCCAGGGCAGTCCTCCAAGGTTCAACGTTGCCGAACCATGAGAGGACCGTTGTCATGCTTCGAATCATCTGGGTTATCAGCATCCACCTCC
Organism: Actinomycetota bacterium; assembly: GCA_040389685.1. Classification (GTDB taxonomy): domain Bacteria; phylum Actinomycetota; class Actinomycetes; order Actinomycetales; family Microbacteriaceae; genus Lacisediminihabitans. Next base: position 101,067 of record JAZJZS010000006.1, read on the forward strand.
GCAACTTCATGCGCAGGTACATGCCGACCAACATCCTGCTCGACGCGATTCGCACCCGCCGCGGGCTCAAGTGGGGCGTGCCCGCGATGCTCCTCGCCATCCCGTACCTTCTCGCTGCGAGCGTCTGCACTGCGCTCATCGACGGGGGAGCGTCCCGCTGGCTCTACGTCGTTGCTGTTGTCTGTATCTGGAATGCGCTCAAATTCATCGTGATCGGGCCGGTATCTGTCGCGCTGTTGCTCCAATGCAAGCGTTCTGAGCGGACCTACGCGGTTTCGGTTTGATCAGGGGCCGTTGGGGAGGACCTGCGGTTGAGAGGGCTCGCGTTCTGATATCTATCGACGCCCAGACAACGGTCAAGGTCTGAACATGCGACGGGCAACCGGGCGCGGCTCCGACCCTCCGTACGCTGTGCATGGGAGAATCACAGAACAGTCAGGCTCAGGTCGCCGATCGGGGCAAGCAACGCGAGGAGGCGGCCGAGCATGTGGACCGACAATGAGACTGACCGCGACTTCCTCAACTTTGAGGGCGTTGCAGACACCATCGCCGAGGTCATTGTCAGCGCTGACGGACGGCCCGTATCGATCGGGGTATCCGGTGCCTGGGGCGTCGGCAAGTCCTCCATGATCAAGCTGACCAAGACATCCCTCGCGAAGCATCAGCCGGAGCAAGGACCAGCGAAGTTCGTCTTCGTAGAGTTCAACGCGTGGTTGTACCAGGGATACGACGACGCCCGTGCAGCGCTCCTCGAAGTGGTTGCCAATAAACTCGAAGCCGAGGCGGATGCCCGCAAGACGGGGGTCGACAAAGCCAAGGACTTTCTTTCACGTGTCCGATGGTTCCGTCTCGCAAAACTGGTCGCGTTGCCCGCCGCGTCGATGGCGCTGGGGCTTCCGCCAGTTGGACTCGCGGGCGAGATCGCTGGAGTCATAAAGGATGCAACCTCTGGAAACTTAGACGGTGAAGGGCTGGAGTCCCTTAGCGAGCAGGCGTCAGCCACAGCAAGTACTGCGGCAGCTCTGGTGAGGCCCAAGGAGGCGGTGTCGCCGCCGAAAGAGATTCAGGCGCTTCGCGACTCGTTCGAAGATGCGATCAAAGCGCTCGACATCACGCTCGTGGTACTCATCGATGATCTGGATCGATGCATGCCAGACACGACAATATCGACGCTAGAAGCCATCCGGCTCCTCTTGTTTCTTGAACACACGGCGTTCGTCATCGCTGCCGACGACAACATGATCAAGTATGCCGTCAAGAAGCATTTCGGGGGATTGGAAGACGATCAACTAATCACCAACTACTTCGACAAGCTTGTACAGATCCCTATTCGCGTACCAGCGCTGGGAACACAGGAAGTTCGCGCCTATCTCATGATGCTGTTCATCGAGAACAGCGACCTTGAACAAGTACAGAAGGATCAGCTTCGGACGTCGATTGCGGGTCAGCTCCGTGAGTCTTGGAAAGGCAAGCGCGTCGATCGGTCGTTCGTTAGTAGCTGCGGGATCGACCTGAAACCTGCGCTGCTTGCTCGGCTTGAGACCGCGGAGCGGCTTGCCCCTCTAATGACAGCCTCTGAGCGGATTGCCGGAAACCCCAGGTTGATTAAACGCTTCCTCAATGCGCTTTCGATCCGTATGACCATCTCGACCGCTCAAGGCGTAGGCGTGGATGAGGCGGTTCTAGCGAAGCTACTCCTCTTCGAGCGCTTGGCCTCGCCTGCAACATACGCAGCATTGACCGCTGCCGTGAATGCCGACCCAGATGGAAAGCCTCAGATCCTCACTCCGTGGGAGGACGCGGCAACGAAGGAGGAGGAGTTCGAGCCCGACGAGGCGTGGGATGAAGCGTTCGTTCGTGAGTGGCTGGCTCTGCCCCCGGCGCTCGGCCAGGTGGACCTTCGTGGCGCGCTCTACGTCGGACGGGAGCATGCTCCGCTGGTCACCGCATCGGATCGTCTCTCCTCCGCAGCGGCCGATCTGCTTCGAGCACTTGTTGAGGACCCTCAGGAGTCAAACGCTCTCGTTGCTCAACTCACCGCGCTACCCCGAACCGAGCTGTCGATCATGATGGATCGCGTTCTTGCGCGCGCTCGTCAGCTCCAAGAGTGGGGAGCTCCGCCAATCCTGGATGCCTGCATTGCCCTAGCTACCGCTGACCCGAGCCAAGGACGAAGCCTTGCAGGCTTTCTCATCGAGCGACCCGGCAAACAGATTCAGGCGAGTATCGTGCCGAAGATCGAGTCAGAACCTTGGGCGGCCGATGTGTTCAAACACTGGACCAATGCCACGGATGTCGAGGGTCCAGTAAAGAAGGTCATTGAGGGGAGGATGAAGAGTGGGAACGTCGCAAAGTAGCACCGGACCAGGCGCCGGAGTCGCCCTCGTCCCGCCGTGGGCCGACGACGTGCCCCCGGACAATCCATCTGACCCTAGCGCCGATAGCACCCCCAACGAGCCCGACGAGAACCGGCCGCGAGATGCACCGCCTGCACGGTTCAGGGACACCCGCCGAAGTCTTGGAAGCTATGCCCGCAACGGAGACAGCCGGGACCTGCGCCGGGCGCTCGGCCACTATGTGAGAAGCGGCTACGGTGGCACCGCCACCATGACGCGTCGGCTCGGCGGAACGGCCGCGACAGCCGGACGTCTGGGCACGATGTTCCAGTCTGGCCGAACACCGGATGGGACATCGCTCCGTGACGCAGCTCTGGCTAATGGTAGTGATGCGAATGCTGTACTCGACGCGATCGTTGACGCTGCCAGTCCCGCGGACGGAACGCAGGACAAAGAGGCATCGCGCCTCTCGATCCGCAACGCGCTATCCGATCTACTCGTACGTTTTCCTGATGCGGACCTCTTCGCGCTGACCGAATCACAGAGGAACTACGTGATTGAGCGCTATGCAGCTCTTGACGTGTATGCGCGGTTCTGCCTCGACTTGCAGAAGACAGTGCTGGACAAGGCCCCAGATGCAGTCACCGGGATGCGCCGACTGAGATACATTCGCGAGTTCATTTCGGAGCAAGTCTCGGCCTCGTTTCGCGAAATCCGCGACGACAATGCATCTCCGACGACCAGGAGCATCGCTCAACTTACCCGTGCGGCGCTCCGCGAGACGCTGGCAGTATTCGAGGAGTACACCTCATGAAGTACCTCAGCGTTCCAAAGTTGACGGCGAGCGATCGAAACGGCAACCAAACTCCCATCGTGTTGTTCGGACATGGCGAAACCAGCGACGTGCTCACGGCGGGGTGGTCCGCTGCTGAGAAGGTTCGCCGACAGAAGCTGAAGCCAGATGCCACAGCTTGGGACCTGCTTGCCATCGCGCTATCAGTTGTTGTCGCTGACGGGACGACGTTGCGAAGCGCGAGCCCGGACGGATGGACCCGGCAGATTGAACTTGAGATCGCGTTGAGTGACCCGGATCGATGGAACCCGCACGCCGACGCAATCGCTACGGCGCTGAAGTTTCTCACCACCGATCTTTGGACGATCTCGTTTCGAGACGGCGGAACTATCCCGACCCCGCCCAAGAAGCCTCGATACCCAACGAGCGATGCCGTTGCGCTTTTGTCGGGCGGTCTCGACTCCTTGATTGGCGCTATCGACCTCACTACGGCAGGGACGACGCTGCTCGCCGTCAGCCAAACGGTGCGTGGAGATGCGGCAAAGCAAGGCCGGTTCGCCCAGCGGATTGGCGCGGGTATCGATCACCTCCAGCTCAATCACAACGCAAGTACGCCTCGCGGTCAGAAGGAGACCTCACAACGCTCCCGTTCCCTGATCTTTCTGGCATTCGCCGCGCTGGCCGCAACCGCCACCCGTCGTTACGCTTATGGCCAGCCGGTACCTCTCTACGTGAACGAGAACGGATTCATCGCGATCAACCCCCCGCTGACGGCTGCTCGCGTGGGAAGCCTCAGCACTCGAACCGCGCATCCGGAGTTCCTGGGACGGATGCAGAACATCTTCGATGCCGTAGGACTCAATATCCAGCTCAAGAACCCTTACGCGGAGAAGACCAAAGGTGAGATGCTCCGCGAGTGTCTAGATCAGGGCCTGCTGTCAACCGAGGCGTCGCTATCGACAAGCTGTGGTCGATTCCAACGATTCAACTACAGGCATTGCGGCCGATGCGTCCCGTGCCAGATTCGACGGGCCTCATTCGAGGCATGGGGACACGCAGACCCAACTGACTACGTGTACGACAACTTGGCTATCCAAGACGAAGACCATGCAGCATTTGACGACGTACGATCCGTAGCCATCGCACTGCTCACGATTGAAGAGGACGGCTTCGACCGCTGGCTCGGACCGACCCTAAGCTCGCCGTTAATCCATAACCGATCCGAACTTCGAGCCATGCTCCAGCGTGGTCTCAGCGAGCTCCGGACAGTCCATGAGAGCTACGGCCTAGTGTGATCGACTTCCACTGCCACCTCGATCTTTACCAATCACCAATTGCCGTAGCTGACGAGAGTCAGCGCCGCGGTGTTGGGCTGCTCTCGGTGACCACCACACCCTCGGCATGGAACGGCACTGCGAGGCTCGCTGAGGGACGTTCTGCGATCCGCACGGCGATCGGCTTGCACCCTCAACTCGCCGGTCAGCGGAAGCATGAGCTGGCTCTCTTCGACAGGTATTTGGAGAGGACGCCCTTCGTTGGTGAAGTGGGCCTAGATGGGGCACCCGAGTGCCGCACCTTCTGGGAAGACCAGTTGGAAGTCTTTGACCACGTACTTCGAGCATGTAGCACCGGAGACGAGAAGATCATCTCGATCCACAGCCGTAGAGCCGCCAAAGATGTACTTGACCACCTTGACCGGTACGAGCAGATCAAGACCCCGGTGCTCCATTGGTTCTCGGGCTCACGCTCAGAGTTGGAACGTGCGATCGGGCGCGGATGCTGGTTCAGTGTTGGGCCAGCGATGCTGGCTGGTGCGAAAGGCAGAGACCTGGTTGCGGGCATGCCCAACGACAAGATTGTGCTTGAGACTGACGGACCATTTGCACAGGTTCGGCGCCAGGGGCTGAACCCGTGGGACATCACCACGGTCCTCGGGCCGATCGCGGAGTTGTGGGGCGTGAGCGAGCACGAGGCGAAGAAGCAAATCGAAGCCAATGAGCGGGCGCTTCTCGCTCCTATCGCGAGCATGCTCGACGCGGATTACTAAGGCGACAAACGTCGCGGAAGTATGGATAGGCGAGCACGCTCACCTCTTGACGAAGATCGAGCACCGGCCTGCGGTGGCGGCATGTCTCGACCGAGTATGCAATGAGCGAGCCCCTGCAAAGCGTGGCTGCGCGGGGGACCAAAAGGGGACCAGAATCATGCAAACCACGCATCCCATGACGTGCTCTGCATGACCTGGGCCGCAGAATTACGCGGGAGTAACGCTAGATCGAGAAGTTTGGACGCCTGGGGGTCAGGGGGTCGCAGGTTCAAATCCTGTCAGCCCGACTGAAGCTCAAATGGCCGCCCATGTTTTTCGGGCGGTCTTTTGAGTTTCCTGGCGCGGTTACAGCGGGGTCCCCGCCGCGCCGGTTCCGGCGCATCGCCCACGGGTTACCCCGGCATGCGCAGACGGCGATGTGACGGCCGTGCCGGTGGGGCGCAGCCCGACAAATCTGATGTCGCAAGACATCGGAATAGCTCGATCCTACGTTCTCGTGGGGTCGGGCTATTTTTTGTGCGGGTGGGGCCGAGGGGGTTTTCCGGTGGGTTGGTAGTCCTTTGTGGCGTCGATGGTGAGCTGGCGGAGTATTTCGCCTGTGATGGCGTTGATGATCGTGACGTCGAGGTCGTGGGCGAGGATTTTGACGTGGGTTCCGGCGAGGGTTCGGCCGATGCCGATGCCGATGTGGTGGAGTTTGCTGTGAACGCGGAGGGTGACGACGCCGGTGGGGTCGACGCGGTCGGTTCGGACGCGGTCGTGGCTGATCTTCCCCCCGTTGCCCTCGACCGTGGAAAAGTGGATTTGCGCGGTCGCGCGTCTGACAGGGATGACGGAACTCGCGTTGTTTCCGCGGGAATGCTGGCGTGTGAACTTCGCGGCGTCGGCAAAACGCCGGAGCACGAACTTGCGGGAGGACGTGATGGTTCGATTTGACTGACATCACGGTGAGCGTAGGGCGCCCGCTGCTCGGAAACTTTCGCTTAATAGCAATGTCTACAGATGAGTTGCGCGGTCGCAGGGTCTTCGAACATGAGGCACTGCGCAACTGCCAGAAGAAGCCCTAGCGGATGAAATCTGGTCCAAACGTATCTACATTGACCGACCCAAGGAGCCGAGTGTCCTCTGTATTGGGAATCCACGGGCCTCATACGCCACAGTTAACGGATGAATATCCCGACCCGCGACTTGGCGATCATCTGCGACGTCGACGGAACTCTCTGCGACGTCCGGAAGATCCGCCACTATGTCGAGAGACCTGCAGACGCTCAAAGTTTTCGAGCCAACTTCGCGCTGTTCCACTCTGCCTCAGAAGCTTGTCCTGCGTTCCCGCAGGTGCTCCAGCTCATCTCTGCGCTCTCGCTCGAAGGCTACGTCATCGTGATCGTGACCGCGAGGGAAGCGCGATGGGCCGAGCTAACTGAGCGATGGCTTGATCAGCATGGTGTCCGGCGGGTCGAGTTAATCACACGTCGCGACCTCGATTACAGGGCCGATGCCGTTGTGAAAGCGGAGATTTGCGCTGAGATTCAGGCTCGTTACGAGCCGCGGCTAGCTATAGATGACCGGGACGACATTTTGGCCGTGTGGTCAGCGGCATCTATTCCCACTTTGAGGGTCGTCGAGGCAGGTACCCTCTCCCCAGTCGTGTGGCCAGGTGGTAAAGCGAAGGGCGAGCTCGATGCCATCGTCAATCAGGTGCGGAGATGTACCGTGCAATCCGCATGACCGAGTGTTCCTCACTCGGCGTGTTCGGCCGATAGCGACGGGACGACATACGTAACATTGGCTTACTCAACTTCAGCAGGACAAGGATCTACATGTCGGTAGCATCGTCGGAATCCTCGGCAACGGCGCAAACATGGTCCTATCTGAACCTTCCGCCGTTCCTCCGGTGGGCGGGCGGGAAGCGCTGGCTTGTCTCTTACGTCGAAGAACTCACCGCAGGGGTGCAGGTTCGCAACTATCACGAACCGTTTGCCGGAGGCGCTGCGGTTTTCTTCGGGATCGATTTCGGGGGCCACTCGTACCTGTCCGACCTCAATGCGGACCTCATCGAGACGTATGCAGCAGTGCGAGATGCTCCAGAGGACGTTTGGAAGCGCCTGCGCCGATACAAAAACACGGAAGAGGAATATTACGCGGCTCGTGCGGCCCGACCACGAACATCGGTTAACCGTGCCGCGAGGTTTATTTTCCTCAACCACACCTCCTTCAATGGTCTGCATCGGGTCAACCTGAGAGGGGAGTACAACGTCCCATTCGGGTATAAGAAGTCGGACAATCGGCCAAACTTGGCACAACTCAAAGTAGCGAGCAAGCGCCTGGGATCTGCGTCGCTCCTTGTAGGTGATTTCGCGAACGCACTCCATGAGGTCAGCGAGGGAGATCTCGTATTTCTTGACCCGCCATACACCGTCGCTCACAATAGCAACGGCTTCGTGAAGTACAACGACCGACTGTTCCTGTTTTCCGACCAGGAGCGGTTGAGTGCCTCGATCGATGAGATTCGGAGCCGGGGGGCGTATTACGTGATGACCAATGCAGCGCACGCATCTATTGCCGAACTTTTCGAGAAGGGGGACAGGCGCGTGGAGACCAGTAGGAAGAACAATGTCGGAGGTAGATCTGCGGCCCGAGGGCGTGCCACCGAGTACCTGTTCACGAATCTGCCGGTCGCTTGATGCTCCCCCCGCAGGGCGAATTGATCCGCGATAGCTTGATGCCGGTGAAAGGCGTCCTGGCCGAGACCCGCAAGCGGTTATCTCCCGATCTGTTCCAAACGGTACCCCCCACCCGCATCCCAGAACTGGAGGAGCACGGGTGGGTAGTTGATAAGCGAAACCAGCGCACTGTGCGGATGAGGAAGGCAAAGCCCCATGACGTGGCGTTTGAGGACCGCGTCTGGGCGACGTTTGCGAAGCTCGGGTTCACTTCGCTGAACAAAGATCGAACCTTCACCCTCAAGTACGGGCCCGGCATCGGGGAACGCCAGCAGATCGACGTATTTGCAGCCGATGATGACGTAGTCCTCGTGGTTGAGTGCAAATCAGCGGCGGAGACCAGAACCGGTCAGTTCAAGAAGGAAATCGAAGCGATCCAAGGCCAGCGTGCCGGAATGCTTCGCACCATCAAGAATGAATATGAGAACCACAAAGTCAAGTTCATCCTGGCCACCAACAACTACGGCGTTACGAAGCCAACCGCAGAACGGATCGCAGACGTGGATATTATCCACATGGGCGACGAGGTAATTGACTATTACCTTGCTCTAGCGGATCACCTCGGAGTTGCGGCCCGCTTCCAGCTCCTTGGGAATCTCTTCGCGGGCCAGAAAATTCCCAACCTCAACCACGAAGTAGTGGCAATTGAAGCCTCCATGGGGGGCCACAAGTATTACTCCTTCTCGATCGAGCCAGATCGACTACTCAAACTTGGCTACATCCTGCACCGGAGCAAGGCGAACTCAAGCCTCATGCCGACCTACCAGCGTCTGATCAAGAAGGCACGTCTCAAGAACGTCGCCCAGTTTGTTGATTCAGGGGGTTACTTCCCCAACTCGCTGATTCTGAGCCTCGAAGGAGGCCCGCGCGGTCTGCAGTTTGACGCGTTCCGAAAGGTGGACGGACAGACACGCGCAGGCATCCTGCATCTGCCGCAGACCTTCCGGGCAGCCTATGTCATCGACGGACAGCATCGTCTTTATGGGTACTCTGCCAGCGCCCGAGCGGCAACAGATCTCATTCCTGTCGTCGCATTCGTGTCGCTCAGTCGGTCGGCCCAAATGCGGATGTTCATGGATGTCAACGAGAACCAACAGGCCGTGCCAAAGAACCTTCGCAACACTCTTAACGCCGATCTTCTGTACGCGTCCGACGACCTCCGCGAGCAGTCGAGAGCGCTCAAATTAGTGCTGGCGCAGCGACTCGGCGAGGACAAGGTCTCACCGCTCTATGGGCGCGTCCAAGTCGGCGAAGACACAAAGACTCCGCTTCGGTGCCTCACTATCGACGCAGTTGCTAGAGGTCTCGACAGGGGCGGATTCATTGGCACCTTCACCAAATCGGAAGTAAAAGAGATCGGCACCTTCTACCGAGGCACAAACGATGCGACCTGCGAAGCGTTGTTTGAGTACCTTGCGCTGGGCATTGGTCACGTTCGGGAACACTTGGACGTCCAACATAAGCTCGGTAGCGCTGAGGGCGGATTCGTATTCATCAATAACGGAATCGAGTCGATCATTCGGCTCCTTGGCGACATAGTTATCCACCTCGCGACTCAGGGCGGCGACTACGATCCGAGGCTTCAGGAACCGCGGACGCTTTACGAGGACGCAGTCCCTTATTTGGACTCGATGATCGACCATCTCACGGGTCTTGAGCCGGCCGAAGGCCTTGAGTACCGACAGCTTTACGGGTCTGGTGCTGGGACAAAATACTGGCGGCGTCTGCAGCAAGCGGTCAGCGAGGCAAGGCCCGAATTCAATCCGCCCGGCCTCGACGAGTATCTGCGTGATGAAGAGAAGCAGTTTAATGACGAGTCGCGCGACATGATCGACGCACTTGAGGGGTTCATGAAGCAAGACGTCCGAAAGCGCTTGCAGGATAAGTATGGTGCGGAGTGGTTCAAGTCGGGTGTGCCCAGGAATCTCCGCGTCGAGGCCGGCAAGATGATGGTCGAACGCAACGCAGACCGCTTGCCTGGGCAAGAGATTGACGAGTGGGATTGCCTTTACTTCGTGAACTATCGCGAAGTGATGATTCAGACGCAGGAACTCTGGCAAGAGCTATTCGAGAAGCGTTACACCCCCCCTGGAGACGAAAACAAGCCTGGCGGTCGGAAAGGGCGGACGAGTTGGATCGCAACCGTTGGCGATTTGCGCAACGACGTTGCGCATCAACGAACGATATCGGTCGACGACCATGACTTTCTGACTACATTGCATACTTGGCTGGTCAAAGGTCAGACCGATAACGATCTGTGACGCCGATTGGGCGACGCCATTTGTCCGATCATGCTCGCCCCTTGATCGCACCTAATGCTTTGGCGCAGTCACAGAGAAGCCGTCTGGTGACGAGTAGCGCTTGGTGGTGGCGCTAGTTCGGCGACTTGGCAGCCATGAGACCCAGCGTCCACGATGTCACGAGATCACACATCAACTGCCTGGACTGGCGCTACCACCAAGCGCTACTCGCCACCGCGGCCTGAAAACCAAAATAGAAGAGCTAACCAAATCGGCAGCGGTCCCTCTGCTCTTGGTCGGAGATTTTGAGCCATCCACCGTTCTTTAGAACCTGTTGACGCTACTGTCGTTTCATGAATGAGGAATGGGTCCTATCGCAGCTTCGTTCCTTCGTAAGACTCACTCAGCTTGTTACTGAGACTTACGATTACGGCTCCTACGACCGCACTGCCGCCAGTGAGCAAGAGGTCGTCGCGAGCGCGCAGGTAATAGAAAAAATTTTAGGCAAGGTCATTCCTCTCTGGCGACAGTCCATTCCAGTCGATGTAACTGGAAAGTGGTTGCAGCATCATGAAGCGGCGCTTCGCGCGATTGCCGAGGTAGAGACCGCTGCGGAGGTGCAAGCCAACTTAGGTGACACCTCGCCCACAATGACAGCAGCTGCCATGCACCCATGGGTTTGGGAGAGCGCGGAATCTTTATGGGGTAGCGGTCACTTTGGCGAGGCAGTGATGGCTGCGACCGTCAAGCTCAATGCGGAGCTTCAAAATAAGGTTGGACGGAGAGACATAGGGGAGACGGCTCTGTTCCAACAGTCGTACAGCAATGATTCGCCGACGTCAGCTCGACCTCGGCTTCGCCCTCACGGCGACGACGACGGCTCAACAGCCAAGAGCTTGCGGCGCGGGATTATGAGTCTTGCAGAGGGTGTTTACGCGGGTCTGCGGAACCCCTACAGCCACGATGGAGCAGCGGATACCCAGGAGCAGGTCGCGCTTGAACAACTAGCCACAGTTAGCCTCCTTGCCCGGTGGATCGATGGGTCCGAAGTGGTTAGGAACTAGCAAGTCTCTGTCGTGAACGCTGCGGCCCTTGACGCTGTTAGGTGACATCTGGTTTGGCTTGAGCGGGAATCACACTCAGGCGCAGAAAACCTCACGATGCTGAAGGTGCAGTCGAATGGCTGCGGTGAAAGTGAAATAGACGTAATGTGGCCGCCTCAAGAACCGAGTATCAAAGCGTCTGCAACGGCGTCTCGATCCCGTAAACATGAGAAAGAGAAAAAATACCGACCCTCGCGGAGGAAAAAGCAATACAGGCCCAAAAAGGCCCCCCAGTGTTTCCCGGACCATTCGAGTTCCTCGTACAGGGTTGCGTCCCCTTGAGTGGTGTGGTTTCCCGGGTTTCGAGCGTCGGATCGTCGA
>JAZJZS010000007.1:0-95671 GCA_040389685.1 Actinomycetota bacterium
CGGACATCGTCACCGAAGATGACGCCGCCATCGTCAAATAACGCGACGGACGACAGCCACGGTAGCGGGCACGAGCGCGAAAGCCGCGACCACTACCCCCGTGATAATTGACTTGCGAAGACGCATTCTGTATCCCTGCGTGCCAGTGAGCCGGGATTTACAACGGTTGCAACTCACTGAGCTAAGGTCTATACCTCATGTCGGCGGCTTGGCAAGCAAATACTTGAGAACTTCTTCGACAGCGGTCGGCCCTACTGCCGCAAGCGACCAAAGTCGCCGGAGAGACGAATCGGGCCCAGTCGCAACACGGGAGAGGGGTCCCTGCATCTGGTTGGTGTGCGCGGTCCCTATCTGCTATTGATGTCGTCGCTCTCGGCTGAGGCCGCGCTGTTTACCCCGTAGACCGGCAGCCTGCGAACGGGTTCGCGGCTTCTTTTCGGTCTCACATGCGACCCAAAGAGGCCGGCGCCAGCGCTGGCTAACGGACAGCCGCCCAAGGGCGGTCGACTCTAAGCGCCCTTCGGGGCGCCCGTTTCTTTGCCGTGAAGCCTTCGGCGAGTGTACGGTCGGCGGCCTCCGCGCAAGCTCCCTGCGGGAGCCAGCTCCTCCGAGATTTTCCCCACGCGGTCGCAAGCGCCCTTATTTCGCACGGAAATTCTCTCCCCCACTGCCCTTCGGGTTGCACTCCACCCGCTCTCCCTGATCGGCACTACGTGCCTTCACGGCAAAAAAACGTGGAGGGAGGGAGAGGAGTTCAAGGTGAACGAGACAGCGACCGGAACGCAGACGGAGACTCAGCCGACGGAGTGCGAGGGTATGAGCCCCAACGACGCTGGCGAAGCCCAATTCGAGCACATCGACGAGTACCAGGTGCCTGTCGACCCAATGGCCGACCTCAAATGCGATAGCTGCCAGTAAGACACCCCCAATTCATTGACACGTACGTGTCACTAGCCCGAGGAGCAGAAGCCATGAACACCACCGTTACCACTCCCCTAACTGCACGAATTCCCGTACTCGCCTGCAGAACTCATCCACAGCGACGTCGCCCATGCTGTCGTCCCGAACGGTGAACCCCTTGCGGGCAATGTCTTGTGCCAGCCGAGAGAGGAACCAATTCAATCGAGGATGCATTGATCCTCGATTCTCAGTACACGTCCTTGCGATGGTCAACGTTCAGGGTAAGGACGGTCAAGGAGTTGTGGATGATCTGGGCGAGGATGCGGTGATCTCCGACTCGATACCTCCACACTCCCGTGTGGTTGGCGGTGAGGCCCTTGCCACGCTGGCGAGGATCGTCCAGTTTCTCTACTTCCTCGAGGTATGCCATCACCCGCCGTTGGACTGCCCGGTCAAGTTTTCTGAAGTCGCGGTCGAACTGCTCAGTGGTTTCAACCCTCCACCGAGGTGTCACAGACTAGTGTCGGCCTTCAGAGCCGCGAGCGGGCGGGTGCGTCGTCCGGCGGCCTCGAAAGCGTCGAGTGATTCATCTGCAGTGAAGGCATCCTCCATCTCAGCCAGGTGCTGGTGAAGCGCTGTGCGAACGTAGAAACTCTTCGAACGGCCCGTGCGGCGTGCGAGTTGGTCGAGCCGTTCTTCTTCCTCGTCGGTGAGTCGAATCGAGATAGTCATTTGGTACCTTTCGGCATAAATAAGACATGTTTACAATAATTCTACAGAGAACGAGTTGATTAGGGCTCTCCGATTATTAACACGGTCGTTTTTGGGGTTTGAGGCTGTAGTTCCATTCGCCGTGCCAGTCATGACGGGTCAGGGTGCCGTCCGTTTCGAGGGCTTTCATCTGCCGGTCTGGGATCCCCACGCCGAGGGGGTAGTCGTTCTCGTCGAGTTCGGCGTGCACGGTCAGCCCGGTCTTCGGCTGGAGGGATCCACGCACAACATCATGATGTTATGATGCTTCGATGCGAACGACGATAGACCTCGACGAAGTCATCCTGCGGGCAGTGCAAGCGATTGCCCGAGACGAACACGTTTCAATGGGGGTCGTGCTATCGCGCCTCGCCCGCAAGGGACTCGCCGGAGATGCGCGACAGGCCGGCGGCAGTGGCTTCCCCACATTCCCGTCACCGCCGGGTGCCGCGCCGATCACACTCGACACCGTGAACGAATACCGCGATGACGAATAGGTCGTTCCTTCTCGACGTCAACGTGCTCATCGCCCTCTCCTGGCCCCACCACGTGCATCACGGTCGAGCGCAGGACTGGTTCGGATCCCTCACCGGCGGATGGGCGACGACCCCGATCACCGAATCCGGCTTTCTTCGCCTGTCCATGAACGAACGGGTCGTCGGAACATCCGTCTCGATGGCCGACTCGCTTGGCATGCTCGCCGCCATTCGTGGCACTGCCGGGCATCAGTTCATCGCGGACGGCTCCAGCCTCGCGTCTTCCACGATCGACCTCGGTGGCTTGGTTACGTCCCGCCAGGTCACCGATGCGCATCTCGTTGACCTGGCCGCGGCAGCCGGAGCCGTGCTCGCGACACTCGATCGCGGCATCCCGCAGATGCTCGCGGATGCCGACCGGGAGCATGTGCTCGTGATCCCATAACCCAGCGCGGCAGGTTTGCGAATGGCAAATCTGGCCGGAGTGCTGGTGAACAGCATCTCCGTCATCGGGCCAAGTCGGTCATCGGCGTGCCGTCCCCTGCGATCACCACCCGGTGACAACGCGCACCCGCGCTCAAGCGCGACCGTGCGAGGTGCGCGACCGACGCGAGATGGCGTCGAGGGTGACCGCGAGCAGCAGCACGACGCCGGTGACGATGAAACGGAACGACGAATCGAGGTTGAGCAGGGTGAGTCCGCTCGAGATCGACTGGATCACGATGATGCCGAGCAACGCGGCGAACGCGGTGCCGCGACCACCGAAGAGGCTCGTGCCGCCGATCACCGCGGCGGCGATCGCGTTGAGGTTCACGTCCCCCGTGCCGCTGCTCTGGCTGGCCGAGGCCAATCGGGATGCCGCGAGGATGCCGCCGACGGCCGCAAAGGTGGTGCAGATCATGAACACCGAGGTGTAAACCCACCGGACGTTGATGCCCGACCGGCGGGCGGCCTCGACATTGCCACCCACCGCGTACACCGATCGTCCCCATTTCGTGCGAGTAAGCATGTAGTGCATCACGAGCACGAGAGCGACGAAGAAGACAAACATCCACCCGACTCCCCGCGTGATGTTGAGGTAGTAGACGACCAATCCCAGCGCGATGAGCAGGGCGACGCTTTGGGTCGCGATGAGGGCGATCGGGCGGGCAGACAGGCCGGCGCGCCGACGAGCGCTGGCCGTGCTGAAGCCGATGACGAACAGACTGCCGGCGGCGAGCACCACGAACAGGTAGGAGAGGGCGGGCGGCACGAACGCGAGCTGGGCGAAATTGACCAGTGGCGAGTCGAACGGGATGTTGATGGTGCCGTTGCCCTTGAGCACGAAAAGTTGGAGCCCGAGGAAGCTCAGAAGCCCGGCCAGAGTGATCAGGAAGCTCGGCACCCCGAAGCGATTGAAAATCTGTCCGTAGACGAAGCCGATGAAAGCACCGACGAGCACGGCCACGGCGACGGCGAGCACCACATTCCAGCGCTGGTTGACGAACAGGATGCCGAGAATCGCCGCCGATAGTCCGCTCACCGACCCCACGGAAAGGTCGATCTGCGCCACGAGCAGAACGCAAACGATTCCCAGCGAAATCACCCCGACAGCAGATGACTCCATGAGAAGGTTCACCAGGTTGGCGCTCGACAGGAAGCCGGGGTTCAGAATCTGGAAGATCGTCCAGATCACGGCGAGGCCGAGCACGACCGGCAGCACACCGAGGTCTCCGCCGCGGATCTGGTCGACGACCGCCGCGATGCCTCCCTTCAGCCCCGATCGGTCGCGGAGGCGCTCGTCCTGCTGGTCGGTGGGACGTCCGCTCGCGGGAGCGGGCGGGATGCTGCTCGGTGCGGTACTCATCAGGAGATCTCCAGGTCGGATTGGGGTGCCGACCGCAGGTCGATCTGAGCGGTGCGGCGCGTGACGGCATTGTCGGTGGCACCGGTGATGGCGGCGATGATGGTTTCCGGCGAGACATCCCCCACCCGGTACTCGCCGTTGTTGCGTCCGAGTCGCAACACGACCACGCGGTCGGCCACGGCTTGCACGTCGGCCATGTTGTGGCTGATCATGATCACGCCGAGGCCGTTCTCGCGCAGCCGTTCGACGAGATTCAACACCTCGGCGGTCTGCGCGACGCCGAGGGCCGCGGTTGGTTCGTCGAGGATGATCACTTTCGGGTTTCCCACCAGGGAGCGGGCGATGGCGACCGTCTGGCGCTGGCCACCGGAGAGGGCGGCGATCGGGATGCGAACCGAGGGGATCTTGGCCGAAAGTTGCCGCAGCAGCTCCCACGACCTCACCTCCATGGCGACCTCGTCGAGCCGGCCGGGGCGCAACTCACGGCCAAGGAACAGGTTGTTGATCACGTTGAGGTTGTCGCACAGCGCAAGATCCTGAAAGACCGTCGCAATGCCGAGGTCGAGTGCCGAGGTCGGATTCGGGATCGAGACCTCGCGGTTCTCGAACCGGATGGACCCGGTGTCGGGAAGGTGGACCCCCGAGAGCACCTTGACCAGCGTGGACTTGCCGGCCCCGTTGTCGCCGACGATCGCGACCACTTCCCCAGCGGCCACCTCGAGGCTGATGTCGGTGAGCGCGGCTACTGCGCCGAAGTTCTTGCTGACGTTGCGTAGCGAGAGGATGCTCGTGGTGGCGGTCGGATCGATGGTGCTGGTCGGCATTGGGGCCTCGCTTGCGTCTCGCCGTTGAGTATGGAGTGGAATGGGCCGGTCGCTGCCGCCTCGTCCGGAGAAGGTCGAGGCGGCAGCGGATAATACTGGAGCTACTTGATTCCGGCGGCTGCGCAGGCCGTCGCGTAGTCTGCGGTGCAGACTTCCGAAGCCTTCATGATGCCACTGTCGAACAGGATCGCCTTGATGTTCTCGATAGTCACGACGTCCGGGGTGAAGAGCTCGGACGGGGTGTTGTAGAGGGTGGTCTTGGCAGCGACTTTGTCACCCTTCGCGAGCGAGTAGGCGACCTTGGCTGCGGCATCCGCCACGATCTTGATCGGCTTCGAGATGGTGTTGTACTGGTCGCCGGCGATGATGCGCTGTGCTGCAGCGACCTCGGCGTCGTTACCGGTCACCGGCGGAACCTTGGTGACTCCCGCGGCCTTGAAGGCTGCGATCGTTCCGCCTCCTGTGCCGTCGTTGGCCGCGACGACTCCGGTGATCTTGCTGCCGAACTGAGTGATCTGGCCGCTCACCCAGTCCTGGGCGTTCTGCGGCTTCCATTCAGGCGTGTCGAACTCGGCAAGTACCTTATGGCTGCTCTTGTCAACGGCATTGTGAATGCCTTTCTTGATGAGGCCGGCGGCCGCGTCGGTCGGGGAGCCGTTGACGATGAGGATGCCACCGCCCGGTGCATCCTTGTCGAGTTTGTCCATCAACGACTGGGCGATCTTCTGACCGATGCCCTCGTTGTCGAAGGAGACGTAGTAGTCGGCCTTCTTGGCGGGGATGGGCCGGTCATACGCGATGATCGGGATCTTCGCCGCGTTCGCCGAGTTGACGATGCTGGCGGCACCCTTGGAGTCGACCGCATCGATGACGATTGCGTTCACGCCTTGGGCGATCGCGGAATTGGCTTGCTGTTGCTGCGTGTCGGCGCTCGCATTGGCATTGGAATAGATCACCGTGCACTTGGGGCAGAGCACCTTCATCTCGGCGACGAAGAGGGGTTTGTCCTGCTGTTCGTAGCGCGTCGAAGCGAGGTCGGGCATCAAAAACGCGATCTTGTAGGCGCCGTCGGCGGGAGCCGCGCCCGTTCCGCTCTGCTGCACACACCCACTCAACGCGAGGGCGGCGACGCCGGCGGCTACTGCGGCCACCGTCAGGCGGGAATAGATTTTCTTCATTGAATCTCCTTGGTGGTGGGTTCCGTCGGCGACGACGGCACACGGGCTAAGCGACTGCGGTGCGGATGTTGCCTTCCGCGATTTCAGTCAACTCGGCGAGAATAACATCAATGACGGTATTTAAGTCAAGCACAATGTTATTTTGCATCATCGTTGTGAATTCGTGGCCGGTATCATCAAAGCGGGCACCGACCAGCCCGGCGAAGAGCGCGAGATGAACGACACCGGATCGAGCCGACAGTCTCGAACCTTGCGCCAACGCCGCATCGTCGATCACCTCTCCGGAGTGCCCAACGCCACCGCCGCCGAACTCGCGGCTCTCACGGGGATGAGTCTCATGACGATCCATCGTGACATCGACGACCTGGCCAGGCGAGGCATCCTGCGCAAGTTCCACGGTGGCGTCTCGGGCCTGCCCACCACGGTATTCGAAAGCAGTTCCGACTTTCGCCTACAGACCCAGACGGTGGCGAAAAACGCCCTGGCCCACGTGGCGCTCGCGATGGTGGAGCCGGGCATGTCGATCATGCTCGATGACTCCACCACCGTGCTCTCCCTGGCTCGACTCCTCGGCGACATCGGGCCTCTCACGGTCATCACGAACTACCGCCAGGTGATCGAAGAGTTCCGCGAGAACGACGAGATCCGGCTGATCGTGGCGGGGGGGCAGTACTCGCGCACCCACGATTCCTTCATCGGCATGCCGAGCATCTCATCGGTCGACGCCTTCGCCGTCGACATCGTCTTTCAGTCCACCTCGACGATGAGCGCCGAAATGACCTTTCACCAGGAGCAGGACATCGTCGTGATGAAGCGCTCGATGCTCGGTTCCGGCACCCGCCGGGTCTTGATGATGGATGGCACGAAGGTC
Source organism: Actinomycetota bacterium (assembly GCA_040389685.1). GTDB lineage: Bacteria > Actinomycetota > Actinomycetes > Actinomycetales > Microbacteriaceae > Lacisediminihabitans. The sequence continues at coordinate 6,846 of JAZJZS010000007.1, forward strand.
GGTCGCACCTCGCTGCACCGCTACGTGCCGGTGAGCGACTTCACCGATGTGATCCTCACCGATGACGTGGACCCCGAGATTGTCGAGCGGGTATCCCAGCACGCGCGGGTGCATCTCGCCACGATGACGGCGTGAATTTCCATCACAGCCGATCGGGTCCTAACGCGAAGCTTGATATTATTACCATCCGTCATGTTACTATCGGCCATCGGGTAATGGTGCTCTGACCGGCCAACGCCCGCCTGACCTCAGAAAGGCGGAGGAATGACGCGCATTCTTGCCGCGGGCGATCACTTTGTCGCGCCGGACCTGTTCATCGACGCCATCCGCCAGCGCGTCGGCGAGAGCGCGGACCTCGAGTTCACCTCACTCACCCTCGGCTGGCCACTCGAACCGTTCGGACGCATTGGCAGCGTCGACGAGGCGAGTGGACGCATCCCCGACCTCATCGACGCGCTCGACGGTGTGGAAGTCGCCGTCACCCAGATGGCTGCCTTCAGCCACGAAGTCTTCGCCGGGGCGCCAGACCTTCGACTGATCAGCGTCTGCCGGGGAGGACCGGTCAACGTCGATCTCGCCGCCGCGACCGCCGCCGGCGTCATCGTCTCCTTCGCCCCGGGACGCAATGCCGTCGCTGCCGCCGAATTCGCCGTCGGGCTCATGCTCGCAGCGATGCGCCGCATCGTCAGCTCCGACAGCGAGCTGAAGGCCGGCCAGTGGCGGGGTGACTATTACGCCTACGAGAACGCGGGACTCGAGCTCGACGGCGCAACTGTCGGCCTCATCGGTTACGGGGCGATCGGTAGCATCGTCTCCCGCGTGCTGCGCGCCTTCGGGGCGACGGTGCTCGCTCACGATCCTTACGCGAATGCCGCTGCTATCGCCGCGGACGGTGTGGAACTCGTGGAGTTGGCCGACCTGCTTCGCCGGAGCTCCGTTGTGAGCCTCCACGCGCGGCTCACCCCCGAAACCCATCACCTGCTGAACGCCGAAAACCTGGAACTCCTGCCGCATGGTGCGGTGCTGGTGAACAGCGCTCGTGGCGGACTCCTCGACTACGCTCCGCTGCCGGCAATGCTCGAATCGGGACGGCTCGGGGCCCTCGCTCTCGACGTTTACGACATCGAGCCTCCGCCGCCCGAATGGCCGCTGTTCTCCGCGCCGAACGTCGTGATGACACCCCACCTCGCCGGCGCCACCCGCCAGACGGCTCAGCGCGCCGCATCCATCACCGCGGCCGACGTCGCCCTCTACCTCGGCGGCGGACGCCCGCGCGCGGTCGCGAACCCAGAGGTGTGGACCGTCATCGACGAGCGGAGGACACGATGATCATCGGAGTCGATATCGGTACGTCGATGACCAAGGCTTCGGCGATCCACCACGACGGCAGGGTCGGCGTCAGCGCGAGCATGCGCTCTCTGCTCGAGCAACGGGACGGCGGCCAGGTCGAGCAGGACCTGGACAATGTGATCGCGTCCGTGGCTTCCGTGGTGCGAGAGGTCGCGGCATCCGCCACCGAGCCGATCGAAGCGGTGGCGATCACCGGACAGGGCGATGGCCTGTGGCTGCGCGATGCGAGCGGTCGACCGGTGCGTGCGCCGATCTCGTGGATGGATGCCCGCGCCGCGGCGATCGTGGACGACTGGAATCTGGGCGGTGCCGACAGCGTCTCCGACCGGGTGTTCCGGCTCACCGGATCGGGAATGTTCCCTGGCTGCCACGCTGCCCTGATCGCCTGGCTGGCCCGCAACGAACCCGAGTCCCTCGCCGCTGCAGCCGTCGCGGGATACTGTGTCGATGCGGTCATCCACTCCCTCACCGGTGTGCTGACGACGGATGCCTCGAACGCGTCCCTGCCGTTTCTCGACGTGCGCACGCGCGAATATGTCGACGAAGCACTGGAGCTCTGCGGAATCGCCGAGTGGCGCCACCTGCTGCCGAAACCGGCGGAATCGGACACCATCTTCAGTCTCGATGCTCAGGGCGCCGAGTTGTTGGGGCTGCCGTTGGGCACCCCGATCACGGGTGGACCCTACGACCTGCAGGCCTGTGGCTTCGGATCCGGCACCACCCGCGCGGGCGAGGGCACCCTCGTGGTCGGCACGACGCTCAGCTGCCAGGTGCTCACCACCGACACGACGATCGATCCCGCGACGGAGCCCGCGGGGATGTGGCTCTGCACCACGGACCGTGACCTCTACCTGCGAGTGATGCCCTCGATGGTCGGCACCGCGAGCATCGACTGGTTCGTCTCGCTCTTCGCGCTCGCGCCGAACGACGTGAACGACCTCCTCCTGCAGAGCCCGCCAGGTGCCAACGGTGTCGAGGTGCTGTCGTTCTTCTCTCCGGCCGGCGAGCGAGCTCCGTTCGTCGAACCCTCCGCCCGCGGGCAGTTCTCGGGCCTACAGCTGCGCACCACCCGCGCGGACCTCATGCGCGGACTCTGCGAGGGACTCGCCTACGCCGCCCGACACTGTTTCGAGGAGATGGGACTCGATGGGGAGGTCGCCGCGTGCGGCGGGGGGCTGCAGTCCGAGGCCTGGGCGGCGATCTTCGCCGACGTGCTCGGCCGGCCGCTCTTCCTCCCGGATGACGCGGCCGTCGGCGCCCGGGGCGCGGCCATGATCGCCTGGGCCGGGCTCGGGCACCCGGTGGATGAGGAACTCTGGCGGTCCCAGCGAACCCGCATCGAGCCGAATCCGCAGAACGTCGCCTTCTATGACGTCGGCTACGCGCGATATCGTGAGCAGCTCGACAGCGCCCGGGCGCTGTGGCGGTGAAGGACCTCTGGGTCGGCATCGACCTCGGCACCCAGAGTGCGAAGGTATCCATCGTCGACGATGTCGGCACCGTCGTCGCGGCATCCTCCCTTCCCCTGACGAGTCGACGCGAGGGCGACCGTCACGAGCAGGATCCACAACACTGGATCGCCCAGGCCGGCGGGGCGCTTGCCGCGGCCCTCACGTCACTGCCGTCCGCATCGGTCGGGCGTATCGCAGGGGTCGCCATCTGCGCGACCTCCGGCACGATCACCACAGTGGATGCCACGGGCCGACCGTGCTCGGCCGGCCTGATGTACGACGACGCCCGGGCCGGGTCGCTCGGAGCGGAGGCCAACGCGGCGGACCCTGACCGGTGGGCTCGGCTCGGCTACCGCATCCAGCCCACCTGGGCGCTGCCGAAGATCGCCTGGCTTGCGCGAAGTGGACTGTTGCCGAAGGAGCGGTTCATTGCCCACCAGGCCGACGTGCTCGCGGCCGCGATCATCGGCACCCGGGTCGCTTCCGACTGGAGCCACAGCCTCAAATCGGGCTATGACCTGATCGAGCTCGACTGGCCAGTTGAAGCCCTTGCGGCCCTCGGCATCGACCCCGTACAGTTGCCGGCCGTCGTCGCCCCCGGGACTGAGCTCGGCCGATCGGACGCCGCGTGGGCGAAGAGGACCGGGCTCCCCGTCGGTACGCCGGTCTTCGCCGGAATGACCGACGGCTGCGCCGCCCAGCTCGGCGCGGCGACCCTCCGCCTCGGTGACTGGCACACGGTGATCGGCACGACCATGGTGCTCAAGGGCGTGACCGACCGAATCATCATCGACGAGGCGGGCGCTGTCTACTCGCATCGGGCGCCTCACGAGGGCCTATGGTTTCCGGGTGGCGCATCGAGTGTCGGCGCCGGTGCGATCGCCGCCGTCCTGCCGTCAATCGACCTGGCCGGGGCATCCGCCCGCCTGAGCGGCTGGAGCGACCGGATCGGGTCCATCCCCACGAGCTACCCCCTGGTCGGCATCGGCGAACGCTTCCCGGTGATCCGCCCCGATGCTCGCGGGTTCGTCAGTGTCGATGGGGTCGATCACAGCCTCGTCGATGCCGTGGCCCTGCTCGATCCCGACCTTCTCCTCGCATCGATCATGCTCGGCATCGCTTGCGTCGAGCGCCTCAGTTTCGACGTGATGGTGCGCGCCGGGGCGGCTGTCGCTGGCACGCTGAGCTCGTCCGGGGGAGGCACGAAGAACGAGTGGTGGACGCAACTGCGCGCCGATCTGCTCGGCCGCCCGATCAGCATTCCTCGCTCGTCCGAGGGGTCGATCGGCATGGCCATTCTCGGCGCCTGGGCCGGAACATCCGGTGCGACGCTCCCCGAGACGGCCTCGCGGATGTCGATCGTCGGCCGCGTCGTCGAGCCGCGGTCCGCATCGACGGCCGCGCTCGACGATCGTTACGACGGATTCGTCGCCGGACTCGTCTCGAAGGGCTGGATTTCTGCATGACGACCCTGTTTCTCGTCCGTCACGGCGAGACAACGTGGCACGCTGAAAATCGCTATGCCGGCAGCACCGATGTCGCGCTCACCGCCCTCGGCACCAGCCAGGCCGAGCAGCTGGCGCGCTGGGCGGAGGTGCAGCCGATCGACGCGGTCTACTCCTCCGACCTGTCCCGTGCCGTCATCACTGCCACGCCATCCGCGCTCGCGCTCGGTCTGCCGGTGACCATCGATCCCGCGCTGCGCGAGGTCGACTTCGGGTTGGGGGAGGGCCTCACCTCCGCGGAGATGGCGGCGGCGTTCCCGGACGAAGCCGCCCGATTCGTCGCCCGACCAGCAACGTCGCCGCTACCCGCGGGCGAGTCGGGAGTGGATGCCGCCGAGCGCGCCTGGGGAGCGCTCGAACGGATCGTCGCGCAGCATCCCGACGGATCGGTTCTTGTCGTCATGCACTCGACGCTGATGCGGCTCATCCTCTGCCGGGTGCTCGAGATGCCGCTCGATCGCTATCGCGCGGCATTTCCCTCGGTGATCAATGTGGGCATCACGACGGTGTCCTGGACGGCCGACGGCCCGGCGCTGCTGGGCTACAACGTGCCGGTCGGCTGAGCATCACCGTCGTGCCACTGCCATAGTCTGGCCTGAGCGACAGCGCGGGGGCCGGGCTGTGCCGAGGCGATAGCGGAGTAGCGATGACCACCATCCACGAACTGCTCGACGAGTATGCGCGCATGGCGCGCGATACCCGCGAGAAGGGCCTGCTGCTCGAGCGGTTGACCCGCGCGTACCTCCTGGCGGACCCGGTGTGGACGGCGCGGTTCGATGAGGTGTGGCTCTGGCAGGACTGGCCGGGCCGCGACGGCAAGGTCGACACCGGCATCGACCTGGTGGCGCGGGAAAGTTACGGCGGCGGATTCTGCGCGATCCAGTGCAAGTTCTTCGCGCCCGAATACGCGATCCAGAAGGGCGACATCGATTCGTTCTTCACGGCGTCGGGCATGCATCCGTTCACGAGCCGCATCGTCGTTTCGACGACCAAGAGGTGGTCGAAGCACGCCGAAGACGCGCTGGTCGGCCAGCAGGTGAAAACCGCGCGGATCGGGATCGATGACCTCGCGGCATCCGATATCGACTGGTCTGGCTACACGCTCGCGAGACCGGACGAGCTCGAGCGGGCCGCGCCGAAACGCCTGCGTGCGTGCACCAGCAGAACGCCCTGGCGGATGTCAGAACCGGGTTCGCGGAATCCGCCCGCGGCAAGCTGATCATGGCTTGCGGCACCGGCAAGACCTTCACCAGCCTGCGGATCGCCGAGGAGATCGCCGGGGCCGGCGGCTCGGTGCTGTTCCTGGTGCCCTCGATCGCGTTGATCTCGCAGACGCTCAAGGAGTGGTCGGCCGAGCGCAGCCTGCCGATGCGGGCGTTCGCGATCTGCTCCGACAGCAAGGTCGGCAAGTACTCGGAGGACTACTCCGTCAGCGACCTGTCCTACCCGGCGACGACGAGCACCGAGCAACTGCTCACCGAGGTCGCCAAGGCCGAGGCGCCCGATGGCCTGACGGTGTATTTCTCCACCTACCAGTCGATCGATGTCGTCGCGAAAGCGCAGGCGGCGGGACTCGCTGAGTTCGACCTCGTGGTCTGCGACGAGGCACACCGCACCGCCGGATTCACCCTCGCCGAGAGACAAGAGTCCGCGTTCCTGCGGGTGCACGATGAGACCGCGATCCGCGCGAGGAAGCGCCTCTACATGACGGCGACGCCGAAGATCTACGCCGAAGCGGTGCGCACAAAGGCGAGCGAGAAGGATGCCGTACTCGTCAGCATGGACGACGAGGCAACGTTCGGCCCGGTCTTCCATCGCCTGGGTTTCGGCGAGGCGGTCGAAGCGGACCTGCTCACCGACTATCGGGTGCTCGTGCTCGCCGTGAACGAGGAGACCATCGCGACCAGCTTTCAGGAGCAGTGGGCGATCGACGGCGAGCTGAACATCCCGGATGCCGCCCGCTTCATGGGCATCTACAACGGCCTCGCCAAGCGCGGGGTTCTCGGCCTCGGCGACGGCCAGGCCGAACGCGCGCCACTTCGCCGGGCGGTCGCCTTCTCCCGGTCGATCAAAGACAGCCAGAAGGTGCAGGCGATGGTCAATGGCTACGACGACCAGTATTCCCGGCCGGCCGGGGTGAGTTTCGCCGACGAAGCCGCAGAGCAGCCCCGGTTCCGCCTCGAGGCGCGCCACGTCGACGGCACCATGAATGTGCTCGTGCGCAATGAGCACCTCGATTGGCTCAAGGCCGAGACCGACCCGGAAGACAACGTCTGTCGCATCCTCACGAATGCGCGATGCCTCAGCGAGGGGGTGGATGTCCCGGCGCTCGACGCGGTGATCTTCTTGAATTCCCGCGACAGCCAGGTCGACGTGGTGCAGTCGGTCGGGCGAGTGATGCGCAAGGTCGAGGGCAAGGACTACGGCTACATCATCCTGCCGATTGCCGTCGAGGCGGGCAAGAGTCCCGAGCAGGCGCTGAACGACAACGCCAAATACAAGGTGGTGTGGGATGTGCTGCGGGCGCTTCGTGCCCACGACGAACGGTTCGAGGCGAAGATCGAGCAGATCGACCTGAACGCCCGAAGCGACGACCAACTGCAGGCGATCGCCGTGCCCGGCCCGTACGATCCGGACCGCCCGCTGGACGACAACGATCCCGAGTCGGCCCAGGTGCCGATGGACTGGTCGGCGATCGGGGCCGACTGGCGTGCGGCGATCTACGCGAAGATCGTCGAGAAGGTCGGCGAGCGGGACTACTGGGAGAACTGGGCCCGGGATGTCGCGGCCATCGCCGCCCGCCACCAGACCCGCATCCAGAACCTGGTCACCGGCTCGAACGAGACCCTGCGTGCCGAGTTCGCCGCCTTTGTCGCCGGGCTGCAGGACAACCTGAACCCCTCGATCAGTGACCGGGACGCGATCGAGATGCTCTCCCAGCACCTCATCACGCAGCCGGTCTTCAACGCCCTGTTCGAGGGCTATGACTTCAGCGAGCACAACCCCGTCTCGCAGGTGATGCAGCGGATGGTCGACGCGCTCGAGGGCACGAGGCTCGACACCGAGACGGCGGAGCTCGAGGACTTCTACGCGAGCGTTCGGCGAAGCGTCAAGGGCATCACGGATGCCGCCGGAAAGCAGACCACGATCAAACGGCTCTATGAGAAATTCTTCTCCGGCGCGTTCCGTGGAACGAGCGAGCGCCTCGGCATCGTGTACACCCCGAACGAGATCGTCGACTTCATCCTGAAGAGTGCGGACGACGTGCTGCGAAGCGAGTTCGGTGCGACCCTGTCGGACGAGGGCGTACACGTGCTCGACCCGTTCACCGGCACCGGAACGTTCATCGTTCGCCTGCTGCAGTCCGGACTCATCCGCCCGGACGACCTCCAGCGCAAGTTCCGGCACGAGCTGCACGCCAACGAGATCGTGCTTCTCGCCTACACGTCGCCGCGGTCAACATCGAGGCCACCTATCACGACCTGCAGCCCCGCGGGTCGAGTAGGTCGCACAGCGACCCCCGCTGGTCGAGTAGGTCGCACAGCGACCGTATCGAGACCCCCCAGGAAATCGATGACCCTACCTACGAGCCCTTCCCCGGCATCGTGCTCACCGACACCTTCCAGTCTTCCGAGGCGGACGACCGCTACGAGGACCACGGCATCTTCGGTGACAACAACGAACGGGTGAAGGCGCAGAATGCCCTCCCCATCACGGTGATCGTCGGCAATCCGCCCTACTCCGCCGGGCAGGACAGCGCCAACGACAATAACCAGAACCTGAAATACCCGTTCCTGGATGCCCGCATCGCCGCCACCTACGCCGCCAGGTCAACCGCGCAGAACAAGAACAGCCTCTACGACTCGTACATTCGGGCGATCCGCTGGGCGAGCGACCGCATAAAAGACCGCGGCGTGATCGCGTTCGTCTCCAACGGCGGATTCCTCGACGGCAACACCGCCGACGGCCTCCGCAAGTCCCTCGCCGCCGAGTTCAGCTCGCTCTACGTGTTCAACCTGCGCGGCAACACTCGCACCTCTGGCGAGCAGGCGCGTAAGGAAGGAGGGCAAACGTTTGGTTCTGGGAGTCGCGCTACCATCGCGATCTCGATCCTGGTCAAGAATCCGGATGCCACGGAGCAGGGCCGGGAGAATGGCCGCCTGCACTACCGCGACATCGGCGACTACCTCACCCGCGAACAGAAGCTCGCCCTCGTCGCGGAGTACGGCGGCATCGACGGCGTGCCGTGGGAGCCGCTCGAACCGAACGACTCCGGCGACTGGCTCAACCAGCGCGACGACGTGTTCGGCGGGTTCACGCCGATCGGGAACAAGGATGCGCCGGGGACGGCTGTGTTCCACACTCATTCCGCCGGGCTCCAAACCAACCGGGATGCGTGGGTCTACAACAGCTCTGCGCCCGCGCTCGAGAGCAATGTCGCTCGCACGATCGACGTCTACAACGCCGAGGTCGAGCGGTGGGAAGCGAGCGACGGCACGGTCGCACTCGAGGAGTTCATCGATACCGATCCGACCCGCATCAGCTGGGCTCGCAGTCTTCGTGGCGCGCTCAACAAGGGCACGCGGCTCGCCTTCGACCCGGATCGAGCCACGGTGTCCGTGTATCGACCGTTCAACAAGCAGAACGTCTACTTCGCGCCTCTGCTCAACCACGAGCGTTCGCAGATGCCGAAGATGTTCCCGACGGCGGAGCAGGAGAACTACGGGTTCTACCTCACCGCCGCCGGCTCCGGCCATAATTTCTCGCTGCTCGCCGTCAATGAATTGCCCGACCTCGCAGTGTGGGGATCGGGCAGCGGCCAGTTCTTCCCCCGCTTCACCTACGAGGCGCGGGCGGAGCATCCGCCCCTCTTCGGCGACGACGAACCGTTCCGGCGGATCGACAACGTGACCGACGAGATCCTTGCCGAGTACCGCGAGTATTACGGCGACGATGTCACGAAGGACGATATCTTCTTCTTCGTCTACGGGCTGCTGCACTCGCCCGACTACCGGGTGACCTACGCGGCGGACCTCAAGAAGATGCTGCCGCGCATCCCGAAACTCGCAGCCGACCCCGCGGCCTCCGACTTCTGGGAGTTCGCGCAAGCCGGCCGGGACCTCGCCGAGTTGCACCTCGACTACGAAGACGTCGAGCCGTACCCGCTGGAGGAGCTGCGACCGCCCGGCGCGAGCCTCCGAGTGACGAAGATGCGCTTCGCGGGCAAGGCCGGCGCGTGGGACAGATCCACGATCCGTTACAACGACCAGATCACCCTGAGCGGTATCCCTCCCGAGGCGCACGAGTACCTGCTCGGTTCCCGCTCGGCGGTCGAGTGGATTCTCGAGCGCTACCAGGTGAAGACCGACACGGCCAGCGGCATCGTCAACGACCCGAACGACTGGGGCGACGAGCACGACGACCCCGAGTACATCCTGAATCTGCTGAAGCGCATCGTCACGGTGAGCGTCGAGACGGTCGAGATCGTGAAAAATCTGCCGCCGCTGCGGATTGCCGACTGAGGGTGCCCCTTGCGCGGCTTCGTCGGGCGTTGTCCTCTCGAAATGTGACCGCATTCTGACCGTCATCGGCAGTATCCCGCCGAACAAAAACGGCCCCTCGAAAGGGGCCGTCAAACCACGGTCGCTAAACCGAGGCGGGGTGTGTCTCCGACCATACACAGTTCGGCGCCAACCTGGGTTGCCATCGACTACATTTCCAGTCCGCTGATGGCGAACCAAAGTGAGAAGATGAGCGGTGCCAAACCGAGTGATTTTCTAGGTTGACGGGTTCAATCCTTATCACGGCTTGCACGAAAAGTGGGGCACAAGGTATCTCTGTCTTGATCTCGTCGCATTGGTGCGTTCTCTTCATCCGGCGTCCGAACTCATTGCGGTCAATCTCGCCCCTCATCACACCGGAATCGTAAGGCCGATCTGAGTGGACAGAGGCAAAGTGAGCCATCAGGACACCAAATCCCGTGCGAAGAATCCAATTCTCATGATCAGGTCCGAACTTCGGCGCAGGGCACTCGCGTGTGCAAGCAATCCAGTTGCAGTGGGCAGGGTAGGTGGTCATCATGGAGGGCATGACCAATGCCTCCGAGGATGTGGTGCGGCGTTTTTACCAGGCGGTCACCGACGGCGACTTCGATGCGGCAGAGCGGTGTTTTGCCGCCGACGTGCTGTGGCACCTCCCCGGTAAGAGCCCGATCGCGGGTGACCACCATGGCTGGGCTGAGATCCGCGACAACTTCCTGTCAAAGCTCGGACCGCTCTCCGGGGGCACGATCCGCGTCGAACTGCTCGATGTCGCCATTGGTGGCACCTACGTCGTGGCCGTTCAGCGGGCGACCGCCTCCCGCGGCGAACGCACGCTCGACATCACTGCGTGCCAGCTGATCCGTGTCAGCAACGGCGTCATCGACAGCGTCCGGGGACACTACTCCGATCAGAGTGCGCTCGACGCGTTCTGGGCCGGATAGTCCCCGTATCAAAACGCGGCGTCCAATACCGCCGCAAGAGCCTGTCGGTCACAGAGTTATGGATAGTTATGGTTCATTTATGAATTTTTTTTGATCTTCCACAGGCCGCCTCATAACTTTTGGTGAGAACGATCGGCGCTCGCCGACCAGCAGCCAGCGCATCAGCACGATCCCACGCTATTATCGTCCCATGACGATTGAATCTGCTGTTCCGGTCGATGCCTGCGAGCAACTCGACCCTGCGGTTGCTCTGTTCCACTCCCTCAGCGACCCGACCCGGTTGAGCATCGTGAAGCGGATGGCGGGCGGCGAGGTGCGGGTCAGCGACCTCACCGGGGAGCTCGGCCTTGCGCAGTCGACGGTGTCGGCGCACGTCGCGTGCCTGCGTGACTGCGGCCTGGTAGAGGGGCGCGTGCAGGGCCGAAGTGTGTATTACTCGCTGTCCCGTCCGGAACTGATGGACATGCTCGCCCAGGCCGAGGTGCTGCTTGCGGCGACCGGCAACGCGGTCAGCCTGTGCGCGAACTACGGCGCCGGGAGTGCCGGTGCCTCGCTGGCGAAGGAGGACGCCCGATGAGTGATGCCTGCTGCGGCAACGAGAAGACTGAGACTGGAGAGGTCGAAGAATCGGAGGAAACCGTCGGTTTCTGGCGGGTGACCGAAATCCGGGCGGCTGCGATCGCCGGCGTACTGCTGCTCGTGGCGTGGATCGTCTCGCTGGCCGGCGGCCCACGATGGCTCAGCTTGCCGCTGGAAATCGCGGCGCTGCTGGTTGCCGCCTTCACGTTCGTTCCGTCCACCCTCCGCCGCCTGCTCAAAGGCAAGATCGGAGTCGGCACGCTGATGACCATCGCCGCTGTCGGCGCGGTCGCGCTCGGTCAGTTCGACGAAGCGGCGATCCTGGCCTTCCTGTACGCAATCTCCGAGGGGCTAGAGGAATACTCTGTGGCGAAAACCCGCCGGGGCCTGCGCGCACTGCTCGACCTGGTCCCGGCGGAGGCGCGCGTCGTGCGCGACGGCGTCGAGGTCACCGTCGCCCCCTCGGAACTCGACCTTGGGGATCGCATGATCGTGCGGCCCGGGGAACGCCTGGCCACAGACGGCAGGATCATCGTCGGCCGCACGTCGCTGGATACCTCGGCGCTCACCGGGGAGTCAGTCCCGGTCGAGGCAGGACCGGGAAGCGAGGTCTATGCCGGGTCCATCAACGGCACCGGTCCGCTCGAGGTCGAGGTCACCAGCACCGCGGAGAACAACTCGCTGGCCAGGATCGTGCACATCGTTGAGGCCGAGCAGTCCCGGAAGGGTCCGGGCCAACGTCTGGCCGACTCGATCGCCAGCAAACTCGTACCGGGCATCCTGATCGCCGCCGCCGCGATCATCATCTTCGGTTTCATCGTCGGCGAGCCTTTGCTGTGGTTCGAACGCGCCCTGGTGGTGCTGGTCGCCGCCTCGCCCTGTGCCCTGGCCATTTCAGTCCCGGTCACCGTCGTCGCCTCCGTCGGCGCGGCCAGCCGCCTCGGCGTGCTCATCAAAGGCGGGGGTGCGCTGGAAACACTCGGCAAGATTCGCACCATCGCGCTGGACAAGACCGGAACGCTCACCCGCAACAAACCCGCCGTGATCGACGTCGCCACCACCGGATCCGCGACCCGAGACCAGGTCCTCGCCCTCGCGGCCGGCCTCGAATCCCGCAGCGAACATCCGCTCGCCCGCGCCATCCTCGCCGCGTCCGCGGATCGGGCAGCCGTCACCGATGTGGACTCCGTCCCCGGCGCCGGGCTGGAGGGTCGGCTTGACGGCCGGCGGGTTCGTCTCGGCCGTCCGGGCTGGATAGACGCCGGGCCACTGGCCGCCGAAGTGGAGCGGATGCAACGGGCCGGTGCCACCGCGGTCTTGATCGAGGACGACGGACGGGTCATCGGGGCCATCGCGGTCCGTGACGAGTTGCGCCCCGAGGCCCGCGAGGTCATCGCCCGGCTGACGGCGTCCGGGTACACCACCGTCATGCTCACCGGCGACAACCTGATCACCGCCACCGCGCTGGCGGAAGCCGCCGGCATCACCGAGGTGCACGCCGAGCTCCGCCCGGAGGACAAGGCGGAGATCATCCGCACGCTCAAGGCCAGCCGACCCACCGCGATGGTCGGCGACGGTGTGAACGACGCCCCGGCCCTCGCGACCGCGAACATCGGCATCGCCATGGGTGCCATGGGCACAGACGTCGCCATCGAAACCGCGGACATCGCCCTGATGGGCGAGGATCTGAATCACCTGCCCCAGGTGCTCGACCACGCGCGGAGGACCCGGAGCATCATGCTCCAGAACGTGGGCCTGTCCCTGCTGCTGATCGCCGTGCTGATTCCCCTGGCACTCTTCGGAATCCTGGGCCTCGCCGCGGTGGTGTTCATCCACGAATTGGCAGAGATCGTCGTGATCGCCAATGGTGTGCGGGCGGGCCGGCTCAGTCGCACCTCCGCGCTGAAGTCCGCGCAACCCGCCCCTGCCCTGGAACCGGCATCGTGAGCGCCGAAGCCACCACCCGGCCCGGCGAGTCCGCCCGCGCGGCACGAAAATTCAGGTTGGTGCTGCTCATCGGGGCGGCCGTACTGGCCGCGACCGACCTGACGATCAAGGCCCTGGCCGAGGCCCTGCTTTCCAGCGGGGCGACCACCGACCTGGGGTTGATCAACATCCGACTGCTCTACAACACCGGCATCGCATTCAGCCTTGGCGCGAACCTGGCTCCCTGGATCATCATCGCGGCCACCGGCCTGGTCATTGTGGCCCTGAGCTGGTACGCCATTTCGACGGCTCCAACCATGACAGGGCTTTCCCGCGCCGGCGCGGCGCTGCTACTCGGCGGAGCCGTCGGAAACTTCATCGACCGGCTCGACGGCCGCGGCGTGGTGGACTATCTGCACACCGGATGGTTTGCCACCTTCAACCTCGCCGATGTCTTCGTCACGTCGGGGATTGCGCTTTTCATCCTCGGCACCATCCTCGCTCCGCGGTCCCGGAACGGTGATGAACCGGAGGCCCCCTTGTCCCTCGAGGCCTGAGCGTCCACCCCGGCGAGGTCTGAGCGGCGCCGTCTTCGGAACCGCCTGGCTCCCATTGGAGAGCCCGCGAGCGTCATACGTTCCCGGTCTGATTCAGGGAGTGCGCGGCGCGCACGCCGGAGGGGTGCTCGCGCCGGGCGCGGGGTGTAGAAGCATGGTGTGACCGACGTGCTCGAGGCCGAGTTCCAGCAGCACGCGAACGTGAGCATCCGCGAGCTCGTAGTACGCGATGCGTCCGCTTCGGTGCACTTCGACCACGCGGTGCGCTCGGAGCAGCCGGAGGGCGTGGGAGACCGCCGATTCGCTGAGTTGCACGGTGGCGGCGAGATCCCGCACGCACATCCGCCCGTCGAGCAGCGCGATGAGGATGCGAACCCGGCTCGGCTCGCCGAGCAGTCCGAACACGTCAGCCAGATCCGTGACGTCCGAATCCGCGGGCATGCTGGCCCGCGCGGACGCGACGTGTTGCGCATCGACAGTACGCGGCAGCGGCATCCGTTCGGTGGGTGTGGACCCGTGCGCGTTCACTGCGGCCTCCGATCAGCTGACTACTCCAGGCTACAGCCCGCCTCAGAAGGCAGTGACTGACTCACTGAACTCGGGGGGTTCACATTGGATCGTGACGTGCTCGATCTGATGCTTGTCCCGAAGAAGGGCTACCACGGCGTCAAGCACGACCCGATAGTCGGCGCCATCCTCGACCACGACGTGTCCACTCGCGGTCTCCATCCCCGAGGTGATGGTCCACACGTGAAGATCGTGCACAGCCGCGACGCCGGGCAACGCTGACAGCTGCTCCTGCATCGCATCGACGTTGACGCCGGGCGGCGCGACCTCCATGAGAATGCGCAAGGTCTGTCGCACAAGTTTCCAGGTGCGGGGCAGGATGAAGAGGCCGATTCCGACGCCGATGATCGGGTCCGCATATGCCCAGCCTGTGGTGAACAGGACGATCGCCGCAACGATCACGCCGACGGAGCCCAGGAGGTCGCCCAGCACTTCCAACGATGCGCCCTTGAGATTCAGGCTCTCCTTGGATCCGGCCGACAACAGCCGAAAGCTGATCAGATTGATGATGAGACCCACGGTGGCGACGATGAACAGGGGCACTCCCGGAACCTCCGGCGGGTTGGAGAAGCGTCGCACAGCCTCGAAGATGACGTAGCCGGCCACTCCGAACAGCAGGATGCCGTTGGCCAGCGCGGCCAGGACCTCGAGGCGGTAGAACCCGTAGGTTCGTTGGGTCGTGGTCGGACGGGCCGCCAGAGTGACCGCGGCAAGCGCCATTCCCAAGCCGATGACATCCGTCCCCATGTGCGCCGCATCAGAGATCAGGGCGAGCGAATTGATCGAGATGCCGACGATGACCTCGACCAGCGCATAGGAAAGGGTCAACACGAACGCAATGAACAGGGGCGTGCGATGTCTGCCAGCGGCGCTGCCTACCGAGCCGTGAGAATGCTCAGCTCCCATGAGGAACGCCCCCGTTGCCACGAAGGCACGGCCCAAGGGCGGACAGCGAACATTTCAACATATGAACAGTCTTGCATACGATTTTGCATCCAAGACCGGGTTGCGTCAGTCGAAAAGCTCGCTGAGCCAGTTCTCTCTCCTTCGCCCGCGCCCGTTCGAGTGACCGCCGTGGGACTGGTCGTGTCCGTTGTCATGTCCGCCGCGGGACCAGCGGTCCTCCGTTGGGTATCCCGGTTGCGGTGCCGCGGCAGGCGCCTTTCGCATCGGCGGGATCGATGCCCGCTCAATGATCTTGTCGAGCTCGCCGCGGTCCAGCCACACACCCCGGCACTCGGGACAGTAGTCGATTTCGATTCCCGAGCGGTCTGACAAGACCAGGACGGCACCGTCTATGGGGCATTTCATTGGTTAGTAGTCCTTCCAGAATGGGGCAAGGCCGCCCATGGAAAACCCTACGGCCCCAAGCTGGGCAAGCTGCCCCGGCATCCGCCCAACCCTGATCGGGAGCGATACTTGGGTATGCACGTAGAAATCCTTCATATCGATGACTGCCCGAACTGGGTCGAGGCCGGGAAGCGAGTTGAGGCCGCTCTCCTCCACCTGGATCGTGATGACGACGAGGTGACGTATCGTCTACTGGCCTCTCCCGCCGCCGCCGCGAAGGTTCCGTTTGCGGGCTCGCCAACGATCCTTGTGGACGGTGTAGACGTATTCCCGACGGATGGGCGGACGTCGGATCTTGCCTGCCGGATCTACCGGACGGACTCGGGCTTTGCCGGTGCTCCCACTGTGGCGCAGCTCATCGAAGCGATGCGCAAACTCGCCTGATCAGCGACCGGTCTGCCCTCAACTCCAGTTCATGAGCGCGGCGCGAGCCATCGACTTTGCTTCGACGGAAGCGAGGCCGTTGGACTGGCTGCGACGGGTCAAGAACTCGCCCGTGCCGACGAGGTCGAGGGTGTCCGCGGTGAACGAGACGACGCGCAGCGCACTCGGCGGAGCGTACGGGCTTCCGCCCGTGAAACGCAGCCCGATCACCGACGACAGCATATTGAGAGAGTCGCCAATTGTGTCCTCCGGCTCACCGGCCGCCACGAGCAAGAGCAGCAGGATCCCGACGTCGCGTTCGTGCTCCGAGCGCTCGACCGGCAGTCGGCTGGCGAGATGGTTCCACAAGGCGACTGGGTCGTCGAGCGCTTTCGTGCCCTGTTTGGTCAGCAGGAGTTCCCCACGGTGCTTTCGCGCCAAACCGAGGGAGATCACGGATTCGCGGAGATTAATCAACGGCCAGATGTTCGATTCGCGGTTCGGTGCGCCGATCCAATTGTTATGCGGGTCGAGATCGTGCATCATCGCCGCGACCGTGGCGGGCGGGAGATAGCCCGCCGATGTGAGCCGGATGCCACCGCGCAGGTGCGTGAGAAAAAGTCGGAAGACGGCTGTCGCGGCCTGGGCCTCTGGCGCGCTGATCTCGAGAGGATCCTGCAGCCGGGCATCCGTCACGAAGCCCGCCAGGTACTGCTGCGCTTCCGGTCCGAGGCCAAGGATCAGGCGAGCGAGTGGTGAATCCTGCGTGCGAAGCCAGCCGAGGGTCTCTCCTGCGCCGGCAAGTCGCACGAGGCCGTGGTTCACTGCATCGAGGTCGAGCTCAGCCTCGGGGGGCAGATACGCGAACTGGTCGGCGAGTCCGGGATACTCGGGGTCATCAACATCCGCTTCGACCTTGCGCAGGTGCTGGTACCAGTGGATGCCGCCGCTGTCTTCGGGCGGTGCCTCCCGCCGACCGTCGAGGGCGCGTACCTGCCGATCGCGGTCATCAAGGTCACTCACCTCTTCGAGAACGAGCTTGTGCTCCCAGTCGTCGCCGAAGTCGTAGGTGTAGAAGCAGCTCGCACCGGGCCTCTGGACGAGTTGATCGAGTCGCACCCCGGTCTCCAACACGCCGTCTTCGCCCTCGTCGATGTCGTACTGGGTGACGATCGCTTCGGTCATGCTGCCGTACCGGTCCCTCGACGGGGAGAAACGGTGGAGGTGGCTGTTCGTCCAGCCGAAGGCCACCTGGATCACCTCGTGAACCTGGTCGAGCGTCAGATCGCCAGGCAGCGAGATCCGCCGCCAGATCGGCGGCTTGGCACCCACCAGGTCGATGCGAACGCGAAAGCGGCTCGGCACTACGGGTGGATCAGGCAGCTCCAGTGGAGTCCGCTGGCTCGGGCTTTCCTGGGCGGCGAAGCTCGCCAGGGTCGACATGAAAAGTCGGGGATCCATGTCGACTGTCTCCGCGAGAAACCGTCGCCGGAATTCCTCGAGGTCGGTGATGTTGTCCGGTCTGCTGGAGGGGGTTTGTTCCATGGGGGTCAAGCGTAGAAGAAATCGGGCCTCGTCGGCATCCCTGCGTCGGCGGTGCAGGCTTCACACTCAGCCGGCCCCGTTTTCATTAGCTATGCTAATAAGCTATGCTAACGGAATATGAAGAAGGACGACCAGGAACTCCGGCTCGCGATTCAGCGACTCGCCCGCCGCATCCGGTCCATGCAGGCCGACGAACCCGTGACCGAGGGGCAGCGGGCCGTGTTGTTCGCGCTGTCGATGAACGGGCCGTTGAGCCTTCGCTCGCTCAGTGAACACGAGCGAGTGACGCCTCCCAGCATGAGCCGCACGATCAACGCGCTCATCGAGCTCGGCCTGGTCACGCGGCAGTCCGCGACCGACGACGCTCGCAAGGTGAGCCTGGACCTTTCCCCGTCGGGAGCGGATTTCATCGACGAGACTCGGCGGCGGCGCGATGCATGGTTCACCATGAGGATGAACTCCCTGCCGACCGACCAGCGCCGGCTGCTGCTCGAAGTAGCTCCGATCCTGCGGGATCTGGCCGACAGTTGAGCGCGATGTTCCGCTCTCTGAGCGGATTCAACTACCGTGTCTGGGCGGCGGGAGCGCTCGTCTCCAATGTCGGAACCTGGATGCAGCGCACCGCCCAGGATTGGATCGTGCTCACCCAGCTGACCGACCACGACGCTGCCGCGGTCGGGTTCGTCATGGCACTCCAGTTCGGGCCGCAGCTGCTGCTTCTTCCGCTCAGCGGACTCGTCGCCGACCGCTATGACCAGCGGAAGGTGCTGATGGCCACCCAGGCGGCGATGGGGCTGCTCGGCCTGGCGCTCGGCATCCTCACCGTCACTGGTCTCGTTCAGCTCTGGCAGGTGTATGTATTCGCGGGCCTGCTCGGGTGCGTCGCCGCCTTCGATGCGCCCGCACGCCAGGCCTTCGTCTCCCAACTCGTCGGCGGCGCAAATGTCTCGAACGCCGTCGCACTGAATTCCGCTTCTTTCAGCGCGGCGCGGATGATCGGACCCGCCGCCGCAGGACTTCTCACCGCCGCGATCGGAGCCGGCTGGGTCTTCCTGATCAACGCCGGCTCATTCGGTGCCGTACTGCTGTCGCTCACCTTCCTGCGCGTGGCCGAACTTCAGCGCTCGGCGCTGGCGGCGCCGAGGAAAGGCAATCTCGTCGAGGGCTTCCGCTATGTGCGTTCGCGGCCCGACATCATGGTGATCCTCCTGATGATCTTCCTCATCGGTACCTTCGGCCTCAACTTCCCGATCTTCATCTCCACCATGTCCACGACCGTCTTCCGGCAGGGAGCCGCCGAGTTCGGGGTGCTGTCGTCGGTGATGGCGATCGGCTCGGTCGTCGGAGCACTGTTGTCTGCTCAGCGGGACCGGCCACGACTGCGATTCCTCTTCGCGGCATCCGCTGCCTTCGGACTCGCTGCTGGCGCGGCCGCGCTGATGCCCACCTACTGGGGATTCGCGGTCGCCCTCGCCGCGGTCGGATTCGCCGCACAGACCCTCATGACCACCGCGACCGGAGCCGTGCAGCTCTCCACGCCACCGGCAGTGCGTGGTCGGGTGATGGCCATCTACCTAGCGATCTTCCTCGGCGGTACTCCGATCGGCGCCCCGGTCGTTGGCTGGGTCGCCAACGAGTTCGGGCCGCGGTGGGCGCTCGGAGTCGGCGCAGCATCCGGAATCGCCGCCTCGTTGGTCGGTCTGTTCTGGCTGGTGAAGTACCGCCACTTGCGTGTGCGGTATGTCGCTCGCAGGCTGAGCGTTACCCACGACGGTCGTCGGAGCGCCGTGGAAGTGGCACTCGCTGACTCTGTCACCTCACAGAGGGGCTGATCTGGCACTTCTGTCGTCGCGTCGTCGCGCGAGTCCTCTTCCGGGTGCCGCGTTCACCCGCACCGTCGACGCATAGTGCAAGCGGCGCTGCGTGCAGGGCTGCGTGCGGCGCTGCGTGCGCGGAATCCATGCAATCCGTTCAACACGCCGTGCGATCACACCTACTGGCGGCGTGTCCTCCGCTTTGCATGGATTTCGAACACAGAACACCAGCAGAGAACACCAGAACAGAGCACCAGAACAGAGCACTTTGGCACCGGACCCGAGCGGGCGGGGCGGAGAGCTGAAGAATCTCAGCGCACCGCACCGCGACTGTTCCCGTTTGTCAGGTGTGCGCCCGCTCGAGCTGGCGCACACCTGACAAACGGGATCAGACAGTGCGCGGCTCAGCTTTCGCGGGTGATCTCCACCTTCACGAACAACACCGACTTGAACGGACCGGCGTAGACGCCACGCAGCGGAGGCACGTCGTTGTAGTCACGTCCGTGGCCGACGGTCACATGGCGGTCGCCGATGTCGATCTGGTTCGTTGGATCGAATCCGCGCCATTCATCGCCGCAGAACCACTCGACCCAGGCATGCGATTCGCCGGCGATCGTCTCCCCGATGGCCGCGTGGGGCTTCGGGTGCAGGTAGCCAGACACATACCTGGCCGGGATGCCGACGGTGCGGAGCGCTCCGAGCGCGAGGTGGGCGATGTCTTGGCAGACTCCTTTGCGATGGGTCCATGCCTCGGCGGCCGTGGTGTGCACCCCCGTGACACCCTGCATGTATTCGACGCTCTCGCCGATCTTCACGCAGATGGCGAGGGCGGCCGCGCACGGGTCATCCGCTGCTGTCGCGATCTCTTTCGCGAGCGCCACCACCTCTGCCGGCGGCCTGGTGCGTAAAGTCTGTTTGCGCTGTTCGACGTATTCGGTCGCGCGTTCCGCTGCCGCGGCCAGGTCTGACCAGCTGATCGAGTGCTCCGGATGATCGCGCGGCCGCACCTCCACAAGGCTCGTGGCCGTGAGCGACAGCTCCTTGTGCGGAGTCAGGATCTCAAACGACGAGACCCGGCTGCCCCAATAGTCCACGTAGGTATGGTGCGCGGAGATCGGCAGGATCTCGAGGTGGGAATACAGCACGAGCTGTCCGTCACCGCTGGTGGGCAGCATCCGCGCCTCGTTGTAACTAGCGGTGACCTCTCCGCCGTAGTGAAAGCCGGTGACGTGCCTGATGCGCAGTCGATTCACGTGTTCTCACCGACCCAGCTCGGTGCGGCGTTCGTGGGGAAATAACGCTGTCGGATCGCCTCCGAGGCCGCACTTGTCGCCGCCTGCACGTTGTCCATGTGTTGCGTGAGGTCTTCGAGGATCTCGGCAATCGGACGATACTCGAGCTCGCTGCGGATCTGGCCGAGCAGGCGCTGGGCCCGGTCGGAGACTCCGACCCGGTCGGTGCGCGGCTCGATATCGCGCATGCACATCTCCGCTCGACGCACCGAGAACAGGATGCTTCGCGGGAACAGCCGGTCGAGCAGGAGGAACTCCGCGGCGTTGCGGGCACTCGGCACGCCGCGGTAGGTGCGCAGATAGGCCTCGTACGCGCCGCAGGAGCGCAGGATGGTCGTCCACGACGGCCCGCTGGCCTCCGTGAGCGAACGGGTGGCGAGCAGTCGCGCGGTCATGTCCGCGCGTTCGATCGAACGCCCAAGCGTGAAGAACTGCCAGGCTTCGTCGCGACTCGTGGCCGACTCGATGATGCCGACGGCGAGCGCCGAACGCTCCCGCACCCAGCCGAAGAATTCGTGCACCTTGTCGGGGGCAACCTTGCGCGGCATCCGCGCCCGGGTGGTGTTGAGGCACTCCCACAGCTCGCTCGACACGATCTCCCGAGCGCGCCGGGCATTTTCGCGGGCGGCCCCGAGCGAATAGGCGATGGATGCCGGCTCCGAACGGTCCACCGCGAGAATCTCGAGCACGTTCTGCCGGTTGAGCACGCGATCCTCAGGCACGTCGCTGCCCATCACGCTGAGCAGCGAGCGACAGGCGAGGTCCTCTTCGATCCACGGGTCTTCGAGCAGCAGCTGCAGGTGCACGTCGAGGATGCGCGCGGTTCCGTCGGAGCGCTCAATGTAACGTCCGATCCAGAACAGGCTCTCGGCGATGCGGCTCAGCATGGCGTGCCCCCGGTCTGTTGCTGCTGTTCTTGTTGGCCCTGCCCCAGAGCGCGGTCGCGGGGAGCCTGGTCGATGTGATGCGCCTCGGAGTTGATGATCGGGATCGCCTCGGTGGAGGTCGCCTGGTCGGCGACGAGCCCCTGGATGGAGTGGCGCGACACCTTAAGCGGATCCTCCCCGACCACCCAGGTGTCCTTCGATCCGCCGCCCTGCGATGAGTTGACGACGAGTTCGCCCTCCGGGAGCGCCACGCGAGTGAGTCCGCCCGGCAGTACCCAGACATCCTTGCCGTCGTTCACCGCGAACGGTCGCAGGTCGGCGTGCCGCGGCCGCATTCCGTCCTCGACGAGGGTGGGGATAGTGGAGAGCTGCACCACGGGCTGGGCGATCCAGCCTCGGGGATCGGCGATCAGCCTCTTGCGCAGCCTCTCGAGTTCGGCCGCGCTGGCGGCGGGACCGACGACGAGTCCCTTGCCGCCAGATCCGTCCACCGGCTTGACGACGAGCTCAGCGAGCCGGTCCAGCACCTCCTCGAGCGACGCCGGGTCTTCGAGTCGCCAGGTGTCGACATTCGGGATGATCGCGTCTTCGCCCAGGTAGTACCTGATCAGATCGGGCAGGTAGGTGTAGACGAGCTTGTCGTCGGCTACCCCGTTGCCGACCGCGTTGGCGATGGTCACGTTGCCGAGCCTGGCGGCGAGGAGGAGGCCGGGGGATCCCAGCATCGAGTCCGCGCGGAACTGGAGCGGATCGAGAAACTCGTCATCAACCCTTCGGTAGATCACGTCGACCCGGGTGGGCCCGGATGTCGTGCGCATCCACACGCGACCACCCGAGCAGAAGAGATCACGGCCTTCGACCAGCTCGACCCCCATCAGTCGAGCGAGCAGGGTGTGCTCGAAGTAGGCCGAGTTGTAGACCCCCGGGGTGAGCACGACGATGGTCGGGTCATCCGCCGCCTCCGGCGCGCTCGCCCGGAGCGCTTGGAGCAGTTTGTGGGGATAGTCGCCGACCGGGCGCACCCGCATCGACACGAAGAGCTCGGGCAGCGTCTGCGCCATCACCCGGCGATTCGAGATCACGTAGCTCACGCCCGACGGCACGCGCACGTTGTCCTCGAGCACGCGCCATGCGCCTTTCTCGTCACGGATGAGGTCGATTCCGGAGACCTGGATGCGCACCCCGTTGGCCGGATGGATGCCGGCAGCCTCGCGGTGGAAATGGCTCGAGGAGCTGATCAGCGCGGCGGGGATCACACCGTCTTTCACCGCGTTTTGGGCTCCGTAGATGTCGGCGAGGAAGGCTTCGAGGGCGAGCACGCGCTGGGAGATTCCCGCCTCGACGTTCCTCCACTCCGCGAGTTCGATCACACGCGGTACGGCGTCGAGCGGAAACGGACGCTCTTCACCGGCGAAGTCGAAGGTGACCCCCTGGGCGAGATAGGAACTTGCCAGGGCGTCGGTGCGACCGCGGAGTTCCTTTTGCGTCATCTGCGCCAGGGCCGAATGGATCTCACGATACGCCGAGCGCACGTTCTTCGGCTCGTCGAACATTTCGTCCCACGGCGTCGGTGCGGCCGTACGACCGCCGACAGCCCGGGCGTCATATCCTTCGAACAGGCCGTCCATGGCTTTACCCTAGGCCCCGCATGTTGCGGCGTTGTTTCCGCAGGGTTACCCGCCGATCCGGTAGCGGTCGCGCGCTTCGTTGAGGCGCAGCCGCGTGCCCGAGCGCTTGTGCGGCGGAAGATCCCCGATTCGGCGTCGGCAAGACGCGAGCGGCCGGTGTCACGCGGTCACGCGGTCTGCGGTCTGCGGTCTGCGGTCAAAAGACCTACACATGCTACAGTATGTGTATGGCTACCCTCGATCGCCGTGTTCAGATCCTGCTCGACCCCGCCCAGTACGCCGCGCTCGAGCACGAGGCGTCGGTGCAGAAACAGAGTGTGGCCTCCCTCATCCGCGAGGCGGTGGATGAACGGCTGAACCGGAGCAAGCAGACGAAGGTGGATGCGCTCGCGCGGCTGTTCGCGCGCGCCGACGCGCAGCCGGCAGGGCCTCCGATCGACTGGGAGGTTGAGAAGGAGTCGTTCGAGAGGGACTTTCTGAGAGACCTGCCATGACGAACGGATCGGCGCTCATCGACAGTGCCGTTCCGATCTACGCCCTCGGTGGCGACGGCCCATACAAGGCGGCCTGCCGCGCCCTGATGATGCGGATGGCGACCAAGACCTTCCGGATGTACGCGAGCGTCGAGATGATCCAGGAGCTGGTTCATCACCGCCTGAGGGTGACGGGAGATCGTCGGCTCGCCGCCGCGGACGGTCGCGACACCTCGGCTGCCTGCACGCTGCTCTTCTTCGACCGGGAGGTGCTCGACCTCTCGCTCGACCTGATCGAACGCGTCCCTACGATCCGGGGCCGGGATGCCGTGCATGCGGCGACAGCGCTCGCCTACGGCATCGATACGATCGTCTCGCCCGACCGCGCATTCGACGGGATCTCCGGACTCACGCGGGTCGACCCGCGCGACTTCGCCATCGGCTAGGCCCGCTCTTCCCGCCGGTGCAGGCCACGCCCCGGATTCTCCCGGTGAATTGCACGCTTCTGCGAGCCGGCCGGGGGCAAAGGCCGCACAAGAGTGCAACTCGATGGCGAAAGGCCTCACCGGAATCGGCGAACTACGCCAGCAGAGTCGTTCCCAGCGCGATGACCCCACCGATAACGACGCGATCGTGACTGACCGCCTGCGAGTAGAGCACGAACCCGGTGATCCAGACCGCTACACCCAGCACGAGGGCGAGGAGAGCGATCCACCAGGCCTGTCGTCGCCTCACGAGGGTGACGATCGTGAGCACGGCGCCGATTATCAGTAGCACGAACATCAGGAACCAGGAGATGCCGAGGGATGCCACCGCCGCGCCCGCCGAGCAGGTTCGCGCCGGGCAGTTGCCCACAAATGCCGCCGAGACCAGGTCGATCACGGCCGCGACTACGAGGAAACCGAATCCGATCAGGAGCACCGCCGCAGAGACTGCGATGTCCCAGACGAGAAGCGCGCGTCTGGTCGGGGCGGGCTGAGTCATCGGCGGTCCACTCTGGTGAGCACGAACACCGGGATCCGGCGCTCGGTCTTCTCCTGGTAGTCGGCATACGGCGGGTAGGCCGCGACGGCCCGCTTCCACCAGGAGGCCTTCTCCTCGCCGGTGACCTCTCGCGCGACGTAGTCGGCCTTCACCGCGCCATCCTGAAGCTCGACCTGAGGCGTCTTGAGCAGGTTGTAATACCAGACCGGATGCTTCGGGGCGCCGCCGAGCGAGGCGACCACGGCATACTCGCCGCCGTGTTCGACCCGCATCAGGGCGGTCTTCCGCAGCAAACCGGACTTCGCCCCGACCGAGGTCAGCACGATGATCGGCCTGCCGCGCAGCTCGGCGCCCTGTACGCCGCCGGTCGCCTCGAACAACTCGGCCTGCCTGCGGGCCCAGCCGGACGTGCTCGGTGCGTAGTCACCCTCGAGAGGCATGCCTACTCGGCCCCGCGCCAGTCGATGACGATGCCGTTGAGATGGTCACGCTCGGTGGTGAAGAGTCGGCGATAGGTGGCATCCGCTTCCGTCCAGCTCACCCGATTGGTGATGAGCGGGTCGAAGTCGAGTTCACCGGAGACGATGCGATCGAGCACCGTGCGACGTACCTCCGAGGTGCCGATGAACCAGGGGAAAACCGCGTTGATCTGTCGTTCGTGCGCGAGTTCGTAGGTGAAGGAGACCTGGTCGGGGTATAGCCCTTCGAAGACCATGGTGCCCTCGAATCGCAGGCACTCGAGCGCACTGTCGATGAGAGAGGCGACGCCGGTGGATTCGATCACCATGTCGAATCCGTCGGGAAAGTCGCTCTGCAGTTGGGACCAGGGCGAGCCGTCGGAGCCGTTGATCACCCGGTCGGCACAGTGCGCCGCGGAGATGGCCCGGCGTTCGGGTGACACCTCGGAAACCACCACATAAGCGCCACGGTCCCGCGCGAGCATCGCCGTAGCCTGGCCGATGAGGCCCTGACCGAGCACGAGCACGGTGTCGCCGCTCTGTAACCCCGCCTTGTCAATCGCGTTCAGCCCGACCGCCGCGGGCACGAACAGCGCGGCCATGTGATAGGAATCGGTCTCTTCGATCGGATAGGTCAGCTCGAGGTCGGCGATGAAATATGCGCCGTGGGTACCGTCGCCGAAACAGGCCACCGCCTCGCCGAGCGTGAGACCCTGCCGTTCCTCGCCCTCGCCGAACGCGACGATGTGTCCGACCCCCTGGTAGCCGGGGGTGAACGGCACGGGACCCCAGGCGGGGCGCTCGCCGGTGGCCGCCAGCATCTCGGTGCCGACACTCACCCCGGTGAAGTCCGTGCGGATGAGCACCTTCCCCGGTCCGGGATGCGGTACGGGCCGCCGGCCAAGTTCAATGCTTCCGAACTCCGGCACGATGAGTGCGGGAGCATCGGCGGGAATCTGCGTCGCCATGATCCTTACAAGGTACTCTCTCGCACCACCAGTTCGGGCTGGAAGACGACCTGGCGGGGGGCGAGCGCTGGGTCGGCCGCCTCTTCGAGCAGGATATTCACGGCGGTCTGTCCGATGAGGGCACCCGGTCTCCGGATCGAGGTGAGGGGAACGACGGCGGCGGACGCGAAGTCGATGTCGTCGTAGCCGACGAGGGCGATGTCTCCGGGCACACGCACCTCCCTGCGCATCACTAGCGCCTGAAGCACGCCCATCGCGATCAGGTCGTTGACCGCGAAGATGCCGTCCGGGCGGTCGCCTACCGGCCTCTCCACCAACTGCTGGCCGGCGATCCGACCCGCGATGACCGTGAGGCTCTCGACCTCGATCACCTCGAGCGTGACTCCCGGGTGCGAGGCAACCGCGGCACGCGCGCCGGCAAACCGGTCTGTGACCTGACGCATGTCGAACGAGCAGGCAAGAAAGGCGATCCGCTTCCGGCCGGCCGAGATCAGGTGCTCGACGGCCATCTGACCGCCTGCGAAGTCGTCTACCGACACCGAACTGAAGGTTCCGTCCGCCGAACTGCGGTCGACGAGCACGGCAGGGATGCCCCGCTCACGGAGTTTTTCCAGGCGCGGGGTGATATCGCCGACCGGGCTCACCAGCACCCCGTGAATCCGCTGCTCCTCGAACAGGTCGAGGTAGGCGCCCTCACGGGAGGAACTCTGGTCGCTGTCTCCGAGGAGGATGGCCAACGCGGCATCGGCGGCCCGGTTCTCTGCGCCGCGCGCGATGTCGGTGAAGAACGGGTTGCGGATATCCATCACGACAAGGCCGATGGTCTTGCTGCGCCCGGCACGCAGCTGCCGTGCCGCGTCGTTTCGGATGAAGCCCAGGGTGCGGATCGAGCCGCGCACCCTGGTGACGGTCTCCGGAAGCACCTTCTCGGGGTGATTGAGAACGTTCGAGACGGTGCCGACCGACACCCCGGCATGCGCCGCGACGTCACGCACACTCGCTGCGACCATCGAGGCTCCCGCTCTTCCAACGCTCGGCGCGGCATTCGCGGCGATTGAATCGTTCAATGATGGCACGTCGCCCGCATCGAGCGCAGATCCGGCCGGAGCGGGTCTCGACCAGCGGGGAACAGCCCTCGCCGCGTGCCCCCTTGGGTCTCCGTCCCGCGGGGGGACCCCGGGATTTCCGGGCCGCAATCGCGGCCCACCGAGTGTCGTGAGAACTCGATTCTGAATCGTTTCAAGAAATCGCTTGACGATGGTCGAAATTCGCCCTATCTTCAGATGAAACGCTTCAAGACACCCTTTTCTGCGGAGCGCCACAGCAAATACAAGGAGGTATTTATGTTCACTAGAACGACGGCAACTCGCGTCACAGCCGCTCTCAGCGGCCTGGTCCTTTTGAGCCTCGCACTCGTCGGCTGCAGCACAAGCGGCAGCACTGGCACGACCAGCATCACTCTCATGGCCGGCGGCAACGATCCGATCGCCACGAAGTTCGCCAACACCCTTGCCACCGCGTTCAACAAGGCGAATCCGACCATCACGGTCAAGGTCAACACCCGGCCGGGCGGCACAGACGGCGACAACCTGATCAAGACCAAGCTGTCGACCGGCACCATGGACAACGTCTTCCTCTACAACTCGGGTTCGCTCCTCCAGGCGCTGAAGCCGGACAGCCAGCTCCAGCCGCTCACCGACGAGTCCTGGGTTAAGGACATCACCCCGGACTTCAAGGCAGCGGTCAGCACAGACAAGGGCACGTACGGTGCACCGTGGGGCACGACCTTCAACGGCGGCATCATGTACAACAAGAAGGTCTACGAGAAGCTCGGACTGACCGTTCCCAAGACCTGGGATGAGTTCATCAGCAACAGCGAGAAGATCAAGGCCGCAGGCATCACCCCGGTGCTCGTCTCCTACGGTGATACCTGGACCAGCCAGCTGTTCGTGCTCGCCGACTTCGCTAACGTCACGGCGAAAGATGCGAAGTGGGCAACCAACTACACGAACAACAAGGCGAAGTATGTGAACCCCCCGGCCCTGGCCGGCTTCACGCACACTCGAGACATCTTCGAGCGGGGCCTGATGAACAAGGACTACGCGTCGATGACCAACGTCGCGGCGCTGAAGGAACTGGCCACCGGAACAGCAGCCCAGTACCCGATGATCACCGTGGTAATCGGCAACGTGTTGCAGTCCAATCCCGACCAGGTAAATGACATCGGCTACTTCGCGATGCCGACCGACAACGGCGACTCGTACGCTACTGTCTGGGAGGCAAACGGGGCATACATTCCGAAGGCGACCACCGGGGACAAGCTCGCAGCAGCCAAGAAGCTCATCGCGTTCTTGAACTCTCCCGCCGGGTGCGACGCTCAGAATGCGGCCGGCACTCCCGCCGGCCCGTTCGCCATCAGCTCGTGCAAGGTTCCGAGTGACGCGCCGGCGCTGGTCGCCGACGAGCTGAAGTACCAGAATGACAAGAAGACCGGACTCGCTCTGGAGTTCCTGTCGCCAATCAAGGGACCGAACCTCGAGAAGATCCTCGTGCAGGTCGGTTCAGGAATCACGGACGCCAAGGCGGGCGCGGCCCTCTACGACAACGACGTGAAGGCGCAGGCCCAGCAGCTCGGGATCAAGGGCTGGTAAGCCGCCCTCCGACGAAGCGCCCTCGGGCGTAGCGTCTCACTGCGGGGCCGACGACCATCGGTCGTCGGCCCCGCATTTCTTGAAAGCACAGAACGCGACGAGGAGTGACCAATGTCGACTGCCCACCCCGCGAGCGCGATACTAGCCGGTGATATCGCCACCCGCGCCCACGCCCCAAAAGAGAATCTGCGCCGCACGATCAAGTCGTTCTACCCGACATGGTTCTTCATTCCGGCGCTCGCGCTGTACGTGATTTTCTTCGCCCTTCCGACATTCTCGTCGTTCTACTTCTCGCTCACCCGCTGGTCGTTGTTCGATTCAACGTTCATCGGCGTCGACAATTTCGTGCGATTCTTCGAGGATCCGCAGCTGTACACGAGCTTCTTCCACACCCTTGTCTACGCCGTCATCACGTCCGGATCAAAGGTGGTCCTCGGGTTCCTGCTTGCGCTGCTTCTCACCTCTCCGATCATCGGTCGCGGCTACCTCCGCGCCGTCATCTTCTTCCCCGTGCTGATCTCGACGATCGGCGTCGGGATCATGTTCAAGTCGCTGCTCGACCCCTTCCACGGCATGGTGAACGCGGTGCTCGGTTTCTTCGGACTTCCGCAACCCGGCTGGCTGACGGATCCGAACCTTGCGCTCTACAGCATCGCCGGAATCGACATCTGGAAAGGCGTCGGTATCGCCACGCTGATCTTCATGGCCGGAATCGTTGCCATTCCGACCGAATACTTCGAGGCGGCCAAGATCGACGGCGCGGGCTCCCTCAAGATGCTGCGCGAGATCACCATCCCGCTCACCCGCGGAGCCACCGCGACGGTCATCATCCTCTCGCTCATCGGCGGCTTACGGTCGTTTGACATCATCTGGGTCACCACGGGGGGCGGTCCCGGCTTCACCAGCGACGTGCTCGCATCGGTGATCTACAAGCAGTATCAGGCCGGCTTCTTCGGCCTCTCCACGGCGGGCAACGTCGTGCTCTTCGTCTTGGTCGCCGTGATCATGGTACCGCTCTCCTACTTCCTCAACAGAAAGCAGGTGGAACTGTGATCCGCGAACGCCTACGCGCCTGGATCGTCGGCACGATCGCGATCATCGTTTCCGCGGTGGTCTTCCTGATCCCGTTCGTCTTCGTGCTCCTTCAGGCGTCGAAGACTCCCGCGGACGCATCGACCCTCGCGTTCTCCTGGCCCACGCAGTGGCAGTTCTTCCAGAACTTGGTCGACACGCTGGCGTCCAATAACGGCGTGATCGGGCGCGCGATCCTCAACAGCGCTGTCCTGACCATCGGTTCGGTCACCCTCATGGTCGTCATCGGGGCGATGTCCGGCTATGTTCTCGCCCGCAAGAAGAGCAAGTGGGGCCCGGTCGTCAACTTCTTCGTGCTCGCCGGCCTGATCGTGCCGCCCGCGGTCGTGCCGACGATCTGGGTGCTTCAGGGACTCAAGCTGTTCGGGACGATACCCGGGATGATCCTGGTCGAGGCCACATTCGGCCTCTCGTTCTGCATCCTGCTGTTCCGTGCCTTCGTGGGGAATATCGCCCGCGAGCTCGACGAGGCGGCGGTGCTCGACGGCGCGGGGCCGGTGAGGCTCTTCTTCCGAGTCGTGCTTCCCCTTTTGCGCCCCGTGATCGTGACCGTGATCGTCGTGCAGTCCGTCTTCGTCTTCAACGACTTCGCCGGTCCGCTCTACTTCCTTCCTGGAGACGAGAACGTGACGGTGCAACTCGCCCTCTACACGTTCTCGGGCCAGAACCTGAGCTTCTTCAACCTGCTCTTCATGGCCATTCTGCTCATCACGATCCCGCCCCTGATCGCCTATATCTTCTTCAACCGGCAGATCGTCAGCGGCATCACGAGCGGCGCCGTCAAGGGCTGACCCACCACCTCTCTCGGGCGGGGACGCCAACGCGCCCCCGCCGACCCGGAACAACCGACACACACAAACTGGAGACACCACGTGAACTGGCAAGCACAACTGATCGCAGCCGACAAGGACTTTGCCGGAGCGCCGCTGCTGCGGCAGGAATTTCGGCTCGACGAGGGCCACGGCGCGGTGACCAGGGCGACCCTGAGCCTCACTGCCCACGGCATCGTCGAGGCCTGGCTGAACGGTATGCGGGTCTCGGATGACCTGCTCACGCCGGGCTGGAGCAGCTACGAGTGGAGGCTCCGCTATGCAACATACGATGTCACCGAACAGCTTGCCGACACCAGCGTTCTCGGTCTCGCGCTCGGCAACGGCTGGTTCCGCGGTCGTCTCGGCTGGAGCGGCCGTGGCGCGTTCTACGGCGACGAGCTCGGCGCGTTCGCACAGCTCGAGATCGTCTTCGATGACGGCGCGACCCAGACCGTGACGACCGACGAGAGCTGGTCGGCCGGCCCGAGCGACGTGCTCGCGAACGACCTGTACGACGGCGAGACCATCGACGCCCGCCTTCGCGACGACGCGTGGCTGAAGCCGGGGTTCGGCGCTGACGGCTGGGTGGGTGTGCACGCGCTCGACCTGGACACCGCCTCGCTTGAGCCGTACATCGGCCCGCACGTCACCGCCTGGAACGAACTGCCCGTCCAGGAGATCTGGACCTCCGAGTCGGGCAAGACCCTCGTCGACTTCGGCCAGAACTTGGTGGGATGGGTGCGCGTTCGCGTTCAGGGTCCGTCCGGAACCGAGGTCGCCCTGAGGCACGCCGAGGTCCTCGAGGACGGCGAACTCGGCACGCGGCCACTGCGCTCGGCGCTGGCGACCGACCGCTTCATCCTGAGCGGCGGGGAGGATGTCTTCGAGCCGACGTTCACATTCCATGGCTTCCGGTACGCGGAGGTCTCCGGATGGCCGGGCGAACTGACACCGGACGACCTCACGGCCGTCGCCATCGGCTCGGAGCTCGAGCGAACCGGCACCTTCCGCACATCGGACCCGATGCTGAACCAGTTCCACGAGAACGTGGTGTGGGGCATGCGCGGCAACTTCGTCGACGTGCCGACCGACTGCCCGCAGCGTGACGAACGACTCGGATGGACCGGCGACATCGCGGCGTTCGCCCCGACCGCAGCGTTCCTTTTCAACGTCGATTCGTTCCTGAGCGACTGGCTCCGCAACCTGGCCCTCGAACAGGCCCACCACGACGGAATCATCGCCTACGTCGTGCCCGACGTGCTGAAGTACCTCGACCTTCCCGGCGGTTTCCCGGAGACGGAGACCACGGCGATCTGGAGCGATGCGGGTGTCTGGGTGCCCTGGGCGCTCTTCCAAGCCTACGGTGACGAGCAGATTCTCGTGAACCAGTTCGAGTCAATGGTGTCGCACGTGCGGCGCGTGCGGTCGCTGCTCTCGCCCAACGGGCTGTGGGACACGGGCTTCCAATTCGGGGACTGGCTCGACCCGGACGCGCCGCCGGAAGACCCGATCAAGGCGAAGGCCGACTTCGGTGTGGTTGCCACGGCCTGCGCCTACCGGTCGGCGGCGATCCTCGCCGAGGTCGCGCAACTACTCGGCCGCGAGGCGGAGCACGCCGAGTTTGCCGAGATCGCGGCAAACCTGCGCTCCGCGTTCACCGAGCACTACGTCGACGGCGGCCGCGTGTTCAGCGACTGCACCACCGTCTATTCGCTCTCGATCGTATTCGGCCTCCTCGACACTGCGGATGAGGATGCCGCCGGCAGCCGGCTGGCCGAGCTCGTCGCGGAGAGCGGTTACCGCATCTCGACCGGATTCGCCGGCACGCCGTTCATCACGGATGCCCTGACCAGGACGGGCCACCTCGACGACGCCTACAAGCTTCTGCTTCAACGCGATTGCCCGTCGTGGCTCTATCCGGTGACCATGGGGGCGACCACCATCTGGGAGCGTTGGGACTCAATGCTGCCGGATGGCAGCATCAACCCGGGCGAGATGACGTCGTTCAATCACTACGCCCTCGGTGCGGTGGCGGACTGGATGCACCGGGTCGTCGGCGGCATCGCCCCGCTCGCCCCCGGCTATTCGAAGGTGCTCATCGCGCCCCAGCCCGGCGGCGGCCTCACCGAGGCCGAGACTGCGCTCGAGACTCCCCACGGCCGCATCGCCGTGCGCTGGATCGTGGCCGGCGACGAGTTCACCGTCGATGCCGATGTGCCCGTCGGCATGGACGGGGTGCTGCGACTTCCCGGCCAGGAAGACCGCGCCCTCGCGGCGGGCCACATCTCCATCACGGTTCCCTCCGTCCCCCTGGTCGGCGTAACCCGCTAGGAATCGGAACGCAAAACAGAAACGATTGAGTATTGACATGACCGACTTCTCTGAAATCACATCCGCTCTCGCCCAGCAGGCCATCGAGCTGCCATCATGGGCCTTCGGTAACTCGGGCACCCGGTTCAAGGTGTTCAAGACTGAGGGAACACCGCGCACCGCACAGGAGAAGATCGCGGATGCCGCCCAGGTAAACGCGTACACCGGGCTGTCGCCGACCGTCGCGCTGCACATCCCCTGGGATCGAGTCGATGACTACGCGGCGTTGGGCACGTTCGCGAACGACCTGGGGCTCGCCCTCGGCACGATCAACTCCAACACCTTCCAGGACGACGACTACAAGTTCGGCTCGTTGACCCATGTCGATCCGCGGGTGCGGCAGAAGGCCGTCGACCACCACTTCGAGTGCATCGACATCATGGATGCGACGGGCTCCCGCGATCTCAAGATCTGGCTCGCCGACGGCACCAACTACCCCGGCCAGGGCGACCTCCGCGTCCGGCAGGACCGCCTGGCCGACTCCCTTTCTGCGATCTACGCGCGCATCGGCACCTCCCAGAGGCTGGTGCTCGAATACAAATTCTTCGAGCCCGCTTTCTATCACACGGATGTTCCGGACTGGGGCACCTCCTACGCCCAGGTCTCCGCACTCGGAGACCGCGCCGTGGTCTGTCTCGACACCGGCCATCACGCCCCCGGCACCAACATCGAGTTCATCGTCATGCAGCTGCTTCGCCTCGGCAAGCTCGGCTCCTTCGACTTCAACTCCCGCTTCTACGCCGACGACGACCTCATCGTCGGAGCCGCCGACCCGTTCCAACTGTTCCGCATCCTCTACGAAGTCATCCGCGGCGGGGGATACGGCACCGACTCATCCGTAGCCTTCATGCTCGACCAGTGCCACAACGTCGAGGACAAGATCCCGGGGCAGATCCGCTCCGTGCTCAATGTGCAGGAGATGACCGCCCGGGCGCTGCTCGTCGACACTGCGGCGCTGACAGCGGCGCAGGGCGCGGGCGATGTGCTCGGTGCCAACGGCATCCTCATGGACGCGTTCTACACCGACGTTCGCGCCGACCTCGCCGCCTGGCGCGAGAGCCGCGGACTCGCTGGCGACCCGATGGCCGCCTACGCGGCATCCGGCTACCAGAAGAAGATCGCGGAGGATCGCGTCGGCGGGGTCCAGGCGGGGTGGGGCGCATGATGGTCCTCTGGCCCATATCGCCCGACCGGATGCACCGAACCAAGGAGTCACAATGACCGTACTCGACCTGTTCTCCCTCGCCGGGCGGAAGGCCCTCATCACCGGGGGCAACCGTGGACTCGGAAAGTCATTCGTGCAGGCAATCGCCGAGGCGGGAGCCGATGTCGCGTTCATCGCCCGCGATGCTCGAGCGAATGACCGGGCCCTCCGTGACTTCGAGGCCACCGGCGTGACGGCCACCGCGATCCAGGCCGACCTGACCTCCGACAGCGAACTCCACCGGGCGATCGACTCGGCAGCGGATGCCCTCGGCGGACTGGACATCCTCGTCAACAACGCCGGCTCCTGTTTCCACCGCAACGCCGATGAGGTGCCGGATGCCGAATGGGATGCCGTGTTCGACCTCAACGTGAAAGCGGTGTTCAAGAGCAGTGTCGCCGCCGCGCGCCACATGACGAACGGCGGCTCGATCGTGAACATCGGATCGATGTCCGGCTTCATCGTCAATCGCCCGCAAAACCAGCCGGCCTACAACGCGTCGAAGGCCGCTGTGCACCACCTCACCAAGTCGCTCGCACAGGAGTGGGCGCCGCGGAACATCCGCGTCAACGCCGTCGCTCCCGGCTACGTCGAGACCGAGATGACCCCGGTGGATCGCGAGGATTACCTCCGCTACTGGGTGCAGGATGCCCCGCAGAAGCGGTTCGCCCAGCCCGAGGAGATCGCCCCCTCCGTCGTCTTCCTCGCGAGCGAGGCGTCGGCATTCATGACCGGGTCGATCCTCGTGGTCGACGGCGGCTACACCATCTGGTAGCGCCGCCTCCCGGCGATCGCCCAGCCGCCCCTCCTCTCTTCACCGCAGACCGAAGGATCACGACATGACCAACCCAATGCCGTCGAATCGCACCGCCGCCGAGCTCATCGCCCGGAGCAACCGCCTCGGATCCGACCCGCGGGTCACGAACTACGCAGGCGGAAACACCTCCGCCAAGGGAACGGATGTCGACCCCGCGACGGGCGAGCCGGTGGAGCTGCTATGGGTCAAGGGATCCGGCGGAGACCTCGGCACGCTCACCGAGTCGGGGCTGGCGGTGCTTCGCCTCGACCGCCTGCGCGCGCTGACGAACGTCTACCCCGGCGTGGACCGCGAGGATGATATGGTCGCCGCGTTCGACTACACGTTGCACGGCAAGGGGGGTGCCGCCCCGTCGATCGACACCGCCATGCACGGACTGGTGGATGCCGCTCACGTCGACCACCTTCATCCTGATTCCGGCATCGCCTTCGCGACTGCCGCCGACGGCGAGGAACTCACAACGAAGGCCTTTGGCGAGAAGGTGGCCTGGGTTCCGTGGCGCCGGCCGGGCTGGCAGCTCGGGCTCGACATCGCCGCCATCAAGGACGCCAACCCGCAGGCGATCGGCTGCATCCTCGGCGGCCACGGCATCACGGCCTGGGGCGACACGAGCGACGAGGCAGAAGCCAATTCGCTCTGGATCATCGAGACGGCCGAGAAGTTCATCGTAGAGAACGGCCGCGAAGATCCCTTCGGAACCGTCATGGATGGTTACACCGCACTGACCTCTGACCAGCGTCTTTACCGGGCCGCTGCGCTGGCCCCCACCCTGCGCGGGCTCGCCTCCACCGATCGAGCCCAGGTCGGCCACTTCACCGACGCCCAGGTGGTGCTTGACTTCCTGGCCTCCTCGGAGTCGCCTCGCCTCGCCGCCCTCGGCACCAGCTGCCCCGACCACTTCCTCCGTACGAAGGTCAAGCCGATGCTGCTCGACCTGCCGCCGAGCGCGTCGCTCGAGGAGCAGACCGCCCGCCTCACCGAGCTGCACGCAGAGTACCGGGCCGACTACCAGGCGTACTACGACCGCTGGAGCTCAGTGAATCGCGCCAGCGATTCCGCGACGCCAGCGCCGAGCGAGCCTGCGAGCGAGGGGGGAGCCGGGGTTCCGAAGATGAGGGGCGCCGACCCGCTCATCGTGCTCGTGCCCGGCATCGGCATGTTCAGCTATGGCGCCACCAAGCAAACCGCCCGCGTCGCAAGCGAGTTCTACATCAACGCCATCAACGTGATGCGCGGCGCCGAAGCGATCTCCACCTACGCTCCGATCGCCGAGTCCGAAAAGTTCCGCATCGAGTACTGGGCGCTCGAGGAGGCCAAGCTGCAGCGGATGCCTCTGCCCAAGCCTCTCGCGACGCGCGTCGCGCTCGTCACCGGCGCGGCATCCGGCATCGGCAAGGCCATCGCCACCCGCCTCGCCGCCGAGGGAGCGTGCGTCGTCATCGCCGACCTCGACCTGGCGAAGGCGCAAGCCGCCGCCGCCGAGATCGGAACGACGGATGTCGCGATCGGCGTGCAGTCGAACGTCACGGACGAACTGCAGGTGCAGGCCGCGGTGGATGCCGCACTGCTCGCGTTCGGCGGCCTCGACCTCGTCGTCAACAACGCCGGCCTCTCGCTCTCGAAGAGCCTTCTCGAGACCACCGTCGCCGACTGGGACCTGCAGCACGACGTGATGGCGAAGGGATCGTTCCTCGTCTCCCGCGCGTCGGCGAAGGTCTTGATCGAACAGAAGCTCGGTGGGGACATCATCTACATCTCGTCGAAGAACTCCGTCTTCGCCGGGCCGAACAACATCGCTTACTCGGCCACCAAGGCCGACCAGGCCCACCAGGTGCGCCTGCTCGCGGCGGAGCTCGGCGAGTATGGGGTGAAGGTGAACGGGATCAATCCCGACGGCGTCGTGCGCGGATCCGGAATCTTCGCCGGCGGCTGGGGTGCGAAGCGTGCAGCGGTCTACGGAGTTCCGGAGGAGGAGCTCGGCAAGTACTACGCAGAGCGAACCCTGCTCAAGCGCGAGGTGCTTCCCGAAAACGTCGCCAACGCCGTGTTCGTGCTCTGCACCAGCGACCTCAGTCACACCACCGGGCTGCACATACCCGTCGACGCCGGTGTCGCAGCCGCGTTCCTGCGATGACTTCGGCTCACGGGCATCCGCTCCTCCAGTTGCGGCGCAATGTGCCCGGGGGGCGGCGTGCCATGTCAGAAATCCATGCAGGCGCGCGACGTCTTCGGCGTGGCGCGCTCAACACGCCGAAGTCGACCTTGAGATGCATGGATATCCAACAGGGCAGCCGGCGGCAGAGACGAAACCCGGTTGCACTTCGACGTGGCGACGGCGTTCCATCGATGGCGCTCTCGCTCGGTCCGCGGCCTCAGTCGACGGCGAGGTCCGTCCGGTTGGAAATCCATGCACACGTGGAACGAGCACGGCGCGTTGCGCCCGACACGCCGAAGTCGACCCCTGCCTGCATGGATTTCGAACCGGGCGGGCGGAGTGAACAGCGGAGCAAAATTGGACAACGCAGTCGCGCGCGCACGGGGGGAGACCAATGAACGGGGCCGTCGCCGCGGTCGACCTCGGCGCGACCAGCGGTCGCGTGATGCTCGGCTACGTCGGACACAACGAGCTGAACCTGCGACCGGTCGCACGCTTTCCCAACGGCCCGGTCGCCACCTCCGATGGGCTTCATTGGAACGTCACCGAGCTCTATCGCCACGTCCTCTCGGGAATCGAGGCGGCGATCCGCGAAGAGACGAATGTGCAGAGCATCGGCGTCGATTCCTGGGCCGTGGACTACGCCCTGCTCTCCGGAGACCGGATGCTCGCCGAGCCGTTCCACTACCGTGACGAACGCACCCTGCCAGCCGTCGCCGTGGTGCACGAATCAGTGTCGGCGGCGGACCTGTACCGGGCCAACGGCCTGCAGCACCTCTCTTTCAACACCCTCTTCCAGCTCACCGCTGACCGGCTGTCCGGCGACCTCGACCACGCTGACGGTATGCTGCTGATCCCCGACCTCCTCGGCTTCTGGCTCACCGGAGTCCGGGGTTCCGAGCTGACCAACGCGTCAACGACCGGCCTGCTCAGCGTCACGACCCGCACCTGGGATGATGCCGTGCTAAAGCGCCTTTCACTGCCGCGCAGCATCTTCCCCGACCTCATCGAGCCCGGGACGCCCCTCGGCGCCGCGCGCGCGTTCGCCGGGGTCCAGGTCACCACCGTCGGGTCGCACGACACGGCCTCCGCCGTCGTCGCAGTGCCCTCCACTCGCGACGACTTCGCCTACATCTCCTGCGGCACCTGGGGGCTCGTGGGCGTCGAGCTGGAGAACCCGGTGCTCACCGAGGCCAGCCGCCTCGCCAACTTCACCAACGAGGGCGGCGTCGACGGGCGCGTGCGTTTCTTGCACAACGTGATGGGCCTCTGGCTGCTGAGCGAGTCGGTGCGCACGTGGGAGGAGGAGGGCGACACGATCGACCTTCCGTCACTCATCGACGCGGCATCCGTTGCGACCGCCGAACCGTTCGATGCCGAGGACCCACGGTTTCTCGGTCCCGGCGACATGCCGGCGCGGATCGCGGGCTGGTACTCCGAACGCGGCCTCCCGGCCCCGCAGAGTCGGGCCGAGTTCGTGAGGGCGATCATCGAGAGTCTCGCGGTCGCCTTCGCGCAGGCTGTCGAGACGGCCAGCGCACTGTCCGGGCGGCGGGTCTCGGTCATCCACATTGTGGGGGGTGGTTCGCAGAACGAGCTGCTCTGCCAGTTCACCGCCGACCGAAGCGGGCTCCCGGTGCTCGCCGGTCCCGTGGAGGCGACCGCCATCGGCAATGTGCTCGTGCAGGCGAGGGCGCAGGGCCTGGTGACCGGATCGCTCGAATCGCTCCGCGCACTGGTCGCCTCCGCCTTCTCGCCGAAGGTCTACCCGCCGCGTCGCTGAAACCTCTCGCGCCTACTCTCTCGGGCCGGCGGTGGACTGCCGCACCACGAGCTGCGGCGCGGGCGACGCGATCACCTCGTGGGTCACCCCGGCGGTGTCGTCCACCAGGGCGGCGACGGCGGCGGCGCCGAGCTCGCGCAGGGGCATCCGCACCGTGGTGATCGGGGGCCAGGTGGCATCCGCGTACCAGACGTCGTGCATGGCGACTATCGAGATGTCAGCCGGCACCCTCAGGTTGCGGGCGTGGATCTCGGCGAGAACGCCGAGGGCGGCGTTGAGATTCGCGACCACGAGAGCGGTCGGCACCGACGCCCGCTCGAGGAGTTCGACGGCGGCGGCGCGGCCCTCGGTGCCGGCATAGCCGAGCGCCGTCATCCACTCCCCGGATACCGGAAGCCCGGCCTCGTCCATCGCGGATCGGTAGGCCGCTTCACGCCGCGCCCCGGTCGCGCTGCCAGGCAGTCCACCGATGAACCCGATGTCGTGGTGGCCGAGTCCGCGCAGATGGTCCAGGGCGAGGCGAATGCCCGCGGCATCGTCCAGCACGATGGTGCTGACGGGTCCGTCGTCCACGGAGTTGATCACCACGATCGGGGTGTCCTGCATGACGAGCGACTGCAGGTCGGCCGGCGGAGTGCCGTCCGGCAGCTGGAGGATCACTCCGTCTATCCGCCCCTCCCCGACAAGGCGCCGCAACCAGTCGCCGTCTTCCCGGAGGCGCTCGGAGCGGCCGAGCACGATGGCGAGTCCGCGGGATGCCGCCTCCGCTTCGGCTCCCCCGGCGAGCTCGGCGAAGACCGCGCTCGTCACATCGGGCACCACGAGGGCGAGAGTTCTTGTTCGCGCCGTGCGCAGGGATCGCGCCGCGTGGTTTGGCACGTAGTCGAGCTCCCGCGCGGCGACCATCACCCGCTGGCGCGTCGCCTCCGACACGCGAACCGTGGAGTCCCCGGAGAGCACTCTCGACGCCGCCGCGGGGGACACTCCAGCGCGCGCGGCGACATCGCTGAGTTTGACCATGATCCCGCCTGTCTACTACGGATGCGACCAGACCGCGAAACGCGCGATCAGCGATCGAGGTGCACTACCTCGTTCGCCGCCATCGAGCGGTAGAGGGCGTCGACCAGTTCGATGGTCTTCACGTTGTCGCTCACCGCGCTGCGCGGGGTGCTGCCGGTAGCGATCGCCCCGAGCACCGACCCCATGGACCCGATGAAGGCGTGCGGGAACCAGCGCTGGCTCACCGGGTACGGCATCCACCCGTCGGTGCCGACGACGGTGCTCGTGACCTCGAGGGTGTCCGGACGACCGGTGGGATAGTCGTACATGAGCCCGAGAGTGCCGCGGATCGCTCCGCCCGTGCCCTCGATGCGGAACTCCGCACTGTTGTCGCCGCCGAGGTTCATGTGGTTCGCCACCACGAGGGCGGAGCTCCCGTCGGGGAACCGGTAGGTGCTGGTGGTGTGGGTCTCTCCCACCGGGTACTGCCCGGGAGTGCGTCCCGCGACCGCGTAGACCGAGGACGGCTCCCCCAGGAACCATCGCACGGCATCGTGGTAGTGGATCGAGTGGACCATGATCTCGAGTCGCTCCATCGCCTTGGCCCACTCCCACTGCGACCAGTCGGTGAAGACGTTCACATCGATGGTGAATGACGTCACCGTGCCCAGCCAGCCGAGTTCGACCATGCGGTGCGCGGCGGCGATTCCCTCGTCGAACCTCATCTGCTGGTTCACCGCGGCGACCACGCCGGCATCCGTCGCGATCGTCTCGAGTTCGCGAGCCGTCTGCGGGTTGTCGGTGAACGGCTTCTGGGCGAGGATGTGCTTGCCCGCGGCGACGGCGGCCCGGAAGGTGGGCGGCTGGTGGGCCACCGGCACCGCGATGTCGACCACCTCGACCCTGTCGTCCGCGAGCAGCTCCTCGAGGGTGTCGTAGACCCGGGGGATGCCGTGCCTCGCTGCCACCTCGCGGGCGCGCGCCGGATCGATATCGGTGATGCCCACGATCTCGAGACCCGCGAGCCGATAGGCGGGCAGGTGCGCCTGATCCACGATGCCGCCTGCCCCGACGATGGCGATGGGCAGCTTGTGGGCCTCGGGCACGACCAGTCGGCAGTAGTCGGAGACATCCGCGAAGAGATCGATCATGACTGCGCCTTCGCCTTCGCCGTCGCCGGATCGCGGTACTTCACAGTCTGGAGATGTTCGCAGTAGAGCACGATCTGCTCGTCGTCGGCGCGGAAGACCTCGTAGGAGACAGTGAAGAGACCCATCTCGTCGTACTTCGGCTCCTTCCTGAGGAGCGTGCGCATGGTGTAGATCGTGTCGCCGATGAACAGGGGCTTGATGAATCTCAGCCGGTCGTAGCCGTAACTGAAGGTGTTGACATTGTTGTGCGCCATCAGGCCCATGCCGTAGCCGAATACCAGGGCGCCCGGCACGATCCGGCGGCCGAAGAGCCCCTCGTCGCGGGCGAAGATCTCGTCGGCCACGTAGGGGTGCAGGTCCACGAGCATGCTGCTGAACATCATCACCTCCCCCTCGGAGATGGTGCGGCGGATGGATCGGTCGACCTCGCCGACCTCGTAGTCCTCGTAGAGCTTCACATCCTGATTCCAGACCGGCACCGCGTTGCGCGCGACCGGGTCGGAGTTGGGATTCCTCATACTGCTGCCTCCTCGGGAGTGGACTGGCGTGGGGCGAACTCGGCCCTGATCGCCTCGGTGTGTTCGCCGAGCCGGGGCGCGCCCCTCTCGTTCTTCAGCACTCGCCCGTCGTACCGGACCGGGGTGCGAATGGTCTGGATGGCCACCGGCGCTCCGCCCGCGGCATCCGGTCGCTCGGTCTGCTGCGCCATGTCGAGCGCGCGGAAGCCGTCGTGGCCGACCAACTCGGGAAGGGTGAGCACCGGAGCGCACCAGACATCCGCCGCGTCGAGGATGTCGAGCCAGTGCTCTGTAGACCGGGTCGCCAGGTGGTCGGCGAGCGCCCGGGTGATGGCGGTCTGCTCGGTCCACCAGGTGTCGGGGTCGATGTACTGCTCGAGGGCCGCGAGCCCGATGAGGGCCCCGAGTTCGGGCACGGAGGTCATCGCGATCGCGAGGTAGCCGTCCGAGGTGGGGTAGACGCCGTACGGGGCCTGGAGGAAGGCGTGCGCGGTATTGCGGGCACCGCGCTTCACTACGATCGAGGGGTCGCCGAGGTGGGCGCTGAGCAGTTCGAACTGAAGGTCGAGCATCGACTCGAGCAGGCTGGTGTCCACTCGGCCGCCGAGACCCGTGCGCTCCCGGCGCAGCAGCGCGGCGGTGATTCCGCTGGCGAGGTGGATGGACGCGATCA
Organism: Actinomycetota bacterium; assembly: GCA_040389685.1. GTDB lineage: Bacteria > Actinomycetota > Actinomycetes > Actinomycetales > Microbacteriaceae > Lacisediminihabitans. The sequence continues at coordinate 49,252 of JAZJZS010000007.1, forward strand.
CGTCCGCGAGAGCGATGCCGACGGGCACCGGCGGATCGTCCGAGCTGCCGTTAAGCCACGGCAGCCCCGACAGGGACTGGGCAAGGAGGTCCTGCCCCGGCCGGTCCTTCCACGGTCCCTCCGTGCCGTAACCGCTCACGCTGGCGTAGATCACGCCGGGATTGACGGCCGCGACGGCGTCGTAGCCGAACCCGAGGCGCTCCATGATGCCGGGGCGGAAGTTCTGCACGATCACGTCGGCCTTCGCGACCAGTGCCCGGATGCCGACCCGATCCTCCTCGTTCTTGAGGTCGGCCGCGTAGCTCTCCTTATTGCGATTGGTGATGTGGAAAGACAGCGTGTCCCCGTCCTCCACAACCCCGGCGAAGGCGAGTCGGCGCCCGATGTCACCGCCCTGCGGGCGTTCGATCTTGATCACCCGCGCTCCGAGGTCGCCGAGACGCATCGCCGCCATCGGGCCGGCCAGGAACTGGCTGAAGTCGAGCACGAGCATGCCCTCCAGGGGCAGTGGCGTGGTCACGGGCGATGCGGTCATGAGAGGTCCGATCCCGAGCTGTCGAGCGAATAGGCGCGCAGGGCAGTGCGGTAGAGGATGTCGTCCTGTTGCTCGACCGTCAGGTGGGCGATCACCTCGCGCTGGGCCCGCCAGACGCCGACGAAATCCCCCGCGAGAGTGGAGACGGGCCAGTCGCTGCCGAGCATCACCCGGCCGGACCCGAACAGCCCGACGGCGTGATCGACATACGGCGACCAGTCGCGCCAGGTCCAGTCCGCGGCTGAAGCGGTGTTCAGCCCGGAGATCTTCACGCTCACGTTGGCGTGCGCAGCGGCCTCGGCGAGCAGCGTCGCCCAGGGCTCCCACGCCCGTGCCGCGATGTCGGGCTTGGCCAGGTGGTCGATCACGATGGTGAGCTCAGGATGCCGCGATGCGAGCTCCCCGATCATCTCGAGGTGCTCGGGTACGACGCTGACCACATCGAGCGCGAGCCCGCGCGGGACGAGCAGGTCGATGGTGCGGGCCACATCGTCGCGCAGCATCCAGCGGGGATCGGGGTAGTTGTGGTTGAGCACCCGGATGCCCCGAACCACGGGGGTACCGGCATAGAGGTCGAGCGCGGCCTGCGCCTCATCGGTGCGGTCGAGGGGGACCCAGGCGACGACGCCCCGCACAACCGGTGTCCGGTTCGCCACGGACAGCATGTAGAAGGTGTCGTCGTAGGTGTCGGCGGCCTGCACGAGCACGGTCGCGGTGATGCCGGCGGCCGCGACATCCGCCGCCACGTCCTCCGGACCGAAGTCGGCGTCGAGGGGAGGGCCGGCCGACTCCAGCCACTCATACCTGCGTTCGGAGGGCTTCCAGAGATGCTGATGGGTGTCGATCATCTGGGCCGGTACATGGAGGTCGGTCATGAGTCGCTCCTCGGGCGTCGGTTCACTAGATACAGGTGCACGAACGCGACGACCACTTCGCCGCGCTGGTTGACCACCTCGACCTTCTCCTCGGCGAGTCCGAAGGTGTCGGATTGTCTGGTGTGATCGCGCAACTCCACGATCTCGCTGCGCGACGTGATGGTGTCGCCGATGTGCACCGGGCGGATGAATCGCACCCGGTCGTACCCGTAGCTCATGGCCTCGTCGTTGACCTCGCCCGCGAGCATGCCGACGGACATCGAGAGGATGAGGGTACCGTGGGCCATCCGCTGCCCGCCGGGGAGCGACTTCGCGAACTCGGCATCCATGTGGTGTGGATAGAAGTCGCCCGTCTGGCCTGCGTGCAGCACGATGTCGGCCTCGGTCACTGTGCGACCGTGGCTGTGGCGCGTGGAGCCGAGCTCGTACTCTTCGAAATAGGTCACATGATCTCCTCGGTGAGGTGTGTGGAGGGCAGTCGCTCGATGCGATCGAACAGTGTCCCGTCGACTCGGCGATCGATGATGGCGTCTCGCACCAGGTGCGACAGGGCGAGTTGGAGGTCCGGCCAGCCGAGCACCCGTGGGCGCACCCAGGCCCGTTCGAGGGTGCGCAGGGTGTTGCGGAAGAATCCCTCGGTGGCCCGGTTCGCCGAGTCGCTGCGCCAGGCGCGGAGGTTGCCGGGCTGGCCACCCCCGAGCGTGTACGACCCGACCTGAGCCTCGGCACCGGCGAGCAGGCGGGCCGCGGCGACCGCGAGCTGCGGATGCCGCGTGCTGGACGACACCGCGACCCCGGCACCCCCGAGGGTCGAGCCGCCCGCACGGCCGTCGAACGAGGGGATGTCGTCGTAGGCGAGAAGGCGGGGGCGGAAGCCCGCCCGGGAGTAGTTCGTGTAGCCGAAGAGCGCCACGGCCACGCTGTACCCGTCCTCGGAGACGAGGGCCTCGGCCGCGTCGATCGGGTTGGCGTCGGCGCACCAGGCGGGCACGGCATCCGCGAGTTCGATCATGAATTCGAGCACCTCGGCGGCCACCTCCCTGTCGAGGAAGCGGCCCGGGCGGGCGAGCGGAGCCCCCCGCTGGGCGAGCAGGGTGGCGAAGGTGCTAAACGCGTCGACCGGCTTGTACGGCCACAGCACTGTGCCGGTGCGGGCGAGCCTCAGGGCATCACTCCAGAACACTGGTGCCCCGTCGGCGAGATCGGGACGGAACGCGCTCACCTGGGCCGCGGCGTCCACTCCGAGGGCCCACTGGCTCCCCCGGTAGCGGTAGGACTCGTGGGACCTGCCGACGCTCTCCAACTCCAGATCGGTTAGACCCGCGGCCCCATCGAGTGGCAGGAGCACACCCGCCTCGACGGCGTCGGGGACGTGCGGATGATCGATCACCATGAGGTCGAAATCGGCGGCGAAATCGGCAACGTGCTGGTCGCCGAAGGCGAGGAGCGAGCGCACCTCCCACTCGATGGTCACGCCGTGCCGGGAGACGAGAAGGTCGTCGGTCGCGCGCAACCCGTCGATCCCGCGCGGGTGATCCCAGGTCATCCCACGAAGGAGCACGGGGGCGTCGGGTGACTGCTCTGTCATGCTCCTCATCCTATGATAAATCGATTTATCATCGCAAGACCCCCGGACGATTTAGAGGATCCGATGCCGATCCCAGACCGCGCGCAACGACTCCCCGGCGAGAAGCTCGGCCAGCACCGTCGACTCCTTCGCCGCCCGCCGCCGGGCCACCGCCAGGACCTCTGACTCCCGGTGCCGAGGGATGACCACCACCCCGTCATCGTCCGCCATCACGAGGTCGCCGTCCGCGATCTCGACTCCGGCGAGCGTCACCGTCGTGCGCGATTCGACCATCGCCATGCGTCGACGGAAGTCGATCGGTCGCCGGGAGCGGGAGAAGGAAGGGAACCCCAGCGCCGCGATTCGTTGGGTGTCGCGCAGGTTGCCGTCGGTCAGCACCCCGACAGCACCGGCCCCGATCGCCGCGGCGCTGAACAGCTCGCCCCAGAAGGCGGATGCATCGCTGCCGGCCGTCGCGAACACCACGAGTTCGCCGCGCCCGAGCCCTCCGATGAAGTCGATCGCGTCGCGGTACGGATCCTCCGGCTCATCCCGCTCGCTCGGTGCGAATCGCGCGGTCGCCGCTCGACCGAAGGCACGCGACCCTGCGACCAGCGGCGCGAGACGCCCCTCCAGCACCTGCGAACGGAGCCCGCATTCGTCGAGCGAATCGCTGAGCATCGCCGTACTCAGTCGCTCGTCTCCCGGCAACTCCTCGAAAATGGCCATCAGTCGAGGTGGAACACTTCGGGGAGCTCCTTCCACCACTCTCCCTCCGCCCGGTCGTCGACGGGACGCTGCAAGGGCATGCACACCGCCCACCACTCCTGGGTGGCCGGATCCGCGGCCATGCTGGCCATGTCGGCGTCGTAGTCGACGCCCGCGTACTCCATGTAGGAGAACAACAGCTCGCCGTACCGGTAGATCGAGTAGTTCACGACATTGCTCGCAGAGAGGCGCTCCAGCACCGCGGGCCAGACCGCCGCGTGCAGGCTCTCGTAGCGTTCGACGCTCTCGGGCGGCAGCCCGATCACCGATGCGATTCGTTTCATGCGATTCCTTCTCTCATCCGTCAGACCAGCTCCACCGTGGCGTCGTCGATCGCGTCCCAGTCGTAGACGGCTCCGAGCCCCGCCGCCTCGGGGGCGTAGGCATAGCCGTCCCTGATGTCGAGCGGTTGCGCGAGTCCGAAATCGAAGTCCTTCAGCGGATACAGCAGCTCGAACCATCCGGTGTTCGATATCGCGAGGGACACCTGCAGGTTCGCGAGTTCGAGCGGGTGGTAGAGCGCGGTGTGCAGTTCACAGGTGAGGCCGAACGCCTCGGCCGCGTGAGCCGTCTTGAGCGAGGAGGTGATGCCGCCACGCCAGGACGGGTCCGTGCGCACGATGTCCACCGCGCCGCTCGCGATGAACTGCGCCGTGAGATGGCTGCCTCCCGCGATCGTCTCGGTGCCCGCGATCGGGATGTCCAGCTTCCGGGTGAGCTTGATGAGCGATTGCATGTCGTAGTCGTACACGGGCTCCTCGAACCACAGGTACCCGAGCGACTCGAGGAACCTGCCCACCCGCAACGCCTCCTCGTAGCTGTGCGTGGCGACCGGGTCGGCCATCAGCGGGAAGTCGGTACCCACGGCATCGCGAACCGCGGCGTACACCTCGAGATCGACGTACGCCGGCCCGGGAGGGTGCACCTTGTACCCGCGGAAGCCGGCGCCCTTCACCTCGAGCGCCTGCGCCGCGTACTGCTCGGGCGTCTCAAGGAACATCGAGCTCACGTAGACCGCCCGGCGGTCCGCGGCCGTTCCGATGAGCTGGTGGATCGGAAGGTCGGCGCGCAGCCCGGCGATGTCCCACGAGGCGATGTCGAACGGCCCATAGGCGTAGATCGGCGAGTGGTTCCAGCGCCGGTCGAACCAGCGGAACTCGGTGGCGTTCTGCTCGCGGGCCATCGGATCGCGGCCGAGGAAGAACGGTCGCACCTGCGCGAAGGCCCGCGCCGTGACCCGCGCGTCGAGCCCGCCGGAGCCGAACGAGACGCCGGTGATTCCCTCGTCGGTCTTCAGCGATACGACGACGACCTCCGGGGCGGTTCCGCCGCGGAGCCGGGCGCCGTCCACCGCGTCCCCCACTGCTCCCGGGCTGCAGGCCCGTATCTCGATCTCGGTGATCTTCATCGATCCTCCTCGGGGTGTGGTGCGGTTGTTCGGTCAGTCGGCGAGCGCCGCGGCGAGCGGGGCGGGCATTCCGTCGACCCAGGCCTCCTCGAAGCCGACGCCGGGAAGCGTCGGGGCATGGATGCTTCCGGAGGGGTCCACCTCGGCGGGCCGGCGCACCGGGTTCGACGCGATGAGGGACTCGTAGTAGGTGGTGTTGCTTATCGACATGCAGAGGTGCCGGCTGGCCTCCCCTGGCCCGTGCACTTCGGCGCGCAGCAGGAAGGCATCGGCCAGATGGGCGGTGCGCATCGCGCCGGTGAAGCCACCTCGCAGCCCGGTACTCGTGCGAACGGCGGCCGCGCAGCCCGCCGCGATGAAGTCCGCGGTCTTCATGTGCGAACCCTCCGCCACCTCCGCGACGATGAGCGGGACATCCACCCGCTCCGCCAGCCACTTGTAGGCCGTCACGCTGAACTCGCGCATCGGCTCCTCGTACCAGAGGTAGTCCGCGTCGCTCAGGGCCTTGCCGAGATAGATGGCGTCCAGCAGGTCGAAGCCCGCCGACCCATCGAACATGAGGGGAACATCCGGGCCCACGTGCTCGCGCAGCGCCTCGGAGAGCCGCGCATCCCTGCGGGCATCGCCCCAGGCATGCAGCTTGATCGCCGGGTAACCGAGCTCGAGGCACTGGTCCGCAACGTCGAGGTACTCCTCGATCGAGCCGAAGGTGACCGTGGAGGCGTAGGCGGGCAGCGACTCCCGGTACGAGCCGAGGAGTTGGTACACGGGCAACCCGACGGCCTTGCCGGCGAGGTCCCAGAGCGCCACATCCACGATGCCCTGCACGAAGACCGGGAAGCGGTCGATCCGGTCGAGCTCCCAGATGCGATCCCAGAGCAACTCGCGGGCGATCGGATCCCGGCCCACCAGTTCGGCGCGGATGCGACGGTCGACGACGTCCTGCAGCATCGCACCGCGCAGGGCGAAGGCCAGTCCCGAGACCCCCGCATCGGTGCGGATCACCAGCCAGGCGCCGTCCGCCGCCGGCTCGGAGCCCGGAAGCCCGGCCCGCCAGACGAACGGGGGGTCGTAGGCGGGAACGGCAACCCGAACCACGTCGACGGCGGTGATGATCACGGGAGCTCCTTTGCTCGATTCAGCGGGTGTGTCGGGTCAGCCGGTCACCGGCGCGTCCGGCCGAAGCAGTCCGGCCTCGACCAGGTCACTCCAGAGCGCGTTCGGGATGTCAGCGTCGAAGAGCGAGGCGTTGCGCACGACCTGCTCTGCGGAGCGAGCCCCGACGCAGATCGTGGCCACCGCCGGGTGCCCGAACGCGAACTGCACGGCCGCCTCCGGCAGGGAGACGCCGTGGCGCTCGCAGACGTCGGCGATGTTGTTGACCCGGTCGATGAGCTCCGCCGGCGCGGGCGCGTAGTTGTAGGTCGCGTCGGCCGACGGACGAGGGCGTGCAAGGAGCCCGGAATTGAAGACGGCGGCGGCGACGACGGAGACGTTGCGCTCCGAGGCGGCAGGCAACAGGTCGTCGAGCGCGCCCTGTTCGAGAAGCGTGTACCGGCCGGCGATCATCACGACGTCGAGATCGGTGTTCCGGATGAAGTCGGTCAGCATCCCGGTCTGGTTCATGCCTGCGCCGTAGGAGGAGATGACGCCCTGCGAACGCAGTTCCTGGAGCGCGGGGAACCCTCCGGCGAGCGACTGGCGGTAGTGCTCCTCCGGATCTTCGTTGTCGGGGTCATGAACGAAGACGACGTCGATCGAGTCGAGTCCGAGTCGGGCGAGGCTCTCGTCGATCGATCGCAGCACCCCGTCACGCGTGTAGTCCAGTCGGCGAACGAGCGAGGTCTGCACGGCGAACCCCTGATCGTCCTCGTGGACGGAGCCGCCATCGACGAGCAGGCGACCGACCTTCGTCGACAGCACGAATTCGTCGCGCGGCTTGGTGCGCAGGAACGCCCCGAGCCGTTCTTCACCGAGGCCGACACCGTAATGCGGTGCGGTGTCGAAGTAGCGGATGCCGGATGCCCAGGCGGCCTCGAGCGCGGCGTCCGCATCGTCCTGGTCGACGACGCGACCGAGGTTGGCGAGCGGTGCCATGCCGAAGGCGTACGGTCCGCTGGCCAGGCCGCCCCAACCAAGTCGCCGCTCTTCACCGAGGATGCCGGTCATGCGCGGGCGGGAATCGTGGCCTGCACGACCTGCTGGCGCTGGCTGCCGAGTCCGTCGATCTCGCAGACGACGACGTCGCCATCACCGAGGTACGGGAAGCGGCCGGAGAGGGCCACGCCCTGCGGTGTACCGGTGTTGATCAGGTCGCCGGGCTCGAGCACCATGTACTGGCTGAGCTGGTAGATCACCTGCACGACATCGAAGATCAGATCGCTTGTCGTGGAGTCCTGGCGCGGCTCCCCGTTGACGAAGGACCGGAGCCGCAGCCCGGATCCATCTCCGACCTCGGATGCCGGCACGAGCCAGGGGCCGAGCGGGTTGAACGTCTCGCTGCTCTTGCCCTTGCTCCACTGGCCGCCCGAGATCTCGAGCTGGTATTCGCGTTCCGACACATCGTTCGACACCGCGAAACCGGCGACGTGCGCGAGGGCGTCATCGGGGGACGCAAGGTAGCGCGCCCGGGTGCCGATGACGACGGCGAGTTCGACCTCCCAGTCGGTCTTCTGCGATCCGGGCGGAACGAGCACATCGTCGTACGGTCCGACGACGGTGTTCGGATGTTTGAAGAAGATGACAGTGCGGGTGGGCGGCGCCGAGCCGGACTCCGCGGCATGGGCCGCGTAATTCATGCCGATGCAGATCACGGCCTGGGGCCGGGCGATCGGGGATCCGATCCGCAGCCCCGAGCCGTCGGCGGGATCGTCGATCACGGGCAACCCGCCCGCCGCCACGGCTGCGGCCGCGGCATCCAGTCCCCCGGAGGAGAGGAAGTCGCCGTCGATGTCGCGAGTGAGCCCCGAGAGCTCATAGAGCACACCATCGTCGGCGAGCACTGCCGGACGCTCGGAGCCGACGGCACCCAGCCGCATGAATCTGAGCATCAGCGCGTTCCTCCGCTGGCCTCGATCTCGACCCAGCCCGAGCCGTGCGGGAAGATCCACTCGTCGATGGATGCCGGCAGGATCTCCGCCCCGGAGCCCGGCGTGGTGGGCGTCTGGTAGCGACCTCCCACGATCGACGCCGGGGTCACGAAGTGCTCGTGCAGGTGGTCGGCGAACTCGATCATGCGCCCGTCCATGGTGCCCGAGACCGCCACGAAGTCGAACATGGAGAGGTGCTGCACGGTCTCGCACAGCCCGACGCCCCCGGCGTGCGGGATGACCGGGATGCCGAACTTGGCCGCAAGCAGCAGGATCGAGATGTTCTCGTTCACTCCCCCGACCCGGCAGGCGTCCATCTGGAGCACCTGGAGCGACCCCGCCTGCAGCATCTGCTTGAAGATCACCCGGTTCTGCACATGTTCGCCGGTGGCGACGGGCATCGGCGCGAGCCGACGGGCAATCTCGGCGTGACCGAGCACATCGTCCGGGCTGGTGGGCTCTTCGATCCAGGCGAGGTCGTATTCGGCCAGCTGGCTCATCCACTCCACGGCCTCGTCCACGTCCCAGCGCTGGTTGGCGTCGACGGCGATGCGGAAGTCGGGGCCGACTGCGGCGCGGGCGATCGCCAGGCGACGCTTGTCGTCCTCGACGTCGGCCCCCACCTTGAGCTTGATCTGCTGGAAGCCGTCGGCGACCGCTTCCCGCGCGAGTCGCTCGAGCTTCTCATCGCTGTAGCCGAGCCATCCCGGGCCGGTGGTGTACGCGGGGTATCCCGTCTCGAGCAGTTCGGCGGCCCGCTGCTCGGAGCCGACCCGGCCGGCACGGAGGATCTCCAGCGCCTCCTCGCGGGTGAGGGCGTCGCTGAGGTAGCGGAGGTCGATGAGATCGACGAGTTCCTCGGCAGAGAGCGTGGCGAGGTGCTGCCAGAGCGGGAGACCGGCGCGCTTCGCCCGCAGGTCCCAGAAGGCATTGATGACCGCGCCGATCGCCATGTGGATGACGCCCTTTTCGGGCCCCAACCAGCGCAGCTGCGAGTCGTGCAGCATCTCCTTCCACGTCGCACCCATGTCGCCGAGGAGCTCCTCGACATCGCGGCCGACGAACCGCTGGGCGAGCACTTCGATCGCGTTGGACTGGATGTCGTTGCCTCGCCCGATGGTGAAGACGAATCCCGCGCCATGCAGGCCGTCATCGGCATCGGTCTCGACCACCAGGTAGGCGGCCGAGTAGTCGGGATCCGGATTCATGGCATCCGACCCGTCGAGGAAGATCGAAGTGGGGAACCTGATATCGACGGTGCGGATGCTGGTGACGGTACTCATTCGTTGCGAAACTCCTTAGCTCTTGACCGCGCCGGCAAGCACGCCGCGAACAAGCAGGCGCGAAGAGGCGATGAATACGATCAGAATCGGGATGGCGAGGAACAGGCTGGCCAACGCGATCTCGGGGCGGCCGATGAGGCTCTGCTGCGCCCCGTTCAACGGGTTCAGGGCCGGACTGGAGGTGAACAGGAACCCGAGCCCGACGGACAGGTTGAAGTTCTCCTGCGACTGCAACAGCACGTATGGCAGGAAGTAGTTCACCCACGCGGCGCTGAAGCTGAAGAACGCGAGCATGCCGAACAGTCCCTTGGACAGCGGCAACGCGATGCGGAAGAAGGTTGTGAACTCGCCCGCTCCGTCGACCTTTGCGGCCTCATAGATCTCGGTCGGGATCGACGTGGAGAAGTAGATGTAGGCGAGGAAGACCCCGAACGGGTAGAACGAGCTCGTCAGGATCACCGACGCCGGGTTGTCGTACAGCCCGATCGCGGAGATCTCGACGAAGAGCGGCACCACGAGGGCGACCGGCGGGATGATCATCGCGATCAGGGTGATAATCAGCAGCACCCTCTTGAACGGCAGGGTGGTGGCCGCCAGCGCGTAGCCGGCCAACACCGCCGTGACACACGAGATGACCACGATCGACGCCGTGTAGGTAACCGAGTTCGCCATCCATTTCAGGATGACGCCGTCGTTCTGGCTGAGCAGGTTGTTCCAGGTGACCCCATACTGTTCGAAACTCCCAAACGAGAACGGCGGGTTGTCATTCAGCTGTTGGCCCGTCTTCGACGGCGCGAGGATCAGCCAGATCATCGGAACAATGCTGAGGATGCCGAAGACCGCAAGCACGATCCACACCACGACCCGGCCGGAGGCAGCCCCAAAGCCGCGGGTGCGTACTATTCCCTCACCGCGCCCGGGAAGGGCGATCGATTCAGTTGTCATTTCTTGCCCACCCCTGTGCCCTCGAAGAAGTCGGTTCGGAAGATCACGACGATCGCCGCGACGATACAGACCACAAGCAGCATCAGCGACAGCGCCGCTGAGCCCGCCAAGTTGTTGCTCTGGAAAGCGAGGTCATAGCTCAGCTGGTTGAGCGACCAGTCCTTCGCGATCCCGGTGTAGACCGAGCCGGAGATCAGTTGCGGCTCGACGAAGACCTGCAGGCCGGCGGCGAACACCAGGATGCCCATGTACACGAGGTACTTGCGGATGAGCGGCAGCTTGATCCGCCAGCCGATCTGCCAGGCGTTCGCTCCATCGATCCGTGCCGCCTCGATGACGTCCTCGGAGATGGACTGCAGGGATCCGTACTGCACGACGATCCAGTTGCCCGCACCGACGAAGAAGGCCATCGCCACGAAGATCCAGGCGAGTCCGCCCTGGCGCCAGATCTGGTTGCCCTGCGTGATACCCAGGGCATGCAGGGCATCCCGATAGGGGCTCAGCGACGGCTCGAGCATGAAGTACCAGATGAGCACCGCGGTGGCACCGGTCATCGACGCGGGCACGATGTAGGTCAGACGCAGCGGCAGGTTCCATCTGCCCTGCACGGTGTCGAGCAGGAGGGACATGAGCGACACCACGATGATCATGGCCGGGACATACATCAACAGGAAGACCACGACGTTCATGAGTGCGGGCAGGAACCGCACGTCCGCCACGACGTCGGCGAAGTTCTGCAGGCCGCCCGCCGGGTTCACGATGCTCGGCCCGATCGAGGTGACGGTGGCCTGGATGATCGGCAAGATACCGAACAACACCAACAGGATCAGGTAGGGCGCGAACATGATGCTGCCCGCTACCAGGCTTCGTCGGCTGGATCGTGAGCGCGCCATCGCGTTCCTTTCGCTCGGGACGGCACGGTGCCGAGAGACCGCTGAGGTCTCTCGGCACCGCACGGACGGTGTTACTTGGTTTCTACCTTGTAGCCAGACTGCGGGGCGAGCCCCTGGATCGACTTCGCGTAGTCATCGAGCGCGGTGCTCAACGATTTTCCGTTGTTGATGTCCGCCACCATCGTCGGCCCGAACTGGGCGATGAAGGGGAATCGCACCGGACGGTCGACCTGCGAGATGTTGTTCGCTCCGGCCGCCATGGCGGTGAACACGTTGTTCGCGTAATAGGTGTCCTTCGAGATGCGTGCTTCCCACAGCTTGTTCGCCGGGCCATAGGCCGGGAACGTCGGGGTGGTCGCCGCGGTCGCCATCCAGTCCGAAGTGGTCATCCAGACAGCCGCGTCTGCAGCCGCCTGCGGGAACTTCGAGCGCGAGGAGACGGTGAAGACGCCACCGCCGTACGCGCCGGACTTGTTGTCCTTGCCGGTGCCCCACGCGGGCATGTTGGCTGCGGCGGTCTCCCCGGCGGGGACGTTCCAGGACGCGGCGGGCTTGATCACGAAGTCACCCCACCACGACGGGCCGATGGTCATGGCGACCTTGTCCTGCGCGGCGACATCCTTGATGAAGCCGGCGTCGAACGGGGACCGCTTGTCGATGACGCCAGCGTCCAGCAGCGGCTGGATCAGCTTCGCGACGCGGGTGCACTTGGGGTCGCTCGGAGCGATACGCACCGTGTTCGCAGCGGTCAGATCTGCGAGAGGACACTCGCTCGACTGGAGGAACGCTGCGTAATACAGCTGGTCGCCGTACGCGCCGGCCGAGTATCCGGTGCCTTTCAGCTTCATCGCTGTATCCGCGAACTCCTGCATGGTCGTCGGGACGGTGAGTCCCAACTGCGAGAAGATTTTCGTGTTGTACCAGAGTACCGTGTTGGCGAGGTCGTTCTTGAGGCAGAAGTACTTGCCGTCGAACTTGCAGTCGCTGTTGCCCTGCCCGAATCCGTCGAAGATCTTCTTGTCGACGAGCTTGGTCAGATCGGCGGCGTACCCGTTCGAGGGATCGCGGTAGACCGCGGTATCGGCCGCGGTTCCGAAGATGATGTCCGGCCAGCCCTTCTTCGCGCGGTTGGCCAACGAGATCTTGGTCTGCGCGTCCGCCTGGGCGATGGTCTCGATCTTGACGTCGACCTTGCCCTTCATCTCCTTCTGGTACTCCTTCGCCTGAGGAATCCGGGGCGTGTCCGCCCAGATCAGGATGGAGGGTTTGCCGCTCGAAGCCGGGGTTCCGGACGAGCATCCCGTGAGAGCAACTCCCACCGCCACTACCGCAACGAGCGCCACTGCTAGTCGTTTCATTGGTGCTTCCTTTCATGCCGTGAGGGAACGAAAGAAAGCATCTTCGCTCCGGTGAAAGTCACACTACATGATTTCGCGGAATCCTATATAGTATTTTTTCACAGCCCAATCGTCGGCATTCGAGGCAGGTTATCGGGGGCATCGAGGAGGGGGATATCCCTCAATGAAGAGAGCACACCGAATTATGGCGGCAGAATTCACCGGCCTCGCGGCCGTCGTCACCGGCGCTGGATCCGGTATCGGCCTCGCAACCGCCGCACGCCTTTCCGCGGCGGGAGCCCGCGTGATCGGACTGGACATCAACGCCGGTGCCATGGACGGCATCGCCGAATGGATCCCCTGTGACGTCGGTTCCACCGAGTCCGTCGCCGCGGCCTTCGAGCGGATCGCCGCGAGCACAGCCACCATCGACGTGCTCGTGAACAATGCCGGCATCGGTGCCGTCGGTACGGTGGAGGACGCCACCGACGAGGACTGGGCGCTCGTGCTCAACATCAATGTCACCGGCATCGCCCGGGTCACCCGCGCAGCGCTTCCGCTGCTCCGCACCAGCGAGTCGGCCTCGATCGTCAACACCTGCTCAATCGCAGCGAGTGTCGGGCTGCGCAAGCGCGCCATCTACTCCGCGAGCAAGGGAGCCGTGCAGTCCCTCACCCGGGCTATGGCCGCCGACCTCGTGCACGAGAACGTGCGGGTCAACTGCGTGAATCCGGGAACGGCCGACACCCCCTGGGTGGCTCGACTTCTCGATCAGGCCCCGGATCCCTCGGCGGAGCGGATCGCACTCGAGCAGCGCCAACCCAACGGCCGACTCGTGACCGCGGACGAGGTGGCCAGCGCGATCTGCTTCCTCGCCCACCCCGACCAACGCTCCACGACCGGGACGGTGCTCGCGGTGGACGGGGGCATGGACGGCCTCCGGGTCGCCGCGCGTTAGGGCCTTCCGTGTTCGATATACGATGATCGCGGGTCGTGCCGCTTCGTGGCAGAGCACTCGATGAGAAGGGACGCCTGATGGCGAAGGATTCGACTCGCAGGTCGTCGGCCAGTCCGCGCCGGCTCGTCCTTGCCGACGGGACCTATGACGCCATCCGCGCCATGATCCTCGATCACGAGATCTCCCCCGGCGACCACGTGGGCATCGACGAGATTGCCCGCGATCTCTCGGTCTCCCAGACCCCCGTACGCGAGGCGCTCGCACGACTCGAGGCCGACGGTCTCGTCACCAAGATCCCCCTGCGCGGCTACGAAGCGACCGACCTGCTGTCAGTACAGCAATTCGACGATCTCTTCCAGTTCCGCGGCTTGATCGAGCCCTGGGCAGCGTCCGAGGCCTCGCGTCGCAGCACCCGACGTGAGATCGAGGCGCTCGAGGCCGAGCTGACCCGCGCCGAGTCGATCTCCCTCTCCGGCGTGGCATCGACCTATCCCGAGTTCGTGGAGCACGACACGCGCTTCCACGCCCTGGTGGCCCGCGCATCCGGCAGTCACTACGTGGAGGAGGCGTTCATCCGAACCCACTGCCACATGCACCTATTCCGCGTCTACCAGGCCACCCTCAACATCGAGGAAGCGGCACCGAGCGAAGGCAGGTTCGTGCAGAACATGTTCGAGGAGTACTACCAGGGCGGAAAGCGACCGCTCGCCCTCTCCGAGCACGTCGAGATTGCTGCGGCGATCTCGGGCGGAAACGGCGCGGCAGCCGGCGAGCTCATGCTGAGCCACATCGAGTCGTCCCGGCAGCGGTTCATCCCGGCCGTCGAGGCGCTCAACGCCAAGGTCTAGCTCTCCGTCGACCTGGGGCGGATGATCGGGTCCCAGTCCTCACGCCGAGACCAGGGGGTCTCATAGCTCGGTGTCTGGGCATAGCGTTCCATCGAGAGCCGGATCCGGGACCCCGCCCCCGGATCCAACTCCACTTCGACCCATCGCCCATCGACCGGATCGGGGGTTCCACCGCCCACCGACGCGTCCACGAACCGGTGTTCGCCGAAGGACCCGGCCTGCACGACCACCCGGCGCGGGCTCACCAGATCGAGGTTCACTAACTCGAGCTCCACGAAGTCCGGCCCGATCGAGTGAACGAGGGCGGCCACGGCATCGGGCAGTCCGGGTCGGCGAAGGGTCCCGTCGTAATACCGCACGGTCGCGTGCTGCAGGCCGCCGTGCGAGATGTGCATCGGAGCGCCCCACATCAGCTGCACGAGTGACTCGAAGTAGACGGGGTTGAACTCCTGCCAGATGTGGATGGCATAGCCGTCGATCTGCAGGTCGAGGGCCTTGGTGTGCCCATCGATGTGATGGATGGTTCCGAATCCGAGCGGGTCGCCGTCCGTCGATCGCATGCGCCGCAACTGCTGCGCGATCAGTTCGATGTTCGCTTCGAGAGCTCGCTCGGGGAAGTCGACATTCCGCCCGGTGATGTACTCGTACCATGGGGGCGTGTTGACATTGAAGTGTTTGGCCGAGAGGGGAACGACGGGATAGCGCACCTCTGACCAGTCCTGGCCATGACGCGCCCGCTCCACGCGCTCCCGGTCCGCCACGTCGAGGGTTCGCGCCCAGACGTGGATGGCGTGGAAGGGGCTCGCCGGTCGGTAGTCGGTCCAGCCACTGTCGAAGTGCTTCTGCGGAACCATCCACGTGCGGTCCTCGTCGTGCCCGAGGGCGAAGTTCACGTCGAGCTGCTGGCGGGCGAGGTCGAGGTGCGAGGAGTCTCCGGTGAGCAGAAGGCCGTTGATTCCCGCATTGACGGCCGGCTCGATGATGGTCATGAAACCGTGGGGCCAGCGCCAGCCGTAGTGGCCGCCCCACCACTTTCCGTCGAGGTACTCGCCCACCTGGCCCGACAGGCCGACGTTGTCGGGCACGATGCCCCCGTTGTCGTCGGCGCGGGCCTTCCAGCGGGCGATGTACTCCGTGACCCAGTTGCGGAGGCTCTCGTCGCCCGAGTAAAGGAACGCATGCGTTATCTGGCCTGTTGCGTTGAGGTTGAGGGGCACGTCGCCCCGGGTGGTGCGCTGGTTCATCTTCTCGATGATCTCCGCGAAGACCGCGTCGTCGTTCCACGGCGTCGAGGATGCCGGGAACGGCACCGCCGACAGGTCCTCGAACGGCGGATGGTAGCCGTCGAGCACCCCGCGATGCGTGCCGAGGTCCTCGGCGGTCACCACGAAGCGCGGCCCGACACTGCCCGACTGGGGCGCGCGGATGATGCCGAGCTCGGGATCGTAGTTCGGTGCGAGCGGGTCCTCGCCGGTATACATGCGGGCGAACCGGTCCGCCCGTTGCCGGTCGACGAGGGACTCGGGCTTGGTCAGGCCGAAGAAGTAGTGGAAGAGATTGGCCTCACCATGGTGCATCCAGTCGTAGTAGCGGTCGAACTCGCGCTCGATCTGCCCGTACTGGGTCCACTGCCAGGTTATCGCGTCCCACATCCGGCGGGCGGATTCGTACACGGCCTCGCTGCCGCCGATGCTGTAGAACAGTGCGAGGTACATGAAGGCCTCATACGGATCGTCGGACCCGTCCATCCCCGGCCACTCCTCCCGCCAGACGAGCGTGCCGTCCTCGCGGGTGTATCGCGCGACGAATTCCTCGGCCACCGAGTCGAGGGTGGACATGATCTCCCGCTCGAGCAGGGCCCAGCGGGGAGCAGGTGCGACGGCGTCGACGATCAGACGGGGAATGGGGCGTGGTTCGGTCATCCGGGTCTCCATCGATCCTCGGGGCGATCATGTATCAGATACGCTATACGATTTGCACCGTTGGTCCCACTTTTTCGGATGCTGCCGCACCCCGCGCACGGGCAAAAGAGGGTCGCCGCCTAGGCTGGCGGCATGAAGCCGACAGAGTCTCCGGAGGGACGCCGCTTCGAGCTGACGCTTCGCCGGCCCTGGTTCGGCTGGGTTCCCAAGCCGACAGTCGTGTTCGACAGCCGCGGCAATCCCGCGCAGTGGGGCACGGGCACCTGGATGGTGCCTACCGAGGGCACGACGGTGGTGGGGGTGTTCCTCTTCAACCGGCTGTGGCGGTTCGGAGACGCCGAGATCACCCTCGACGGTAGTGGCCCTTCTGCGATCACCTATTCCGCGCCGTGGCTCCCGTTCCTGCGCGGGCGGCTCCGGTGACCCGACCCTAGGCGCACCCGAGCGAGGGCTCTTGCCCGCTCGGACCGCTTCTCGTACACTTGTCTGACAATGTCTTCGCCCGCCAGCTCCCCTCCGAGCATCGCCCTCAAGACCACCTCGCTGCCCGAAGCGGTGTACGACGCGCTTCGCGAGAGCATCGTCACCATGGCCGATCCCCCGGGTGCTTTCCTCACCGAGACCGCGGTCGCCGAGCGCTACGGTGTGGCGCGACCGACCGCGAAAGCCGCTCTCGAACGGCTGGTGAGCGAAGGCCTGTTGTCGAGGCGGGCGCATCACGCCGCGCAGGTTCCGCAACTGAGCCGGGAGGACATCCAGGATCTCTACTCCAACCGCGCCATTCTCGAAGAGGCCGCGCTGCAGAACCTCGCCGCCGACGCCGTGGTTCCCGTCGCCGCCCTCGCCGTACATCGGCAACTCCTCGAGCATGCGCGCGCCGATGATCGGGCCGCTCTCGCGCGAACGGATCTCGACTTCCACCGCCAGCTCGTACTCGCCCAGCACAGCCCGCGCCTTGCCAAGATGCACGGCCTGCTGATGGGAGAGATCGAACTCTGCATCGGCCAGGTGCAGTCCCACCAGCTCATTCGGCCGTCGGATGTCGCCGAGCAGCACCAGGGGATCCTGGACGCCGTCGCCGCCCGCGACGCCACCCTCGCCGGACGGCTCAGCCGCGACCACATCGAGGGCGCCCGCGACCGACTCCTGCAGAAATACGACAGCGAGGCATCCGAATGACCATCACCGTCGCGGTGCCCGACGCCGCAATGCTTGACCGTCTCAGGCTCGACCGTCTCAGGCCCGTTGTCGACGACGTCATCCTCGAGGTCTGGACGACGGATGACCCGCCTCTCGATCATCCCGTCGACATGCTCGTGCTGCCCTACTCGGTCTCCGCCGCCGCCCTGCCGAAGCTCGCACACTCCCCGGTCTCAGTGATCCAGAGCCAGTCACTCGGGTACGACTCCGTCGAACGGTCTCTCCCTGCCGGACTCGTGTATTGCAACGCCGTCGGCGTGCATGAGGGCCCGACCGCCGAACTCGCGGTCGCCCTCATCCTCGAGAGCCAGCGCGGTCTCGACGTCGTCGCCCGCGCCCAACCCTCCGGCAGCTGGGCGCGCGGCTGGTACCCCGGCCTGCTCGGTCGGTCGGTACTCATCGTCGGGGTCGGCGGTGTCGGCGAGGCTGTTGCCGCGCGACTCGAGCCCTTCGGTGTCACGATCAGCCGAGTCGCCCGCAGCGCGCGTGAAGACGCGCGCGGAAGCATCCACTCCATTGCGGATCTTCCGCAGCTTCTCGGCCGGGCCGACATCGTCGTTCTCGGCGTACCTCTCACCGAGGAGACCACCGGAATGGTGGATGCCGCGTTCCTCGCGCACCTGAAGCCCGGCGCCCTCCTCGTGAACGTCTCCCGCGGCGCTATCGTCGACACGGATGCCCTGACCGACGCGGTTCGAAGCGGTGCCCTCCGGGCAGCCCTCGACGTCGTCGAGCCCGAGCCGCTCCCGCCCGATCATCCGCTCTGGATACTCCCCGGAGTAATCATCACCCCGCACATCGGCGGCAACATCTCGAGCATGCCGAGCCGTGTCGATCCGCTCGTTCGAGAGCAGATCGAACGCCTGCTGAACAACCTCGAACCGCTCAATATCGTCGTCGATAAAAGGACTGGAAAATGAAGCTGCAACGCCACATCCCCAAGGTGCGCGACCTCGCGCCGCTGATGCACTTCGCCACCCCCGAGTTCAACGCCAAGAAGCGCCGACTTCAGAAGGCGCTCACCATCTACGATCTGCGCGCGATCGCGCAGAGGCGCACTCCGAAGGCCGCCTTCGACTACACCGAGGGTGCCGCCGAAGCGGAGATCTCGCTCGCCCGTGCGCGCCAGGCCTTCGAGGACATCCAGTTCAACCCGTCGATCCTTCGGGATGTCTCGGTGGTCGACACCTCGTCGACGGTTCTTGGGCTACCGACCGCGCTGCCCTTCGGCATCGCGCCGACCGGATTTACCCGCATGATGCAGAGCGAGGGCGAGATCGCGGGGGCCGGAGCGGCGGGTGCGGCGGGCATCCCGTTCTCGCTGTCCACCATGGGCACGACCGCGATCGAAGATGTCAAAAAAGCGAACCCGCATGGCCGCAACTGGTTCCAGCTCTACATGTGGAAAGATCGCGACCGCTCGATGGCGCTCGTCGACCGGGCCGCGAAGGCCGGGTTCGACACCCTGCTCGTGACCGTGGATGTGCCGGTCGCCGGCGCGCGCCTGCGCGATAAGCGCAACGGATTCTCCATCCCGCCGCAGCTCACCCTCGGCACGGTGATCAACGCCCTGCCGCGGCCGGAGTGGTGGATCAACTTCCTCACCACCGAGCCCCTCGCCTTCGCCTCCCTCGACCGCTGGTCCGGCACTGTCGGAGAACTGCTCGACACGATGTTCGACCCGACCGTCACCTTTGACGACCTCGCCTGGATCACAGACCAGTGGCCGGGCAAGGTCGTAGTGAAGGGCGTACAGAACCTCGACGACGCGAGGCGCCTCGCCACGATGGGCGTCGACGGCATCATCCTGTCGAACCACGGCGGCCGGCAGCTCGACCGCGCGCCGATCCCCTTCCATTTGCTTCCGGATGTCACCCGCGAGGTCGGCTCGGACCTCGAAGTTCACCTCGACACGGGCATCATGTCGGGCGCCGACATCGTCGCGGCCATCGCTCTCGGCGCGGACTTCACCCTCGTCGGTCGCGCGTATCTCTACGGGCTCATGGCCGGTGGGCGTGAGGGAGTCGACCGCATGATCGAAATCCTCGGGGAGCAGATCACCCGCACGATGCGCCTGCTCGGAGTCACCTCCCTTGCCGAGCTGACGCCCGCCCACGTCACGCAGCTCGAGCGGCTCGCGCCGCGCGCCCTCAGTATCCCCGCCGCGACGGCGCCGCGGCCCGCACCCCGCACGGCGAGCGCGAGGCCGAAGACATCCCCGCCGAAGGCCGGCCCGCGGAAGCCACCGATCGCTGGCTGACGCAGCTACGCGAGCAGCCCGAGCTGCCGCCGCGCCTCGTCGACGGTCTCGAGCACCGCGATCGAGGTGTCGAGGGGATGCAGCGGGGACTCTGTCAACCCGTCGGCGACGTGCTGCGCTACCGCGGCCGCCTGCCAGACCAGGCCGTCACGCCAGCGCAGCGACGTCGTATCGTCCCAGCGCAGCGGCTCGTCGGTGCCGTCCCGGTACAGGGTGAACCCGCCGGGGGCGACGAAGGGGGCATCGATGTCGAGGCTGGCGAGCGACCCGCTCACCGTCGCCCGCACCGGCGTCGACACGATCATGCTGGTGCTCAGCTGTGCTTGCGCGCCACTCTCGGCGCTGAACAGGATGGCGGCCTGGCCGTCCACCCCGGTCGACGTGATCGAGCCATTCGCCACGACCCGGCTCGGGCGTCCGAGCACAAAGTGCGCGAACCAGATCGGGTACACGCCGAGGTCGAGCAGTGCGCCGCCGCCGAGCGCCGGGTCGAAGGCCCGGCTCGTGGGATCGAAGTCGAAGATCGACCCGTAGTCCGCGGCGAGGAGGCCGATCTCTCCCAGCATCCCCTCGGCGAGAAGGGCGGCGATCACCGTGGTCTGCGGCAGGAAGCGTGCCCACATCGCCTCCATGGCGAACACTCCGGCCGCTCGCGCGGCATCCGCGATCTCCCTGGCTTCCTCGGCGGTGAGGGCGATCGGCTTCTCTACCAGGACGTGCTTGCCGGCGGCGATCGCGAGCAGCGCAAGCGCGCGATGCTCGCTGTGCGGCGCGGCCACATAGACGACGTCGATGCCGGGATCGGCCACCAGCTGCTCATAGCTGGCGTAGGCCCGATCGATGCCGAAGCGGGCGCCGAACGCCGTCGCGCGCTCGAACGAGCGCGACGCGACCGCGTGCATCCGCTGGTCGGAGTTCGAGTGCAGCGTCGCGACAAAATCGGCGGCGATGCGACCGGGCGCGAGCACTCCCCAGCGAAGCGTCGGGCCGCCCCTCAGGGGAGTCGCAGTCGATTCGGGGAAGTAGTTCATGGGGTGGCCCTCCTGGCCGTGCGTCGCACGCTGTCGACGATACTCGTCGTCGGCGGCCGTCTGGCGACCCCGCTCATTGGGGGGTCGCCGGACGCTCATCGTCCCGGCGACCTCGTGACGAAACCCAGCTCATTGGCCGAGCGGATCAACCGTTCGTCGTAGGCGACGACCAGGTCCGCGTCGATCAACGTCGCTGTTGCGAGGTGGATGGCGTCGAGCGAGCGGAGGGTCGGGCCGGCGATGCGACGGGCGAGGCTGATCACCTCATCGGATATTTCGTAGCTCGAGACGCCCGAGAGAGCCTGGTCGAAATAGTCGATCTCAAGGAACGGCTCGATCGCCAAGGGGTACGCCCGAATCGCTCGGCCGACCTCAACCCAGGCGAGCGCCGACGAGTAGAGGCTATTGCCCGTCTCGCTGCTGAACGCCCTGAGGCTATCCCTGAGAAACGAGGACTCGACCTCGTCGAGCACTCGTTTAGTCAGCGCGCTGCTGTCCACATAGGCCAGCACTAGAACCGGTCATCCCGATTCATCAGGTCGAGGCTCGTGACACCATCTGGCAACGGCAAAAGGGGAAGGTCGGCGCGAAACGGCGTGCGCGGCGCCCTGACTCGCCCCGACAAGACGAGTGAGTCTGACTTTTCGACGGGCGATTCAGGCACGAGTCGCAAGTGTCGCTGGAGCGCCGTGCGGATGATCTCCTGCTGCGACCGACCGGTCCTCGCGGCTTCCTCACGAAGAGCAGTCTCGATCTCGGGTGCGAGCCTCAGATTGGTTGCCATATTCGATAGTACCACCGTGGTACCAAATAGAGCCAGGTTGGTACTGAGGTCAGGCGCGCAACTCCAGCAGCACCGCCTCGAGCTGGTCGACTACGAAGTCGATGTCGTCCGCGGTGATCACGATCGGTGGGGCGAGGCGGATGGTGGATCCGTGGGTGTCCTTGGCGAGCACGCCGCGGGACATCAACAGTTCGCAGACCCGCCGACCGGTCGCGAGACCTGGATCGATGTCGATTCCGGCCCAGAGCCCGGCGGACCGCACCGCCACGATGCCGAAGCCGACGAGGCGTTCGAGTCCTGCCGTGAGACGCGCACCCATCACGCGGGCGCGCTCCTGGTACTCGCCGGTTTCGAGGAGCGCCACCACCGCCGAGCCGACCGCGGCGGCGAGCGGGTTTCCTCCGAAGGTCGAACCGTGCTGGCCCGATCCGAGCACTCCGAGGATGTCGGCGTTGCCGACCACCGCGGACACCGGAACGATGCCGCCGCCGAGGGCCTTGCCGAGCAGGTAGAGGTCGGGGACGACTCCGACGTTGTCGCACTGGAAGGTCGCGCCGGTGCGTCCGAGCCCCGACTGGATCTCGTCGGCGATGAACAGCACGTTATGGCGGGTGGTGATGTCGCGCACGGCCGGAAGGTAGCCCGCCGGCGGGATGAGGATGCCCGCCTCGCCCTGGATCGGCTCAAGGAGCACGGCCACGGTGTTGCCGTCGATCGCGGCTTCCAGTGCCGCGGCATCCCCATACGGCACGGAGCGGAAGCCGGGCGTGAACGGGCCGAAGTCTGTGGTCGCCGTGGCGTCATCCGAGAAGCTGATGATCGTGATCGTGCGCCCGTGGAAGTTGCCGTCGGCCACGATGATGTTTGCGCGGTCCGGGGCGACGCCCTTCACCCGGTAGCCCCAGGCGCGGGCTGCCTTGAGCCCGGACTCCACCGCCTCCGCCCCCGTGTTCATCGGGATCACGAGATCCTTCTTCGCGAGCGCGGCAAGCGCGCCGACGAAGGGGCCGAGCCGGTCGTTGTGGAAGGCGCGGCTGGTGAGGGTGACCCGGTCGAGCTGCGCTTTCGCCGCGGCGACGAGCGCCGGATGCCCGTGGCCGAAGTTGACCGCGGAGTAGGCCGCGAGGCAGTCGAGGTAGCGTCGGCCCTCGACATCCGTCACCCAGGCGCCTTCCGCGGTCGCCACGACCACCGGCAGCGGATGGTAGGTGTGCGCGATGTGCGCGTCTTCGGCGGCGATGTAGTCGCGCGCGGTCGCCCCGCTCACTTCCGCGCCGGTGACGACGTCCACGTTCGCCGCTATCGACGCAGTTCTAGGGTGCAGCACTTCACGCCGCCGCCGCCGAGGAGCAACTCGGAGAGGTCGACCCCGATGGGGTTGTAGCCCCGTTCGCGCAGCTGGCGTTCGAAGTCGGTGGCGCGGGAGGCGATGACCATGTTGTAACCGTCGCCGAAGGAGTTGAGGCCGAGAACCGCGGCATCCTCTTCGTTGACCAGGATCGCGTCGGGGAAGCGCTCGCGCAGCACGGCGAGGCCGGCCTCGTTGAATGCGCTCGGCAGGTAGGCGATATTGGGCCCGGACCCATCGGCAGAGACGAAGCCGGGCTGGGGGTCGAGGACCGCGATCGCGGTGTCGAGGTGGTAGAAGCTCGGGTTGACGAGCTCGAGGGTGACGACCTCGCGGCCGAACAGCTCCGCAACCTCCTGGTGGCTGTTGGATGCGCTGCGGAATCCGGTGCCGGCGAGGATCACGTCGCCGACGAGCAGGAAGTCGCCCTCGCCCTCGTTGATGTTTTCGGGAACCTTCACGTCGAATCCGTTCCTGCCGAACCAGTCCATGTAGGCCGGGCCCTCGGGCTGGCGTTCGGGGTAGGTGAAGCTCGCGCCGTAGGCGATGTTGTCGAGCACGAATCCGCCGTTCGCCGCGTAGACCATGTCGGGCAGACCGTCGATCGGGTCGATGAGCTGCACGTCGAATCCGAGGTCGAGGTAGGTCTGGTAGAGCGTCTCCCATTGGCGCACCGCGAGCGCGGTGTCGGTGGGCAACTGTGGGTCCATCCAGGGGTTGATCCGGTAGACCACGGTGAAGAATTCGGGGCGGCACATGAGGATGGTGCGTTTGGACGGGGTGCGGACGGTGGCAACGTTTGTTGCAGGCATGGTGGCCGACACGAGGGCTCCTTCGGAGATCGGGGTGTGGGGTCGTTCCAGTCTCACACGCACACATCCAAACTTTGGCAGCGTAGGGCGCATGAAATCGCCGAAGTTGGTGGAGTGCGCACAATAATACGCCATAGGGTATCCCTATGGACAGTCTCGACTACGGCATCATCGACCTCCTCCGCCAAAATGCCCGCGCTGGCTACGGCGACATCGGCGAGGTGATCGGGCTCTCCGCCTCCGCGGTGAAACGGCGCGTCGACCGGCTGGTCGCCGACAAGGTGATCCGCGGATTCACGATCCAGGTCGACCCGGCCGTTGACGGACTCGGGACCGAGGCCTACGTCGAGCTCTTCTGCCGCGGGACCGTTGCGCCGGAGGAGTTGCGGCGCATCCTCTCCGGTGTTCCGGAGGTCGTGGATGCCGGTACGGTCACCGGCAGCGCGGATGCCATCGTGCACATGCGTTCCCGCGACATCCCCTCGCTCGAGCTCGCCCTCGAGCGCGTGCGGGTCGCCCCGAACGTCGATCACACCCGCAGCGCCATCGTGCTCTCCAAGCTCATCCACCGCACCCGCGAAGGCTAGGGTTCTGCAGAGTCGGGCGCCGCCGCACCGCACGATTCAAACGAACGTGTAGCGAACCAGTTCATCAGATCGTGAGCGTTCTACGTAACCCGCCTTTGCGAGGACGCGTTGCGATGCAAGGTTGCCGACGGCGGCGTCAGCCTTGACCGCTGTGGCTCCGTTCTGCAACGCAAACCCTGTCGCCGCAATGAGTGCTTCGGTTGCGAATCCTTGCCCGCGCAGCGCTTCGACGAGGCCATAGCCGATTTCAACCGCACCCTCGGCATCGGGAGGACCGAAGAAGCCGATGCCCCCGATGGCGACGTCGCCTTCGGTGGTCCGGATCGAGTAGAGCGTGAAGATCGCCTCAGGATCGCGAGATGCGGCGAGGGCGCGCAGAGGATCCAGTTCATCGTCAAGCGGATACTCGGGATGCCATCGATCGCCCAACTCCGGCTCTCGCTCCACAATGCGTTTCGCCTCCTTCGGCAGTAAAGGACGCAAGGTCAATCGGCGTGTGACGATATCCACCCCTGAAGAATCGCATAGCCCAGGTTCGATGAAAAGGCCGCGTGGTGAGGGTGGCGTGCGGCGGTTCGCGAGAACTGCGGTCAGCGCTCCGATGATGATCACTGCTCCCACGGCTTGTCCCGCGGTGAAAGCTTGGGCGAGGACGACCCAACCGAGGAGCGTCGCGACCAGGGGGCTGAGCAGTCCGAGAAATGAACTTGTGACAGTGGGCAGTTGGCGAATACCCGCGAACCAAATGACATAGGCCAGCGCACCCCCGATGGTGCTGAGGTAGCCGAATCCGAGGAGGCTCCGAGCGCCGAGTTGTTCGGGGAGAGGTTCGAAGATCAACAGTGCAGGGACCATGAGCACTCCGCCCCAGACGAGCTGCCAGGCGGTCGACGTCACGGGGGCGAGACCATTGGCCCATCGTTTGGACAGAACGATGCCGACGGCCATGGAGAAGGTTCCGCCAAGTGCCGCGGCGAGACCGAGCAAATCAAGTCGAGCGCGGGCTTGCAGAACCAATAGCGCGACACCGACGAGGCCGGCAAGTCCGGCGAGAATGGCGCGGGTGCGGAGTTGTTCACCGACGAGGCGGACGGCAATCGTCTGAACGATCAGCGGTTGGACGGCGCCAAGAGTCGCAGCGACCCCGCCCGGAAGACGATAGGCGGCCAGGAACAGCAGTGGGAAGAAAATGCCGATGTTGAGCGCGCCGAGGATCAGTGACTTCCACCACCACGACCCGTGGGGAAGCTGTCGCGTCACGAGGAGCAGCAGCAGACCCGCGGGCAGGGCACGCAGCACACCGGCGAGTAGGGGAACGTCTGGCGGCAATAGCGTCGACGTGATCAAATACGTTGTTCCCCAAATCGCGGGGGC
The DNA here is from genome assembly GCA_040389685.1 of Actinomycetota bacterium. Lineage (GTDB taxonomy): Bacteria > Actinomycetota > Actinomycetes > Actinomycetales > Microbacteriaceae > Lacisediminihabitans. Next base: position 75,076 of record JAZJZS010000007.1, read on the forward strand.
GAGTGCGGTCCGAAGAACGATCAATTTGCTAAGCACTTAGATAAAGTATCTAAGTGCTTAGCGGTTGTCTAGACTGGCTCGATGATTTCCGTTGATGTGATTCTTGCCCAGTGGGCTCGGGAGCGGCCGGATCTGGATGTTGCTCCGATGGGTGTCATCGGTCGGCTCACTAGAGTGAACGCTGCGGTCGAGTCCGCGCTCGCGGCCGACTATGCCCGGTGGGGTCTCGACGCAGGGTCATTCGACGTACTCTTCACCCTTGTCCGATCGGGGGCACCCTATGCGCTCTCTCCCTCGTCGTTGACCCGTTCGAGTATGGTGAGCTCCGCCGCGGTTGCCCAGCGACTCAACCGACTTGTTGCGGCCGGCCTGGTGGCACGCGGCCCAGACACTAAAGACGGTCGAGGCACGATAGTGACACTCACCCCTGAGGGAAAAAAGCTCGCCGATCGGGCCCTCCCGTCCCACCTCGAATCTGAGGAGCAATTCCTGGCACCTCTCAACGATCAGGAGCGAACTCAACTCGTTGGCCTTCTCGACCGGATACTTCGGGTGCGAACCGATTCTGACCAGGAAGCGATCGACTCCCCGTCAACCCTCTGACCTGATTGATGGTCTGGCAGCGCGCTGAGACACACTCGACAATTCGGAGTGCCGATCATAAACGGGTACACCTCCGGCAGACCGGGCCGTCTCGGCCACAGTCGATGAACCCAGTCTTTTCCCGGGCGAATGCGGGCGCTGTGGCGGTCTCCTACGGAAATGGTGGTGAGTTATGCATCTGCTTTGGGTGGGAGTTCCCCGTCGTAGCCGAGCTGTGCGAGGTGGCGGGCGTTCGGGTCTCGATTCGCCCCGGCATCCGATCCAGTCGGGACTACATGCGACTTGGGCACGTCAGACAGGACACACGTCAGAGGTCGCATCTACTCCCGAGTCGAATCCCGGCGCGCAATCCAGGCGGGTCTCCATACGGAAATGGGCCACTTCCGGCCACCATCAAGCCGCGAAGCGACCCCACCGCTCGATACGGTCGCCAGATGGCCCTACTCGACCACCGGGGCGGACGCGCTCAGCGCAACGCATTCCGTACGAGCTCGACCGCCACGGCCGGGTCGAGACGCAACTGGCGGATGCGGGCGGCGAAGGCTGCCGCGGCATCCTGCGCCTGGCGCTGGGTCGCATCACCCGAGGCGGCGATGTACGAGCCGGCACGCCCGCGGGTCTCGATTACCGCATCCCGCTCGAGCTGGCGATAGCTTCGCGCGACGGTATTGGGGGCGACGCCGAGGGCATCCGCAAGGCCACGGACCGTCGGCAGCTTGGCGCCCGCGGCGATCGATCCGTCGGCGACCGCATCGACTATCTGCACGCGCAGCTGCTCATAGGGCGGAACGGGTGACGCGGGGTCGACAGTCACGGCGAAGCCGCCGAGCGTGCTCCTGCGAGGGGCGAGCGGGGAACTGGCCACGAAACCTCCGGTTTGACGCTGTACCTACCTTCGAGCGTAGTCACCACCGGCGACGCGGAGTCAGCGGCGAGCGCGCACCACCCGGCGCCCGGCCACGATCGCGAAGCCCGCGAGAAGCAGCACGATGGCGGCAAGCAGTGCGCCCTGGGCATCCGCCCCGGTGCTGGCGAGCCCGGTTCTGGCAAGCGGAGTCTTGGTGGCCGCCGCTGCCGAGTGCGCTAGAGCCGTGGTCGGCGCCGTGACCTCGGATGCCGCGACCGCAGTCGCCGGCGGGGCGAGCAGTGCGACGCGCTGCACGAGCAGGGACGCGGTGGCGCTGTCGTTGGCCGGGTTCGCATCCTGCACCGAACTCGAGACGACCGCCAGCCGGGTCGCGAGTCGGCCGAGCGTCCCCGCAGCGCCGCGGAACACCAGCGACTGCGAGGTGCCAGAGGCCAGCGCGGGAAGCGTCCACCGACTCGTCGCGGGGTCGAAGGTGCCCGCGGTGGCCGTCGCGGTGAGCCCCGCGGGGGCATCGATGGCCAGTACGATCGCCGTGGCATCCGAGGGACCGGTGTTTCCGATGTCGAGCGTGAAGGAGGCGGTGTCGCCCTCCCGCACCGTGGTGCTCGACGCCGTGGTCGTGACCCAGAGATCCCCGAGGCTCGTGGTCGTTGCACTGGCGGTGGCGGCGTTGTCGGCCGTCGACGATTCGTACACGGCACCGGAAACGGTCGCCGCGACGGTCACGACGGTTCCGGCCGGCACGGCGCCGGCGATCGAGCCGGTGACCGTGATGGTGGCGATCGCCCCGGAGCCGAGTGCGCCGATCACGCACTGTGCGCTTGCCCCGGTGATCGGGCAGGGAGCGCCCCCGAGGAGCACGGATGCCCCGCTCAATTCTGTTGGAACGGAGATCGTGGCGATGACCGCCGAGTCTGCCTGCGGCCCGGAGTTGGCGATAGTGACGGTGAACGTGGGGTTGGTCGAACCGCCGGCGACCGGAGCCGGGAGGTCAAGCGACTCGGTGACGACGAGGTTCGCCGTGGGAGCGACCGGGGTCACGACGACGGGTGCGGTGGAGGATTGCACGGTGCCGGCGAGGGAGTCCGTGTAGGTGAGCACGCCCGTGTTGCTGAGGTCGGTGAAGGCGGCAGCAGAGAGCACGATGACGCGGAAGACGAGCGAGCTGGATTCCCCGGGCGCCAGCGAGCCACCCGTCGCGGCGTCGGCACCCGCGCCGAGTCGGCCGACGACGGTGCGGGTGGCGGCGTCGTATTCCGCCTGGTCGTCACCCGCGGCATCCGTCTTCGAGGCCGCATTCGAACCGATGACACGGAGGGAGCCTGGTACGAGTTCGACGCCGGCGGGGAGAGTGTCGCGCAGGGCAGCGAGTGTCGCGGCGCCGCCACCATTGTTCGTGGCAGTGACGGTGTACTCGATCGTGTCACCGACATGCACGGCACCGCCCGGCACGGTGAGGTTGGCGACGCCCGCCGTGGTGTCAATACACGGGCCGAGGCCGAAGGTGATGTCATCGAGGAAGTTGCCGATGCTCGGGTTGCCGTTCGCGGTCGAGACCGCGCGAAAGCCGAAGCGGGTGGATGTCTGCCCGGGGGGCACCACGTAGACGCCGGTGTGACGGCCCCAGGCCGAGGTGTCGTCGGTGAGGTTGCCTTGCGAAGCCGGGGTGCCTCCGGTGGCGCCGATGACGACATCCATCACGTCCGCGCCGCTGCGACCCCGGTGGAGGAGCGACCATTGCAGGCTCTGTCCCGGCGTCGTGGCGACGTCCTGGTAGAGCGTGCCGGGCTGGGTAGCGTTGATCTCGGCGAACTGGTTGCCCGCGCCCGCGGGGACCCCGAGAAATCCGGTGGACCAGATCTCGATGCCGGAGGGATCGGTGGATTCCCACCCGGGCACGTTCGCCGAAGGCATGATCTGGTACGCCGTCGGGGCGATCACGGGCTCCTCGAAACCACCGTTGGACAGGGTTGTCGTGTTCTGGCAGGCGGTCGCCGCCGACGCGCTCGGGACTCCGGACAGCCCGCCGTCGATGAGAAGTGCGGCGGCGAGACCGGTCCCCATGACGAAGGCAAGGGGACGCAACAGGGTGCGGGGAGTGAGTGCGGTGTGCAAAGGTCTCCTACTGTGAGATCGGGCGATCGGGTGCGCAGTTCGGGCACGCGCACCCGACCGATTTCCGCGACCGTGCTCGGGCGACCCGGTCGCAAGGGGGCCGCACAGGATGCTTCCCCCGGGATTGAGTATGGGGGTACATCACTGTCCGCACAATGGAGGACAGACCGCCAGTTCGGGGGTGGTCGCGCCAGCCGAGAGCGCTTACAACTCGACGAGAGCGGACGGGTCCGGGTTGCCGAAGCGGTGGGCGGTGATGCTGATCGCCTGCTCGCGAAGGAAGGGAAGCAGCTCGATCCGCCCGGAGGTTGTCACCGGTCCGGCGTAGATCGCCACGTCCGGATCCCCGCCAAGCGCGGTCGCGAGCGCAAGCCGATCGCCACCGAGGAGACGGATGCGGCCGGGCCGGGTCTCGCCGGACCGCAGGCGGGCATGCCAGCTCGCATCCGTCTCCACCACTACGGACTCGACCGTCAGCGGTGGCGCGGCCGATCCGAACAGGCGGATGAGGCCGACGGCAACCGGCACCGCCGAACTGATCGAGACGGAGGCGCCCGCGCGGGTCGCGGCTGCGATCGTGCGCACGAGTTGGGCGGGTGAGGCTCCCTCGGCGAGACGCACGGTCACGGGCACGGGTCGGTAGCGCAATACGTTGCGTTCGACACCGAGGTCCGAGACATCCCTCTGCGTGCCGTATTCGTCGGTCCAGGCCGTCTGGTCGCTCTCGGCGCCGGCACGAACGCGGTCGAATTCGAGGAATTCCATGCCCGGCTGCGCCGCTTCGATCACGCGCGAGACCCGCTCACTGAGACCCTCGAGCACCACCGTTCGACCAGGCTCGGCGAACACCGGCCGCCACTCTCCGAGGGTGAGCAGGTAGTTCGGGCCGCCGGCCTTCGCGCTCGCGCCTACCGTCGACCGCTTCCAGCCGCCGAACGGTTGACGGCGCACGACGGCGCCGGTGATGCCGCGGTTCACGTACAGGTTGCCAGCCTCCACGGAGGCGAGCCACAGGGCGATCTCCGCGACATCCAGGGAGTGGATACCCGCTGTCAGACCGTACGCCGGAGCATTCTGCAGCGCGATCGCCGCCTCGAGAGTGTCGGCCCGCATGATGCCGAGCACCGGACCAAAGTATTCGGTGAGATGGAATTCCGATCCCGCAGCCACGCCGTCCCGAACGCCGGGAGACCAGAGCCGATCGCTCGAGTCGAGTGAGCGCGGGGCGACCAGCCAGGATTCACCCTCGGCGAGGGTGGTGAGGGCCGAGCGGAGCTTGCCCTGCGCCGGTTCGATGATCGGGCCCATCACCGTCGCCGCATCCTGCGGATAGCCAACGCGAAGCGTGCTCACGGCATCCACGAGCTGGCGGCGGAATCGCTCTGAGCTGGCGACAGAGCCGACCAGGATCACGAGGGACGCTGCCGAGCACTTTTGCCCCGCGTGCCCGAAAGCGCTCTTCACCACATCCGCCACCGCGAGGTCGAGGTCGGCGGTCGGGGTCACGATGATCGCGTTCTTGCCGCTCGTCTCGGCAAGGAGGGGGAGGTCGGGGCGCCAGGAGCGGAAGAGTTTCGCCGTCTCCCAGGCGCCGGTGAGAATCACCCGATCCACCGACGGATGCGCCACCAGTGCGCGACCGAGCTCGCCCTCCTCGAGATCCACAAGGGCGAGCACCTCACGGGGCACGCCACCGGCCCAGAGGGCTTCGACCATGACGGCGGCGCTGCGACGCGCCTGCGGGGCCGGCTTAATGATCACGCCGGCCCCCGACGCGAGAGCGGCAAGCACGGAGCCGGCCGGAATCGCGACCGGGAAATTCCACGGCGGGGTGACAACGATCAGACGCGAGGGCGCGAATTCGGCGTCGGTGACCCGGTCGAGTTCGCGGGCGCGTTCGGCGTAATAGTGCGCGAAGTCGATGGCCTCACTCACCTCGACATCACCCTCGGCAATGGTCTTGCCGGTCTCGCTCGCCATCACCTCGATGAGGTCGGCGCGGGCGGCGGCGAGCGCTTCGCCCGCGCTGTGCAAAACGGTCGCTCGGGTGTCCGAACGGCGCTGTCCCCAGCTCTCGCCCGCGCGGGCGGTCGCCGCGATCACCGACTCGAGGGCGGCAAGACCGGTGATGCGGGCCGCGTCGACCCCGGCCTCTCCGAGCGTCGAGGCCGCGACGCGGGAGAGGATCTCTCGCCCCCACAGCCGGTTGGCGGCGATCGACGGATCGGTGTCGGGCTCGTTCCCAAACGGTCGCGGCGCGGTATCCACGGGTGCGATCGGCACCGGGACTCGGCGGTCCTGCACGCGATGCGTCGACGGGACCTCGCCGGTCGGCCCCGCGAGGGACGCGAGGAATCGCTTCGCCTCGCGGTCGAATACCGCGGCATCATCCGCCAGTTCGAACACGGCAGACATGAAGTTGTCGCTCGAGGCGTTCTCCTCGAGTCGGCGAACCAGGTAGGAGATCGCCGAGTCGAACTCTCCGGGATGCACGACCGGCGTGTAGAGCAGAAGGCCACCGACGTCGCGCTTCACGGCATCCGCCTGGCCTGTGGCCATGCCGAGCAGCATCTCGAACTCCACCCGCGTCTCCACCCGGCGCCGCTTCGCGAGCAGCCAGGCCCAGGCGATGTCGAACAGGTTGTGGCCGGCCACCCCGATGCGAACGGCATCGGTGCGTTCCGGCAGAAACGACCAGTCCAGGATGCGCTTGAAGTTGGCATCCGTCTCCCGCTTGGTGTCCCAGGTCGCGAGCGGCCAGCCGTGCACTGTGGCATCCACCCGCTCCATCGCGAGATTCGCGCCCTTCACGACGCGCACCTTGATGCCCGCGCCGCCCTGGGCGCGACGCTGGGTCGCCCAGGCGGTGAGTCCCTGCATGGCTCGGAACGCATCAGGCAGGTAGGCCTGCAACACGATCCCGGCTTCCAGGTTCTTCAGCTTCGGCTGTTCGAGGATGCGCCGGAACACCTCGATCGTCAAGTCGAGGTCGCGAAATTCCTCCATGTCCAGGTTGATGAACTTGGTAGTGGACGACGTCGCGGCGAAGGCGTAGAGGGGCGTGAGCCGCTCGACCACTCGCGTCACCGTCTCGTCGAACGACCACATCGAGAGCTGGCTCGACACCGACGAGACCTTGATCGAGACGTAGTCCACGTCGTGCCGCTCGAGCAGCTCGCGGGTGCCGACGAGTCGACGATCCGCCTCCGTGTCGCCGAGCACCGCCTCGCCGAGCAGGTTGAGATTGAGGCGGATTCCCGACCGGCGCAACGACCGCAGGCTGTGGTCGAGCTGCCGGGGGCTCGCATCCAGGATGAGGTGGCTCACCATTCCGCGGAGCACCCGCCGGGCGATCGGCACGATCGGCCACGGGATGATCGGGGCGAATCCCCCGCCGAGCTGTATCGCGACCCGCATATACCAGGGCAGGAATGCCGGAATTGCCCGGGAGAGTGCTTCCAGGTTGCGGCCAGCGACCCGGAGGTCTTCCGGGCGCACAACGCGGTCGACGAATCCGATCGTGAAGTCGAGCCCGCGCGGGTCTTTGAGCACGCCGGCGAGGCGCGCTTCCGAACGATCGGGCAGGGCATCCGCACTCTCGGCGAGCCAGCGGCGCACGGTTGCGACGGCCTCCGCGGCGAGCGGATCAGGGCTCGCGGGCAGATCGGCAGCAGTCGAAAGCATGTATCGAGACTACTTGGGCTCACCACGCGCACAGATTTTCGGCGTCGGCAGCGACAGCCCACTCATAGACTCTGCACCATGACCCACCGCCATCACAGCGTGCCCGACATCGTGATCATCGGCGGCGGCCACAACGGTCTCGTCGCGGCGGCCTACCTCGCCCAGTCCGGCAGATCCGTCACGGTACTCGAGCGGCTCGACCACCTCGGAGGCGCGGCCGTCTCAGCGCAGGCCTTCGAGGGTGTCGAGGCGCGGCTCTCGCGGTATTCGTACCTGGTCAGCCTGCTGCCCGCCGCCATCATCCGCGACCTCGGTCTCGACATCCGTCTCGAGCGTCGTCGCTACAGCTCATACACCCCGCTGCCCGGCACCGACCGCGGCCTGCTCGTCGACAATGGGCATGCGGCAGCCACCCGAGCGTCGTTCGACGCCCTCGACGCCGACTTCGACGCCTGGCAGTCGTTTTACGCTCGCACCGGCGCGCTCGCCCGCGCCGTCTTCCCGACGGTCACCGAGCCGCTGCTTCGGCGAAACGAACTGAAGCGCCTGGTGGATGCCACGGACTGGACCGACTTCATCGACCGCCCGATCGGCGAGGTGATCGAGCGCAGCTTCGACACCGACCTGGTGCGGGGAATCGTGCTGACGGATGCCCTGATCGGCACCTTCGCCCCGGCCGACGACCCGACGCTCGCGGCCAACCGCTGCTTCCTCTACCACGTGATCGGCGGCGGAACCGGGGACTGGGATGTTCCGGTCGGCGGCATGGGCGCGGTCACCAGCGCGCTCGCGAACGCCGCCCGCACTGCCGGGGCCTCGCTGATCACCGGCGCCGAGGTCGTCTCGGTCACTCCTGACGGCGAGGTGCGCTACCGCCTCGGCGACGATGAGCACACTCTGAATGCCGGCATCGTGCTCTCCAATGTCGCGCCTCACGTGCTCTCCCGGTTGCTCGGTCTTTCCGGCTTGCTTGGCGAGCCGCGCGAACCGGCCGAGGGCGCCCAGGTCAAAGTCAACCTGCTGCTTCGCCGGCTGCCCCGGCTGCGCGACGCGTCGCTCGATCCGGCCGCGGCCTTCGGCGGCACCTTCCATATCAATGAGGGCTATGCGCAGCTCGAGCGGGCCTTCCAGTCGGCGAGCGGCGGCGACATCCCCAGCCCGCTGCCGGCGGAGATCTACTGCCACTCACTCACCGATCAGAGCATCCTCTCCCCCGAGCTCTCCGCCTCCGGCGCCCAGACTCTCACCGTGTTCGGGCTGCACACCCCGCATCGACTGGTCACGGCAGCAACCAATGACACCGTGCGTGCCGCGCTCGAACGCGCAGTCATCGACTCCCTCGACAGTGTGCTCGCCGAGCCGATCGAGCCGCTGCTGCTGACGGATATCACAGGCCGCCCCTGCATCGAGACGAAGACCACCCATGACCTCGAGTTGGCGCTCGGGCTGCCCGGAGGCAACATCTTCCACGCACCGTTGTCGTGGCCCTTCGCCGAAGACTCGGCCGAACTCGGCACAGCGGCCGAGCGTTGGGGTGTCGCCACCGCCCACGACAGGATCCTGCTCTGCGGGGCTGGGGCACAGCGCGGCGGCGGCGTGAGCGGACTCGGCGGCCACAACGCCGCTATGGCGGTACTCGAGGGGTAGCGGATCGCCCTTTGCCTCGTGCCGAGGAGGCCGTTAAACTCGTCACGGCAGCGTGCCGAGAATGCTGCGGGATCTAGGAGCTTCGCCATGGCAACGTTCGACCAGTTTGCGAACCAGGGCGGTGCCGCCGCTGGCGACGAGTCCGAGGCCGCTGCGGCGCAGGCGGAGGCCGACGAGTTGCTTCGCCAGAGCGCGGACGCCGCCCGGGCTGCCGATTTCGGTGGCGGACCGCTCGGTGCCCTCGCCGAGCCCGACACGGCCGACCAGCCGGACACGGCCGACCAGCCCGATTCGCTCGAAGAACCCGACAGGCTTTAGGCGCCCGACGCGGTCTAGCGACCCGAACCGACCCGAGACGACGGCCTCCCGCGGTCCGTTTCTGGCATGGTCCGGCCGCAGCGTCGGGAAGGTAACAGTGTCGGGAAGGTGGCAGTGTCAAGAAGGTGGCATGCCCCTCGGGCGCACTCACGATTTACAGGACGATGTCCTGCACAACGGGGCGAGAAAGCATCGCTGTCTTCGCGGTGTGTTCTTGCGGCGCGTCACTTCAGGGTGACGGGTCCCTCCCGTTTTGCAGGACATGGTCCTGAACAACGTGAGTGTCCACGGCGAACCCCACTACCCGAAAACCCCCGCAGCACGGCGCACCCGAAGCAAGCCTCTATTCCCACTGGCTCGGCGCGGCAGCGCGCGCGGCCGGCAGTGCAACATCCGTGGCCCAGCGGGCCACCCATTCAGGCAGCGGATGACCGGTGATATCGATGCCCGTCAACTCCGCGACCTCGGCCGTCGTCACGGTTCCGCCGCGCCTCTTCACAAACCGCCCGCGCGTCGTCGCACGGGCATAGATCTCACCGTTGACGACGGCGCGCTGCTCCACGTAGACCGCTTTCGCGTCGTAACCGACAATGCGGGTTTCAATCGTGAAACGCTGCCAGGGCATCAACGAACGCCGGAAACTGATCGTCTCATCCGCCATCACGGGGAATATTCCGGCACCGAAAAGCCGGGACCAGATGCCCGAGCGTTGCAGCAGGTCCATGCGTCCGAGATCCATGATCGACAGGTACACGCCATTGTTCATGTGGCCGAGCACGTCGAGGTCGGTGGGGAGCACACGAAAGGTCATGCGCCCGATGTCATGGGGGTCGAGGCGCGGACCGTTGCGGCGAAGCCAGACGAGGAAGGTACGAAAGATGAGGTTCACGGAACAACGCTAATGGCGCCTGTGATCCTGGATCGTCATCCGCGGCCCGAAGCGTGGTTTTGCAAAGCCGCTCGACTCGATCAGCCGCATCACGCGCTGCCGCTGGCCGGCCCAGGGGGCGAGGAGTTCGAGCATCCCGTCGTCATCAACCGGCCTGCCGAGAAGAGCCCAGCCGACGAGCGCCGGTAGGTGGTAGTCGCCGACGCTCACCGAGTCTGCGTCGCCATGGGCGCGCTGGGCGGTCTCCGCCGCGGTCCAGCCGCCGACGCCCGGCACGCTGCGCAGCCGCTTCGCCACCTCCGCGCCGCCGCGCCCGAGAGCGAGGGTGCGCTCGAGGCCTCCAGCGACGGATGCGGCGGCGATTGTCGTGCGCGAGCGTTGCGGGTCTACCCCCGCCGCGTGCCACTCCCAGGAGGGGATCAAACGCCAGGCGCGAGCAGAGGGGAACACCCGCATACCGCTCGGCGCGGGTCCGGGGGCGGGATCCCCATGAGCGCGAATGAGCGTGGCCCAGGCCCGGCGGGCCTCTTTGCCCGTGACCTTCTGTTCGAGGATCGCCGCGACCATCATTTCGAGAACGAGGCCAGTGCGCAGCAGCCTCAGCCCGGGATTGCGTCGCTGCGAATCGTGCAGGAATGAGTTCTGGGAGACATCGAAGTCTCCCTGATCGTCGTCGCCGCCGAGCAGCTCCGGCACCGCGCCGATCGCCCACTCGGCACCATCCCCCCATGCTGTCGCGGAGACCGTGGCGCGACTGCGGACGAGGTGCAGGGTCGCTGCACCGAGTGGCGTCGGCAGCGTGCGCCACACGCCCGAGGCATCCCATTGCATCGTCGGATCGCCGGTTCCCCGACTGAGCGGTCGCAGTGTCTGGGCGAGATCGAGCGGATGCGGCGGGCGATAGCTGCTGCGAAGCGCCGCCTGTTCCTTGCCCGCGAGAACCATGCCCTCGAGAATACGGGCTACCCCCCTTACACCGACGTCCGGGCTGTGCAAGCATTCTCACGACTGACAGTCCACAGAGGAGATGCAACGATGACCACACTCAACCCATACATCAGTTTCCGCGGCAACGCCCGACAGGCCATGGAGTTCTACCGGTCCGTCTTCGGCGGCGATCTCATCGTAAGCACCTTCGGCGAATCCCAGATGAGCCAGGACCCGAGCGACGACGAATTGGTGCTGCACTCGCAGCTCACGGGCTCCAGCGGGCTCGTGCTCATGGCCTCCGACACGCCCGCCCGCATGTCGTTCACACCCGGTGACACCATCTCGGTTTCGCTGAGCGGCGAAGACGAGGCGGAACTCCGCGGATACTGGGACGCCCTCGCCGTGGATGCCACGATCACCGCTCCCTTCGAGCGGGCACCCTGGGGTGACCTCTTCGGCATGTGCACAGACCGATTCGGCGTGCATTGGATGGTGAGCGTGACAAGTGCCCCGACCGGCAGCGACAGTTCCACCAACGCCCAGCATGGAATGATGGACTGACCTGGCTCCGACCGAAAGAGGCCCCCTGTGACCCGCGTTTCGCCCTCCTCGAAGTCGCCGAACAAGCAGGCGACCATCAAGCAGCAGCGTGCCGCACGGCGCGATGAGAAACTCGCAAAGTTCCGGGCCCGTGAGAAGCGTCGGATCCGGATGCGTCGGATCGGGATCTCCAGCGCGATCGTCGCCGCGGTGGCGGTGGTTGCTGTCATCGTCGGATCGATCGTGCTTGCTCCCAGGCCGGTCGAGTACACAGCGGGAAGTGCGGGGGTGAAGATCGCCGGGGTGGCGAAATTCACCAATAGTGCTCAACACGTCACCGGATCGGTCACCTATCCCCAGACGCCGCCGGCGGGCGGAAACCACAGCCAGATTCTGCTCAATTGTGGTCTCTACTCGAAACCCGTTCCGAATGAGAACGCGGTCCACGACCTCGAGCACGGTGCGGTGTGGGTCACCTACGATCCCACTCTGAGCTCGTCACAACTGCAAAAGCTCCGAAGTTTCCTGCCCTCGAGTCAAGTGGTGCTTTCTCCCTACCCGGGATTGACGTCGAAAGTAGTGCTCAGCGCCTGGAACGTGCAGCTAAAACTCAGTTCGGTCACCGACAAGCGCATAGCCGCGTTTTTCGAAGAGTACTGGAACGGTTCGCAAGCTCCGGAGTCCGGTGCGGCCTGCAGTGGGGGAATCGACGGTCCGGGGAAGCTCTAACCGGCATCCCGCGACCAGAAGGACGGCACACTCGCTTCCGCCGGGGGTGGGAAGACGGCAAGCGGGTGACAATAGGATGCCTCGACAACGATCGAATCGAGTGTGGTCACACTACAGAAGGAAATCTCCGCGATGATTCTCCGCACCCCTCACCCGATATCGCGACCACCCCGCCCGTGCGCGATCGGCCAATCAACATGAGCGCTCTGGCGTACCCGGGCGAGTCGACGGTGTTCGCCGGGGACCGGCTTGCCCTTCACGTTTCCACGTCGCAACTCCTTTACCGCGTAGCCATCTTCCGTATCGGGCGCGATATCGTCCATATGACGACGACTTCGGCACGCTCAGGACGCTCGCTCCCCGCGGGATTGCCCGATGTCGATTGGGGATGGCCGCCCGAATATGTCAGCATCCCCGCAGCCTGGTCCTCGGGCGTCTACCTTGCTCTGATCATCGACGGTGCGGAGCCGGTCGAGCCCGTGAAACTCGCAGCGGCAGACGTCGATGGACGGTCAGATCGTGCGCTGTTCGTCGTGCGGCGGCATGATGTTGCGGCATCGATCCTGTACAAGTTGCCTCTGGCCACCTACCATGCCTACAACGCCTCCGGCGGTGGAAGCATCTACAACACGTCATCCTTCGCTCCGACTCTGGCCCGCACAGTGGTCACCATGCGACGACCCGGAGGAGGCACGGGAGGAGATTTGTCCTTCCCTGAGGCGATCGATGTCTACGACCTCGGTACGCCTCGCGAGGGATTCGCCCACTGGGACCTCCCGATGATCCGCTGGCTCGAACGCGAAGGGATTGCGGTCGAGTATTGCACCGACCTCGATTTGCATCGTGACCCGTTGATTTTGCACGGGTATCGATTGCTGGTCAGCGCCGGACACGACGAGTACTGGAGCGCACAAATGAGGCGGGCGGTGACGAGCTTCGTCGCGCAGGGCGGGAACGTCGCTTTCTTTTGTGGCAACACCAGCTGGTGGGAGATCGAGCTGACGGACAACAATGCCATGAGCTCCGTGCACCCCCCGGTAGGGCATCCAAGGGGCGGCAATTGGTGGCGAACCGAGCCGGAGAACGCCATGACCGGTGTCAGCTACCGGCAGGGCGGCGGGTGGTGGAACGGCCCGCGTGAGGCTCTCGGTTTCACCGTCCAGCACCCGGGACATTGGGTGTTCGACGGGCTTGGTCTTCGGGCCGGTGATTCGTTCGGCGCCCCGGAGCGTCTGGTGGGCTACGAGTGTGACGGTGCCGTGCTTGAGCGTGGACCGGATGGCTTCCTTCGGGCGGCTGGCACGGACGGTTCACCGCAGGATTTGGCGGTGCTCGGTGTCGCGTGGCTGGGTGACGGCTGGCAGGACCGCACCGCCGGCGCAGAGGCGAATGCCGTGCTCGGGGCCTTCTCGAATACCGGCACTGTTTTCACCTGCGGTACGACCGACTGGCCACGGGTGCTGGAAGCGGGCGAGCCCGTGGTGGCCGGGGTGACACGGAACGTGCTGGCCCGACTTGTGGCACGGGGGGTGCGGGTGCTCGGTCCGCTTCCGTCACGGTACGGCGTGGTGCTGGCCGTGGCCGGCGCCGAAGCAACCTTCCAGGTGGCCTACGACCGGCCCGTTTCGGAGACGACCCGATTCAGCTGGACTTTCGCCAGCCAAGACGGCCCAGCGGGACCGATCCCCGGTGGCGTGACCTGCACGATGCGACTTCCGGAAGCCCCGGGAAGGTTCACTGTCACGGTGACCGTCGAAGATGACGACGGGCAGAAATCGTTCGGGTGGAGCAGCGCATCCATCCTGTCGGCCGCGCAGGCAGCGCAGGTCGACCTGCTCTGCCAGCTGCGTGACCTCGTGATAGCGGCTTCACCGTCGCTGAAGCCGACGGTCGAGGTGGGGCCGGGCAATCGCCCCTTCGGGGATCCGAACTGGGATCCGGTGCGCGACGGGTTGCGCACAGCGCTGTCTGGAGAAATCTTCGCTGAGATCGAGGTCCGGGCTGGCGCACTCGCCGCACTCGCCGCCCACGCCGCCGCGTTCGACGCGACGACAAGCCCTACGGCCATCCAATGACAGATACTCGAATGCATGTTGACAGGGCTTCGTCCCACCAGGCCCTGTCACCGAGCTACCCCCTCCTCCTGGAACGGGTGATCGGCCAACTGGCGGGTCAGCTCCCGCCGGGCCCGGCCGTCCCGGTGTTGATCCCGACGGTCGGGTTTGGTGAGCAGAGCGCCCTCGTGCTCGCCCGCACGATCCGGGAACTGGGGCTCCAACGGTCATCCGTGCCCCTCTCGGTCGTGCTGTTGGTCAATCGCCCGCAGGCGCGGGAAGCGGATTCCACCACTGCCCGGGCCCGGGCGGCGATCGCGGAGGCACGGTCACCCGAAGTGCACTTCGCGATCGCCGACGTGGTGCTCCCCGAGCGTCCACGTCTCGGCGAGCTCCGTCAACTTCTCGTCGACGCCGTCTTAGGAGTGCAGCGGCTCGACCCACACGCTACGGCCTGTGTCATCGCGGACGATGACCTGGTTCATCTCCCACCGGGAGTCATCGATGCGCTTCACGTGGCCATCGCTCGCCCCGCCGGTGCCGACCTCGCCATCGGCCCGGTTCTGTTCGATAGCCCGCATTTTCCCGCCCCGATGGCTCCGGCATTCTTTTCCTCCGATGTGCTGCGCGCGCTCCTGTCAACGCGCCTCGTGAGCGGAGCCTCCTCCGACCGGGGTGATTCGAGCCGGCCTGTCGAGTTCTCCCACTACGCCGAATCGGTCGCTCTCAGCGCCAACCTGGCAGTGCGTGGCTCTGCCCTGCAGCGGGCGGGTGGTTTCACCCGGGACAATGAGATCACCGGCCTGGTCCGCGGAGTACACGCCCTCGCCGGTTTCGACGGAAGCGCACCGGTTGCTACGGGCGGGCTCGCCGGCATGTGGAGTTTCGATCCGAACCACGACGATGTGATGCTCGACCTCTACCGAAGCTCCCTGCGAATCAGCGCCCGACGGGCGTTCGCGGCCTACCAGTCCGCCGGGTCTCCGTCGGTGAGCCAGTGGCGTGCCTGCCGGTTTCGAGCGTCCCGTGTCGACCCGGTGCGACTTCACGACCCGAACGCTGCCGCAGAGCAACCCGTTTCCACGCTTCGACCGCAGGATGTACGGCAGTTGATCACGGAACTGGAGGGTGTTCTCACCACTACCCTCCGGTATTTCCCCCCCGATGCCGCAGTGATGGAGGACTGCCTCACCGCCATCGGCCTGTCGCCGCGGTCGATCTCCCTGTCCGTCACCGAAGACGCATCGGCGACCACCCTGAGAATAACCAGCGTCGCCGCACTGCTCGAGCGGCTCGAAGAAGTGCAGGTGCACGCGGCCTACGAACGCGAGGAGACAGTGGGGTGACTTCCTCCGCGCGCGGCCCAGCAGGCGCAGGGTGCCTTCCGCAGTGCACAGTGTTAGCATCCTGCTCATAGCGATGCTGCCCCATAGGCAATCGCAACAATTGAGAGCGGGAAATCATGAGCCGTGAACGAGAAGGATTCTTTCACCGCCTGCGTCAAGCCTTCGGCGGTGGGCACGACGGCGGAGGACATGGCGGTCACGACGGGCATGGCGGTCATGATTCGCACGACGACCACCAGGACTATCGGAGCCGGGACCCGCAGGCTGGGCCGACCGGATATCGGGCATCGTCCGATGGTCGGGACGCTCCGACGGACTACCGGAATCGGGACGAACATCATCACGGCCACGATGAGCATGGCCACCACTGAGAAGTTCGCCGTGTGTCTCTGAACGCCGCTTCGGTGCCGCTCGCGGAACAGGTCCAGCTGTCCTGCCGTAGCTACGCACCATTCTGGACAACGTAACGAACATGCTTTGGTAGGGCGCAGGGTTCTGCTGCGCAGTGAGCGAATCGCTCTAGCGGTTCTTTGACAGGAGAAGGGTGAGTGCTGTGCAGCAGCTCGATCAGATAAGCGCGGGCCGCGAAGCGCTCAAATCAGGCTCCGGCTGGTTCGTCTTTCACAGCGACGCGGTCGCCGCAGGCGACAAACAGGCGATGACGGCAATAGCGGAGGCCCTCGGTACCGAGTCGGATCGGGACGGAGGAGCCCTCTGGCCGATAGCGCCCCGTGCCAGTTCCGGCACTTTCTCCCTCACCTCGGAAGAGGCCAGGCTGCACACCGACGCCCAATATCACGATCGACCCGAGCCCGCCTTCCTCCTGTTCTGTGTGGTGCCGGCGAGCTGTGGCGGAGGCGCCAACCGCCTGCTTCGGGCATCCGATCTTAGTGATGGGCTGGGCTCGACGGAGATGCTCACCCAAGCGGATGTCGCCAGCCTCCGGAAGGAGATCTGGTCGTGGGAGGTGCCGGCCGTCTTTCAGACCCCCTCCACGCAGGCGATCAGTCCGCCCCACGCCGTGCTTGGCGGGGATGAGACGGTGCGGTGGCGCAGCGACAACCTCCGGCCGGGCAACGACGAACAATCGAACACGGCCGATCGTTTTCGCGAGTACATCGAAGGTCATCCCGCGGTCGAGACGGTTTTCCTCGAGGCGGGCGACGTGCTGTATTGCGACAACCAACGAGCCCTACACGGAAGAACGGCATTCCAAGATCAGCGTCGACTGCTGTACCGGACCCGGCTATGGTGACGGCGAGCGAATCGCGCTTCTGGTCGGCAGCGGCGCGCGCCGCATCCGCTGTGCCCGCCGTCGGGGCTGAGCGGCAGTCCTGGATCACCCGCAACTTGACCGAGTTCGCCCTGATGCTCGAGATCGCGGATGCCCCGGCCGAGTTGCTCGACAAGCTTGTGCAAGATCATGACCTCAGCCTCGCCAACCGGCGCCACACCGACCGGCTGCGTCGCCTGCGGGAACGACGAGGGGCGGTGCCCGTGTGGTACCCACAGGGGTCCATTGGTGACGACACGGCGCACGACGACGCAGTGCAGACCGTGCGACCGGAGGTCGTGAGCGCGGCACGCGCCATTCTGGCTTTCGCCGAGCAGTTGGAGGCTGCACTTCCAGGCGGCCCCGGGCCGGAACTGGAGGTCACCGGTGGTCATGGGGAAGCAGCAGTGGTCGCCCGGGCCGACTGGCGCCCACTCCCCGCGCCGGCCACACCGCACACATTCGTGGACGTGGACATCCCGCCGGACCTCATCTGGCGGGCATGGATGGTGCTTCCAGACCGGGGAATCACGCGCGTGGTGACCGGTCAACACCTCACTCAGACCGATATGGACGTCTGGATGGGAGTGCACGACGGAATCCATCTCGATCACGTGGCCTGCTTCGACACGACGACCACCACTCCGATCGAATTCGGCAGCGGTCTTCTCGTTACGGAAGCGCTCGCAATGTCCGGCGAACTGCTTGCCGGGGCGGAAGCCCTCGCAGCAGGAGATCTCACCACCCAGGTGACGGTGCGCGCCGAGTTGATCGAGCGAGTCGGACGTCTCCTTCCGGAATTGACGGAACCCGGCCCCTGCGCCGATTTAGTGGCACGCCTCAATGTCACCGCAGACCGGGAGTTTCCCGCGCTGCCCACGGTAGCCCGTGCCTATGTAGTGGGGCCGATCCGCATGATCGCGGGCGGCTTCACCGACCCGCTCATCCCCGATTCCGTCAGCACTCTCTTCCGGGACCGCTGGGCCAGAGCGGAGCTGGCGCATCCGGCGGTCCGCTCGATCGGTGACGACGCCCGAGCCTGGTACCAGGAATTCGCGACTGTCTGAATCGGGACCCGTCCCTCCCATCCCCGAGCCCTGACGAGCGCCCGTGGCAGTAGCGCAGAATCTAGACTCGGTCGGTGGCCGTTCCCAAGATCCTGCTGTTCTATGTGTTCACCCCGCTCGCCGACCCCGACGCGATCCGGCTCTGGCAGCGTGACCTCTGCCGCTCCCTCGGACTCGGCGGCCGCATCATCGTGTCGACGCAGGGCATCAACGTCACCGTCGGCGGTGAACTGCGCGCGGTCAAGACGTACCTGCGTACGACGCGCGAGTATTCACCCTTCACGAATCTCGACGCGAAGTGGAGCGAGGGCGCCGGCGACGACTTTCCGCGCCTCAGCGTGCGCGTGCGCGACGAACTGGTGAGTTTCGGCGCGCCGGGTGAGCTTCGGGTGGACACCAACGGGGTGATCGGCGGCGGAACGAAGCTCAGCCCGGCGCAACTGCACGAACTTGTGGACCGCGAAGAGGTGGTCTTCTTCGACGGTCGCAATTCGTTCGAGGCGGAGATCGGACGATTCGCGGATGCCGTGGTGCCGCCGGTCAGCACCACCCGCGAGTTCGTGGCCGAACTCGACAGCGGCCGGTACGACCACCTCAAGCAGAAGCCGATCGTGACCTATTGCACCGGGGGCATCCGTTGCGAGGTGCTGAGCTCGCTCATGTTCAACCGTGGCTTCGAGAACGTCTACCAACTCGAGGGCGGCATCGCGAAATACGGCGAGACCTATGGCGACAGGGGACTGTGGCGGGGATCACTCTACGTTTTCGACCGGCGGATGTCGATGGACTTCGGCCCAGACACCGAGCTGGTCGGCCGGTGTTATCGCTGCGGCACGGAAACCAGGCGGATGCAGAACTGTTCCGACCCCGCATGCCGGGTGCAACTCGTGGTGTGTGACACGCACGCGCCGGAGACGGCGTGTGACGAGCATCCATTCCCCGCTGCCGCGGTGGCACCGAACCCCGGCCGTTCTGCGGAATGATGGGGGCATGAGCATTGGAATCCTCACCAGCGGTGGAGACTGTCCCGGGCTGAACGCTGTCATCCGCGGCGCCGTCCTCAAGGGCACGCAGATCTACAAACAGGAGTTCGTCGGCTTTCGGGACGGCTGGCGCGGAGTCGTCGAAGGCGACATCATCCCGCTCGAGCGCAAGGACATCCAGGGCATCGGCAAGCAGGGCGGCACCATCCTCGGCACCTCACGAACCAACCCCTTCGAGGAGAACGGCGGGGCGGAGGTCGTTAGGGCCAACATGGAACGCCTCGGCGTCGAGTCCCTCATTGCCATCGGCGGAGAGGGCACCCTCGCGGCGGCGAAGCGCCTCACGGATGCCGGGATCAAGATCGTCGGCGTGCCGAAGACCGTCGACAACGACCTCTCGGCCACCGACTATACCTTCGGTTTCGACACGGCAGTGCAGATCGCGACCGATGCCATGGATCGGCTGCGCACCACCGGTGACTCCCACGGCCGCTGCATGGTCGCCGAGGTGATGGGCCGGCACGTCGGCTGGATCGCCCTGCACTCTGGCATGGCGGCCGGCGCGCACGCGATCCTCATCCCGGAGCAGAAGACCTCCATGGACCAGATCGCAACCTGGGTGAAGTCCGTCGTGGACCGCGGCCGGGCGCCCCTGATCGTCGTGGCCGAGGGCTTCCACCTCGACACGATGGATGACGCCCATTCGGAGCGTGGGCTCGACGCGTTCGGACGCCCGCGCCTTGGCGGGATCGGTGAGCTCATCGCCCCGGAGATCGAAGCGCGAGTGGGAATCGAGACGCGCGCCACGACCCTCGGCCACATCCAGCGCGGCGGAACGCCGACCGCCTACGACCGGGTGCTCGCCACCCGGTACGGCATGGCGGCGGTCGACTCCGTGATCCACGCTCGTTGGGGCCGCATGGTGTCGCTCAGCGGCACGACCATCACCCATGTGGCCTTCGAGGATGCCCTCGGCAAGCTCAACACGGTGCCACAGTCCCGCTACGACGAGGCCGCGATCCTCTTCGGTTGACCGACCACCGCATCCGTCATACTTGCCAGCATGACTGCACTGTTTGTGATCGGGCTCGTCTCTGCAGGCCTCGCCGCTCTCGTTCACGTATACATTTTTGTTCTCGAGAGCATCAGGTGGACGAATCCCCGCACCTGGAGGATTTTCGGTATCGTCAGCCAGGCAGACGCCGACACGCTCAAACCGATGGCCTACAACCAGGGCTTTTACAACCTGTTCCTCGCGATCGCGATAGTCGTCGGGATGCTGCTGCTCGCGACGAGTCGACCGGCCGGTCTAGCGCTCATCTTCATGGGCACCGCAAGCATGGTATTCGCCGCTCTCGTGTTGATCTCAACCGGTCGCTCCAACGCGCGCCCGGCGGCGATCCAAGGTCTGTCGCCGCTCGTCGCCATCGTGTTCCTGACGTTGTCGCTGGCGTGACGTCGGCGCCTCGCTGATCGAGTAGGCCGCCCGCGGCCAGCGCCTCGCTGATCGAGTAGGCCGCCCGCGGCCAGCGCCTCGCTGATCGAGTAGG
>JAZJZS010000007.1:95771-244953 GCA_040389685.1 Actinomycetota bacterium
CCGCCCGCGGCCGTATCGAGATCCGTCGCCGCGACATCGCAGAAACTAGACTCGCCAGCTATGCCCTCCAATCTCGCGCCCACGGTGACCTGGGGCGGCGCCTTCAACGCCGTGGACCTCGGCGGGTTGCCGCTCGAGACCGGCGGCTCCACCGTAGCGGGACGGCTCTACCGGTCCGGTCGGCCGGACCAAATGACCGACGAGGGCTGGCGCCAGGCCAAAGCAGAGGGCCTGCGACTCGTGGTGGATCTGCGCAACCCGTCCGAGATCGGTCGAGAGGCGCAGCATCCGCCCGTCGGCGACGCGACGCTGACCGGCATCGCGCGGGTCAACCTGCCGACCGAGGATCCGGATGACCCGGAGTTCCGTCGCATTTGCAGCCCGCGGCTCGATAGCCGGGCGTCCTATCCCGACAATCTCGCGTTCTATCCCGAGAAATTCGCGGCCGTCTTCCGCGCGATCCTGGGAGCGGATGGCGCGGTGCTGGTGCACTGCTCGGCGGGGCGCGATCGCACCGGACTGGTGACCGCTCTGCTTCTGCGCCTCGCCGGAGTCCCGGTCGAGACGATCGCCGACGACTACGAGGCGGCCGTGCGCCGAGTCAATGCGCACCTGTGGGCGATGCACGAACCCCGGCCCGAGCCGGCTCACACCGACGACGCCCTCCGCGCGCGCATCGAGGATCGGCGGGCTGCGCTCGTTTCTTGGCTCCAGCCGCTCGACGTCGTCCGGTATCTCGGATCGATCGGGCTCAGTCCAGCGGAAATCGGCCGGCTGTCGCGCCTTCTGACCTGACGGCGAGCTCAGCCGCGTGACGCCGGCGCCTCGCTGATCGAGAGGGCCGCACAGCTGGCAGCCTCGTGCGGAGCTACGCGCCGGGCTTGACCGCCGCAGCCGCGGCCCGCGCCGCCGCCGGCAGTGCCTCCAGGATGCGCGACACCGCCGTCTCGTCGTGCGCGGCCGTGACGAACCAGGCCTCGAAGACCGATGGCGGAAGCGACACGCCGGCGTCGAGCATCGCGTGAAAGAACGGCGGGTAGCGGAAGGCCTGCTGCGCTCGCACCTCGTCGTAGTTGCGGGGCTTCACGGCCGAAAAAGCGAACGAGAACAGGTTGCCCGCCCGCTGCACCGAGTGTTCGACTCCCTCCGCGCTCAACGCCGACGACACTGCGGCGGAGAGCCGGTCGGCGACGGTGTCCAGACGGGCGTAGATGGAAGGCTCCGCGGCCCGCAACGTGGCGATGCCGGCCGCGACCGCCACCGGGTTGCCGCTGAGAGTGCCCGCCTGGTAGACCGGTCCGAGGGGCGCGAGGTAGTCCATGATCTCCGCACGGCCGCCGAGCGCGGCGAGGGGCATTCCGCCGCCGATGACCTTGCCGAAGGTGAAGAGATCCGGAATCCAGCCGGCGCCGTCGGGCACGATTCGCGCGGCTTCGAGGCCCCACCAGCCGGCCGGACCGACCCGAAAGCCGGTGAGCACCTCGTCGAAGATGACCAGCGCGCCGTGTTCCCGTGCTATGGCGGCCAGCGCGCGGTTGAATCCGCGATCCGGTGGCACGACCCCCATATTGGCGGATGCCGCCTCCACGATCACCGCCGCGATCTTTTGTCCCTGCACCGCGAAGAGAGCGCGCACCGCGTCGAGGTCGTTGTAAGGAAGCACGATCGTCTGCGCGGCGGTCGCCGCGGTCACGCCGGCCGAACCGGGCATCGTGAGCGTCGCGAGCCCCGATCCGGCTTCCGCCAGCAGGGCGTCGGAGTGTCCGTGATAGTGGCCGGCGAACTTGACGAGCAGATCGCGTGCGGTGAACCCACGGGCGAGCCGAATGGCCGTCATCGTCGCCTCGGTGCCGGTGGACACGAGACGGATCTTCTCGATCGCCGTCTGCACCGAACCGGTCAGCTGCCCGGAGCTGTTCGTCGACTCGACGCGCACCCGCTCGCGCACGAGCTCGGCCAGCTCGGTCTCGCCAGGAGTGGATGCCCCGAAGGAGAGGCCGCGCGCCGCCGCATCCTGCACCGCTCTGACGACGGACGGATGCGCGTGCCCGAGAATCGCCGGACCCCAGGAGCTGACGAGGTCCACGTATTCACGACCGTCGGCATCCGTGATGTACGGCCCGCGCGCCGAGACCATGAATCGCGGGGTGCCACCGACCGATCCGTAGGCCCGCACGGGCGAGTTGACGCCGCCGGGTATGGAGAGCTTGGCCCGGGTGAAGTAGGTCTCGTTTGCGCCCATCAGCGCAACCACCCGGCCAGTTCGACCGCCCAATAGCTGAGGATCGCGTCGGCCCCGGCGCGTTTGATGCTCAGGACCGACTCCTCGATTGCGCGACGACGATCGATCCAACCGTTCGCGGCGGCGGCTTCGATCATCGCGTATTCGCCGGAGACCTGGTAGGCCCAGACGGGCACGGGGCTCACGGCCGCAGCATCCGCGAGCACATCGAGGTAGCTCATGGCGGGCTTGACCATCACAATGTCGGCGCCCTCCGCCACGTCGAGCATCACCTCGCGGAGGCCCTCACGGCGATTGCCCGCATCGAGCTGATAACTGCGACGATCGCCCACGAGGGACGAGTCGACGGCTTCCCGGAAGGGCCCGTAAAACGCGGAGGCGTACTTGGCCGCGTAGCCGAGGATCGCGATGCCGCCGAAGTCGTTGCTGTCGAGAGCATCGCGCACGGCCGCGACCTGGCCATCCATCATGCCGCTGAGGCCGAGCAGCTGGGAACCGGCAGCGGCCTGCGCGACAGCCATGTCGCGATAGCGCAACAGGGAAGCGTCATTGTCGACGCTGCCGTCCGCCGCGAGCACGCCGCAATGGCCGTGATCGGTGAACTCGTCGAGGCAGAGGTCGGTCTGCACCACGAGGGCATCGCCGACCTCGGCGACCACCGCGCGGGTGGCGATGTTGAGGATGCCGTCCTCGTCCGTCGCACCCGAGCCGATGGCATCCTTATGCTCCGGGATGCCGAACAGCATGACCCCGCCCACCCCGGCCTCGACCGCCTCGACCGTGGCTCTTCGCAGGGAATCCAGCGAGTGATTGACCACGCCGGGCATTGACGAGATCGGTACCGGCTCGCGCACGCCCTCGCGCACGAACATCGGCAGCACCAGTTCGGCCGGGTGGAGCCGGGTCTCCGCGACCAGGCGACGCAGCGCCGGCGTGGCCCGCAGCCGACGGGGACGGATGCGCGGCCCGCTCACGACGTGCCCTCCCGGTGGGAAGACACGTGGTCAGCGAGACTCTCGACGAGGGAACTCGCCGAACGGAATTCGGCGATCACATGCACGGTGAGACCCGCCGCGCGAGCATCGAAGGCGGTACGCGGACCGATTGCGGCCACGACTGTCGCCTCCGGCAGCGGCGCGAGCTGCGCCTGCATCTGGCGGGCGACGCTCCCTGAGGTGACCAGCACGGCCCGGATGCGTCCGGACGCGACATCCGCCGCCACCTGCTCAGAGACGGGCACGCCCACCGTTCGGTAGGCCGAAACGTATTCGACGTCGAGCCCGAGGGCGGCGAGGCCGGCGACGAGCGTCGGCTCGGCGATGTCCGACTGCGGGATGAGCACCCGCCCGACGATGTCGGAGGCCGGCCACTCCTTCACCAACCCCCTGGCCGAGTTGTCGCCCTCCGGCACGAAGTCCACCCTGAAGCCCGCGAGGGTGAGGGCCGCACCGGTCGTCTCGCCGACGGCCGCGATGCGCGTGGTCGGCGGGAGGGTGACCCGCTGGCTGATCAGCACGTCGACGGTTGTGGCGCTCGTGATCACCAGCCAGTCGAAGGTGCCGTTCTCGAGGCGCTTGAGCGCATCGGAGAGCCCCGATGCGTTCTCGCTACTCGCGAAGTTGATCATGGGGGCGATCACGGGAATGGCTCCGTAGCGGCGGAGGTCGGCGGCGACCCCGTCACCCCAGTTGCCTCCGCGTGGCACAAGTACCCGCCAGCCGGCGAGCGGCTTCGCGCTGTGGTGGGAGGTCACGAGAGGGCTCCGATCGGCGCGATGCTTGCGGCTCCGAGCGTGAGGAGTTCGCCGGCGACGCGGTCCCCGAGTTCCACGGGAAGTGCGGCGCGCTCGGACGGGCTCCCTTCGAGCACGAGGGCGTGTGAGCTGGTGAGCGAGCTAGTGCCGTCGGGCGCGTACACGGTCGCGGTGAGAAACAGCATCTCGCCGTCGACGACGCCCGCGGCTCCGATCGGCGCGGCGCAGCCTGCCTCCAGGTGAGCGAGCACCGCGCGCTCCGCGAGCACGGCAAGGCGAGTGGCGGAATGATCGATCGCGGTGAGCATCGCGGCGAACGGTCCCGAGGAGTCCTCCCGCACCTCGATGGCGAGGGCGCCCTGGCCGGGCGCACTGGTCCAGGCGCCGAGGTCGAAGAACTCGGTCACCGCATCGAGGCGGCCGAGGCGACCGAGCCCAGCCGCGGCGAGCACCACGGCATCCAGCGTGCCGTCGGCGACGAGGCGCAGGCGGGTGTCGACATTCCCACGGATATCCACGACCTCCACATCGGCACGCCGGGCCCGCAACTGCGCGGCACGGCGCGGCGAACCGGTGCCGACCCGCGCCCCGGTCGCCAGCGCGTCGAGGGTGAGCCCGTCGCGCGCGCAGAGCGCGTCCCTGGCATCCGCCCGCTGGGGAATCGCGCCGACACGCAGCCCGGGATAGGCCTCGGTCGGCAGGTCTTTGAGCGAGTGCACCACGAGATCGCAGGTGCCGGCGGCGAGTGCCTCCCGCAGCGCACTGGCGAACACGCCGGTGCCGCCAAGAGTGGCGAGCGACTCTGTGGAGTGGTCGCCCGCGGTGGAGATCGGCACGATTTCGACCTCGAGCCCGGATGCCCGGGCGACGGCCGCGGCCACGACTCCCGTCTGGGCGAGGGCGAGCGCGCTTCCGCGGGTGCCGATGCGCAGGGTGCTGCCGGTCACGGGGTGAGCCCCGAGAGCGCGGGCCTGAATCCGAGGCGCGCGTTCTCGCAGCATCCGGAGCGACACACGTCGTACCAGGGTCCGAGTTCGGTGAGGGCGGGCCGCTGCTCGACCCGCAGGCCGTCGCGACGCTCGAGCACGAGGTCGACAAGCCCCGACACATAGGCGGGGTGCACGCCGGGGGTCGGCACGCGGACCGCGAGTACGTCGAGCTCCTGCGCGGTCTCCATCGCCTCGGTGTCGAGATCCCACTTCACCTCCATGTGGTCGCTCACGAAACCGAGCGGCACGATGACCACCGCGCGGATGCCCGTGGCCGCGAGTTCCCGGATGGCGTCGTTGATGTCCGGCTCGAGCCACGGCTGCGTCGGCGGTCCGCTTCGCGACTGGAAGACGAGGCTCCACTCCATCGCCGGTGGTCGAGCAGCGCGCTCAGCGCGCGTATCGAGACCCGCGACCACGACCTCCGCCACCGCCCGGTGTTGGGCGGCATAGGCGCCTCCCTCGCCGAAGCCGCGAGAGGCAGGACCACTCTTCGCGGCATCCGTCGCGGGGATCGAGTGGGTGGAAAAGAGCACATGGGTCTGCGCGAGGGGGATGCCGGCCCTGGCCACCTCGGCGAGACCGGCGCGGAGCCCCTCGATGAATGGGGTGACGAAACCGGGGTGATCGAAGAACTGGCGCACCTTGTCGATCTGCACCACTCCATCGAGGCCCGTGTCGGTGAGTGCCGCCGCGTAATCCTCGCGGTACTGGCGGCAGCCGGAATAGGAGCTGTACGCGCTCGTGCCGATCGCGATCAGCTTAGTGAACCCGCGTTCGTTCGCTTCGGCGACGGCGTCACGGATAAAGGGCGCCCAGTTGCGGTTGCCCCAGAGCACCGGCAGGTCGATGCCGCGGCGCTCAAGTTCGGCCTCCAGGGCGGCCTTGAGTTCGCGGTTCTGCTGGTTGATCGGGCTGATGCCGTCGAAGGCCCGGTAGTGGTGCGCCACCTCCTCGAGACGCTCGTCGGGGATCCCGCGGCCGCGGGTCACGTTCCGAAGGAACGGGATCACGTCATCCTGGCCCTCCGGGCCGCCGAAGCTCGCGAGCAGTATGGCATCGTACGCGGTCGGCTCCGTTACGTGCTCGGGGCCGTACTTCGCCGCATCCGTCGCGCCGCGCACGAGCTCACCGTTGGTGATTGTCACCTCAGGACCTCGACGATGTCGGCGATCGGAATTCGCCGACCGGTGTAAAACGGCACCTCTTCACGCACGTGTCGGCGAGCCTCGGTCTGCCGGAGGTGCCGCATCAGGTCAACGAGATCGATGAGCTCCGGGGCCTCGAGAGCCAGGATCCACTCATAGTCGCCGAGGGCGAAGGATGCCACGGTGTTGGCCAGCACCTGCGGGTAGGCGCCGCCCTTGCGTCCGTGATCGGCCAGCATCTCCCGGCGCTCCTCGTCCGGAAGGATGTACCACTCGTAGGACCGCACGAAGGGATAGACCGTGAGCCAGGCCTCCGGCTCTGTGTCGCGCAGGAAGGCCGGACGGTGGCTGGCCGAGAATTCGGCGTCCACGTGCACGCCCATCGCGTGCCAGGTCGGGAGTAGCGTCTGCAGGAGCGCGCTGCGGCGCAGTTCGCGAAGGGCCCACTGCAGGGTCTCGGGGGCACCGCCATGCAGCCAGACCATAAGGTCGGCGTCGGCCCGCAGGCTCGAGACGTCGTAGAACCCACGCACCGTGACCCCGGCGGCTTCGACGGCGGCCACCGCGGCGGCGAGGGAGTCCGCGTCGTCTCCGGCGGCGGTCGTTCCGTCCCGACGGAAGACCGCCCAGAGGGTGTAGCCGGTCGGGGTGTCGCCTGCGATGCTCATGCCGTCTATCCTCCCCCGCATTACTGCGAGAACAAAAAGCGCACCTGGCGCCGTTGCGGGAGAGCTCTTATTGAACTACGGGCGGTCTGTCGGCGGCCCTCAGCCGTCGGCGGCGATTGCCCAGGCGACGAGGCCGCCGATCACGGCCACGGCTGCGGTCGCTCCGATGATCCACGGTACGGGGTTGCCCGTGTAGGAGGCCTGCGCCTTCGCTGTTAGTTTGCCGACCTGCTTGGGTACGTTGAGCTTGTCTTCGATCGCGTCGAGTGTCTGCTGGAGTTCTGTACGTGTGCTCTCGATCCGGCTCTCAATCGAGTCGGATGGTGCTGCCTCGCTCATCGGTTCTCCCGCTTTCCGAGGCCCTTGATGGCCTTCACGTCTTTCTTCACGCTCTTGATCGTCTCGGTGGGCGCGGGGGGAATGCCCTGCTTCACCTGACCAAGCCCCACCAGCACCAGGATCGCCACGATCACCAACAGGATGCCGGCCACGATGAGCGCTGCAAGCCAGCCGGGCAGGATTGTGGCGAAGGCGAGGACCGCGGCGGTGACGAGCACTGCGAACGCGAAGAAGGCCACGAACCCGGCCCCCGCGAAGAGTCCGATCCCGATGCCGGCGTGTTTGAGTTTCGCAACGAGTTCGCCTTTGAGCTGCTCGATCTCGTTCTTCACTTGCCCGACTATGAGGCGGGGCAGGTCGGCTACGAGGGAGAAGATCGACCTGCGCGACGTGGGGTCGTCGTTCACCAGGGACTACTTACCGCTGGCGGAGGCCGGTTTGGCCGCCTCGGACGAGCGCTCTGCCGGACTCTTGGCCTTCGACGACTTCGACCGGCCCACCTGTGAGACGACCTTCTTCGCGCCATCACTCAGAAAGTCGACGACCTCGGGCGCCTTGTCCCTGGCGAAGTCCATGGCCCGCCCCTCGACGTTCTTCACCTGCCGCTGCACGCGGGGGCTGTCCCAGAACCTGTCGGTGACGCGCTTGATGTCCTCATACCGACCGCGTCCGGCCTTCGCGCCGAGCACGTAGCCAGCGGCCAGTCCGGCGACGAGCAGCAGTTTGCCTCGCATGATTTGCTCCGTCCTTTGCGTGCCCTGGTGAGCATATGTTTGCGGTCAGTTCCACAGTAGCCCTCGAAGGCTAGGTCACTCCCGCTTCCAGCAAACGTGCAGCCTCGGCCCTCGCCTGCGCGATGACTGCCGCGAGCCCGGTGCCGGCGACGCCTTCCCCGATCATCGTGATCCCGTCGATGGGCACCGGCCGGCTCGCCGGCGCCGTCCACTCCCGTCGGGCGAACGCGACGACGGATGCCTCGAGCAGCCGCACTCCCAGCAGCGTATCCGCATCCCCGATCGCCCGCGCTCTCAGCTCGTCGTCGGTCAGTCCCGCAGCCGACACTCCCTCGTAGGACAGGCGCAGGACGTGGCGGTGCGGGACCGTGCGCTCGGCGAGCCAGTCCCACTTCGCGGTCGCGTGGGTGAGCGCCTTGGCCGCCACGCGGCCTTCGGAAGGGGCGCGAGCCACGAGAACGCCCGTGCCGCGCGGGGCGGAATCTAGGTTCGGGGCATCCACAACGAGGGTCGCGAGCGCGATGGTCGGGCTCTCTTTCGCACCGAACGGAGCCGCGAGCACCACCCGGTCGGCCTCGATCCGTTGCCCATCGGCGAGTGTCACCGCCGACGCGTCCACCGCCCTGGCCGGGGCCTCGAGTCGAACGCTCACGCCGAAGCGGTCGAGATCGCGCGCGAGAGCCTCGACGAGGACATACATGCCCCCGACGATGCCGGCAACCGCCGTTCCCGCGGGAGCGGACTCCCGCAGCGTACGCACGGCCAGGGCGAGGGACCCGCTGGCGAGCAGCGCCTCGCGGAGGCCCGGAGCCACGACATCCACATCGAGCTCATCGGGATGCCGCGAGTGGATGCCGAGAGTCACCGGCGCGACCAACTCGTCGAGCACCCGGCGGCCCATCCGGCGACGCACCAGACGGCCGAGGCTGCGTTCCCTCGACCCGACGAAGCCGAACATGAGTGCATCGAGCTGGCCGCGGAGCGCAGCTGGAAAGCCGATCACGTCGATCACGTCCGCGGCCATCGGAACGCCCGGGATGCCGAGGACTCCCGTCTTCGGAAGCGGAAACGAGGCGCCGTCAATGGTCTGCAGCCACGCACCCTGGCCGTTCGGGGCGACGATGCTTGCGCCGAGTCCCAACTGGCGCGCCAGGTCGGCGACAGTGTTCCGCCGCGTCGCGAAGCTCTCTGCCCCCGCATCCAGCGCGAGGTCGGCGACCGTGTGCCTGGCCACCTTGCCACCGAGCCGAGCGGATGCCTCGAGCAGGGTCACGTCCATGCCGCCGAGCACTAGCTCGCGGGCCATCACCAGCCCGGCGATGCCCCCGCCGACGATGACCGCACTAGGCATGGACGATGGCCGGCGCGTGCGCGAGCTCCACAATCCGCGTCAGCACGTCCGGGTCGGTCTCCGGCGGCACCCCGTGACCGAGATTGAGCACGTGCGAGACGGCCGACCGACCGCGGGCGATCACGTCGAGCACGTGCGCCTCGAGCACCGGCCACGGTGCGGCGAGCAGCGCGGGGTTGATGTTGCCCTGCAGCGGCACACCGGCGCCGAGACGAGCGGCTGCCTCATCGAGCGGAATGCGGTCGTCGACGCCCATCACATCCACACCGATCGCGTGCATCGAGCGCAACAGCTCGCCGGTGCCCACGCCGAAATGCACCACCGGAGCGCCGAGCTCGGTCACCTGGGCGATGGCCCGCCGCGAGAACGGGGCGACCCGGTTCTCGTAGTCTTCCACGGACAGCGATCCCACCCAGGAATCGAACAGCTGCACCGCGCTTGCGCCGGCGAGCAGCTGGGCGTGCAGGAAGGCTCCGGTGACGTCCGCCGCCCAGCCGAGCAGAGCATCCCAGGCGTTCGGATCGGCATGCATGAGCGTGCGCGCCCGCAGGTGGTCTTTCGAGGGACCACCCTCGACGAGATACGCCGCGAGAGTGAACGGAGCACCGGCGAATCCGATCAGGGGGATCGAGCCGAGTTCGGCGACCGTGCGGGCGACACCCTCCGCGACGGGGGCAAGGGCATCCGGGTCGAGGGGGCGAAGGGCCGCGACATCCGCCGCGATGCGAATCGGAGCGCCGAGCACGGGACCGCGTCCGGGCACGATATCCACATCGACGCCAGCGAGCTTGAGCGGTACGACGATGTCGCTGAAGAAAATGCCGGCGTCGACGCCGTGCCTGCGCACCGGCTGGAGCGTGATCGCACTCGAGAGTTCCGGATCGAGGCAGGCCTCGAGCATGCCCGTACCGACGCGAAGTTCACGATATTCGGGCAGCGAGCGGCCGGCCTGCCGCATGAACCAGACCGGAGTGGTCGACGGTCGATCGCCCCGAAACGCGCGGATCACCGGCGATCCGGCAGTTCGACCGTCGAGCAGGGGATGGCTGGCTGGGAGATTCACGCTGATAAGTATGGGCGAGCGCGCTGGGAGCGCCGTGCGCGCGGGCATCGTCGTGGCCAGACGTAGGCTAGGGGAGTGCTCCTCTGTCTCACTGCCAACCACCGCAACGCGAGCTTCGAGATCCTCGAGAAGCTCTCACTCGGTGCGCCGCAGGCGGCAGGCACCCTCGTGAACGGCGGAGACTTCGTCAGCGGAGCAGTCGTGCTCGCGACCTGCAATCGATTCGAGGCCTACCTCGAGATCGACGAACCGCTCACCGCTGCCGTTGCGGTGCAGAACGCGGTGCAGGTGATCAGCGCGGCCAGCGGGATCGAGCCCGCAGCCCTGCGGAAGGCGGTCACCGCGATCAGCGGAGACTCCGTCGCCGAACACCTCTTCTCGGTGACTTCCGGTCTCGAATCGGTGATCGTCGGCGAGGACGAGATCTCCGGCCAGGTGCGCCGGGCACTCGAACAGGCGCGCGCGGCGGGCACCACCTCATCCGGTCTCGAACGCCTCTTCCAGAAGGCGGCCAACACTTCTCGCGAGGTGAAGAACCAGACCGCGCTCGGCGGGGCGGGGCGTTCCCTGGTGCGCCTCGGCCTCGAGCTGGCCTCCAGCCGAATCGTGGACTGGTCGTCGACCCGGGTGCTCATCGTCGGCACGGGCCAGTATGCCGCCACGACGGTCGCAGCCCTCCGGGAGCGCGGCGCAGAGGATGTCACGGTGTTCTCCCCGTCCGGACGCGCCACCCGATTCGCTCTTCGCCTCGGCCTCTCGGCGACTGTCGACCTCGTCGCCGCCCTCGAGGCGGCGGATGTCGTGATCACCTGCACCACCTCGGCGGCGCCGGTCGTCACCCCCTCCCATCTCGCGCCGACTGCCGCGCCCCGGATCCGCATCCTGATCGACCTGGGGCTGCCGCGCAACGTTCATCCCGATGTGGCGACGGTGACCGGGATCGAGCTTCTCGACCTCGAAACGATCAGCCTGCACGCCCCGCTTGAGGAACTCACCGCGACCTCGGATGCTCGTGCGCTCGTCTCCAGCGCGGCTTCAGAGTTCGCCGCCACCACCGCCGAGCAGCGGCTCACCCCCTCGGTGGTGGCGCTTCGCGCCCACGTCTTCGGTCTGCTCGATGCCGAGATCGAACGCGTGCGCGCCCGCGGAGACGCCGACGGCCGCATTGAAGCTGCACTTCGGCACCTCACCGGAGTGCTGTTGCACACACCATCCGTGCGCGCCCGCGAACTCGCGCGGGCCGGAGAAGCCCAGTCCTTCAGCGACGCCGTCACGGCCCTGTTCGGGGTCGAGGCGGCCGCGTCCGACGAGCCCGACATCAGCGCGGCCCCCGACGAGAAGCTCGCCTGGGCCTGAGTTGGGCCCGGGCGGTGCGGCACGCCGGATGCCCCGGCCTCTCCGTGACGGAGGAGCCGGGGCATCCGGGAACTATCGTCTCTAGCTGGTGCGCTTGCGGATGCGGCTCGCCGTCATGACTCCGGCGCCGAACAGGAGGAACAGGAGTCCGAGCAGCAGGCCGCTGGTGAGGGAACCGTTCGGGCCGGTGAAGGCGAGCGTCGTGAGCTCACCACACTTGCCCGGATCGGTGAAGACGAGGGTCCAGGAGGTCGGAACCCCCTCTTCGAATCCGAAGTCGGAGGAACTCACGCTCGCCACGACGTTGACCGACCTGGCCGTCGACACCGGGTAGGTGCCGGCCGCCTGGACCGTGCCGTTCGCCGTATACACGACGCCATCGACCGCCGTCAGGGTGTAGGAGCCGTTGGTCGTGCAGGTGCGGTTCACCTGGGTGACGATCGGGGCGACCAGGGGATGGGTGACGAGCTCCCCGCAGTCGGCCGGGCTGGCGAAGTCGAAAGTCCAACTCGTCTGCGCACCCTGCTCGAACCCGTCCACGGCCGGATCCACCGTTGCCACCGCCCGTACGGTGGAGGCCGAGGCGACCGGGTAGGTGCCCGCAGCCTTCTCCACGCCGTCGACCAGCCAGGTCACGCCGTCCACCGCGCCAAGGGTGTACGACCCCAGCGTGGTGCAGGTGATCGCCGTGCTCGCTGCCGTGGGAGTCACGAGCGCGAGTGTGGGGGGATCGACACACAGCTCGGGCTTCGTGAAGGTCAACGGCCACTCCGTCTTCGTGTCCTCCGCAAAGCCGTACTTCGACGACGCGGTGCTCGCATCCACATGGACGACGGAAGTCTCGGTGACGCTGTAGGTGCCCGCGGGCTTCACCACCCCGTCGACGGTCCAGACGACCCCCTCGGTGTCGCTGAGAGTGTAGGAGCCGCCGGCCTCACAGGTGATGGCGGTGTCGGTGACAGTGGGCACGACGAGCGCCTCGGGGGGCAGCTCGCACCCTTCGGTGTTGGCGGCGGTGGTGAGCGTCCAACTCGACGGTCCCGAGAGCACGTAAATGCCTGAGGGGTCGGCGAGAGTAGCCGTCACTGTGTGCGACCCGGGGGTCACCGTGGTGTATTCCGCGGTCACGACGGTTCCGTCGATCTTGTACACCACTCGGGGATTGAGCAGCACGCGGATCTGTCCGTTGACGAGCTCGTTGTTGACACAGGCCTGGGGGGTCGGGTCGGCGTCGGTCGCCAGGGCGCAGGCCGAGTCGACCTTCTTCTCGGCGACGGTCTTGCCCCCCACCTTCACCACCACGGTGTACTCACCGCTCTCGGCTGCGAAGTCGTAATGCTTGGTAGTGACCGTGCCGGAGGCGACCGTGAGAGTGTCCTTGAGCACACCGTTCACGAAGAGCTCAGCCTCGAAGGAGGCGCCGACGGTGTTGGGTGCCGGGTTGAAGTCGTTGGTCACGAACACGTCCGTGCTGGGACCGGTCGGGGTGCACACCGCGGCGATCGTGCTCTTCGGGGTGGGAGGCACGACCACCGGCACGGTTGCGCAGGCCGGCACGGCGATCAGGCTCGTGAGATTGTCATGGCGTGCCGCTTTGAGCACACCGGATGCAAACCCGCCGTTGTTGGGGTATTGGATCTTGTCCGGGAACAGCGACTGCGGCCCGTTGATCTGGTCCTGCTGCACGCCCCAGCCGGTGCCGCAGACGTTGCTCGGAAGCACGGCGGGGTACTCCCCCTTCCCCTTGTAGGACCAGCCGTCCCAGGTGGCGATCTTGATCTGGGGCCCAGAGTTCGGCCAGGACGCATCCTTTGTCGGGTCGGTCTTCTGATAGAGGTAGAGGCCGGTCGATTTCACGGCGGGGGTCGGGGCGGGGGCGACACAGGCGGGCGTGAATCGGGCCTTGCTGAGCGTGCCGGTGTTGGTGTTGCTCGTCCCGTTCGCCCAATCGGCTCCGAGAGTGAGCGTCTTGTCGACCGGAGCCGCCAGGATCTCGGTGAACGTGGCTTTCTCGCCACCCTTGATCACCGTCTTCAGCGGCACGAGCTTCTCGTCGCTCGAGGTGGTGATCGTCTCGTCGACGTTCTTCATGCTGTTGGCGACCGACCAGGTGACCTGCCACGTGTAGTAGGGGGTGCAGCTCACCGCGGCGGTGATCGCATTCTGGTTCGCGTTGGCCGGAGCGGCGACTCCCACCGTGACGACGCCGAGGGCCAGCAGCATTGTCGTGACCGTGGCGATGACGCTTTTCAGTCGAAAGCGACCGGTCGTCGGAGAAGAGGGGGACAGAAGGGTGCGCAGAAATGGCCGGGCAGAGAAGTGCCGGGGCCGCTGGGGGAGCGACATGAGGGTGGGTAGTCCTATTACGTTATGTGGCACAGTCGGGTCGGACGAAAGCTCGGGTACTTTCGGCTCAAGTGCCGTGCACGAGCCTAGCCTGTCCCCCCTTGTGGGGACAATGCCCCCAGTTCGGGGGTATTGCTTAGTACACGTACTCCAGCAGGTCGACACCGAAGGTGCGCATGGCCTCCAGCACGCGAAGTCGGGACGCGAGATCGGTGCCGCTGAACTGCACGGTGAGGGCGTAGGCGACGCCGCTACGCGATCCGCTCAACAGTCCCGCTTCGGATCGCACCCCCGCATCGCTGCCCGTCTTATTGATGAGGTGAAGGCCGGAATCCGGCGTGCGGTGCGAGAGCGGATCAAGCCCGAACGCACTGGAGACCATCGAGAGATCGGCGTTGTGGGAGAGCCAGCCGAGAACGCGCTTGCTGGTAACCGGGTCGACTACCTGCCCGCGGGCGAGAACAGAGAACAGCCAGGAGAGCTCGGCGGTGGATCCGACGGACAGCTGCGGCGCGTCATCCGGGCCCCGATGGTCGCGAACGAGATCGAGCAGGGCGGTGCGCGAGAGGCCGAGGGACTCGCCGCGGGCCCGAACCGAGTCGAGGCCGACCTGGCGAAGCAGCACATTCGTCGCCAGGTTGTCGCTGGTCGCACCGACGAGCAGGGCAAGATCGGTGACCGGAAGCGCGGGCGCCTGGAGTCGCTGCCAGATTCCGGAGTCGCCAACGGCATCCCCCGGAGTCTTGTCGAGGATGCCGAAACCGGCCGCATCGCGCCCGGTGATACGCGCCGACACCTCGATCAGCAACAGGATTTTGCCCACGCTTGCGGTAGGCATTGCCACGCGATCGTCGATCGCCACCAGGGTGAGGCCACT
The DNA here is from genome assembly GCA_040389685.1 of Actinomycetota bacterium. GTDB lineage: Bacteria > Actinomycetota > Actinomycetes > Actinomycetales > Microbacteriaceae > Lacisediminihabitans. Next base: position 110,638 of record JAZJZS010000007.1, read on the forward strand.
GCGCAGGTCGATCACACTCGCCGATACCGCGGCACCCGCGTACGCCAGTTGCGCGAGCGCGGTGAAACCGCCGGTGAAGCTATGCCCCCCGCCGGCCCCGCGGTGGCGGCCGACGCGCGGTGCGCGCAGTCGCTCCCTGCGCTCGTGGTCCCGAGTGCCAACTACCAAATGGTCACACGCTTTCCGGGATCGAGCCAGAGATCGTCCGTACCGGTCACTCCGAAGGTGTCGTAGAAGCCGTCGATATTGCGCACGATCTGGTTGCAGCGAAACTCATTTGGCGAGTGCGGATCGATGGCAAGGAGGCGGATGACCTCCTCGTCCCGTCCCTTCTGCTGCCACGCCTGCGCCCAGGAGAGGAAAAAACGCTCGGCGCCCGACATCCCGTCGATCGTCGGCGACTGCTCGCCGGCCAGCGAGATGAGATAGGCCTTCCAGGCGATCGAGAGCCCACCGAGGTCGCCGATGTTCTCGCCAATGGTGAGCGCACCGTTCACATGATGGTGGGGAACCTGACGCGGGGCAAGCTCGTTGTACTGCTCGATCAGCGATCCCGTGAGCTTCTCGAATGCCTCGCGATCCTCCGTCGTCCACCAGTCGGCGAGTCGCCCGTCGCCATCGTACTTGGAGCCCTGGTCATCGAATCCGTGACCGATCTCATGGCCGATGACGGCGCCGATCGCGCCGTAGTTGGCCGCGGCATCCCGAGTCTCGTCGAAAAACGGGTATTGCAGGATGGCGGCGGGGAACACGATCTCGTTGAACCCGGGGTTGTAGTAGGCATTGATGGTCTGCGGCGTCATGAACCACTCGTCACGGTCGAGCGGCGTGCCGATCTTGCCGAGCTCGCGCTGAAACTCGAACTCGCTGGTCGCCCGCACATTCGCGATGAGGTCGGTCGCGCTGATCTCGAGCTTCGAATAATCACGCCACTTCACGGGGTAACCGATTTTCGGCGTGAATTTGTCCAGCTTCTCGATCGCTCGCACCCTGGTGGCCTCGGTCATCCAGGCGAGTCCCGTGATGCTCTGGCGGTAGGCCACCACGAGATTGTCGACGAGCACATCCATTGCCGCCTTAGCGCCCTGCGGGAAGTGCCGCTCCACATAGATGCGGCCGACGGCCTCGCCCATGGCACCCTCCACGAGCGACACACCGCGCTTCCAGCGGTCCCGCAGTTCGGGGGTGCCAGTGAGGGTACGGCCGTAGAAGTCGAAGTTCGCCTCGACGAACCCGTCGGAGAGGTACCCGGCGGACGAGCGGATGACCTGCCAGCGCAGCCAGTCGGTCCAGGCCTCGAGGTGGCCGGCGTCGAGCAGCGCCGCGACGCCGGCGAGATACGAGGGCTGCCTCAGCACCAACTCGTCGAAGGAGCCGGCCGGCGCATCGAGGGCGTCGAGCCAACGGTTGAGGTCGGGGCCGTCGGTGGCACCCGCAGCCGTCGTCACGACAGCGAGCCAGGTGGTGAGGTTGTAAGTCTTCTCAGAATCGCGCGACTCCACGTTGTCCCAGTGGAACCCGGCGATAAGCGTCTCGAGTGCGACCACGCGGGCCGCCCGGCCCGCCGCGCCATCCAGCCCGGCCAGTCCGAACATCTTCTCGAGGTAACCGACATACGCGGTGCGGATGTCGGCGAACTTCTCTTCGCGGTAGTAGCTCTCATCAGGCAGCCCGAGGCCACCCTGTTCGAAGAGGGCGATGTAGCGCTCCGGGTTGCCCGGATCGTTGTCGATGTAGAGCTGGAAGAAGCCGCTCACACCCTGGCGCTCGAGGCGCCCCAGGGTCTCGAGGAAGCCCGGGATGTCGCTGATCGCGTCGACCGACGCGAGGTCGTCGACGAGGGGAGCCGCCCCGAGCTCGTTGATGCGCGCCTCATCCATATAGCTCGCGTAGAGGTCGCCGAACTTGCGCTCCTCGGTGCCGACGCCAGAGTCCTGAGCCTCCTCGACTATCTCCCGCACGGCCTTCTCGGCCTCTTCGGCGAGTACGTGGAATGAACCGTAGCGCGCCTTGTCGGAGGGGATCGCTGTGCGGTCTATCCACTTGCCGTTCACGTGCCGAAAGAGATCGTCCTGGGGGCGGACCGTCGCATCGAGTTCGTCGATCTGGATACCTGAGGGGAGCGGGGAGGCGACGGTCATGCCGACCAGCTTAAGGCGTGGAAATGGCCACGCGGTGACGGACTCCTGCGGGACGCGACCTTCGGAGTCGCAGCCCTCGGGGCCGCGGTGGTTCCCCGCGGGGACTGGCGTTCTGCAGGACCGAATCCTGCAGAACGCTGCGGCGGTGACGGGCAATTTCCCCGACGGTTCTGCAGGACATCGTCCTGTAAAACGCGAGCGTTCGGGCCGGTGCGGCGGGTACGCGGGCACTGGAACTGGTGCGCGGTCGGCGATGACCGCCGTCAGACCTCGAGGGTCAGGCCGGGCACCGCGAGCTCGACGGACGGGAACCCGGTGAGGGCTCGAGCCCGGGCATCCGGCGCGCCAGTTTCAGTCGGCGCGATGTGGGTCAGCACGAGGCGGTTGACACCGGCCTCGCGGGCGAGGCGGGCGGCATCCTCGGGAGTGCAGTGCACGGCTCCGCCGGACGGATGCTGCGACGCCCCCGCCTCACACAGGAACAGGTCCGCACCCTCCGCGAGCTCGACCAGCCCTTCGCAGCGGGCGGAATCCCCGGAGTAGGCCAGCGTGGAACCGCCCGCCTCCGCGCGGAGGCCAAAGGCGGGCATCCCGTGATCGACCGGGCCCCAACTCAGCGTGACATCGCCCACAACCCGGCCTTGCCAGCCGCCCATCTCCGTGACCTCGAATACCTCCGGGATCACGCTCGCCGAGCGATGACCGAGAAATCCGACCATCCGATCGACGAGTCCCGGGGGCCCGATCAGCGGCAACGGTCGCGTGCGCGTGACGTCGGCGAATCGCAGGGCGTAATAAGCGGTGAGGAGGTCGGCCGCGTGGTCGGCGTGCGCGTGCGAGATCCAGATCGCGTCGAGCTCGGCAAACGACAGATGGCGCTGCAGTTCCGCGAGGGTGCCGGTACCGGCATCCATCCAGACCGAGGTGTCGCCGTGCTGCACGAGGTAGCCAGAGCACGGGTTGTCGGGTCGGGGATACGGCGTCGCGGTACCGAGGATCGTGAGTTTCATCTGCGGGTGGCCTGCCATTCCTCGAGCAGCCCGGGCAGTCGTTCCCTCATGAAACGAAAGAAGTCGGCCATCTCCGTGGCCCGATCCCGCGCCCTCGAGGGGTCGGGCATGGTCGCCGCGCCCTTCTCGGCGAGCGCGATGAGGTGCGTGTAGAGGGGTGTCTGCGAGCTCGAGGTGGCGTACCAGAGATGATCGGGCAGCTCATACCGGTGGCGCCGCGTGCCTGGCACCGTGAGGCGACGGATGATCGACAGCGTCTGCAGGTACCGCACGGCCCCCGAGATCGCGGCGGCGCTCGCGCCGAGTCGTTTCCCGAGCTCCTCGGCGGTCGCGCTGCCGGACTCCTCGGTCATCAGCACCATCATCACGCGGGCCGCCATCCTCGGGAAGCCCGCGGCGGCAAGAGTGGCGGCCGTCTGCTCCGCGAATTCGTCGATCTGGCCCTCGGCGTTCATGTCAACAGGTCCCTCCTGCGGGTGAGGGCCGCAGCGGCGAGACTGAAGCCCACTGCGACCAGCAGCACCACGATCGCCGGCCACCACCGCACATCAGAGCCGGGCAGCACCGGGGTGTGGGTGAATGGACTGATGTCCCTTACCCAGTCGGGCAGTCGGAAGAGGCCGCCGAACTGGCCGAGAACGAATCCGATGGCAAGGAGCCCCCATCCGACGGGCACGGTGAGACGCGGCACGAGCACGAGCACGAGCGCGCTCGCCGCGGCGAACATCGCCGCCGCCGGCAGCTGCACGAGGGCGGCGGCGAGCGTGATGCCGAAGCGATCCGGATGCCCCGCAGCCACGAAAGCCAGGCCGCCCGAGAGCCCGCCGACGACGAGCACGATGACGATCGAGAGGACGGCCACCCCGAGCGCGTCGAGCACGAGCCGGCTGCGGTGCACGGCACCGGCCGACACGAGCTCCGTGTGGCCGTCGGTCTCCTCCGACCGGACGCGCAGCACGGCCTGCACCGCGACCCCGGCCGCTAGGACTCCGAGGAAGGCCATGATCGCGGCGACGAAGGTATCGAGCAGGCCGGCTGTGCCGCCGGGGACGAGTCCGCCCACGGCATCGCGGATCGCGGCGTTCGCCTTCACCGCGGCGACCGCGGGATCGGCCAAGCCTCCGGCGAAGACTCCGAGCAGCAGGGCACCGGCTGACCAGCCGATCACCGCGCCGCGGTGCAAGCGCCAGGCGAGTCCGAACGACCCGCTCAGCGACCGAGCGGCGCGGGCCCGTCCGGGCCGTTCGCCGACTACCCCCGATCCGAGGTCCCTCCGGCGCACGAGCACGACAGCGATAGTGGTGCCGGCACCGGCGAGCGCGACATCCAGCAGCAGTGGTAGCGCCGCCGCCTCGCCGAACGGGCGCACCTGCTGGGCCCAGCCGATCGGCGACAGCCATGACGGCCAGGAGCTGGCGAGGCGAAGTGGGCTGCCGTCGGGCGTGCCGAGGGCATCCCCGAACGCCCGCAGCACGAACGCGGCGGCGATCGCGGCGCCCGCAAGGGAGTTGGCCGCGCGAGACGATCGGGCGAGCTGGGCCGCGACAGCGGCGACCCCGCAGAAGGCGATCCCCACGGCACCCGTCGCGAGTCCCGAAAGAATGCTCCCGCCCGCCGGCAGACCGGATGCCCCGAAGCCGAGAGACACCGCGATCACGACGCCGACGTTGGCGAGTGCACCGAGGCCGAGGGTGGCCGCGAGCGAGGACGACCGGCTCACCGGCGTCGACCCGACGAGCTCCGAGCGCCCGCGCTCCTCATCCCCGCGGCTGTGCCGCACGGTGAGGAAGGTGCTCATCAACGCGGCCATGATCGCCAGGTAGGTGGAGACCTGGAAGCTGATGACGCTCCCGGCGGAGACGCCGTCCGGTAGGCCGCGGATGGCGAGGAGGGCCGGATTCGACGCCGCGAGGGTCATGAGTGCTGTGCGTTCCCGAAGCCCCCCGAACTCCGAAAGCACCGCCGTCGCACTGAACGCGGCGAACAGTCCCGTGCTGAGGATCCAGATGAGGAGTTGCCATCGATCGCGCCGCGCCTGGGCGCGCAGGAGTCGCAGCATCAGGCCGTCCGTTCGGATCCGCGCGCCAGATCGTCGCCGTAGTGCCGCAGGAACAGGTCTTCGAGCGAGGGCGGAGCCACCGTGAGACCCCTGATTCCGGACACCGCGAGGGCCGAAAGCACCGGGGCGAGGGCATTCGTGTCCACCTCGAAGACGAGCTTCTCACCCTCGCGTCGGGCGTCGTACACTCCCGGGAGTGCGGCGACGGTCGCGACATCCGCCCCGGTCACCGCGCTGAATCCGGTGCGGGTGAGATGACGCAGATCGCTGAGGGTGCCCGTCTCGACAGTGCGACCGGCCCGGATGATGGTCACGCGGTCGCAGAGCTGCTCCACCTCGCTGAGAATGTGGCTCGAGAGCAGCACGGTCGCGCCACCGGCGGTCACCCTCTCGACCTGGCGCCGGAAGACGGCCTCCATCACCGGATCGAGGCCGCTGGTGGGTTCGTCGAAGAGGTAGAGCTCCGCGGGCCGGGCGAACGCGGCGATGAGCGCGACCTTCTGTCGGTTGCCCTTGGAGTAGTTGCGGGATTTGAGGCGCGGATCGAACTCGAACTGGTCGATCAGGTCGGCGCGGAGGGCGTCATCCGCTCCGCCGCGCAGCGAGGTGAGGAGGTCGATCGCCTCGCCCCCGGTGAGACCGGGCCAGAGGTCGACGTCACCGGGCACGTAGGAGAGGCGACGATGGATGGCAACGGAGTCGTTCCAGGGGTCGAGCCCGAAGACGTAGGTCTCACCCCCACTCGCTCGGATCAGCCCGAGGAGCACCCGGAGGGTCGTCGACTTGCCCGCGCCATTCGGACCGAGGAAGCCGTGCACCTCGCCCTCGGCCACGGCCAGGTCGAGGCCGTCGAGCGCGCGTACACGCCCGAAGCGCTTGGTGAGCCCGGAGGCTTCGATGATGCTTGGCACGGGTCGACGCTACTCGCAATTCACCGATTTGTGAATCTAATGAATGTCGGGCGGCGCCGTCGTCGTTCCGCGGTGGAAGCGGGAGGTGAACGAGACGGCTCGGGGATGCTCGCCGGCCAACAGGGCGATCACTCCTCGACCCGCGGCCCGCCCCTTCTCCACGGCGGGCTGCACCATCGTCGTCAGGTCGTAGGGGGCGATGCCGTCGAGCTTGACCCCGTCGAAGCCCACGATGCTGAGCTCGCCCGGAACGGCCAGGCCGAGCCGTTCGGCGGCCCGGATCACGCCGACGGCGAGAAGGTCACTCTGGGCGATGACCGCGGTCGGTCGGGTGCTCACATCGGAGAGGATCGCCAGTCCCGCGATGAGCCCCTCCTCGATGCTGCTGACCGCCGCCATCCTGCCCGGGGCATCCGGAAAGACCGCGCGAACCCCGCGGATGCGTTCGAGTGCGGTGTACCCGGTGCCCGCCGCGATCGCCTCCTCCGTGATCGCGCCGCGGGTGCGGGCGGCGTCAAGGGGGAGGCTCACCACGCTCACCAGCCCGTGCCCGAGCTCGGCGAGATGGCGGGCAAGGGTCTGGGATGCGTTGAAGTTATCGAGGTCGATCGCCAGCACATCGTCCATCGGCTCGGCCTCGATCGCCACGAGAGCGATGCCCCGTTGCCGGAAAGTCGCGACCTGGGCTGCGAGGCTGGGGCTGCAACCGATCAGCACCACGGCATCCACCGGTGCGTTGCGGATGCTCGCGGCACCCTCGCCGTTTTCGGTGAGCAGCAGCAGCCCGGCGCCGAGGGATCCGGTCTCGTCGGCGATGCCGTCGAGCATCGCGATGTTCATCGGGTCTCGGAAAGCGTCACGCAGTCGATCCTCGATCACGACACCGATGATGCCGGAACGACCCCGGCGAAGCGATTGGGCGCGCGGATCGGGTCCGGCGTAATCGAGTTGCGCGGCGGCGGCGAGCACGCGCTCGCGGGTGACGGCGGAGACCGGGCCGGACCCACTGAAGGCGAGGGATGCCGTGGACGGCGACACCCCAGCGAGCGCGGCGACGGCGGCGAGATTGGGCCGCGATCTCACCGGTGTTGCCGCGGCATGCGTTGCCTTCACCTGCATGATTTGTTAGCGTAGTCGAATCGGTTCGATCGAATCGATTCGACCCTCTCAACTGCGCGGGACACCATGGCCTTGTCACCTCCCACAGCGATCCCCGGCCTCACCCGCCGGCAGGTCGTGGCCTGGCGCAATGCGCTCTTCGTCATCTTCGCGCTCGCCGGCCTGTCTTTGGCGAGCTGGGCCTCCCGCATCCCCGCCGTGAAGGAAGCGCTACAGGTGTCGACGTCCTCGATGGGCATCCTCCTGTTCGGTCTTGCTGCCGGTTCCATCGGCGGTCTGCTGGCGTCGAGCCATGTGATCGCGCGCATCGGCGCTCGACGCACGATCGCGCTCGTGCTCGCCATCGGTTCGGTCGGATTCGCTGTGGCCGGCTTCGGCGTGTCTATCGGTGCGAGCTATGCCGTCGTCATGATCGGCCTCATCGTGTTCGGCTCCATGTTCTCCATCATGGATGTCGCAATGAACCTGCAGGGCGCGGTGAACGAGCGCGCATCCGGCCGGTCGATCATGCCGGTGTTCCATGCCTTCTTCAGCTTCGGAACGGTGATCGGCGCTGGCCTCGGTGCGGGGGCCGAAGCCATCCGGCTGCCCATCGTGGTGCACCTCGCGATCGTCGCCGTGTTCTTCGCCGGCGCGGGAATCGTCGCGGTGCGCTTTCTGCAGTCGGAGCACATCTTCTCTGGAGAGGCAGTGCCGCACGACGACCACTCGAAGACCTGGCGCGGGCGGCTCAGTATCTGGCGCGATCCACGCACCCTGCTCATCGGACTGGTCGTGCTCGGCATGGCCTTCACCGAAGGCTCGGCCAACGACTGGCTCGCCCTCGCGATGGTCGAGGGCCACGGCACCGCGAAGGCGACCGGAGCCCTCGTGCTCGGCATCTTCGTGGCCTCGATGACAGTCGGACGCCTCGCCGGCGTTACCCTGCTCGACCGTTACGGGCGCGTGCCGGTGTTGCGCGGCTCCGCCGTGCTCGCCGCCATCGGCCTCGTCATGGTGATCTTCGTGCCGGTGCTCTGGATCTCGATCGTCGGCGTCGTGTTCTGGGGACTCGGGGCATCCCTCGGCTTTCCGGTCGGGATGTCGGCGGCTGCCGACGATCCGAAAACCGCCGCGGCGCGGGTGAGTGCCGTGGCCACCATCGGGTATTTCGCGTTCCTCGTCGGGCCGCCGCTGATCGGATTCCTCGGCCAGCGCTTCGGGCTTCTGAATGCCCTGCTCGTAGTGCTCGTGCTCGTCGCCCTCGCTGGTCTCGTCTCGAGTGCCACCCGGGAACCCGCACCCCGCCGCTGACCTCTCTCGCCGCTCGGTCCCCACAACGCAGGCGACCCGCTCTCACTGGGCCCATCGGCCGCGAAACATCCCTCTTCGAGGCGCATGCCCTCCGTTTGCGGTGAGCGTAGGGTCGACGCATGACGCCATCGATCGCCGCGCCCGTCGATAATGCCTCGCTGCGGGCATCCGTCCAAGCCTTCGCGGCCACGCCGGAGCAGTCCACCTACCTCGATGTGGTGCGCGGATGCCTCCAGGGGCGGCTCCTTCTCGATTCGACCGGGTCCGATCGCCCAACTGTCGAACCCGACGGCAGCTACAGCTTCCCGGCTGGCGCGACCCTGCAGTTCGCCGGCGGAACCGGGCCAGACGGCACGCCCGCGCTCTTCGCCTTCACTTCACAGGAGCAGATCAACCGGATGCATCCCGACGACCAGTCCGCGGTGCAGGCCCTCGTGCAGCCGGCCGCGGGGGTGCTGCAGCTCGCTTCGACCGAGCGTTACGGCTGGCTCTACATCGACCCGGCCGGCCCCACCTGCGCGATCTCGAACCGCGATGCCGCCTTCGCGCTGCGTGGCGCCCGCAACGACGCGGTCAAGGCGTCCCTCGGAATCACCGACCCGGAAACCGGCAAGGCCGCCGTGCTGGATGCCCTGGCCGAGAACGGTCCGCTCCTGCTCGCGGTCGACACCGATTCCGTGCCCGCGTCGGGGGTGTCCGACGGCACACCCGTGCGCATCCGGGATTCGATCGATCCGGACGGCAACCCGGTGTTGCTCGCCTTCACCTCCGGACCGGAAGTGAGCGCTCGCAACGTCGCCGATTCGTTCGCTACTCGCCCGGCCGCGGAGATCATTCGCGACGCCATCCGAGCGCCATACAGTGGACTCGTCCTCAACCCCGGTGGCCCGTGGATGGCGCTCTCCGTGCCCGAGTTGCAGGCAGTGCTCGACCGCATCGCCGGTCGTGCCGAGCCCGGCTGAGGAGCGGGCCTCGGCACCTCGGCCGAGCTGAGCAACGGCTTTTCTGCTCTTTGCCATTCCGCTTTACCTCTCGAAGCGAGAGCCTGTCGTCCAGCTACCCGGATAGTCCACACCACCGCCCCTGCAGTCCGCGGCCAGGTGCCTTGGCTCACGGAATTGACCGACACGAGCGGGCAGGCCCGGTACCGTGGGAACAGTGAGACTCGTCATTGCCCGCTGTTCCGTCGATTATGCGGGTCGCCTCAGTGCGCACCTGCCGCTGGCCACGCGCCTGTTATTGCTTAAAGCGGATGGCAGCGTGCTCGTGCACTCGGACTCCCTCAGTTACAAGCCTCTGAACTGGATGAGTCCGCCCTGCTCGGTCACGTCGATCGAACCCGATCCGGCCAAGGCGGATGCGGGCGTCACCGAGATCTGGAAGGTCACGCAGGCGAAAACGGCCGACCTTCTCGTGATCTCGATCCACGAGATCGTGCACGACAGCGCCCATGAGCTCGGCATCGACCCCGGCCTGCAGAAGGACGGCGTCGAGGCCCACCTGCAGAAGCTCCTTGCCGAGCAGATCGAGCTCGCCGGGGACGGCTGGCGCCTCGTGCGCCGCGAGTACATGACGGCGATCGGGCCGGTGGACATCCTGGCGACGGATGACGCGGGCCGATCGGTCGCGATCGAGATCAAGCGTCGCGGTGACATCGACGGCGTGGAGCAACTCACCCGGTATCTCGAGCTCATGAACCGTGACCCGCATCTTGCCCCCGTGAGAGGCATCTTGGCGGCCCAGGAGATCAAACCACAGGCGCGGATGCTGGCCGAGGACCGCGGCATCCGCTGCCTGTTGCTTGACTACGACGCCATGCGGGGCCTCGACGACAGCGATCACCGCCTGTTCTGATATCATTTTTGTGTGAGTGATATAGTCAGAGTGTGAAACAACTCCTCCTTCGGGTCGACGACTCGCTGCACAGTGAACTTGCGGCGCGGGCGCGCGGAGCCGGCACGTCCGTAAACGCCCTCGCCAACGAGTTGCTTTCGCTAGGGGTTGGGGCCTCCGCGAATTCTCGGCGGTTCCGTCTGAGGGCGCGGCTTCTGCTCACTGGAGAGGTGGGCCGCGGGGCTGTCACCCCCGGTGCCTTGGGCGAATCCCGTCCGGGACTACGGCAGCGCGCCATCGAGTCGATGATCGGAGCCGGGGCCTTGATCGACGACATCCTCGCCGCGGAACGCTCGCGGTGATCATCTACCTGGACTCCTCTGTGCTCGCTCGCGCGTACTTGCCCGACGAGGCCGGCCACGCTGAGGCACTCGCCCTTCTCGCGACGACCGATGCCGTCGTCATCACCGGCTCGTGGACGATCATCGAGGTCAGCGGTGCGCTCCTTCGCGCGGCGCGGGCGGCCCGCGGTGACGAGGCGCTCCTCCTCGCCGCTCTCGATGCGGACCTCGATGCGCGATCCGGGGTCGTCGTGACCATCGACGCTCACCAGGCCGAAGTGGAGCGAAAGGCGCTCGAGCTGGTGCGGTCCTCCGGCATCCGCTCGATGGATGCCTGGCATCTCGCCTGCGCAATGCTGGCATTCGACGAGCTCGCCGAGCCCGGGGAAATCCGGGTCTTCGCGACCCACGACGCCGAGCAGCTCGCCGTGGCGACGCACCTGGGCTGGCGAACCTCCCTCGACTCTTAGGCTTGGGACGGTGACCCCGCCCTGGAGCTGCCTCCTCTTCGACCTCGATGGAACGATCATCGATTCGGCTCCCGGGATTACGGCGAGCCTGGCCTGGACCTTCGCGCGGCTCGGGCGCCCAGTGCCCGGCCCCGCCGAGCTCCTGGCATATGTGGGGCCGCCCATCCTCGATTCGTTCCGCGATCTTGCCCGCATGACGGTGTCCGAGGCGCATCACGCACTCGATGTCTACCGCCCGCACTACCTGCAGACCGGAGTCTTCAACAGTTCCGTGTATCCGGGTGTTCCGGCGCTGCTGAAACGCATCCACGAGAGCGGCATCCCGATCTCCCTCGCGACCTCGAAGCCCGAGCTCCCCGCGACGACCGCCCTCGATTTCTACGGACTCGCACGCTACTTCACGGTAATCACCGGTGCCTCGGAAGACGAGGTGCGAAGTCGCAAAGCGGATGTCGTCGAGGAGGCCCTCCGCCGGTTGGTCGCGCTCGGCGCCGACACGTCGATGCCGGTGATGGTGGGCGACCGCGAGCACGATGTGCACGGGGCGGCCGAGCACGGGGTCCCCACCATCTTTGTCGAGTGGGGCTATGGCACCGTCGCCGAGCAGGCCGGCACGATCGGCGTGGCGGCGACTGCGGAGGAGCTCGGCACCCTGTTGCTCGGCTGACCTCCCCTCGCGCTCGGGACTTGACGACGCTCGTCGATGCCGCGACCGTAGAGGCATGACACCTCGCTCCATCCTGTTCATCGGCGGCACCGGCACGATCAGCTCTGCGGCGAGTGCCCGCGCTATCGAGGAGGGCCACGAGGTGGCACTCCTCAATCGCGGCCAGTCCACGCTCCGTCCGGTCGCGATCGGCGCCGAAGTACTCGTCGCCGATGTGCGGGACCGTGCCTCGGTGACGGATGCCCTGGCCGGGCGCGAGTTCGACGTCGTCATCGACATGGTGGCATTCACCCCCGAGCATGTCGCGCACGACATCGAGCTCTTCACCGGCCGGGTCGGGCAGTATGTGTTCATCTCCTCGGCATCCGCGTACCAGAAGCCGCCGGCGCGGCTGCCGATCGTGGAATCGACCCCGTTGCGCAACCCCTTCTGGCAGTACTCGCGCGACAAGATCGCCTGCGAAGACCTGCTGGTCGAGGAGTATCGGAACACCGGGTTCCCGGTCACCATCGTGCGGCCCTCGCACACCTACGACCGCACCAGCCTTCCCCTGAACGGCGGCTGGACCGCGATCGACCGCATGCGCCGCGGGGCTCCCGTCGTGCTGCACGACCACGGATCCTCGCTCTGGGCGCTCACACACGCCCGCGATTTCGCCGTCGGATTCGTGGGCCTGCTCGGCAATCCGCACACGATCGGCGGGGCCATCCACATCACCTCAGACGAACTGCTCAGCTGGACCCAGATCACTCACCTGATGGCGGATGCCGCGGGCGTGGTTCCGAACATCGTGCACGTCACCTCGGATGCGATCGCCGCCGCCGACCCCGACATGGGCGCGGGACACCTCGGCGACCGCAGTCACTCGATGATCTTCGACAACAGCCTGGTGAAGTCGCTCGTGCCGACCTTCAACCCGACTATCGGCTTCGCAGAGGGCGCGCGCGAGATCATCGGCTGGTACGACGCGCACCCCGAACAACGGGTCGTCGATCCTGCGCTTGACGCGCTGTTCGACCGCCTGGCTGCGGCGGCGGCCGCATAGGCAGGCCAAGCCGTCCGAGCGGGCTGTTTCGCCGCGCTTGCCCTGATTGGGCGGAGAGTGGGCGCGGAGCGGGAGGGGCAAGGCGGTGGCGGGGGATACGCCCGCTCGCGGAGGGGTGACAGCGTCCCGGAGGGAGTCGTGACTCCCTCCGGGACGCAATATCCCCTCCGCGGCGGTTCAGCCCCGCGGCGGTTCAGCCCCGCGGCGGTTCAGCGCACCGACGGAAGGGGAAAGTCCGGGCACGGGAGGCAACCCAAGCCCCTCGCTCGGCTCAGCCCGCGGTCACCACGACCTGTGCCGCGATCGACACCGCGTCCCCGGCGGCGAAGACCCCGGCGCCTGGCACGAGGGCGTTCGCGGTCGCGGCACCGGCCGCGAGACCGAGGGCCGCGCCGAACGGATCTCTCCGGTCGAGCCCGGCGAGCAACGCGCCGAGGTAACAGTCGCCGCTGCCGACCGGATACCGTCCGGGGGCGCCGGTCCAGATCGCGCGCCAGCGCGAAGAGCCGTCGACGGCGAAGGATCCGGCCGCCCCGTCGGTGATCACCACCCAGCCACCGGTGACATCGCCGATGCGCCGGGCGAGTTCGAATCCCTCCGCAGGTGAAGCATCCAGAAGTTCCGCCGCCTCCTCCCGGTTCACCTTCACAAGGTCCGGTCGCGCGAGGAGTGCGGCGGCGAGCGCTTCGCCGTGACTGTCGATCGCCACCCGATGTCCGAGAGAGTGCCCGAGCCGAACGAGTCCAGCGAGTTCGTCGACCGGCACCGTGGAGGGCATGCCGCCGGAGATCGCCCACCAGCCGGCATCCGCGGGTCGTCCGAGCGCCTCCCTCAAACAAGCAAGTTCCGCCGTCCTGATCGCGGACGGATGCTCGTACAGCTCGGTCAGCCGCCCGCTCGCGGCGGAGGCGATCGACACGCACGTGCGGGTATCGGCGGCGGCGCGCACCGCCTCGAGTGGAACTCCGGCGGCGGCCAGGTCCTGTCGGATGAACTCCCCCGTCGATCCACCGAGGATCGCGACAGCCCGCACCGATGTTCCGAGCAGGCGAGCCGCCCGCGCCGCGTTGAGCGCCTTGCCGCCCGCCGCGCGAAACACCGCCGTCGGCCGGACGGTGCCACCCTCCACGAACTCGTCGACGAGGTAGGTGACGTCGACCGAGGGGCTGACGGCTATGAAGGTGATCATGCGAGGTGGGCGGTGAGTTCAGCCAGGGTCGCCTGGGCCGGCGTCCCTCCCGCGGCGCGCGTGGACAGCGATCCCGCCACGGTCGCCCAGCGCAACCGCTCGACCTCCGATGCGACCCCGGATGCCACGGCCGCAAGATACCCAGCGTCGAAGCTGTCGCCGGCTCCGGTCGTGTCGCGCGAATCGAGCACCAGCCCGGGGGCGTGCACCACGGGAGAACCAGCGGCCACGGACCATCCCCCCTCCCGCCCGGCCTTCGCGACCACTCGCGGACCGAGCGCCGCAAGTCCGCGGGCCAGGTCTTCATCGGTGCCCCCGGTCACCCCGACCACGCCGGCAATCGCCCGCAGCTCCTCGAGGTTGGGAAGCAGGATGTCGACGAGCGGCAGTACTTCAGCAAGTCCTGCCCACTCCTCAGCCGGGTCCCAGTTGGTGTCGAGGCTCGTCGTGACGCCTAGTGCTCGCAGTGTACGCAGCACCGACGGCAGCTCGGCGGCAAGACCGGGAAGTAGAAAGTAGGAGGCGAAGTGCACGTGCGCGACACCGGTTGCCGCGGCGAGCACGACATCCCCGGTGAGCGTGGGAATGCATCCGAGCACGGTGAGGATCGAGCGGTCGGCCGGAGCGGAGAGGATGACCGAGAGCCCGGTGGGCAGCGTCGGGTGCACGCCGAGGGGCGAGACATCCACTCCAGCCTCGGAAAGCCAGCGCCGCGTCAACCGGCCGAAATCATCGTCTCCGACGGTGGCCGCGAGCGCGGTGGGGATGCCGAGCCTGGCGAGTCCGTGCGCCACGATGCCGGCGGAGCTTCCGAGGGTGAGGTCGGCCGAGTCGAGCAGCTGCTCGGCCTGCCCGAAGCGCGGCACGACGTCACCGCGCAGAACGAGGTCGACGTTGGCGTCGCCCACCACCAGTATCCTCACGTGAGCCTCCCTGCCGATTGCCGCGCTCATCCCTTCAGCCCGGAAAAGGTCATCGTGGCGATGAACTGCTTTTGCGCGAACAGGAAGAACAGGATGAGCGGCAGCGTTGCCACGACGTTACCCGCCATCAACAGGGACCACTGCGTGCGACGCGTGCCCTGGAAGTTGGCAAGGCCGAGTTGCAGCGTGAAGGCCTGGTCATTGTTGATGGCGATGAGCGGCCAGACCAGGTCGTTCCATGATCCGAGCAGCGTGAAGATGGCGAGGGTTGCCAGGGCCGGCTTCGCCAGCGGCAGGATGATGCGGAAGAACACCTGCAACCGGGTACAGCCGTCGATCAGGGCGGCTTCTTCGAGTTCGGCCGGCAGTGACAGGAAGAACTGCCGCATCAGAAAGATCCCGAAAGCGGTGGCCAGCCACGGCACGATCGCCGCTCCGAGGGTGTCGATCAGGCCGATGCGGGAGAAGACGATGTAGGTCGGGATCATGAGCAACTGGGTGGGGATCATGATGGTCGCGAGCACCGCGAAGAATCCGAAATTGCGCCCGCTGAATTTCAATCGCGCGAACCCGTAGCCGGCGAGAGAACTCAGTACAAGGTGGGAGGCGATCGCGGTGGCCGAGACTATGAGGGTGTTGCCCAGCCAGAGCATTATGTTCGACTGGCCGAACAGCCCGGCATAGCCGTCGAAGCTGATCGACGACGGGATGAACCGCGGAGGGAAGCGGTTGATGTCCGCGGCCGGCGTGACCGAGGTGAGAAACATCTGCACGAAGGGGATGGCGAACAGCACCGCCACCGGCAGCAGGAAGAAGTGCCAGCCGCTGAAAGGCAGGCGGCGCTTGAGGCCGACGGTGGCGAGTGCGGTCATCAGAAGGCCTCGATCCTGGTGCGCCGCGAATAGATGACCACTCCGACGGTGATCACCAGGGTCACCGCGAACAGGGCGTAGGCGATGGCCGAGCCGTAGCCGAAGTCCAGCTTCTGGAATGCCGTCTGCCAGAGGTAGTAGACGATGGTCTGGGTTGCGTTGAGCGGCCCGCCGCGAGTGGTCGTGTACACGAGGTCGAAGAGCTGGATCGCGCCGATCACCTGCCAGATCGTGGCGAACACCGTCACCGGCGTGAGCTGCGGCCACACCACCTGCCAGAACACCTGCCACCTGTTCGCCCCGTCGATGCGCGCGGCCTCCAAGAGCTCGCCCGGCATGTCCTGCAGCGCGGCGAGGTAGATCACGGTGGTGAAGGCGGCCTGTCCCCAGAGCGACATGATCGTGATCACGATCATCGCCTGGGCCTGGTCCTCGAGCCATCCCTGTTGTGGGAGCCCGAGCACACGGAGCACGTTGTTGAGCAGCCCGAACTGCGGATTGAAGAGGTAGGTGGTGAGGATGCCGGTGACGGCCGCCGAGGCCACGAACGGGATGAAGATGGCCGTGCGGTAGAAACCGATGAAGCGGATGCGGCGGTTAAGGGCCACGGCGAGGAAGAGCCCGAGTCCCACCGAGGTCGGCACGAACAGCAGCACGTAGAGCAGGGTATGCGCAAGTGCATCCCGCAGCTCGGTATCGGACACCATCTCCTGGTAGTTGCGTAAGCCCACGTTGATCGCCGGGCTGAAGCCGTTCCACTTCTGCAGCGAGAGGAAGAAGGCCCACACCGCGGGAAAGATCGAGAGGCCGAGCACGATCACGAGCGCCGGGGCGACGAAGCCCCACCCCTCCAGACTGTCGCGCAGTCGGCGTCGCCGTCGACCTCGCCGCTCGATCGTCGGGCTCGACGACGCGGCGGTGACCGTGTGTTCGGCCGCCACGGTCGGACCCACTACCTGTCCTTCAGCGCTTTGTCGGCCTTCGTCGCCGCTTCCTTGAGGGCGGATGCCGCGGTGCCCTTGCCCTGCAGCACCTGGCTCACCGCGTCGCCGACGGCGGCGGAAAGGCCGACGTAGCCGGCAACCGTCGGGCGGGCGGTCGTGGCATTGGCCGAGTTGGCCGCCATCACGTCGAGGCCGGGGTTGGCCTTCACCTGCGCCGCGAACTCGGGGCTGGCCACCTCGCTCGACCGCAGCGGCAGGTTGCCGATGGCCACGTTCCATTCGAGGTCCTGCGCGGGGTCGGTGAGGTATTTCGCCCACTCGTAGGTCCAATAGGCGCGATTCGCATCCTGTTTGTCGAAGAGGGCCCAGACATCCGGGCCCGACACGGTGGCGTGGTTGCCGTCGGTTCCCGGCAAGAAGGTGACCCCGTACTTGGTCTTCGCGATGCCGAGGTCGTAGAGCTCCCACGGGCCAGAGGTGATCATGCCGATGCTGTCGCTCGCGAACAGCTGCGCCGCCTTGGTATCGGTCTGGTCGAGATAGACGCTCTTGTCGGTGATCGCCATCTCTCGAAGGAAGTCGACCGATTCGCGCCCGGCCTCGCTGTCGAAGGCCGACTTCGTGCCATCCGCCGAGAGGATGTTGCCGCCGTTCTGCCACAGGTGCGGCCAGAGCTGCCAGGTGGTCTCCTCGCTGCCGGAGACTCCGTAGGCGTAGCCATAGGTGTTGGTACTCGGGTCGGTGAGCTTCTTAGCGGCGGCTCGGAAGTCATCCCAGGTCCAGTCGTTGGTGGGATAGGCGACGCCCGCCCTGTCGAAAACGGTCTTGTTGTAGAGCAAGGAGAGGTTGTCGACGATCGCTGGGAAGCCAATGGTCTTCTTGCCGGTGGGACGGGCGGTCTCCTGGGCGGCCTTCGAAAACTCCGACCACTTGACACTCGGATCGGCCACTTTGTCGGTGATGTCGAGGGTGCGACCGGATGACTCGAGCTGGCTGGTCCACGACCCGAAGGAGTACGACATGTCCGGGTAGTTGCCACCGGCGAAGCTCGCGGAGAGCTTCTGAAGCAGGTCTTCGGTCGAGGATGCCCCGGGCGACAGCTTCAGCGTCACGTTCGGGTGGAGTTTCTGAAACTTCGCGCCGAGCTTCTCCAGCAGCTTCTCGGCACCGGCCTCCTGCCCGGTCCAGACGGTGAGGGTGACCGCGGCCTTCGTGTCGAGAGTGGTCGATCCGGTCGGCTGCCCGGAGCATCCGGCCAACAGTCCGGTGCCCAGTAGCGTTATGACAACTACGGCGATACGGCGATTCCGAGTGCGGGAGGTGCTGAACATCGACGGACTCCTTGGGCGGGCTAGTTGAGGATGACGGCGCGGCTGAGGTGACGCGGGAGGTCGGGGTTCAGCCCGCGGCTCTCGGCGAGCGCAACGGCGAGACGCTGCGCCTGCACGAGTTGCACGAGCGGGTCGAGGTCGTCGGCGTGCACTGTTGCCCCGGTCGCTTCGATGTCGGCGATGAGGTCGCTCTGAACGCTTCCGAAGATGAAGACCAGCGACCCGGGATGCGCGACAGCGATGGGCCCGTGGCGGTAGTCGAGCAGCGGATACGACTCCGACCACGCCTGTGCCGCCTCGCGCACCTTGAGGGCGGCCTCCTGCGCGAGTCCGTAGGTCCAGCCGGATCCGAGGTAGACGAAGTGATCGAACCCGGCCACGTCGTAGGGGAACGGGGCGGCGAGGGCGGCGGCCGCGGCATCCGGGAGCGCGTCGACATCGTAGCCGTAGGCCTGACGGGCGAGGATGAGCAGCGCAGTGGGGAAGCGGGTCTGCACGACCGACCGCTCGTCGGCGAAGTCGAGCACGAGAGAATCGTCGACGAGACCGTGCACTCCTCCGTCGCGAACGCCCGTGATGGCGGTGCGGCGGGTGCCCGGCCCGACCGTGGCGAGGGCGGTGAGTACCTCGCTCGTGCTGCCAGAGCGGGTGATCGCCACGACGCGGTCGTAGTGGCGGCCGGGCACCCACTCGGAGGCGTACGCGGCATCCGTCTCACCGTGTCCGGCACGCTCCCGTAACCAGGCGAGGGACTCGGCGACGAAGGCCGAAGTGCCGCAACCGAGGAAAAGCACGCGCTCACCGGGGAGGCCGAAGGCCGATCGGTCCTGTTCGAGCAGGGCGCGCGACCATACCGCAGGCTGACTTGCGATCTCTGTGCCGGTGACGGTACTGGTGCTGCTCATGGAGTGCCTTTGTTCTGCGACGGAGGTACGGCGGTGGTCCATGGTGCGACCACAAGTGTTCATATGACAAGAAAACCGCCTGAGTCGCTCACTTTGGCTGAGCGCTTGACGGCTCGGCGCCACCGTCAGCCGCTCGGCTTGGCACAATGTGGCCATGGAATCTGACGACTGGGCCGCTCTCGCCGACCTCCCGCTCACCGCGTGGGCGCCGCGATCGCAGCTCACGACGAGAGTGACCGCGGTGCCACGGCCTCGGGTGCCGGCCATCGACATCCACAATCACCTGGGCCGCTGGCTGAGTGCCGGGGAGTGGATGATCGACGACGTCGACGCGCTGCTCACAGTGATGGACTCCCACAATGTCGAGACGATCGTGAACCTCGACGGCATGTGGGGCGACGAGCTCGATGCCAACCTCGACCGCTACGACCGGGCGCATCCGGGCCGCTTCCTCACCTTCTGCCAGCTCGACTGGACGCTTCTCGCCCACGCCGACGGCGAGCGGATGCTGCGGGAGTCCCTCGACGACAGCGCGGAACGCGGCGCCCGCGGCCTCAAGGTCTGGAAGAACCTCGGGCTCGCCGTGCGCGACGTCGCAGGCGCCCTCGTGCTGCCGGACGACGACCGCGTCGTGCGGCTCCTGGCTCACGCGGGTGCCCTCGGACTTCCGGTGCTCATCCATGTGGCCGATCCGAAGGCCTTCTTCGAGCCTGCGGACGAGCACAACGAACGCCTCGACGAACTTCTGCGGGAGAAGGACTGGTGGTTCGGCGACACCGACCGCCTCCCCACCTTTGATCGCCTGCTCGATGCTCTCGCCACCCTCGTGATCGCAACTCCCGGCACCCGGTACATCGGAGCCCACGGCGGATGTGCGGCCGAGGACCTCGACCGCGTCGAGTCGTTGCTTGCCGCAGCCCCCAACTTCGCGATCGACATCGCCGGGAGGATGGCCGAACTCGGGCGTCAGCCGCGCCGGTTCCGGGAGCTGATCGAGCGCTTCCCCGACCGGGTGCTCTTCGGCACCGACATCTATCCCATCACCGGCGAGCAGTACGAACTTCACTTCCGGTTCCTCGAGTCGGACGACGAAGCCTTCGAGTACGCGCCGGAGTCGCCGATTCCGCCGCAGGGGCGTTGGACCGTCTCCGCCCTGCACCTGCCCTTGGAGCACCTCGAGGCCATCTACCGCGGCAACGCGCTGCGGGTGCTCGGGCTGTGACGCCGGGCGCGCCGGGCCGCCCCCCGTATCCCCCATCCGCATCCCCCTCCCGCATCCCCCTCCCGTTTTTGCGACCACCACCGTGTTCGCACATGTCGGTGGTCGCAAAAACGGGAGGTGGATCGCGGGGAAGAGACGGTCAGGCCACGATTTCCACCGTGACGCCGACGAGATCGTAGGTCGATTTCGCCCGCTGGTCGCGGGTCGCGAGCGGGACCGAGTGCTCCTTGGCGGCGAGGGCCACCAGTGCGTCGTAGACGGCCCCGCCGGCGATTCCCAGCCGCGCGAGCTCTCGCGGGAGGTTGAGCGACAGTTCTGGGCCCAGGACAAGTGGCGCGGAGAACCGGTCTGAGATCAGTAGTGCCGCATCCGGTGGGTCGAGGCGGGCATCTCCTGGCAGGCGGGTCAGTACGGAGTAGGTCTCCGCGAGAGCATGACCGCTCAGCGCGACATCCCGGCCGCTCCACCACTCGACCACCACGGCGTGGCTGCGATGGCTAGCCAGCAGCAGGGGCACGGCAACGCTGGTGTCGACCGCAACCAGTGAGGTCACCGGCGACCGGCGTCGATCAGACCGAAGACGATGTCGTCGTCGATCTCGGTCGAGCTGTGTGCCACGAGCACCCCACTCTCGCGCTCGAGACGCGCCGTGCGACCCGCCGGCACGATCTGGAGGCCGCTTCCGTAACGCGAGATATCCACCGTCGCGCCCGCCCGCAGGCCGAGGTCGTCGCGAAGCTGTTTCGGGACGAGGATTCGTCCCACCGCATCGACCGTCACTTTCATAGGGAACAGGCTACCAGTCTGTTCCCAGTTCTGCCTCGGCCGTCAAGCCCGCCCGCGCCGCTCATAATCCCGTTCACCGTTCCGGGTGCCGGCGACACCTATCCCACCCGCTTCGTGCAGCAGGGGCGCGTTTGCGTGTCATCTACGTGCTCGCTGCGTTCACCTGTGCCGAGTCACGCTCCCGGGCTTCGCCTGGCGGCGGGCACCCATCTACGCATTGCGCTCGCCTCCGTGTGCGCACACGACGGTGGTCGCAAAAACGGAAGGTGGATGTGGGGCAGAGTTGGCGGGCCGCATCGGGCGGGTCAGATCGGGCGGGTCAGCGCAGTGCGATCAGCGTGAGTTCGTCTGCCCGGGTGAGACCGGCCTGTCGGCCGCGCTCCAGGCCGCGCCTCCGCTCATCCGCCAGGGTGTCGGCAAGTGTGGACGCGAGATTCCGCAGCACTCCGCCCGCCCTGTGGAACGCACTGTTGTCTCGCTTCATCAGGGCGGATGCCGCCACCGGAAGCCAGAGCGGCAGGGATCGTGACCCCGCCCAGTGCTCCACCCCGTGGCCCTTCATCCAATCGTCACTCGCCTCGACACGCGTGCCGGTGTATCCGGCCGCGTCCGCCGCGGCATCCAGCATCTCGCCGAGAGAATGTCGATCGCCCACCGCGTCGATGGTGCCGACCAGGCCGCCGCGACCACTGCGGATCATCCACCCGGCGAGATCCCGGACATCGATCACCTGCACATCGCGGTCGGCGACCAGCGGGCACAACACCGGCCCGTCTCCGGCGAGTGCGAATCGACCCACCCAGTAGCCGAACCTGTCGCTGTCATCCCCCGGTCCAGCGATAAGGCCCGGTCGCGCAATCAGCAGTCGGTCGCCCACCGCCAGGAGGGATACCCGCTCCGCCGCCACCTTCTGTTGGCCGTATTCCCCCCGGTCGACAGGCTCGAGAAGCTCCGCGGTCTCGTTCGCGCCGGGGACCTTGTGGCTGGCGTAGACGGAGACCGTCGAGACCAGCGTCCAGTGGGATGCCACGGCAGCGAGTTTCGCAAGCGCCCCGGCCACCATCGCGGGCTCCGACGAGAGCTCGATCACGTCATCCCAGGATTCGGTGCACACCACGTCGTAGGCATCCGCATCGTTCCGATCGGCGCGAATGAGCCTGGCTCCATCGGCAGCGGGCCCCGATTCACCCCGCGCGAGGCAGATGACGTCGTCTCCCAGGGCCACCAGTTGGGTCGCGATCTCGCGGCCCAGCCAGCCCGTGCCGCCGAGGATCAGTGTTTTCGTCATGCCTCGATAATCCCCCTCCCGCCTTTGCGACCAACATCGCGTATGCGCACGACGATTCTCGCAATAGCGGAAGGTAGTCGCAGGACCGATGTAGCACCCGCTGTCGATCGACGCTGGACGGGCCGCCTTCGACGCCGCCGCGGTCGCTGATCTCCTACGCACTGTTGGGTCGGTGTCGGCGGTGCCGCGCACACTGGTCGCATGATGCGCTACGCGATCGACGTCCTCACCGCGATCCGCCTCGCCCGCGAGCGAATCGCCGTGCCCGGCGAGCACCGGCTGGTCGCACCGAAGTCGCTGCAGATCCACGCCCTGTCCCGGCTCTATCGAGCCGTGCGCGGCGGCGAGCTGTCCGAGGGGGAGGCAAAGGCGATCCTCGACGGGATTACGACCATGGGCATCCGCCTGCTCGGAGACCGTGTCTCGCGCGCGGCCGCCTGGCGGGTGGCCAGTCAGCTCGGCTGGGACGACATCGGCGACGCCGAATATGTGGCGGTGGCCCAGCTCCAGGCGGATGCGTTCGTCACGCTCGACGCGGAACTAGCGGGCCAGGTCGAGGGCATCGTCACGCTCGCCCCGTTCGAGGCGCTCCTGCCGGGGTGAACCCGGGCATCTGCACGCGTGTGCTCCGTCACTACCGTGCGAGTGGCAATGCTGACCTCGCGGCACCGCTGGCGGTCGAGTTGTCGAGCACCGTCTCGTCCTCGCCGGGGTCCGCCCTCCGGCTGACCACATGGGCGACAGGCCTCTCGCGGCTCTCGTCCTTCTCTCCCTCGCCCTCTCCCTCGCCTCTCCCTCGCCTCTCCCTCGCCCTCTCGCTCCCCCTTTTCGCGTCCTCTCCTGCTCAGCCTCGGGTTTGACAATTTGTCCACCAGTCTCCCCGAGCCATTCACATTCATGTTCGATCCTGGGAGAATATTTGTATGTTCACCATCGAAGACACATTCACCGAATCGCTCGTCGCGATTCGGTCGGCCGCGTGTGCGCTTCCCGCCACTGGCGCTGTCCAGGCCCTCGTTGACGACCACTTGCTCGGCGCTCAGCGCATTCTCGCAGAGGCTCGCCGCGCGCTCGAAGCATCCGCGTCTGCCGTTGCCGGCGAGATCGCACACCGCTCGCGCCGCGAGCTCGGCCATCACGGGCTCGCCCAGCGATTGGGCTTCCGCACCCCCGAAAAGCTCGTGCAGCACACCACCGGGTCCACTGCTCGGGATGCGTCCGCTCTCGTCGCGGTGGGCACTCTGGTGCATGACGCCGATGCTGTGCTCAACTCCGATGGCCAGCTCGATGACCTTCCCGAACCATGGCTCCTGGCGGTCGGGAGCGCCGTGGCATCCGGTGCCCTCGCAGTGGATGCCGCGCGAGCCATCTGCACCGGCCTGGGCAGCCCGCAAGCGCTCGTCACGGTCGGTGTGCTGACCGCAGCCGTGCACGCACTGCTCGCCGAAGCCCCCGCGCTGAATGCCGATGGGCTGCTCACGCGAGCCCGCCAGTTGCGCGACGATCTCGACGTTGCGGGCGTGGCCCAGCGCGAGCAACAGCTACGCGACGAGCGGTCCATCCGAAGGGTGCGGCGAGCAAACGGACTGAGCCGCTACATCGTCGATCCCGACGTCGAGGCCGCCGCTTTCTGGGATGACCTCTACGACCGCGTCACCGCCCCGCGACGGGGCAGCGTCAGGTTCCTGTGCGACGAGGACCGCGCCTGGGCGGATGCCGCATACGGCGGTGTTCACGGCGACGGAAGGACTGTAGACCAGTACGTGCACGACACGTTCACTGAGCTGTTGCGGCTAGCCTGCAACAGCGACACTCCAGCCTCCCGAGGCCTCATCGGCTCACGCTCTCCGACGGTGCGTGTGCTCGTTACGGCCCAGGCCCTGGAAACGGGCGTCGGGGCTGGCCATATCGAAGGCGTGACCACCCCCGTCTCGCTCGCGACGGTCGAGCGCATCGCCTGCGCAGACGGCATCGTCGCCATCTCCTTCGACTCGACCGGAAACTCCCTCGATGTCGGCCGCGAACAGAGGCTCTACACCGCCCGCCAGCGAGTCGCGCTCGCCGCCCGAGACGGCGGATGCCTCTTCCACGGTTGCGATCGACCGCCCAGTTGGTGCGAAGCACACCATATCGACCACTGGCACCGAGACCACGGCCAGACTGATCTCCAACGCGGAGTACTCCTGTGTCGACATCACCACATCCTCGTGCACAACAACGGGTGGGAGATCGCACACGACCAGTCCGGTTACTGGCTGATCCCGCCCGCGAGCATTGACCCGGACCGAGCACCGCGCCTGATGCCCTCCAAGAGCGCCGCGTTCCGAGAACTGTATGACGTCCAGCCCGCGTAACACCGTCAAGCCCTCGGCGGTCCAGCTCACCCGCGCCAACCCGCCCGAGACCGGCGCGGAGATCGGCCCCCTGCGCCCGGGTCGCGATTCAGCCCGTTGCGTTGCACTGCTCTGGGTGCGACAATCTGTAATGACACATTGATACAGAACACAGACAACCGCGATCATGTTCCTCCTGACCCTCACCTGGATCCTCCTCGACGTGCTCCTGCTCACCTGCGGTGGCTTGCTGATTAACGCGCAGTCCTCCGGCTTCCGGGACCGGGAGGCGCTCCGCTTTGCAACCGATGTCGGCCTTCCGCTGGTGTCAGACACCGTGCACGACGCGGTGCGGCGCCACGTTCGGGTTCGCGCCTCTGCGATGGCCGTCGGAGGGACGGTGGGGCTCGTCGTCTCGGCCGCAGTTCTGCTCGCAAGCCCATCACTCGGCTCCGCTTCCTTCGTCTGGCTGATAACGGCGCCAGCCATCCTGTCCGCGATGGCGACCGTCGAAGTCGCTGTTTCGCTGCGAGAGTCCCTGTTCCGCCACCGTGACGGTGTACCGCGCGTTGCCAGATCTTCGGCACCGACCCTTGCGGACTATGTGAGCCTGTGGCGACTGCGGCTGGCCCCGGTCTGTGAGCTCGTGGCGGTAATCCTGTGCGCGGTCGGCGTCGCGCTCGGCATTCTGGGTTCGATCGACCTCGCTGCCTTCCTCGGAGGCGCCGCGCTACCGTTTCTGCTGGTCTCACTGGTCGTAGCGGCGGCCAGCATGGTCGCACAACGGCGCATCCTGCGAGAGAGCCAACCCGTCTCCGACACGCTCGAACTCGCCTGGGATGATGCCTTTCGAGGCGAGACGCTCCGCGGCCTCCGGATGGTTCAGAGCCTCATCGCCTGGCTCGCAGTCGCCGCCGCCGGGCTCGGCATCCTGCAAGCACTCGATGCGTTGGTCGGCACGAACTGGGGCACCGGAGCCGGTCCCCAGCTCTTCACTTGGGGGTGGCTATTCATCTTCGCCGCCTTCACTTTCGGGCGGGCAAGGACCCAATTCCGTGCGCGCCTGTGGCCCGATGTCGCCGGCATCACAGAGGGGCGGTCCGGCATGGACTCGGAACGCGGATGACCGTGCTCGTCATCGATCCGCGCTCCGCGATCCCTCCATTCGAACAGTTGCGGCTGCAATTCCTCCGCCTGATCAGCAGCGGGGAGCTCGCCCCCGAAGCGCGGCTGCCCACAGTTCGCAAGCTCGCCAGCGATCTCGGTGTCGCCCCGAACACCGTCGCGCGCACCTATCGTGAGTTGGAGAGCGCCGGCCTGATCGAGACCAGGGGTAGACACGGAAGCTTCGTCGCGAAGTCTGCGGATCCGGTGTTGCGCCAGGCGGAGACCGCCGCGGCTCAGTTCGCCGATCAGATGCGGCAACTGCAGCTCAGCACCGCCGACGCCCTTCGCCTGGTCGTCGCGGCCCTCCCGGCAGACCCGGAGGATGTCGCTGGCCCCGGCGCCACACCCGGTGCGGCGCCTGTACGCTGAACCCTCGCCGCGGTCCCTGTGCCGCAAGGGCCTCGCCGCCGCAATCCGGGCCGGCGTGCCCGCCCTGGAAGTCCGCACTTGCCCGCGCTGTGCGCTGCAGCGCCGATCGCACCGGCGGCGGCCACGCCCGGCGGTCCTATCCGGCGATGACCCCGCACAGGTGCGCCACCAGGTCGGCGACGCGATCCCGTGCCGGCGCGAGGTACCGCCGCGGGTCGGTCAGCGTCGGCGAGGACTGGAGCACCGCACGCATCTCTGCGGTGAACGCCACATTCAGCGCAGTGCCGAAATTCACTTTGCGGATGCCCGCAGCCACGGCCTCCCGCAGCGCAGCATCCGGCACCCCGGACGATCCGTGCAGCACCAGCGGCACCGGCACCGCCGAGGCAAGCCGCGCTATGAGGTCCAGGTCGAGAGCTGCAGACCGTTCGGTCATCGCATGGGAGCTGCCGACCGCCACGGCGAGACCGTCGACGCCCGTGGCATCCACGAATCGCGTCGCCTCCGCGGGATCGGTGCGCACACCGGGGGTGTGCGCGCCATCCTTGCCGCCGACCTCGCCGAGCTCTGCCTCGATCCAGAGTCCGGCAGCATGTCCGCGAGTGACGACGGATGCCGTCAGCGCGACGTTGCTGACATAGGGCTCGGTCGAGGCGTCGACCATGAGTGACCCAGGTCCGAATCCGGTGCCGAGCGCGATCGCCTCGTCGATCAGCGAGCCCGACTCGAAATGATCGAGGTGGATGCCGATGGGGGAGCGCGCGGAGCTCGCGAGCTCGCGGAACGCGGCCAGGATCGGCCGCATCCCACCGTGGAACTTCACCGCGTTCTCGCTCAGCTGAAGCAGCACCCCGACGCCGGCCAGGTCGGCGCCGGCGACGATCGCCTCCGCGTGCTCGAGGGAGATCACGTTGAAGCTCGGCACTGCCCGGGCGCGCGCGACCGCGTCGCCGATGAGCGCTGCCGTGGTGCTCAGGCTCACAGCGCGTCTGCCGGGATGAGCTCGCGCAACGGCTCGGGCAGCAGCTCGCCATGGGCGGACACGAGCTCGTTGCACAGCTCCCAGATCTGCTCGGGAGTGAGCGTGGAGTTGGCATTCGGATCCATCAGCACGGCCTGGCGGATGAGCATCGGATTTCCGGTGCGCGCGGCCTCGATCGTGAGCTCGGCCACCGACAGGTACGGGCGGTTGAGCGCGGCGCACTGCACGGGCAACGCGCCGATCGAGTGGGGGCTGAGGCCTGAGGCATCCACCGTCGCCGGCACCTCGACCACCGAGCCCTGCGGCAGGTTGTCGATGAGACCGGTGTTGACCACGTTCGCGTGGATCACCCGTTCCGTGCCGGTGACCATCGAGTGGATCACCTGCGGCGCGTATTCCGCCGCGTTCTGCTCGAGCACGAGCGGCGTGCCGTCGGCCAGCGAGCGCTGCGCCTGCTCGAATTCGGCCACGTTCTCCTCGCTGATGCCGAGGTATTCCAGCGGTTGAAGCCGATAGCGCTCGATCTGCTCCGGCGAGCGCAGGAACCAGGGCAGATACTCGGAAGAATGCTCGCTCGTCTCGGTGGGATAGAAGCCAAGCCGCCGAAAAATCTCTACTCGCACGCGGCGCGAGAGTCCGGCATCCGCCCGTATTTTCTCTCGCAGCAGCGGATAGAGGTCTTCGCCATTTTGGGTCCATTCGAGCAGCCAGGCCTGGTGGTTCACTCCGGCCGCGCGATAGTGCGTCTCCTCGATCGGCACGCCGATCAGCTGGCCGAGGTCGTGCACAGTCCAGTAGACGCTGTGGCAGAGTCCGACGGCTGTGACCTCTGGAGCGACGACCGAGGCCCACCAGATGTTCATCGCCATCGGGTTCGTGTAGTTGAGAAGCCAGGCATCGGGGCAGTAACGGCGGATGTCCGCGGTCAGGTCGCTGAGCACCGGGAAGGTGCGCAGGGCACGGAAGACGCCGCCGACACCGGTGGTGTCACCGATGGTCTGGGGGAGCCCGTACCGCGCGGGAATCTGAAGGTCCGTGCGCGTGGCTGCGATGCCACCGACCTGGATCGTGTTGATCACGAAGTCTGCACCGTCGAGCGCCGCCCGCCGGTCGAGCGTGCTGGTGATCGTGGCCGCCGCACCGAGGCGTTCGTTCACCTGTCGTGCGGTGCCCTCGGCGACCGCGAGCCGGGTGGCATCCACGTCGTGGAGCACGATTTGGATGTCGCGGAGCTCCGCGAAACCTAGGAGGTCGGCCACGAGCTGGCGGGTGAACACCACGCTTCCCGCCCCGATGAACGTAACCGTTGTCATAGTGCGATCATCGACGCATATGATCAAACCGCGCAAGGTTGCCGTCCATTTGCGGGCGAACTGTGCAGAATTACTGATCGGTATGCCGCAAGCACGCAATCGAAGGAGCCGGATGACACTCACCGCACCGGGATTCCTCGTTCCCCGCGCCGCCTCCTCCAAGCGCTCTCAGCGCATGGTGTCCATCCTCGAACTGCTCGCTCAGCGGTCGAGTGTCTCCCTCGCCGAGTTCTCCGGCGCCCTGCATGCGTCCGCGGCGACCATCCGCCGCGACCTCGCCGACCTCGAGGCACAGGGCCTGCTGTCCCGCACCCACGGCGGTGCGCGCGCGGTCGGCAGCCAGTCCGAGCTTCCGGTGAGGCTCAAGGACTCGCAGTTTCGCCATGCCAAGCAGCTCATCGCGCGCAAGGCCGCGCAGCTCATCCCGAGCGGTCGCTATGCGATCGCCCTGAGCGGCGGATCGACCACTGCCGAGGTGGCGAAGGCGCTGGCCAACCGCTCCGAACTCACCATCGTGACGAACTCGCTGACCACCGCGATGGAGTTCGCCTCCCGCCCGAACCTCAAGGTGCTGATGACCGGCGGGCTCATCCGCTCGAACTCCTTCGAACTGGTCGGATCCCTCGCCGAGAACACCTTCAACGCGATCAACGTGGGCACGGCCATCCTCGGCACGGATGGCATCAGCGCCCTGGCCGGCGCCACCACCCATGACGAGACCGAGGCGAAGACGAACCTCGCGATGGTGCTGCACGCCGAGCGCGTGCTCGTGGTCGCCGATGGCTCGAAGGTGGGGCGCGTCACGCTGGCCAAGGTCGCGGCGCTCGAACAGATCCACGAACTGGTCACCGATTCCACCGCGGATCCGGATGAACTGGAGCGCATCGCCGCCGCCGGAGTGACCATTCACGTGGTCGACGCCGGTTGAGAGCCGCCCGCGCTCGCACGCCAGCGCCCTTAGGCGCCTCCTCCCCGCCACCCCGAGCGTGTCGCCGTTGCGCGGGCCTGCGCCGCCGCGCCCCATGTCGCCGGAACTCAACATCTGCAGGACGATGCCCTGCAGAACACTCCCCGGCGCGCTGCGCCTGGCGCAGTTGAGACTTCGACCCCGCACCGATTCTGCAGGACATGGTCCTGTAGAACGCGAGTCTGCAGGGCAGACATCTCCCGGCGCCCAGGCATCTGCTCGTTGTCATCGTCGCGGCGGTCGTGGTTCAGTCGGGTCTTCGCCAGCGACCTGGGCGACCGGGAGTTGGCGCGCTGAGACGCGCACGCGTCGGCTGGGCACCTACCGCGCGAGCCGCTCCACCACCGCACCGAACACGCGCGGGAGGGCGGATGCCGCTGGCGCGATAGCCCCACGAAACGGCGAGTTCGCCGCGGCCACCAGCCCGGCCGTGAGAATGCGGAAGTCCTGGGTGCGCAGCATCCACTCCCGCTCGTATCCCTGCGGGTCATCCCGGGAGATGCTCGCGATCGCGGCCTCAGCCTGCGCGAGTCCCACGCGGATACCCTCACCGGTGATGGCGTCGACGTATCCCGAGGCATCGCCAACGAGCAGCACCCGGCCGAGCGACCGCCGCGTCGTGCCCTGCCGAAACGGGCCCGCTCCGCGCAGCGCACTCGCCGGTTCGGATCCGGCGACGAGCGCGGCGAGTGCCGGGATTCCGGCGAGTACGGTGTCGAAGTCGAGCCCCTGCCGGCCGAGTGCCGCGATACCGACCACCCCGCCACCCACCGGAGTCACGTACACCTCGGCCTTCGGTGTCCAGTACACCTCGATCAGGTCCGACGCCGGTTCGATTCGGAAATGTCGCCGAACGCCATAGCGCCGGCCGCGCGCTGCGATCGGCCGCTCGAGCCCGCTCAGCCGGCGAACCGTGGAGTGCAGGCCATCCGCCGCCACGAGATAGCGAGCGCGGATGCCGGCGGCCGTCACCGACCGCGAGTCCTGCTCGAGGGCATCCACTTTGCCGCGCACCACGACCACCCCGAGGGATCGTGCCCGCTCGGCGAGCGCATCGTGCAGCGCCGTGCGCCGAACACCCCGTCCCACACCCGTCGCGAAGCGATGATCGGCGCGAAAACCAGCGGCGCGATAGCTGACCCCGCGTAGCGCGAACCCGGGCGGATCGACACCGAGGCGGGCGAGCGCGGGCAGCGCCCCCGGCATCAGCCCCTCTCCGCAGGCCTTGTCGACCCGGCCTTGGCGCTGCTCGACGACGGCGACGCTCAACCCGCGAAGCCTCGCCTCGATCGCCGCGGCCAGACCGACCGGGCCGCCGCCCACCACCAGCACGTCCACCTCCGCAGCGACGGTCATGCCACGGCATCCAGGGTCTTCAGCGCCCGCTCTTCGGTCGGGATGCGGAAGCCGAACAGCAGGATTGCATTCAGCACCGTGAACACCAGTGCCGTCACCCATGCGGTGTGCACCAGCGGCAACGCGATGCCCTCGGCGATCACGACGATGTAGTTCGGGTGGGTGAGGAAGCGGTACGGCCCGCGCGTTACCCGCCCGAGGCCCGGCACCACGATCACCCGCGCATTCCACTGGCGGCCGAGCGTACCGATGCACCAGTAGCGCAACCCCTGGCAGGCGAGGGCGATCGCAAGCATCGGCCAGCCCAGCCACGGCAGAAACGGACGTCCGGCGAAGTAGACCTCGCCGAGTGCGGCGAGGAGCATCCCGGTATGGAGCGCGACCATGAACGGGTAATGGCGCTGCCCATATTCCCGACCGCCGCGTGCGAAGGCCCACGCCGCGTGCCGGGTGGAGAGCACCACCTCGACGATGCGCTCGACACCCGTCGCGAGAATCAGCACGGTGAACCAGATCATGCCGGCCACCGCAGCAGCACCAGCTCGGCGCTGACGCCCGGTCCGAGCGCGAAGAGGGCGCCGTGGGATCCGGCCCGGTGGGTGGCCAACAGCTCTTCGGCGAGGATGTGCAGCACCGAGACGGACGAGAGGTTGCCGACGGCGGCGAGGGAGCGCCAGCTATTGTCGAACACCCCGTCCGCGAGTCCAAGCGACGACTGAAACTGCTCGAGCACCCGCGGCCCCCCTGGGTGCGCGATCCAGGTATCGATGTCGGCGATATCGAGCTTGTTGTCTCCGAGGAAGCCCGTGACGTCCCGGCCGAAGTTCGCCTCGATCACGTCGGACACCTGGGCGGTGAGGATGATGCGGAAGCCGGTCTCGCTCGCTGTGAAGCCGATCACCGATTCGGTGTCGGGGTAGAGCGCGCTGCGGGTGTCCACGACGTCGGGGCCGGTCGCGGGCATCCGCTTCGCACGCTCATCACCGACCATGACCACGGCCGCAGCTCCATCCCCGAACAGGCCGGTCGCCACCAGGTTGGCGGTGGAGTCGTCGTCGCGCTGGAAGGTGAGGGAGCAGAGTTCGACGGCGATGAGCACCGCGACGCCCTCGGGATGCCCGGTGAGGTAGTCGGTGACGCGTGCAATTCCGGCCGCCCCGGCGACACATCCGAGCCCGTACATCGGCACCCGCTTCACATCGGTGCGCAGCCCGAGGCGGGCTACCAGAATGGCATCGATCGAAGGCGCGGAGATGCCGGTGACGGAGGTGAACATGAGGTAGTCGACATCGTGGGGCTCGAGTCCGGCGATGGCGAGCGCATCGCGCAGTGCCTGTTCGGCCAGATCGGCGGCGACATCGATGAACATGTCGTTCGACTGGGTGAACGTGCCGGCGTCACGATATCGCTCGATCGGCATCACCAGGTGCCGGGTATCGACGCGACTACCGGCGTGCAGGCGGCGCAGAACGGCCTGCTTGGTCGCATCCGAGGTGACCATCGGCGCGATCGTGTCCGTGATCTCGGACTGCGCGTACACGTTGGTCGGCAGTGCGGGGGCTACGGCGACTATTCGGGCCATTGGGCGACGCTAACACTGTTGGGTGTCGGTTCACCGTTCGACTTCGAGGGCTTGACGGCGCGCCGAATTCGCGCTTTGGCCCTAGCGTTGGGGAATGACCGCCGCAACTGTCTCCCGTCCGGCGGCACGCCGATTCGGAGCGGTCGGGCTGGTGGCGATCGGCCTCATCTGTCAGGAGATCGGGGCGTCCTTCGCCGTGCTGCTCTTCCCGGCGGTGGGTGCGATCGGGATGGTCTCGCTTCGGCTGGTGTTCTCGGCAATCGTGCTCCTCGCCGTCGCCCGCCCGCGACTGCGCGGGCGCAGCCGATCCGACTGGCTGACGGTAATCGCCTTCGGACTGGCGCTCGCCCTGATGAACGCGCTCTTCTACGAGGCGCTCGCCCGGGTGCCGCTCGGGGCCACCATCACGATCGAAGTGCTCGGTCCCTTGGTGCTCTCGGTCGTGATGAGCCGCCGCGCTTCGAGCTGGCTCTGGGCGGTGCTCGCCTTCGGCGGCGTGGTGATCCTCAGCCAGGGCAGCTTCGGTGACCTCGATCCGGTGGGCGTCGCGTTCGCGTTCGGCGCTGCGGCGATGTGGGCGGGCTACATCCTCCTCTCCGCCCGCACGGGCGCACGGTTCCCCCGCCTCGACGGACTCGCTCTCGCGATGACAATCGGAGCGGTGATCACCGTTCCCTTCGGCATCGCCAGCGCTGGTCCCGCACTCTTCCAGCCCGGCATCCTGCTGCTCGGAGCGGCCGTGGCCCTGCTGTCATCGACCATCCCCTACACGCTCGAACTCGTCGCCCTGCGCCGACTTCCCTCGGCGACCTTTTCGATCCTGATGAGTCTGACGCCGGCGATCGCCACGACGGCCGGATTCTTGATCCTCGGCCAGGAGTTCACCTGGGTAGCCTTCGTGGCGATCGGGCTGGTGATGGCAGCGAGCATCGGCGCCGTGCTCTCGGCCTCCCGGGCGGCCAGCGCCGGGGAGGCCGCTTTCGGTGAACCGCTCAGCTGAACCTGAACGCGGCCGCGCTATCGCGATGCAGCGAGGCGGAGATCGAAGGCACCTGCCCATAGCTGGGCCAGCGCCGCTAGGGTCTCAAGCATGCCGCCACCCGAGGGACCACTCTCCGGGATCCTCGTCGCCGACTTCTCTCGGGTGCTCGCCGGACCCCTCGCCACAATGACCCTCGCCGATCTCGGGGCCCGTGTCATCAAGGTGGAGCGACCGGATGTCGGCGATGACACCCGCTCGTGGGGGCCGCCGTTCTCCGCCGCCGGTTCCACTTACTTCGAGAGCGTCAACCGCAACAAGGAGTCGGTCTGTCTCGACCTGACCGAGTCGGGCGACCTCGACCTCGCCCGCGAGTTGATCGCGCGCGCCGACGTGGTCGTCGAGAACTTCAAGCCGGGGGGCATGCAGAAGCTCGGCCTCGGCTACGACGAGGTGCGGGCGGGGAACCCCGGCGTCGTGTACGCCTCGATCTCCGGCTTCGGCAGCGCCGGCGGTCGTGAGCTGCTCGGCTACGACTTCGTTGTGCAGGCGCTCGGCGGGCTCATGAGCATCACCGGGGAGGCGGACGGTCCCGCCCTCAAGGCCGGCGTCGCGCTCGTCGACGTGCTCACCGCGAAGGATGCCGTGGCCGGCATCCTCGCAGCACTCCTGCACCGCCAGTCCACCGGCTTCGGCGCGCGGCTCGAGCTGAACCTGCTGTCGAGCCTGCAGGGATCGTTGGCGAACCAGGCGCAGTCCTATCTCGGTGCCGGAGTGGTTCCGGGGCGCCTCGGCAACACGCATCCGTCCATCGCGCCCTACGAGACCCTTGACTGCGCGGACGGGCCGATCGCCGTCGCGTGCGGCAACGACAGCCAGTTCCGACGCCTTGCCGGAGTGCTCGGTGCTCGGCAGCTTGCGGATGACCCGAGGTTCCTCAACAACGCCCTTCGCGTCGCCAACCGGGCCACCCTCGTGCCACTTCTCGAAGAGCGACTGCGGCAGCACGACGCCGCCGAATGGCAGCGTCGCCTCACCGAGCTCGGGGTGCCGGCCGGCCGGGTCGGCACGATCGCCGACGGCCTCGAGCTCGCCGAGTCCCTCGGGCTCGAGCCGACGATCGAGGTGTTCGACGCGTCCGGGGTCGCCGTGGCGACGCAGGTGCGGCATCCGATCAGCTGGAGCCCGCCACTCGCGCGGCGCAATTCCGCACCGCCGCTGCTGGGGGAGCAGGATGCCGCGGTGCGCGATTGGCTCTCCGGCCCGGTCAGCTGACGAGCTTCTGCCGGCGCAGCCCGATCCACAGGGCGGCTGCGGTGTCCGGGTCGGCGAGATCGGCTCCGATCAGCTCGGTTGCAACGGCGATTCGATGCCGCAGCGAATTGCGATGGATGCCGAGCTCCCGCGCGGCGCTCTCCCACTGCCCCCGATGGCCGAGGTAGCTCCGCACCGTGTCGCAGAGGTCGCCCCGCGGGTGCCGTGCGAGCGCACCCACCCAGGCGTCGCCGCGCGCATCGACGGAGCCGCCCACGTCGACAACGGTACCGAATTCCGCGGTGCGACAGGCAAAGGCGACCGAGCCCACCGCTGCCGCCAGCTGGTCGAGCGGGAGCGGCTGGCCAAGAGCGACGGCGTAGTCAGCGCTACTGGTCGACCGGCAACTGCCAGCGTCGGCGGGCGGCTCCGGCAGAATGACGAGGCGGATGACGCCGATGGCGGTAGCCATCGTGGACTCGGGCAGCCCAAGCGAGCCCACCAGCGCCGCGAGCTCGCGCGAGTCCGGGAGGGCCGCCGCTCGCCCGCGCACCGCCAGGAGGCGGGCGAAGCCGCCGAGCGCAGGGCGACCGGTGTGGTCGGAGGCCAGGCGCGCGGCGTCCACGTGTCCTCCAAGGATCAGGGCAGCGATGGTCTCACCCTGGGCCTGGGCCACCCTCGAGGACTCCTCGGCACCCTGTGCGGTGAGCGACAGCAGCATGCACGAGGTGAGAATGAGCTGGCGATCGGCCTTGCGCAAGCCGTGGCCCGCACCGACCGCGAGAAAGCCGACAGTGCGTTGGCCGATCGTAATGGAGTGCTCGACGACGTCGGTGCCGTTCACGGGGAAGGTGGCCGCCGAATAGCTGCCGACTAGATCGAACCGGGCAGACTCGGCACGCA
Organism: Actinomycetota bacterium; assembly: GCA_040389685.1. Lineage (GTDB taxonomy): Bacteria > Actinomycetota > Actinomycetes > Actinomycetales > Microbacteriaceae > Lacisediminihabitans. The sequence goes on from JAZJZS010000007.1 coordinate 146,192, forward strand.
GTTGCGGCACGACCTCCCCCGCGGTGGAGGGCCAGATCGTCTCGGCGCTGCCGTCTGCGGGCAGGTAGGCCGCCCATCCGCCCAGTCCCTTGGCGAGAACCGAGACGATCCCCTCGACGGGGTTCTCCCGGGTCGCCGCACGCGCCAACGCGGTCTGAAGGCCAAGGCGCGAAGCCAGGTCGGCTTGCTCCGACTTGCCGACCAGCTGCCAGAACGCCCGCGAGATGTGCAGGAAGGGCACCGCTTCCGGAACGAACAGCAGGTCGAGACGGGCGTCGGCGCAGGCAGATACAAGCTCGGGATCCATCCGTTCGATGCCCGCGCCGAGGCCGAGGGCCAGCGCTGCAACACCCTTCTCGGCGAGGCGCTGCACGTAGTCGCGAATGACGGCGGGTCCGCCGCCCAGCGGGATACCCGTGGTGAGCAGCAACTCGCCGCCCTCGAGGTAGGGCGTGGGATCGGCGAGCTCGGAGATGTGAACACCGGTGAGCTGCTGGCGTCCGATCGCTCCGGTGGAAGCGGGTCGAAGGTCGCTGCCGAGGCGCTCGCACAGCTGTTCCAGCGTGACCATGGGTGTTCCTCTCCCGCAGCAGGCCAGTCTATCTAACTTGGACCCTTCTAAGGATGATTCATCCAATGACCGTCATGCCGCGGGTGGTTAGCGTGGCCCCATGGCCTCGAATCTCGCCCCCGTTCTTCAGTCCCGTCACATCGCCCACTCGATTCCCGGGCCGCGCTCCCGGCAGTTGCAGCAGCAGCGTGACGGCGAGGTGACGTCTGCCTTCGGCGCCGCCCTGCCGGTCTTCATCGACCGTGCCGAGGGCGGCATACTCCAGGATGTCGACGGCAACCGCATCATCGACTTCGCGTCCGGCATCGCCGTCACGAGCGTCGGCGCGACGAATGCGTTCGTGCGGGCCCAGGTCGCCGCCCAACTCGATCGCTTCACCCACACCTGTTTCATGGTCACCGAGTACGAGGGATTCACCGAGGTCTGTCGCTGGCTCAACGCCAACACCCCTGGCGCCTTCGACAAACGCAGTGCGCTGTTTTCCACCGGTGCGGAGGCCGTGGAGAACGCCATCAAGATCGCTCGCGCCGCCACGGGTCGCCCGAATGTGATGGTGTTCGACGAGGCCTATCACGGTCGTTCTCTGCTCACCATGGCGATGACCGCGAAGGAGAACCCCTACAAGCTCGGCTTCGGTCCGTTCCCCGAGCAGATCTTCCGCGCCCCGAACGCCGCTCCGTTGCGCTGGCCGGGTGGACCAGAGAACGCCGCCGCCGAGGCGCTGGCTGCCGTCGAGGCGATCCTCACCGAGCACGGGCCCGACACCTTCGCAGCCATGGTCATCGAGCCGATCCAGGGCGAGGGCGGCTTCCTCGTGCCGGCCGAAGGCTTCCTTGTCGGACTTCGCAGAATCGCTGATGTCCACGGCATCGTCTTCGTCATCGACGAGATCCAGGCCGGTATGGGTCGCACCGGCGCCCTCTTCGCCAGCGAGCACGAGGGTGTCGTCGCAGACCTCATCGTGACCGCGAAGGCGCTCGGTGGCGGCCTTCCCCTCTCTGCCGTCACCGGACGCACCGAACTGATGAACGCCGTACACACCGGCGGTCTCGGCGGAACCTACGCCGGCAATCCGCTCGCGTGCGCCGCTGCGCTCGGGGTGTTCGAGGCCTTCGCGGATGGTTCGCTGCTCGCCAACGCGATGGCCATCGAGGGCATCGCGCGCATCCACCTCGAACCACTGCTCGACTCCGTCGCAGTCGTCGCCGAGGTGCGCGGACGTGGGGCGATGCTGGCGGTCGAATTTGCCGACCCGATCACCCTGGCGCCGCGGGCGGATGTCGCCAAGGCCGTTGCCGCCGCCTGCCACGCCGAGGGCGTGCTCATACTGGTCTGCGGAACCTTCGGCAATGTCATCCGCCTTCTTCCGCCGCTCGTGATCGGCAGCGAGCTGCTGGAGGACGGCCTTCGAGTGCTCACCACGGCGATCCAGGAGCACGGAGTCCCGGCATGAGCGCGCTCGCCGAGGACCCGAGCTTCGACCCCGGCACCGGCGAGCGCACCGGCGCGGTCCCACACTCGACACCGGATGACGTCTCCCGCATCCTGGAGCGCGCGAATCGAGCGGCTCCCGTGTTGGCCAACCTGAGTCCGGCGATCCGTGAGGGCTGGATCACCGCCGCAGCGGACGCCGTGCTCGCCGTCTCGGTCGAACTCGTGGACCTCGCACGGTCCGAGACCGGACTCGGTCTCACCCGCCTCGAGGGCGAACTGGCCCGCATGGCGGCGAGCGCCCGGTTCTACGCGGCCGTCGCCTGCGAAGGAAGCTACCTCGGTGTGAGTCGCGACGACATCGACGGCGGATCCACCATCGTGCGCGGCAACATCCCTGTCGGGGTGGTCGCCGTCTTCGGCGCGAGCAACTTTCCCTTCGGCTTCGGCATCTTCGGGCACGACGTGGCCTCCGCTCTCGCGGCGGGCTGCCCGGTGGTGGTGAAGGCGCACCCCGCTCATCCGCGACTCAGCGTGCGCCTCGCCGCCGTGGCGCGGGATGCCCTGGCCGCGGCCGGCGCCCCCGAGGGCACCTTTGACGTCGTGGTCGGCTTCGACGCCGGGCTGCAGCTGGTCGACTCCTCCGCGGTTCGCGCGGTGGCGTTCACCGGCAGCCAGCAGGCGGGGCTCGTGGTTCTCGAACGCGGCGCCCGTCGAGGCATCCCCGTCTTCGCGGAGATGGGGACGGTGAACCCGGTGTTCGTCGCGCCGGCGGCGGCCGCGGATCGCGACTCGATCGCCCAGGGATTCGTCGACTCCTTCACGTTGGGTGCCGGCCAGTTCTGCACCAAACCCGGCCTCATCCTCGTGCCCGCGGGGCACGGCTTCGTGGATGCGATCACTGAGGCGGTTTCACGGGTGCCCACCGCACCCTTGCTCAGTGCCGGCATCGCGGTCGCCTACGCTCGCGGCGTCGTGGAGCTCGACCCGGAAGCGGCACCCGTCGGTCCCCACGCCGGTTACGAGGTCGAACCCCGGCTTATCGTGGAGGCCCTCGACCACCTGACGCCCGGATCCCGCCTGCTCGAGGAGTGCTTCGGCCCCGTCGCGATCGTCGCCGAATACGACCGCGTCGCCGATGCACTCGCGGCCCTCGACCGACTTCAGCCGTCGCTCGCGGCTTCGGTGTTCACCGGGTCGGACATCGACGTCGATGCCGTAGTCGCTATCGCGCAGCTCGCCCGGCGCGTCGGCCGCGTGGCCATCAACACCTGGCCCACCGGGGTGGCGACGACCTGGTCGCAACAGCACGGCGGACCCTGGCCCGCGACCTCGCGCCCGGATGCCACGAGCGTCGGTGCCGGAGCGCTCGCGAGGTTCGTGCGTCCAGTGAGCCTGCAGAACGCGACATCCGCCCAGCTTCCTGTGATGCTGCAACCGCAGAATCCCTGGAAGCTGCCGCGTCGGCTGAACGGCCGGCTGGTACCGTGCGAATGACCTCAACCGAAGGAAACCCCGTGTCCGACACTTCCGACCTCATCGATGTCGATTCGCTGCTCAGCGATTCGGAACTCGAGCTGCGGCGCACGGTGCGCGCCTTCGTCGACGCGGAAATCAAGCCGCACATCGCCGGCTGGTACGAGACCGCGGAGTTTCCGGTGGGCCTCATCCCGCGCCTCGCCGAGCTCGGCTTGCTCGGCATGCATCTCAGCGGCTATGGCTGCCCCGGCCGATCGGCGGTGGAGTACGGCATCGCCGCCCTCGAGCTCGAGGCGGGTGATTCGGGGCTGCGCACCTTCGTGAGCGTGCAGGGCTCGCTGGCCATGACCGCGATCCACAAGCACGGCTCGGAGGAGCAGAAGCAGGAGTGGCTGCCACGGATGGCTGCGGGCACGGCCATCGGATGTTTCGGACTCACCGAACCCACGGCCGGCTCCGACCCCGGGAGCATGACCACCTTCGCCCGGCGCGACGGCGACGATTGGGTGATCACCGGCACCAAGCGCTGGATCGGTCTCGCCTCGATAGCCGACCTCGCCGTGATCTGGGCGATGACTGACGACGGCATCCGCGGTTTCCTGGTGCCCACCGGCACCCGCGGCTTCACCGCGACCGTCATCCCGCAGAAGCTCTCGATGCGCGCCTCGATCCAGTGCGAGATCGAGCTTGCCGAGGTTCGCCTGTCCGCATCGGCCATGCTGCCGAAGGCGAAGGGCCTCCGCGGGCCATTCGAGTGCCTGAATGAGGCCCGCTATGGCATCATCTGGGGAGTGATGGGCGCCGCCCGCGACAGCTACCTCGCCGCCCTCGACTACTCCAAGCAGCGCCTTCAGTTCGGCAAGCCCCTGGCCGGCTACCAGCTCACCCAGGAGAAGCTCGTGAACATGGCCATCGAGATCAACAAGGGCACGCTTCTCGCCCTGCAACTCGGACGGCTGAAGGATGCCGGTGCCCTGCAGCCCCACCAGATCTCGATCGGAAAGCTCAACAACTGCCGCGAGGCCATCCAGATCGCTCGGGATGCCCGTGCCATGCTCGGCGGCAACGGAATCACCCTCGACTACTCGCCGCTGCGCCACGCCAACAACCTCGAGAGCGTGCGCACCTACGAGGGCACCGACGAGGTTCACACCCTCGTGATCGGCAACCACATCACGGGCATCCCGGCATTCCGCTGATTGCTGTGCCGCTCCTTAGCCCGTTCCTCGGGGCGCCGTCAGTCCTCAGGCTTGATGAGACAGAACGGATGCCCGGCCGGGTCGAGATAGACCCTGAAGGTCGGTGAGTCCGAGCTCGCTTTGATCGCACCGAGAGAAAGTACTGCGGCCTCGGCGACCTCGAAGTCATCGATCTTGACGTCGATGTGCAGCTGCTGGCCGACATCCTGACCCGGCCACCGCGGGGGCCGGTAGTCGGTGACACGCTGAAACGCGATGAGCGGGCGCGGATTGCCGCGCGGGAGGAGCTCCGCCCGTTCGGGGTCATATTGAACTATCTCCGCGCCCAGGACTTCGGCATAGAAGCGGGCGAGTGCACGAGGGTCAGGGCAATCGAAGATGATCGCTTCGAAGCTTCCTATCATGCCTCCACGCTAGGCCCCGGAGGGAAGTCGCGCCATCGTTCATCGACACTCGCGCCGTGCGCCAGGTCGGCGACGAAGACCGGCGTTGCGAGGGCTTCGATCCAGTCCGTCTCTTCGTCGGAGAGGAAGAAGCCACCCTCGTCGCTCTCCCCGACCCACCGCGAATCCGGAGTGACATCGCCACCGGCGGCCGCGATTTGCGCCAGAACCCCTGCCGAGACCGCGTCCCCATTGTTGGCGATCAGCCACTGCTGCGCCGAGGGGTCCAACTTCGGCCACCACTCATCGATGTTCATCTACCGACCCTGTCACTCCTTCGTTCCGCTCACTAGTCGAGTTTCGATCGGCGGCCCGGGCGACGGCCAACCACTCGTCGGCACGAGAGGCCTTGAGAGTGTCAGAACCCCCGGCTAGGTTGGCGATGAAGTCGCCCGCGCTGGGTGGGCACACGCAATCAGTCTTCGTCCCCGAGGAGCACGAATGGTCGACTGGATCAGCGCCAAGCAGTTTCACGACGGGCCTGGCACCGCCGGCTGGCACGTTCTGTACGGCGGCGCGCAGACCGTATTCCCCACGGGGTCGTTCGCCACCGGTGTCGAGTTCATCCGCCGCATCGCCGCCGAGACAGAAGAGGTGGGCCGGGAGCCCGACATCGACCTTCGTCCGGAAGCCGTCGTGGTCCGCACCGCGGCGTCCCCGGGCGGCCGACTCGACGCCGCCGACGCAGAGCTCGCGCGCCGCGTCTCGGCGATCGCCGACGACCTCGGCCTCGCGCCGGATCCGTCGAGGCTGCACACCATCCAGATCGCTATCGCCGAGGCGGAGGGTGCGCCGACCCGCGACTTCTGGATCGCGGCGCTCGGCTACGAATCGATCGGGGGACTCATCGTCGACCCCCTGCGGCGAGGTCCGCGGATGTGGTTCGACGAGATCAGCGCGCCGGGTCGCGGGCGCACCCATATCGACGTGGCCGTCCCGAATGACCGGGCTGAGGCGCGGGTCGCCTCCATTCGGGCCGCGGGCGGCCGGCTGGCGGACGATTCCCGCGTCCCCAAGTGGTGGACCATGGCCTCCCCGGACAATCACGGCGTCGACATCGCGGCGTGGGGCGATGTGGATGACGATGCGTGACTCGCGGCGATCGAAGTGGTCCTCGTGGTGGGAGGCACCGTGAAGCTTCCGCTCACTTCACTGGGGGTCTCGAACCCCAGCCTCCACGCTGCGCCGGTGGCCCGAGGGTAGGTTGGGAGACGTGACCAGTTCTACCGCACGCACCGTCCTGATCGGCGTTGGCGTAATCGCCCTGCTCATCGGTGGTGTGTTCGCCGGGCAGGGTCTGAACCTGATCCCGGGAAGCTTCATGACCGGTGACCGAACGTGGCTGTACATCGGCCTCATCCTGGCGGTCGTCGGCCTCATCCTCATCGTGCTCGGCGTGCGCCGAACAGGGCGCGGCCGCTCGAACTAGCGAGCGGGCACACGCCCTCGGTCCCTACTTCAGGATGCGGATCATCTTTCGGTTCACGAACTCCTCGATGCCGAAGCGCCCCAGTTCCCGGCCGAAGCCGCTGCGCTTGACCCCACCGAAGGGCAGCTCCGGGCTGTCCAGCCCGACACCGTTGACGAAGACCATGCCGGCCTCGATCTGGTCTGCCACGCGCAGCACCTGCTCCGAATCGGTGGAGAACAGGTAGGAGCCGAGTCCGAACGGGGTGTCGTTGCCGAGCGTGACCGCTGCAGCCTCGTCGGGCACGCTGTAGACGATGGCCACCGGTCCGAAGAATTCCTCGTGGTGGGCATCCATCTCGGGGGTGACACCCGTGAGCACCACCGACGGGAAGTAGGTGCCGGTGCGATCCCCGCGAGCGACGACCGTGGCGCCCTGGGCGATCGCACGCTCCACCTGCTCGTCGAGGTGATCCGCGGCAGGAGCCGACGAGAGGGGACCGAGCACCGTGCCATCCGCCATCGGGTCGGACGGCGTCAGCTCGGCGAGCTTCGCGGTGAACCGGGTGAGGAAGTCGTCGTAGAGGTCGGCGATCACCACGAATCGCTTGGCCGCGTTGCAGGCCTGACCGTTGTTGTCGATGCGGCCAGAGACGGCGGCATCCACCGTGGCATCCAGGTCGTCGGTGCTGAGCAGGATGAACGGATCCGACCCGCCGAGCTCGAGCACGACCTTCTTAAGGTTGCGGCCGGCCACCTCGGCGACCGCCGCTCCGGCGCGCTCCGACCCGGTGAGGGAGACCCCGACGAGGCGCGGATCGGCGATCAGCTCGGCGATCTGCCCGCTGGACGCGTAGATGTTCGTGTACGCGCCCGCGGGGAATCCGGCGTCGTGGAAGATCTGCTCGATCGCCGCCGCGGACTCCGGGCACTGTCCGGCATGCTTCAGCAGGATGGTGTTGCCGAGCACCAGGTTCGGACCGGCGAATCGGGCCACCTGGTAGTAGGGGAAGTTCCACGGCATGATGCCGAGGAGCGGGCCGAGGGATGACCGGCGCACGAACGCGCTGCCCTCACCGTCGAGCAGGTCGATCTGCTCGTCGGCGAGGAACTTCTCGCCGTTCTCGGCGTAGTAAGAGTAGATGGCTCCGCTGAAGTCGACCTCGCCGAGGGCCTGGTCGAGGGGCTTGCCCATCTCGCGCACGATGATCTCGGCGAGCGCCTCGCGGCGTTCGACGTGCAGTTCGGCAACTCTCCGCACAAGGGCGGAGCGCTCGGCCAGCGTGCTGGTGCGTGACCAGGTGCGGTGAGCCGCGTCTGCGGCAGCGAGTGCGGCATCCAGCTCAGCATCGGTGGCCGGAGGAAAGACCGGACCCCGGGCTCCGGTGGCGGGATTGGTGACGACGTACTCGCTCATTCTTGCTCCTCGATCTCTGTCCGCGACCGGCCCGTGCACCACGTCGTGCACCACATCGGGTCAACGAAACCTACCCAGAAATCTACGCGATCGGCACGGGAACTGCAGGAGGGGTAGCGCGATCCAGGATCGGGGCTACCGTCGAGGGCATGGAATATCGCACACTCGGAAACAGCGGCACTGTCGTGTCGGCCCAGGCCCTCGGCACTATGACCTTCGGCGCTGAGGCCGATGAAGCCACTTCTCACCTCATCCTCGACACCTTCCTCGAGGCCGGCGGCACCTTCATCGACACCGCGGATGTCTACAGCTCCGGCACCTCGGAGGAGATCATCGGCGCCTGGCTCGCCTCCCACCCCTCCGAGCGTGAGCAGGTGGTGATCGCCACAAAGGGACGCTTCCCACTGGGGACCGGCCCCAACGACGTGGGTCTCAGCCGCCGCCACCTCGGGCGCGCGCTCGACGCATCCCTCTCCCGTCTCGGGGTGGAGCAGATCGACCTCTACCAGATGCACGCGTGGGATGCCCTGACCCCGATCGAGGAGACCCTCGGTTTTTTGAACGACGCCATCACACAGGGCAAGATCGCCTACTACGGCTTCTCCAACTACCTCGGCTGGCAGCTGACCAAGGCCGTGCACGTCGCGAAGGCTCACGGCTGGGCGCCTCCCGTCACCCTGCAGCCGCAGTACAGCCTGTTGGTGCGCGATATCGAGCACGAGGTCGTGCCGGCGGCCCTCGACGCACGCATCGGCCTGCTGCCGTGGTCGCCCCTCGGTGGCGGCTGGTTGAGTGGCAAGTACGTGCGCGACCAGGCTCCCACCGGGGCCACGCGACTTGGTGAGAATCCCGAGCGTGGCATGGAGGCGTGGACCCAGCGCAACGCCCGCGAGCAGACCTGGACGATCATCGACACGCTGAAGACGATTGCGGATGCCCACGGCGCGAGCTCCTCGCAGGTCGCCCTCGCCTGGCTCGGCGCCCAGCCCGCCGTGACATCCGTCATCCTCGGTGCGCGCACCGTCGCGCAACTCACGGACAACCTCGGCGCGGTCGACCTATGGCTGTCGGCGGACGATCTCGCCAGCCTCACTGCGGCGAGCGCTCCCCGCGCAGACGACTACCCGTACGGAGTCGGAGGCGTCGCCCAGCGCAACCGCAATCTCGAGGGTGGCCGCTGAGGGCTATTGCCCGCAGTATCGTCCCACCCAGTCGTAGAACTCCGCCTTGACGCCGGGCGAGACCGCCACGCGGAAGTAGGCATCGCTGAACTGGCCCGCAACGGCATGGAACGGGATGAGCGTACCGATTTTGTCTTCCGAGATCACGTGCGTGCCGCAGCGAGCGGGAACGAACGCGAGGGTGAGCGTGATGGGAGCGCTGGCCGACGTGAAGGTAAGACCGAGCGGGCGCACCTCACCCTCGGTGGGGACCAGGAGCGTCGTTCCCGTGGTGGACGCGAGCGTCACCGAGCCGGGGGCGCCGGTGGGAGTGATGGCAAAGTCGAGAAGAGCGATCTCCGAACCATCCCGCTGCTCGAACCGGAGGTGCGGGGCCGGGGTGATGGTCGCGACGCGCTCGAAGGCCTGTTGGCCGCAGTCCTGTGAATGGAGCGCGCCGAGCGAGTTGAACGGCACGGCGGGTGTCTTCGTGATGGAGAGAGAATTGCCGCCCGTCGTTTTCACGCCGATCGTCACCGACGGACGGGAGTCGGAAACGTCGCAGAGCGGCGGCGGAACCCGGGCCGGGAAGTCTGTCGTGGTGCCCGCAACGAGGGTGTACGGCAGGCGCCCGGCCCTGCCGATTCCGTCGAAGTACGCAGAGGTGAAGGTCGCGGCGGTGATCACGACATCGGTCTCACCCCGATTGGTGATCTCCACCTGGAGACTCCTCGTCGCGTAATCGGCGCGGTTTTGAAAGAGCGAAACCGAGAGGTTCGGTGCGGTCTCGCTTGAGCATCCGCTAACAAGGAGCAGGATCACCGCCGCGAGGCCGATCGCTGCCAGATACGGGCCAGGGGTTCTCATTCATCCTCCTTTGCCAGGGCGGCCCTGCTCTCGATCACGGACAGGGTGGGGAGTGCTACCGCGTGGCGGGTGTCCCGGTCGGCCGTCTGATCTCCGCTTAGCGCTGGTCGAATCACGAATCTCTTGCTAGCCTTTACCAATCCGTTATTTTATGTTCTGAACCACGAACTCTAGTTTTGCTTGTCCCGGCTATTTTCTCGTGGTAGCAGTGCGTGATTCCTGTTCAGTCCGATCGCTGCCGGACACACGACAACGCCGATAGTGGCGGAGCCTTTTTTATCTATGAGATCTGAATCTTCCAACCCGGCCCGCGACACGAGTCCCGCTGTGCTGGCGCTGCCATCGCGACGTGATTCTCGACAGAGTGACCCAAAGGCACCACGTCGCCGCCCCAGCCGGGGCGAGCGCATCCGAAGCATCACCTCGCGTTTCACCGCATTCGGAGCGGTAGCCGGAGTTGCCGCGCTCATCGTGTCAACGTCGTTGCCGGCCGCCGCTTTTTATACGGCGCCCCCAGAATCGGCCGCCACGCAGGCTGGCGCTACGAAGTCGCAAACCTTCGCCGCTGAAAGGACAGCGCTGGGTACACCGGCGACCCTCAATCGCGACGGGTACTCCGTCACCTTGCCGCCGCCGCCGAAGGCTAAGGTGACGCGAATTTTCGCCCCGTCGGGCGGATTGCTGTACACCCCCAACCCCAACGGCACGATCCAGTGGCCATTCCCCCGCTATGTTCCCATTGCCAGCGGATTCGGCCCGCGAAGCTCGCCCTGCGGTGGCTGTTCCAGCCTCCACGACGGAATCGACATGCTGGGCGGAGGCGGAAATCCAATCGGTTCCATCGCACCCGGCGTGGTGAGCGCGGTCGGGTCTATCGGAAGCGGATACGGCACCTACGTCGTGGTCGACCACGTCGTGAACGGGCAACCCGTAAAGAGTCTCTATGCCCACATGCTCGCCGGATCGACGACGGTCACCGTCGGCCAGACCGTGACGGTCGCCCAGACGCTCGGCCTGGTGGGGAGCAGCGGAGCCTCGACCGGCAACCACCTTCACCTGGGGATCTCGATCGGTGGAACATTCATCGACCCGTACGCCTGGCTGAAGGCCAACGCGAACTAACGACTAGCCCAGTCCCAGGGGCGATCCACCGGGCGGCACGGAACACTCTCTTTTTGCGAGTGCGCAGCCGTGCTTCGGGCTAGATGGGCAGGAGAACGCCTCCGATGAATGCCTGCAGCTGATAGAGCCACATTGTCCACAGCCCGCTCACCATCAGCACCCCGATGAGCATGAGAGCGGCTCCGCCGGCGACGTTGATGACACGGATGTTTCGCTTCAGCCAACCGATGGCTCCGGATGCCCACTGGAATCCGAGGGCGACACTCAGGAACGGAATTCCGAGCCCGATGCAGTAAAAAATGGCCAGCGCCGTGCCTCGCGCCACGGTCGCCGATCCCAGGCTGAGCGCTGAGATTGCCGCAAGCGTGGGCCCGAGGCACGGCGTCCATCCCACTCCGAAGACGAGACCGAGCACCGGCGCGCCCGCGAGTCCGACCTTCGGACTGATCGGTAGGCGAAAGCTTCGCTGGAACCGGGGCAATGCGCCGATGAACAGGACGCCCATCAGGATCAGAAAAATGCCCATCACCCTCGTAATGGGGTCTTGCCACCTGATCAGCCAGGATCCGACCGCTCCGAACGCCGCCCCATACGCGACGAAAACCGTCGTGAACCCGAGAATGAAGAGGATGACACCCGCGACCACCCGGCGCTGGGATCGTTTGCCATCAGATCCCGCGATCCCGCCGACATAGGCGATGTATCCGGGCACCAGCGGCAGTATGCATGGCGAGGCGAAGGACACCAGACCCGCCAGGATCGCGATCGGGATTGCGACGAAGAACTGCCCGTTGGCGATGATGTTGCCGAAGTCGCTACCCATTCAGTCCCGCCTGGCGAGCATCCGGTCGGCTGGTCGGGTGACGGGATCGGTCACTTTTTGCTGCTGAGAATCGCACCGGCGAGGATGAGCACCGCGGCGGTCGGGTATCCGACCGCCAGATCGACCCACCCGGGAGGTTGGCCCGGACCGAACGCTTCCAGGTGGGTCAGCCAATGCACGATGGCCACCAGCGCTCCGACGATCATCAGCGCCTGGCCCGAACGCAGGAACCTCCGGCGGCGGCGCCACTTTCTCGCGGCATCGTCCTGTGGTGTACCTGCGGTCTTCTGGGTGGCCTTGGTCATTGTGATCTCCTGTCGGTGAAGTTTCGTCGGCTGGTCATAGCCCCGAATACGAGTGCAGTCCTTTGAAGAAGATGTTGACCACTCCGAAATTGAACATCACCGCACCGAATCCGACGATGGCAAGCCAGGCCGCGCGAGTTCCGTTCCACCCCCGGGTGGCTTTGGCGTGGATGTACGCGGCGTAGATCACCCAGACGATGAAGGTCCAGACCTCTTTGACATCCCATCCCCAATAACGGCCCCAGGCCCGGTTCGCCCAGATGGCGCCCGCCATGAGTGTGAAGGTCCACAGGATGAACCCGACGATGATGATCCGGTAGGCCATGGCGTCGAGGGTTTCCGCATCGGGCACGGTTTTCAGCAGTCGGCTGAACTTCGCGCGGACCGTCGCGCCGAGACTTCTCGAGCCCCCAACGTTGCGCGACTGGGCGATCTGGAGCGCTGATACGGCGAAACTCACGGCGAAGAGGGCGGTGGCAGTCATCGCGACGAGAACGTGGATCACCAGCCATGCCGACTGCAGGGCCGGCGGGAGGGGGATGACGTCAACGTAGAACCCCACCGCTCCCACACCGAGCAGTACAAGCATGAGGCCGACGACGAAGGTTCCGAGGTAGCGGATGTTCAATCGAAGCTGCATCAACAGGAAGACGCCGACGATGATGAGCGTCGAAGTGATCGAGAACTCGTACATGTTCGCCCAGGGCACTCGCTGCGCACTGATTCCGCGCAGAACAACTCCGGCAAGGTGGATCAGCCAGGCCAGGGCGGTGAGCGCGACCGCGATTCGACCGGCCCGCGAGCTGCCCGCCGGGTGCACTGCATGGGCCTGCACCTCCGTCTGTACCCTGACCGCCGTGTCAACGGACGACGAGCCGGCCGCACCGACAGCCACAGTCGAGCGGGAAGCCGATGGCACGACCGCGAGCGGCGCCGCCCGCTTGGCGAGATCCGCGGTGAAGGCCACAAGCGCGATGGCGTAGACGGCCATCGCCGAATAGATCAGGGTGACGGAGACGATCGACGGAAAAAGACTCATTGTGGTTCCCGATTCGTTGCGGCAATGGAGGCGATGCGGTGGCGTTCTGCAATGTTAGAGACGATGGACTGGAGCCGTGGGTCGTCGCCCCGGGCGAGACCAGCGTATTCGATGGCCCAGCCGTCGTCGGCGTCGTCCGTGACTCGCACCCACACCCGGCGGCGCGGCACGAACAATCCGGTGGCCAGACCTCCGAGAACGAGGAGTGCGAACGCGAACATCCAGGTCTGGGTGGGGTCGTGGGTGACCTGGAACGAAGCAAACCTCTTAACGTTCGCCAGCTCCACGCTCCCGAGTCCATCGGGCAGCTGCACGGTCTGGCCCGGCGTGAGCCGGAGGGCCTTCTCGGGGCTTCCGCGGCCGGCGACCTGCGTCATCTTCGCGGTATCGAGCACGTAGACGGACTTTGGAGCGCCGGTGTCAAGGCCGAGGTCACCGGTGAAGACGTTCAGGCTCAACACCGGATTCACCAGGTCGGGATGCACCGACGCGAGTTGTCCATTCGATTGCTTAGCTTCGGTCGGATAGAAGAAGCCGATCATCCCCACCTGCTGTGGTAGTCCGTCGGGCACTTTCACCACCCCGAGACTGGTCAGATTCATGTCCTGGGGGAGAAATGGGATCGTATCGTCGAACACGACCGACCCCGCCGCATTTCGAACGGTGATCCGGGGCGCATAGCCATTGCCGAGCAGGTAAATGGTCTCTGCTCCGACCGAAAGCGGATCGTTCACCTTGATGGTGGATTGCGTCTTGTTTGATCCTCGCGCCGTCGTGACGGTCGCGTTATAGTCCGTCACCATGCCCATGGACTTGGTGCCGACTTGCGAGTAGGTTACGGCGAACTTGTCGAGAGTCAACGAATAGGGGTCGAGCATCCCGTCAGTGAAGAGTCGCCCGGGGCTGAAGGAATCGTAGGCGGCCCGCGTGTTGACGAAAGCCTGGCCTTCGACGATGACCCGCTGGCCGGTGTACTGGAAACTGCCTCCGATGAGGATCGTCGCCAGCACGCCGATCAGAGAGATGTGGAAGATCAGGTTACCCGTCTCCCGCAGATACCCCTTCTCGGCCGATACGGATGAGGAGCGACCAGAGGTCGTCGGATCGTCATAGCGCCGGACGCGGTAGCCGGACTTTCTCAGAAGACGCTCTGCCTCGGCGAGCAGCGTCGACCGGCTGGCATGCTCTCCGGCCGCGACGTTGTGCGTCTCGTAGGCGGGAAGGCGCGAAAGTCGAGCGGGAGTGTGCGGAGGTGACTGGCGGAGCGCATTCCAATGGTGGCGTGTTCTCGGTATCACACAGCCGATGAGCGAGACGAACAGGAGAAGGTAGATCGCTGAGAACCATACCGAGGTGTAGACATCGAAGGCCTGGAACCCGTCAAGGACTTTCGCCGTCACCGGGTTCATTTTAAAGTACTGGATGACCCCGTTTGGGTCCGCCGTGCGCTGGGGCAGCACGGACCCGGGAATCGCGCCGACCGCCAGGAGGAGCAGGAGCAGAAGGGCGGTGCGCATGCTGGTGAGTTGGCGCCACCCCCAGCGGGCCCATCCGATCGGCCCGAGCCGGGGCATGGTCACCTGCTCGGTCGACGGCTCCGGTGTCTCGATGTGGCCCTCGGGACGGGAACGGGCAGCCGTGGCCGGACTCTCGGAATTCGGCATCACTGCCTCCCAATGCAGAAGGAGAGCGTTCGATGCGTTTCAGCACGCGACGGTGTGGTCATGGTTTTTCCGCCAGCGCGTCGTTGATGAGCGTTTCCAGGATCGATGGGGACGGCAGTCGTCCAAGGATACGCGACGCAACCCGGCCCTTTCGGTCGATGACCACCGTGGTCGGCACCGCGTTCGGTGCCACCTTGCCGGCGAATGCGAGTTGCAGCGCCCCGGTGTTCGCGTCGAGGAAGCTGGGATAGGTGATGCCGAACTCGGCATCGTAGGTCGCGGCCGTGGCTTCCTGGTCCCGCACGTTCACGCCGACGAAGATGACGCCCTGGCTTTGGACTTTTTTGTACACCGCCTCGACATCGCGGGCTTCCGCCCGGCACGGGGCGCACCCCGCGTACCAGAAGTTCGCCACCACGACCTTTCCCGTCCATTCGCCCACGGTGATCACCTCCCCGTTGTTCAGGGTTCCCGCGATCCGTATCGGCTTCCCGCGGTCCTTCGGTGCGATCCCGGTCACCGCTCCGTTCGTGCCGTACCGCGGATCGCTCGGCGACGGTTCGGTCACAGGAGCGACCGTCGAAGTGCAGCCCGAGAGTGCGATGACCACAATGACGGCGGTCGAAATGACGGCGGCGATGGTCGCGCGCGCTCTCACGTCGTCACCACGCCGAAACCGTCGATCCCGGCCGTCGCTCTGGGTGAGTCCATAATCAAATTCTCTCCCTCGTCCAGTCTCCGGGCGAGTGGGTGACCGGTGTCGGCGGACCCCCGCGCTCGGACACGGGCGAAAGAATCGTCGCGTTCCGGGGAGCGGCACATTCGAGAGTTCACGAGAATCCAATTCGATGCGGATGTTGCGTGGCTGTCGTTCCCCGTGAGGAGAGTCCCACCGAGGCGGGACCCTCCCCTCGGGTTCGATGGGTCGACTCAGAGGGTGGAGAGAATGTCACTCATCGTGGCTATCTCGGTGGTCTGAGCCGCGATGATCTTCTTCGCGACGGCGATAGCGTCGGCGTTCTTGCCCGTGTCGACCTCGGTGGTCGCCATCGTGATTGCGCCTTTGTGGTGCACCGTCATCTGGGTGAGGAACAGCTTGCTCGCTTCGAGGCCGGTGGAGCTCTTGAGGGCTGCCATGTCCGAATCGGACATCAGGCTTCCGCCCATGTCCATGCCAGCCATGGAACTCGACTTCTGGCCCCAGTCCGACAGCCAGGTCTTCATCTGTTTGATCTCGGGAAGCTGGGCAGCCTTGATCTCTTGCGCCAGGGTGACGACGCGGGGGTCGATGTCGCTCTTGTCGAGAATCATCTGGGACATGTCAACGGCCTGCTGGTGGTGGGCGGCCATATTGGTCGCGAAGTTCACATCCGCCGTGTTGAAGTCGGAGGAGACACTTGCGGAAGATCCGGTGGTGGCGGCGTTCGGCGTCGACGAACAGGCGCTCAGGGTGAGCGCGCTGCCAAGGACGGCGACGATGACCAGGATTTTGCGTGGTGCGTGCATAAGTAGAAAATTCCAATCAGAAAGAAGAAGATGACAACGGATGACTGCTGTGGAGGCGAAATGCCCGGCCCCGGATTCGGGGCCATCCGTCTGTCTGATCAGGTTCTGCTGATCGAAAGCACCTGAAGGGAAGGAGTGCGAGGGGAGGCGATCGTGGAGGACGCGATCAGAGGCACGCGCATCCGCTCCCGCACCACGGAAACCGGCGGTGTCGGCGCGCTGGCCAGCAGCACCCCGGTCATCGCCACGTTTCCATTTTGGACACACACCATGCCGACGGGGAGACGGTCCGCGGCGCACATCCGCGCGCACGTGTCGGCCGACATCGCGCCTGTGGATGTCGGTGCGGTTGTGCGAGCGGTGTGCGCGCTCTGGGCGTTCCAGTTCGTGGTCAACTGAAACGTCACCGGTTGTGCCGCCGAGCGAGTCGCCCCAGAGACCGAGGCGCCGACGGGGGAATCGGCGCGGGCAGACATCGCGTGCATTCCGACAAGGCCGAGCACCAGCACGACAAGAGCGAGCGACGCCAGAAAAGGACGCCGGAAGAGCATGATCACGAGGGGGCTGCGCGTGGCGCCCGACTCCCCGGCCATCATCACTCTAACGGTGTCCTTCCTGTGCTACCGGCCCGTGCTACCGGCCTGCGTCACCGGCCGTGTATTGCAGACGCAAATCTCGCCTCACAATAGCTCACGGTGCTGCGAGATTGATCTACCCCGCCTGGGTCTGGTGCACGGCGAGCGTCGAGCGGCGGGAAGGCACGGATTGCGAGGCCGCACTCCCCTGGAAACGTCGCAGTCGGAGGCTGTTGCTCACCACGAACACCGACGACAGTGCCATCGCTCCACCCGCGATCACCGGGTTGAGCAGGCCGAGCATCGCGATCGGAATGGCGGCGACGTTGTACGCGAACGCCCAGAACAGGTTGCCCTTGATCGTGTGGAGGGTTCCCCTCGCAAGGCGGAGGGCGTCTCCGACCACCAGCAGGTCTCCGCTCATCACCGTCACATCACTCGCGGCGATCGCGGCGTCGGTGCCCGCACCCATCGCGATGCCGAGATCGGCCGCGGCGAGCGCTGCGGCGTCATTGACACCATCGCCCACCATCGCAACGACTTTGCCTTCGAGCTGGAGAGCGCGAATGACTTCGAGCTTGCCCTGCGGAGTCACGCCGGAGTGCACATCCGTGATTCCGACCTCTGCGCCGACAGCCGCGGCCGCCCCCGCGTTGTCCCCGGTGAGAAGCACAGGTCGCAACCCGAGTTCGACGAACCGACGAATGCCCGCCGCACTTTGCGGCTTGACGGTGTCGCTCACAATCAGCGCCCCGCGAACTTCGCCGTCCGAGGCGAGGATCAGCACGGTCCGGCCCGCAGCTTCGGCGTCACTCACGACGGCCTGCAATACGAGCGGAAGGGGCAATGCCCAGTCGACTGCCAACCAAGACGCTCGTCCCACGAGAACCGCGCTGCCGTCGACCACGGCCTCGACGCCCGCCCCCGCGATCGCACGGAACGATTCCGCGGGCGAGATCGTGATGGCCGCCGAGGCGGCCGCGGCCACGATCGCACGCCCGACCGGATGCTCAGACCCGGCCTCCGCGGACGCGGCGAGGCGCAACACCAGCTCCTTCGACATCCCCTCGACCGGCACGACACCGGCGACACTCATGTGTCCGGAGGTGACCGTTCCCGTCTTATCGAGAACGATGGTGTCGATCCGGCGGGTCTGCTCGAGAACCTGAGGACCGCGGATCAGGATGCCCAACTGGGAGCCGCGTCCCGTGCCGACCATGAGGGCGGTCGGGGTCGCGAGCCCGAGGGCGCATGGGCAGGCGACGATCAGCGTTGCGATCGCTGCGGTGAAGGCGGCCTCAATCGATCCGTCCAGGACGAGCCAGCCCACGAAGGCGAGCAGGGAAAGGACGATCACGATTGGAACGAACACCGCGGAAACCCGGTCGGCGATGCGCTGCACTTCGGCCTTGCCGGTCTGCGCCTCCTCCACGAGCTGCCCGAGCCTGGCCAACTCCGTCTCAGCGCCGACGCGCGTGACCTCGGCTACGAGTCGACCGCCCAGGTTGAGGGTGGCCCCGACTACGCGATCTCCCACCGAGACCTCGACGGGGATCGACTCGCCCGTCAGCATGCTGCGGTCTACGGTCGAGATCCCCTCGACGATCAGGCCGTCGGTCGCGATCTTCTCGCCCGGACGAACCACGAATAGGTCACCGACCACGAGCTCGCCAATCGGAACCCGGTGCTCAACTCCGTTGCGCAGCAGCATCGCGTCCTTGGCACCGAGCTCGAGGAGCGCACGAAGGGCAGCCCCGGATTCTCGCTTAGCTCTCGCTTCGAAATATCGCCCCGCGAGAAGGAAGATCGTGACCGCGCTTGCGACCTCAAAATAGATCTCGCTCGAACCGGATCCTCGCATCGCGAAGAAGCTGAACGTCATTCGCATCCCCGGCTCCCCGGCGGTGCCGAAGAACAGGGCGTAGAGCGACCATCCGAATGCGGCGATCACGCCGACACTGATGAGCGTGTCCATGGTCGTCGCACCGTGCCTGGCGTTGACCCACGCCGCACGATGGAAGGGGAGCGCCCCCCACACTGCCACGGGTGCGGCCAACGCGAGAGCGAGCCACTGCCAGTTGGTGAACTGCAAAACCGGAATCATCGACAGCAGGATGACCGGAATGCCGAGCACCGCGGAGATGACGAGCCGATTCCGCAGCACCGCCACCTCGTCGGCCTTCGCTGCCGCCGGCTCGGCGCGCGCGGGATCCGGCGGCAGTCGAACGGTCGCGGTGTACCCGGCCGACGTGACGGCGGAGATCAGCACCTCGGCATCCAGCACACTATCGCTGCGCACCCGAGCCTTCTCGGTGGCATAGTTCACCGTCGCCTCGACGCCCTCGAGCTTGTTCAGCTTGCGCTCGATTCGGCCCGCACACGACGCGCACGTCATCCCGCCGATGTCGAGCTCGACATCCATAGCCGTCATATTTATGCAGTGACCAAGGAGTAGCCCGCCTCAGTGACGGCGGAACGGATCTCATCGACCTGGATCGGCTTGGAGCTGACCACCATGACGCGGGATGCGCCACCGACGTTGAGGTCCACGCTCACGTTGGTCACGCCATCGACCGCGGAGACTTCTTCGGTGACGCTGGAAACACAGTGGCCGCAGGTCAATCCCTCGACCAGGTACTGCTCCTGGATGGCGCCCTCGGCAACCTGGTCAGTGGCCACGGCGTGGCTGTCCGCGTGGCTGGTGGTGCTGCAGGCGCAGCCATCGTTCTTATCGGTAAGTCCGAGGTCTTTGGTTGACTGGTCAGTTCCGCACATGGTGATTCTCTCCTACTGGTTGTGTGTTGCAGGGGTGATGAAAGTCTTGGCGGTCAGGAGCGGACGAGGCGCGCGATGGCCGCGGAGGCTTCCTGGATCTTGTCGTCTGCGACGGGTCCGCCTTCGCGGGCGGCCTCCGCCACGCAATGGGCGAGATGGTCGTCGAGCAGGGCGAGCGCCACGTTCTCAAGGGCCTTCGTGGCGGCAGAGACCTGGGTGAGGATGTCGATGCAATAGGTGTCGGACTCGACCATTCGCTGGATGCCGCGCACCTGGCCCTCCGCGCGCCGGAGCCGCTTGATCAGATCCTCTTTGCCTGGCGCATACCCGACCATGCCGCGTCCCCTTGCTATACCCCTATGGGGTACCTAATCTAGACCGTGCTGGCGGTGATGTCAAACCACTCACGGCTCCGGGGGTTCTACCGCGGCACGGCACGTCCCATAGCTCCGAGGGCCAGCAGGCGAACGGGACTGTTCTGGCTGCTGCTGCGCGCTCGATGGCGGGACGCCTCAGGGCATCTCCTGCTCACGGAAGAGGACCGCGCCGCGCCGCGACTCCGGCAAACAGGGTGTGGAGCAACGGGAGCGCCGAAACGACCATCATCACCGTTCCGACCACGACATCCTCCGCACGAAGCAGGATGCCGCCGATCAGCAGGGCAGCGAACAGGATCGCCGAGATGGTCTGTCGGCCCGTTCGCTCGAGGCTGCTCAGGCGACGCTCGAGCCGAGGGGCCAGCACGACAATTCGCCCCTCCTCGATGCGTGTCGTGAGGCCGTCGAGCCGCTGGGGTAGCCCTGCGAGAAGCCCTGCGGCCGAGATCGCGCGCTTGAAGACATCCTGGATCAGGTTCCCGCTCTCCGCTCGGATCAGCTGGGCGGAATACGGTTCCACCGCATCCCAGATGTTGAAGGCGGGGTCGAGAGAGCTGCACACACCGGAGGTCACGGACATGGCCCGAATGATCAGCAGGAAGTTCTCGGGAAGCTGGAACGGAAGCGAACGCACGAGATCGCCGAATTCCGCGGCGAAGGCGCGGAACTCCCGGGGATCGACCTCCTGCAACTCGGCGAAACCCATTCCGCCGAACCGGGCGAACAATTTGGTCATCGCCCGCTCGAGTTCGGCAGTGTCCGCCGAAGGAAGAAGGACTCCGACCTCACGGATGCCGTCCACCATCCCCGTGCCATCTCGTGACGCCGCGGCGATGATCAATTGGCGCAGCCCACGCCGCAGCCCGTCCGGTACCTCACCCATCATTCCGAAGTCGACGAACGTGAAGTGCCAGGCCCGACCCCCGTCTCCGGTTCCTCCAGGTTCGTTCGTGGGAGTGACGAAGATGTTTCCGGGGTGCGGATCGGCGTGGAAGAAGCCGTGGACGAAGAGCTGGTCGAACATCACCGCAGCGAATTCGGCCGCGACCTCTGCCGGATCGATGCCGGCGCCCGTCAGTGCGCCGACATCGTTGATCTTGATGGCAGTCACATCCTGCATGGTGAGCACTCGCTTGGTCGAGCGTTCCCAGACGAACTCGGGAACCCGCACCCGGGCGTCGCCCACGAAGTTCTGGGCGAACCGCTCGGCGCTCGTCGCCTCGTGCAGGTAATCGATCTCCTCGAGGCTGGTGAATGCGAACTCCTCGACGAGGGCCTGCATGTCGACGCGGTCCGAAACGAGGCGCACTCGACTGAGCCACCCCGCGACTCGGCGCAGCGCGCTGAGGTCGACATCGATTATCTTGTCGATGCCCGGCCGCTGGATCTTTACGACGACGTCACGCAGGCCCGTTTCGGCGGCATCCGTTTCCGACAGCCGCGCGCGATGAACCTGCCCGAGGGATGCCGCTGCCACCGGTGTCGGATCGATGAACGAAAACGCCCGCTCCAGACTGACGCCGAGCTCGGCCTCCGCGAGTACCCGGAGTGCGGCGAAGGGCACCGGGGGGACTTCATCCTGCAATCCCTCGAGCTCTCGAGTGATTTCCGGGGGCAGGACATCGAGCCGTGACGACATGAACTGGCCAACCTTGATCATGAGGCCACCCAGATCGACCGCGAGAGCGTGAAAGTTCCGCGATATCCGCTGCAGGCGCTTGCTCCGGCCGCGAGCAGCGAAGCGGGCAAGTCCGAGCCGCGGCAGGAACAACTCGAACCACCATGCCTCCGCCAGATATCGGGCGGCGAATCGCAGGATCCGGCGGGAGCGCGCGCGCAGGTTACCGTCGTCGGTCATTCACTCTCGATTGTCTCGTCTCCGCCGCGCCGATGTGCGGGGGCGCTATCAGTCCTGGGCGAGGATCGAGTAGAGCTTACGACGCGCTTCCTCGAGAACGTCGACGGCTTTCTTCACCTGCTCCGGGGTGCCCGTGCGACCAAGCTGTGCGGCCGCCTGTGCCAGGTCGAGACCGGCCTTGGGAAGTGCGGTCATCCGCCCGGAATCGCGAGTGTTCTGCGCCTCCCAGGGTGCGGGCTGCTCGGCGGCGGCATCCGCTACCGCACGTCCCGCCTCGGTGAGGGAGTAGGTCTTGCGGCCGTTCGACTCCTCGGCGCTGATGAGACCCTCGTCTGCGAGCAGTTGGAGTGTCGGGTACACCGAGCCCGGGCTTGGCTTCCACGCACCATTGCTGCGTTCCTCGATCTCTTGGATGATCTGGTAGCCGTGCATCGGCTTCTCGGCGAGCAGGGAGAGCACCGCCGCGCGCACGTCGCCGCGCCCCATCCTCGTGCCGACCTTGCGATCGAACTGTCCGCGCAACTGCTCCATCGCGTCAAACACGGCGTTGGCCGACCACCCCTCGCCGGCGCCCGCCCGGCGTCCCGCGAACCTGTCGCCCATAAATGAGTTGTTCATGATTCCTCCTTGGTGTCACACTCACCGACTCTCGGCGATACCTAACGATATATCGTCAGACTGGGAATTTTCCGTGCACATGACCGCACATGAGGCTGCTAATCTCGACGCGTGATCCACCAGCTCACGCGTGACCAAGCCCGACGTATCGCCGTGCGGGCTCACCTGCTGGATGCGGATCGTGCGGGCGACGTCGTGGAGGTCGCCGAGGAGCTCGGGGCGATCAAGATCGATCCGACTGCCACCATCGCCCCGGCCGAACACACGATCCTCTGGTCGCGGCTCGGCGCAGCTTATGACCAGATCCAACTGTCGAAAGCGGTGGAGAAGGATCGACTGCTGTTCGAATTCGATGGCTCGTTTCGCCCGGTCAGCCTGCTGCCGCTCATGTTGCCTTCCATGCGGCGCTGGCCGCGCCGGGAGAGCAGTCGCGAATGGCTGGCCGCGAACCACAGTTTCCGCACCGATGTCCTTGCCCGGCTGCGTGCGGAGGGTCCCCTGCTCGCCACCGAAATACCGGATACCGCCGAGGTGGTTCGTCCGCCGGATGGCTGGTTCGGGGCTAACCAGACCGTGCACATGCTCGATTTCCTCCAGCGCCAAGGCGAGGTCGCGATCGTCGGGCGTGAGGGGCGGCATCGGCGTTGGGATCTGGCCGAGCGGGTATATCCGCAGGACTTGGCCGAAGTGCCGGAGGACGAAGCCGAACGGATGCTGAACGAGCGTCGCCTGCACGCGGCCGGCATCGCCAAACTGAAGTCACCGTGGACGCCCGTGGGTGAGGCAGGCGAGCCAGCCGTCATCGAGGGGCTCCACCAGAAGTGGCGCGTGGATCCGGAAGCCGTCGCCGCACTGAACGCTGACTCCGGAGGACGGGTCGCGTTCCTCAGCCCCTACGACGGCATGCTGTTCGATCGGCCGCGGCTGCACGACATCTTCGAGTTCGACTACGTGCTCGAGCAGTTCAAGCCGAAGCCGGAGCGCACGTACGGATTCTTCGCGCACCCGATCCTGATGGGCGACCGTTTCGTCGGGATGCTGGATGCCGAGGTGAATCGCGAGCGCGACGCGCTCGTGGTCACGGCCGTGCACGAGTTCCTGCCGTTCGTCACAGAAGAGGACGAGATGGTGCGGGCGGAGATCGAGACTCTCGCCGAGTGGTTGGGTGTCGCGGTGCAGGCATTCTGACATGCGCGCGACAAGGTCGCCCAGTAGGCGGATCCGCATGCAATCCGGACGAGTGTCGCGCGCGCGGTCGTTCCCCCGGGCGTTGCACGGAACCGCCTCACCGATTTCTGCGCGCCTGCCACTTCGGTTAGGCGGTGCATTCTTATGTGCGGTCTGTGCCGACTGTTCGGTCTGTGCCAACTGTTTGGTCTGTGCCAACTGTTCGGTGTGTGCGGTTGGCTTCCGCGGTCCGGTGTCCGCGGCGGTAGACCGGATTCTTCGGGATCAGCGGGTACGCGGCGGGATGCAGAGGATCGCCGGGCGGCGGTTCGAGGTTGTAGTCGTTGCCGCGTCGCCTCACTTTCCAGCCCTTGTTGTGCACGAGCAGGTGGTCGTGTCGGCAGAGCAGGATGCCATTGCTCACGTCGGTAGCGCCGTGATCGTCGAGCCACTCTTCGATGTGGTGGGCTTCGCACCAGGACGGTGGCCGGTCGCAGCCGGCCACCGCGCACCCGCCCCAGATGGCGGCAAGGACGGTGCGTTGGGCATCGGAGAAGGTGCGCCGGGTGCGACCGAGTCGCAGTGCCGAGCCGCTGTTGACACTGTCGCTGAAGTCGATCGCGATAAACCCGTCGGTGCAGGCGAGCCTTTCGACGGTTCCCACCGAAACGGCCGAGGTCTGGCCCTCCAGGTGGGCGACACCGGTGCCGCGGGCGAGGTCTGTGCCGGTGACGTGGACTCGAACGGTGGGCTTGCGGGTGCCGAAGACGCGGCCGTCATCTGCGGCGGCGGCGATCCGCACCATCTCGACCAGGGCATCCAGTGCCAGCTGCCCGGTGGTGCGTTCGTCGAGGGTGATGGCCTGTGCACGCTCCGCGTCGTTCGGATCGACGAAGCGCGGGCCGCCGCGCCGCGGAGAGGTCACGGCATCGACCGCGTCCGTGACGAGAGCCGCCGACTCCGGGTCGAGCAGACCGAAGATCCGCGTCATCCCGTCGGACTGTGCCGTGAGGCGGAGGAATCGTTTCTCGCGCAGCTCCGCCTCGCGATCGACCACACCCGCTTCGTCGAGCTCGTCTCGAAGTTCGCGCGCCTGCCGGGCGACCTTCTCGGGCGGCAGGAAGTTCGCGGACGCCAGCAACACGTGCGCCGCATCCGCCAAATCGTCCGCAGCGACCGTGGGCGATGGGGTACCGAGCCCGCTCTGGATGGCCGCAGCCGCCCCGATCGAGAGGTCACCAGCCGTCACCCTGGTCGCCACCTCGCCCAGCCAGGGCGCGGGGTCGCTGATCAGGGTGCCGATCGCGGTGATCGCGCGCGCCTCCTGCCCGGATGTACCGGTGAGCTGCGACACCAACACGTCCGCCGTGCGTGCGCCCGCCCGCTGGGCGAGCCCGTCATAGCCGAATCCGAGCGTCGACCGCGCAGCCACGACCCCGGCGAGAGTAGCCAGCCCCGCATCCACTGCTCGCCGAGCCTGCGCCCACTTGCCGATGACCTCGATCAGTTCGAGGTCGTCGGCGCGCGAAATCCCATCGAGGGCGGGAACCTCGAGGGAGACGGTAGCGGTGATCGACATAGCACAATTCTCGCACAAATCGAACACAAATGCTATAGGTTGATGGAGTATTGTGCATAACTGTCGAATATCCGTTCAGAGGAGGAATTATCGCCGGACGATACAGCGTCCCCACCCGCGACACTGTCAGCGACAGGAGCGCTAACTACCGCAGCCCCGATACCACCTGATCACGCCGCCGCCGGAGGTACGCGGCCTCCGCAGTGTTGCCTGCCAGCTCGATCGCCCGGTCATAGATCGGGAGTGATTCGGCGATGCGGCACACCCGGCGCAGCAGTTCGGCGCGGGTCGCGTACCCCGACAGTGCGTCGGCGAGCCCATCGACGATGGCCAGCGCGACGTGAGCTCCGTCGAGCTCGGCCGCCGCGATCGCCCGATTGAGCGCGACAACCGGGAACGGATCGAGGCACACCAGCCGGTCGTAGAGGGGCACGATCTGCGACCAGTCGGCTTCTCAAAGGCCTCATCCTCGCGATTGGAACGACCCTGAGCCCAGAGAAATATGGCCGGTGCGAGCGATCCGGATGTCACGACCGCGACCGCCACGACCGACGAGTTCATCCGCCTCAAGGTAACCAACGCGCTGAGCACGATGCGCGTGGTCGAGACGCTCGGCGACCTGGAGCCGCCGCGATATCGTCTCGCCAGGACGGCACCCCCGACAACATGCGCGTTGGTTTCGAGGTCTTCGGGCGAGGCTCGGCATCGTCACGAAGAAAGACAGGGCTAAGCGCGACGCGGTCGTCACCTTCAAGGAAAAGCTGACAGCCGTCCGAGTGCTCGGAAGCATCCTCGCCCTCGCCGGGGTGGTCACCGTGTGCCTGGCGCTGGCCGGCCTCAGCCTCACCGCCACAGTCTGGGTCGTCGTGGCGGCGATGGTAGTCCAAGGCATCCATCACCCGCTGTCGCGGATGCTGCTTCGCATGTACACCGCAATCGAAGTAGCCATTTACGCAATGGTCGCCGGCACCCTCATCACCATCCCTCTCGTTCCGTTCGGATGGCAAGCCATCGTCTTGGCAAGCCACGGAGCGTGGCTCGGAGCGATCTCTGCTCTATCTCGTACCCGCTGTCGCGGTGCTCATCTCGTTCGTCTGGCTCGGCGAGCTTGCGCTTCCCATCGAACTCATCGGCGGCGTAGCCGGGATCAGCCAGGGGGACCGCATCCTCGCCCGGTTCTGCCGGCCCGCTATGGAGGTGAGCACACGACCGACGAACGCGCCTCTCGGATTCCTCTCAGCACCTTCGCCATCGCCTTCGCCACCGCCTCCGACCGCGCCAGGCACCGTGGATGCCTGGACGCTAACCGGCACCGCGTTGGGGCTTCCGAGTGGGTTCGCCGATGCGTTCCGGGGTGCCCGCAGTGCGACCCGCTCATCGACCAGTTGACAGGTCCGGAGCGCTGCACCCCCCCCGGTACGCGCGGCGGGCATACTTGACCTGTGAATGGTCTCGGGGGACGCCGGTTGCGCTGGCCGTTTTGGTCCGTGCGCGCGCGCCTCGTTGTGGCCATCGTGCTCGTGTCCGCTCTCGGCATGGCCGCGGGCGGCGCGTCGACGTTTCTCATCCAGCGCGGCCGCATGCTGGAACGAGTGGATGCCAGACTCCTCTCGCGGGTCGACGCCGCTCGCTTAGTCGTTCTCGGCGCATCCAACAGCACCCCTTCCGGTGCAGGAACCTCGGTCGGGGCCGTCCCGCTGCCGTTCGTTTCCGGTTCCGATGCTCTGCGGGCGGTCGTCGGACGGGTGCTTCCGAACCAGTACGAGAGTTCGCTCGGCATCCTGGGCGGGCGCGCGACCTTCGTTCCCGGCATCCCCACAGCATTTAGACTCCAGAAGGTGCCGCGGCTGGTCGCGACAGTGGTCAAGGATGTCTCCGATGGCAAGACGCACATCGGCACGATTTCTTCGAAGTTCGGCTCCATCAGGTATGTGGCCACGCCGGTGACGGTTGCGGGCAACGCCGATCGCGGGGTGTACGTCGCAGCTATCGACCTGGATGCCGAACTCGCCGACCTCACTTCGGCCTTCGCGACCTATTGGGCGGCCATCGCGATTGCGATGATCGTCATCGGATCGTCGGCGTGGTTCGTCGCGGGCCGACTGTTGAGGCCCCTCCGTACGCTGCGCCTGGCGGCATCCCGGGTCACCTCCGCCCACCGAAGCGAGCGGATTCCGGTGATCGGGAGGGACGATCTGTCCTCCCTTACCCGTACCGTGAATCGGATGCTCGACCGGCTTGACGAGGCGATGACCGACCAGCGGCAACTTCTCGACGATGTGCGCCATGAACTCCACACACCGGTGACGATCATTCGCGGGCATCTGGAGATCCTCAACGCGTTGGATCCGGACGAGGTGCTCGCCACGCGCGCCCTCGCGATTGACGAACTCGATCGCATGACCGATCTCGTCGAAGACCTCGCCCTGCTCGCTGAATCGCAGCGCGCAGAGCCCATGCTTCTCCCGGTGGACATCTCGGCCCTCTCCCGTCAGGTCTTCGCCAAGGCCTCCGTGCTTCCCGGACACGACTGGGCGTTGGGGGAAACGGCAGACGTCACGATGCCGATCGACTCGGCGCGAATTACCCAGGCGTGGCTGCAACTGGTCGACAATGCCGCGAAATACTCGCCGGACGCCACGCTGATCGAGTTGGGATCGACGCTACGCCCGGAGGGAGTCGAATTGTGGGTGGAAGACCAGGGATCGGGGATCCCTCCCGAGGCGGCCGATCGCGTCTTTGCCAGGTTCGGACGCGTCGATTCTGGGCGCGGAGTTGCAGGCTCCGGACTCGGGTTGCCGATCGTGAAGGCCATAGCAGAAGCTCACGGTGGCGATGTCGGGTATGTCTCATCGTCCAACGGCACCCGATTCACCATTGCTCTGCCCAGAATTTTGGAGCCAGAGGTCCAGGAAGCCGCACTGTGACGACGGTCCTGATTGCCGAGGATGAGGTTCGGGTATCGGGATTTGTGCAGCGGGGACTCCGCGCGGCAGGATTCCAATGCACGGTCGCGATCGATGGTCATGATGCCCTGTTCCAAGCGCAGACCGGACAATTCGACCTCGTGCTGCTGGATGTCGGCCTTCCTGGGCTCGACGGTTTTCAGGTGCTCCGTGCGCTCCGTGCGACTGACCCTACGCTGCCGGTGATCATGCTCTCCGCCCGGCATTCTGCGGAGGATATCGTCAGCGGTCTCGACGACGGAGCGAACGATTACATCACCAAGCCATTCAAGTTCGATGAGGTTCTGGCCCGGGTGAGGCTGCGATTGCGCGAACGACCGATCGCCGTTCACACGCCACTGCATCGGGGCTCGATCCGACTCCATCCGGAAAGTCGCCGGGCAATTGTCGGGGAGGTCATCGTCGATCTCTCTGCGCGGGAGTTCGCCCTTGCCCTCGAATTCTTCCGGCACCCCGGGCAGATTCTCAGTTATGAGCAGCTGATGAATCGGGTCTGGGGAACGGAAGTCGACCACGCGGTCACGGCGGTGAGCGTCGCTGTCGCCTCGTTGCGGTCCAAGATCGGGGCGGACGCGATTGAAACTGTGCGAGGAGTTGGCTACCGGCTTAAATAAGGGAAGTGCCCGGTCCTGTGTGGACCGGGCACTGGCGATATGCGCACTTTCCGTCGGACCCGAACCGATAGAGGTGCAGACGAATGGTTTACCTGGACGAAGTACCGGCTCACCCGAAGAGCCAACCTGCCACTCACGTACCCGAACGCGAGTTGGTGTATCCGTCGAAGCCATCCCCCTTGCCTGAAGTTCCTGACGAAACCTCCCCTGTATGCAATGGTCTCCCGCTAGCCAGTGCGAAAGGCAAGACCTGGATGAGAGAACTCTTAGGTGAACACATCGCGCCACCACTCCGGCGGCGACCAGCACGATGGATCGGCCGAGACCCGCTGGCACCTCGGCGCGGATCCCTCACCACATCTCACACCGATTCGGATGCACCACTCAAGAGGCGTGCATCCGCCTATCCGGCGGCTGGGTGCCTGCTAGTCCTTCTTGCCTGACTGACCGCCGTCGCCCGAGGGAGTTGATGAGCTTTGATCGCTGTCATCCCCGCCGGACTTTTCCTTGCTCGTCGGCGGCTTCGGCGCTTCAACAGCCTTGGCCGGCTTGTCCACTTCGGCGGACTTTCCCGATTCGCTTTCGGCCTTCGTGTCGTCGGCGCTGGTGACACCGCCGGCTCCGGAAGCCGGCACAGGCCCATTCCCGGCGTGATCGTCGGAGGTAGACCCTGCCGGGGAGTGGAGCTCCGGGACCAGCGGCGATTCGACCGCGGCGGCCGGGGATGCAACGAGGGTTTCGGCTCCGGCAACGGGCACCACGACCAGGCGCCGATCCACCTTCGACGAGGGCGTGCCGGTTGCTACGTCGGCGGCGGGACGATGGTTGATGGGAACTGTCAGCGGAGCCACATTTCGCACCTCTGCGCTCTGCGATGCCGCGGGCAGAGCAAATGCGGCCGCCGCTGTTCCAGAAACCGCGCTCACCACGGCGGTCGCGCACAGGGCGACCAAGAGCAGGGGGTGTTTCATGTGCCCAGTCTGGCCGAAAACACCCTTCCGCACCTAAAGATAAGAGAAGTCTCACCTCCCGATGCATGTATCGATCCGGTTCGATATGTCGAACCTTCTAACCCGTCCGCCCCCGGTGGCCGATTGGACGAATAGAGGCTCGCTGTGGCGCGGCTTCGGGCAATCCGAGGCGGCGGCCCCACAGTTGAGGAGAACGAACAAGCGACCGGAGGTCGACCGACTGTGAGCCACATCCTGATCGCCGAAGACGAACCAAGAATCTCGAACTTTGTGCGGAGAGGACTCACCGCCGAAGGCTATTCCTGCTCCGTAAGTGTGGACGGGGCCGACGCTCTGGCCGAGGCCCAGAGCGGGGGCTACTCGCTGGTGCTCCTTGACATCGGGCTGCCGTCGCTCGACGGGTTCGAAGTGCTCCGTCGACTCCGTCTGACCGACGTCGCGACCCCGGTCATCATGCTCACCGCCCGCCACTCGGTCAACGACACCGTCCTGAGCCTCGACAGCGGGGCGAACGATTTTCTCGCCAAGCCCTTCAAGTTCGAGGAACTGTTGGCGCGTGTGCGCGTCCGGTTGAGGGAGAACGCCCAAGCCGTCGTTTCGCCCCTTCGCCGCGGCTCCCTCAGCCTGGATCTGAAAACCCGTCGCGCTCGGATCGGGGACGTCAACGTCGACCTGTCGGCGCGAGAGTTCGCTCTCGCCGAAGAATTCCTCACCCACCCTGACGAAGTGCTCAGCCGCGAACAGATTTTAAGCCGAGTGTGGGGCTACGACTTCGACCCGGGGTCCAACATCGTCGAGGTCTATGTCGGCTACCTTCGCGCCAAGTTCGGGGCCGGCACCATCGAGACCGTGCGGGGAATGGGCTACCGCCTGCGCTGACAGCCCTTGCAGGTCATATCAACCAGAGGTCCGCCTCAACGCGTCACGGCGCCTGCTCTTCGGAAGCGCGTCGGCGGGCAGCCGAATCCTCACGCACCTCCCGGCCGAGCTCGATATCCCCCTGGCGGTTTCGGGCGGCCCGCTCACTCGCCTCGGTCTCTCGGTGCGGAAGCTGGATGTGGCCCTCCGCGACGATTCCGGACTGCAGTTCGCGCGCTCGCTCAAACTGCGCATCGAACTCGGCGCCGAAGAGGAGCGTGAGATTCGAGATCCAGAGCCACACGAGCACGACCACGAAGCCCGCGAACGATCGATAGGTGTGATCGAAATGCGCGATGTCTCGCACGTACAGCGAGAACAGCAGTGAGACCCCCACGAGCACGATGACCGAGAGGGATGCCCCGGCACTCAGCCAGCGGATCTTCGGCTGGTGCAGGTTGGGAGTCGCATAGTTGAGCACCATCACGATGAGGACGACGGTGATCACGAGCATCGGCCATTTGACGATCGACCAGGTGGTGAGCGGGCCCGAACCGAGTCCGAACCGGTCCCCCATCCCCTCGGCGATCGGTTCGGTCAGTACCAGGGCGGCCACCGCGATGACCACGAGCACGATGAGCGCCATAGCCACCAGGAGCTGAAACGGCTTGAGCTTCCAGATCGGACGCCCCTCGACTACCTCGTAGATGCGGTTGAGTGAGCGCCCGAAGGCGGCGACGTACGAGGAGATGGCCCAGATGGACAAGAGAACGCTCACGACGATGGTCAATCCGACCGCCGGGGACTGACCGAGCGCACGAAGGGGGTTCGCGACCAGGGCGAGAGCCGAGCCGGACGACACGTCGTCGAGGGTGGACAGCAGTGCATCCACGGCCTTCCGCCCCTGACCGAACAGATTGGCGACCGAGACGAGCGCGACCAGGCCGGGAGCGGATGCGAGGAGGCCGAAGTAGGTGAGGGATCCGGCCATGTCGGCCAGGCCGTGTGACATGAAACCGTGGATAGTCGAACGGGCGACGAGCCTCCAGGCAGGACGGGTCAGGCGCCCGGGGGAGTACGGCAGGTCTTCGAGGTGTGGTTGTTCCGTCCGGGGATGGTGGCCCTCTGCTCGAGTCATGATCGATGACCGGGGTGGATGGACCGGGCACGCTCAGGCGTGCGCGGCACCCTCGGCGCGCTGGGCTCGCTTGGCCGCCTTCTGCGCCTTCACGCGGGCGTTCTCCTCGTTCACCTCGGCATGGGTGGCGCGTTCGCGCACGAGCCACGCCGGCGGCTTCTGCAAGAGCTCAGAGATCTCCGCGGTGGTCAGCGGTTCCGTCACGTCGCCGCGGGCGAGTCCGGCGTTCGAAACACCGAGCTTGTGGGCGACGACCGGGCGCGGGTGCGGGCCGATCCTGCGAAGGTCGACCAGCCACTCCGGAGGGTCGGCGATCATCTGGTTCAGCTGCTCCCGTGAGACTGGGTTTGCCTGAAATGGTTCGGGGGTGGCCGGGAGGTAGACCCCGAGCTTCTGGGCGGCGGTAGCGGGCTTCATGGTCTGCACGTGCTTCGTCGACTGGGGGGATTTCGCCGAGGTCATACGTCCAGCGTAGCCTGAGACCCCGGCTGCGATCGAAGGGGTGCCCGTGGATGAGCTTCCGGAAACCTTCACCGTCGCCGTCACTTCGGGAGTCACCCTCACCCGCTGGACCCGAGCGTGGCAGGAGCGGCAGCGCCGCATCCCCCTCGCCTTCCTCCCGACGGATGCCGCGAGCCAGGTCTCCGTGTTGCACCGGCGACTCGCCGACGTGAGCTTCGTGCGGTTGCCGATCGACCGCGCCGGGCTCAGTGTGATCCCGCTGTACGACGAGGTGCCCGTCGTGATCGTGCCGACGGGGCATCCGATCTCCATGTTCGAGTCGGTGACCGTGGCCGACCTCGCCGGTGATGGGCGGGTCGATGCGGGCCTCGCTGCAGCGGATGCCGTCGAACTGGTCGCTGCCGGCGGCGGGATCCTGATCCTGCCGCAGTCGATCGCCCGCCTGCACGGGCGCAAGGATGTGGTGGCGAGACCGGTGACGGATGCGCCGGTCACCTCGATCGCGCTCGCCTGGGTCGCCGAGCGCACGACCCCGCAGATCGACGAGTTCGTCGGAATCGTGCGCGGTCGCACGGCAGCCAGCTCCCGATCGGCGGCGCCCACGAACACGCCTCCACCAAAATCGACGCTCACGAAGTCGGAACGCCCGAGCCGAGCGCCCGCCCCGAAGACGCGTGCATCCCAGCGGGCGCGTAGCCGCAAGTCGCGCGGTCGGTGAAAGCTCGCGCGAGTCTCAGGCCGGCTGCCGGTTGCGCCGCCAAGAGACAAAGCCGGCCACTATCGCCGCGACGATGAAGGCGCCACCGATCAGGTAGGCCGCCGACTTGACGGCAGGGATGCTCGCGGCGAAGTATCCGGTAACGGTGAGCAGCACGCCCCAAACCAGGGCGCCGACCAGGTTGGCCACGACGAACTTGAGGTACTCCATGCGGGCGATACCGGCGATCGGGGGCACGAGCACGCGCCCCCAGGGGATGAAACGGCCGACGACGACAGCCCACCAGCCGAGGTCGGTATAGAACTTCTCGGCTCGGCGGATGCTGCGCTGCACCCACGCGCCGGTCCGGCGATCGAGGTAG
Source organism: Actinomycetota bacterium (assembly GCA_040389685.1). Lineage (GTDB taxonomy): Bacteria > Actinomycetota > Actinomycetes > Actinomycetales > Microbacteriaceae > Lacisediminihabitans. The sequence goes on from JAZJZS010000007.1 coordinate 179,662, forward strand.
GGGCGGCCGTAGTGTCGGCCGAGCAGGAATCCGACCTGGTCGCCGAGGAAAGCGGCGATGCCCACACCGATGGCGAGCACCCAGATGCTGATTCGCTCGCTGCCGGCGGCCAGGATTCCCGCGGCGAAGAGCAGTGAGTCGCCGGTGATGAAGGGGATGAAGACACCGATGAAGAGCCCGGTGCCGGCGAAGACGAGACCCCACACGATCAGGTAGAACACGATCGGGCCGAACAGATCGAGCCAGCTGGCGACCTGGCTGTCGAGAGCGGCGAATCGGAGCATCCGGAATCCTTGTGTCAATCGGTGATCGAGCCCGCCGAGACCTCGGCAGGCTCGATCACCACGGTGAGGAGGTTACGCCTCGGGGTCCACCGGACCCTTGTCGGTCTTGCCCTGCGCGGCGAGAGCGGCGGCGCGCTCGGCGAGACGGCGTTGCACCTCGGCCTGGGCGGCCTCGATGACCTCCGGCGCGAGATAGGCGTTCTCATGCACATTTGTGCCGTTGTGCTTGGCGATGTACGCGTCGAGTTGCGGGCCCGACTCCCACGAGGTGATGAGGCAGTAGCGCGGTTCCGGCCCCTTGTGCCAGACCGCGTGCCAGAAGCGCTGGGTGTCCACGATGATCTGTGCGCCGGCCGGAAGGGCGATGCGGATCTCGGTGGTCGGGTCGAAGCGGTCCTCGCGCAGTGTCATGAACGACTCTGGGTCGTCCGAAAGGTTGAAGAATCCGCGAACGATCCAGCCCGTGCCATCCGGATTCAGGCGATTGTTGTCGTCCTGGTGCAGGTTGTACAACGTGTTCGCGTACTCGTTCGGCTGCAGTTCGATGACGCGGCAGCGACCGACATTCGCGCCCGGCTCCGTCGCGCGGGCGGTGAGATGCGGCGCCTTCTCGACCTGGGAGTCGATCCACACTCCGTCCTTGTCGGTACGAGGAGGCGTGTGGTTCCAGAAACCGTTGACCTCGATCTCGCCCTTGGCGCTCGCCAGGGGAGCGAACCGAGTCACGCCGGACGACTTCCAGTCGACATACTCGATGTCTTTCCATTCCTGCGGATCGGCGGCCTGGTCGTAGTTGTCCAGGATGACGTATCCCTTTTCGTCCAGCAGTGCGGATTTGATATAGCTCATCTGAAATGAACCCTTCCTCATAAGAGGGCCAGCGCGTTTTTACAGGCCCAACTTAGGCCACCCTAACATCCAGCTTCTGGGGGTTTCGGGTCGAAGGTCCCGCGAATCGCGCCGCGGGATTCCGGGGCGCTTAGGATCTAAGTCACCATGACCGACACGTCAACCGGCGGCAGGTTCGACCCCCGCTTCAATCCTGCTTTCCAACCCGGCTACGATCCCGGCGTGCATGCGCTGCCGCCGGACGCTCCGGAGCGCAGCGTGGCGGCAGCACCGGTGGAGAATCCACTCCCGGTGGCACAGGCGCCATCACGGGTTTCGGTGCCCGCCCCTGTGACCACCTCGGTGCCAGCCGAATCGGTGCCAGCCGATCCGACGGACGAACAGGCCGCAGTCCGACGATTCGATCCGTATCTCGCCGGGCTCTGGGCGCTCAGCGTGGTGTTCGTCGCCGCCGGCTTGCTCACCATGAGATACATCTCGGACCGGATGGACCGGCTCAGCTCCGCAGCCGGCGCGACGGCGTTCGACTACAACCTCGTTCTCGTCTACACGATCGCCGCGCCGCTCCTGGTGACTCTCGGACTGGCGACCGCGACCGGCACGCTCTTCCTTCTCGCGTTCCGTCGTCGCTGAGCCCCGTCCGCACTCCTGCGGTTCGATCAACTCTGGCAGCGCGGGCACCAGTAGATGTCGCGCAGCTGCAGCACCGTTTCGCCGAGTTCGCCGCGCTCGATACGGGATCCGCAACGCAGGCAGGGCTTCCCGTCCCGGCGGTAGACCCAGTCCGTCTCCCCGTGAAGGGCACCGGTGGTTGTGCGATCCACTCGGTCCTTGTTCGCGTCGATCAGGCGGTGGGCGAGCGCGACGAGCTTGGCCGGGTTCTCGATCTTCCCCACCGGGCGGGTGGGTAGCACTCCGCTGAGGAAGCAGAGTTCGTTGCGGTAGACGTTGCCGAGTCCCGCCATGACCCGCTGGTCGAGAAGGGCGAGGCCGACCTCGCGGGCCGGGTCAGCGGTGAGTCGGAGGAGCGCGCCATCCGCATTCCAGGTAGGCCCGAGCAGGTCGGGCCCGAGATGGCCGATGACGCTTTCCTCGTCGTCGCGGGCGACCACGTCGAGCACGCCGAGCTGGAACCCGACCGCCACCCAGTCGGCGGTGGCGAGGATGGCGCGAGCCTGCCACTCCGGTCGGCGCCATTTCGTGCCGCGCCGGTAGAGGTGCCAGGAGCCCTCCATCTTGAGGTGGCTGTGGATGCTGTGCTCGCCGACGCGGATCAGCAGGTGTTTGCCCCGACTCACCACGCCCTCCACGGTGTCGCCGGTGAGATCCACCGTGGCGAAGGCCGGAACCCGGATGTCGCAGCGGATGAGCTCGCCGCCGGCCAGCGCCGCGTCAAGATTCATGGCCGTGCGGTACACGGTGTCACCCTCTGGCATGTCAGTGTCCTGTCGCTCACCCGCGCAGGCGCAGTCCCTGCGGAGTGGTGCTGAAGCCCGCCTCGACAAGGGCCTGTCCAAGGCCGGTTCCGACGACGAAGTCGCCGTTGACCCGCTCGACCTTGAGCCGCCCGCCCGCGCGACGGATGACCGCGGCAAGCGAGTGCGCCGCCGCCGTGATCACGCGGTCGTCTTCGGCGAAGGTGAGCATGGTCTTGCCGCCGCGCTCGACATAGAGCACAAGGGCACCGTCGACAGTCACGACGAGGGCGCCGGCTTTGCGGCCGGGACGGTGGCCGCGCTTCGGGTCGTCGGATCCGTCTGGCAGCGCTAACGCAGCTGCCGGCGGCCAGGCAAGCGCGGCACCGTAGGCGTTGGCCGGGTCGGTCGCGGCCAGAGTGAGCGCGACGGGTGCGCGCTCGGAGTCGGGTTCCCTGGCGAAGGAACGCAGTCGGTCAACCGTGGCGCCTGTGGCGAACTGGGCGGCGCCGAGTCCCTCCACGAAATAGCCGCGACGCGCTCGCCCGGTCTCCTCGAAGCCGCTGAGCACCCGGTAGGCGAGCGAGAATCCGCCGCGGATGCCTTCACTGACGACAGCGCCTCGGGTGACGACGCCGTATCGCTCGAGCAGCAGCTCCGCAGTCGCGACACCACGCACCGTGGCATCCGGCTCTGCGAGAGGCAGCAGTGACCAGCGACCGGCCGCGCGCGGCGGACCGCTGGCACTCGGCATCGTCGGGCGCGCACGGCCACGGTAGGCCCTCGAACGCGGAACGGCCCGGCCTTTGGTCGTGGTCGCCCCGAGGTAGGAGCGCAGCGGGGAGAGGGTGTCATTGGTGACGAGTCCCGACCAGACGAGGTCCCAGAGACAGGAGAGGAGCCCCATGTCGTCGGTGCTGCCAACGGCGTTGGACAACTGTCGGAAGAAGTAGGCCCCGCCGCCGGCGAGGCTCGCCAGGATCGAGCGCTGCAGCTCGGTGGTCTCGGCTCCGGTCGGCTCGGGCAGGGTGAGGCCGGCGCTGCTGGCGAGGTGCAGGCTGACCCAGCCGTCGTTGCCGGGCAGGGCACCCCCGCCCGACCAGATGACCTCCCCCGCGGCGGTGAGCTCGTCGAGCATCACCGGCGAATAGTCCCTCACCCGGGCGGGGAGCACAAGCGACTCCCAGGCGGATGCCGGCAGCGCGACCCCGGCGAGCTGGTCGATCACCGTGGCGAGGCCGTCGACCCCCCGCAGGGGTTCGGCGACGTGCTGCCAAGACGGGAGAAAGCGACCGAGGGTCGCGGCATCCACCGGCTCGACCTCGTGGCGGAGGGCGGCGAGCGAACGGCTGCGCAGTCGGCGCAGAACCTCCACGTCGCACCACTCGCTTCCGGTCGCGCCCGGACGGAACTCCCCCTCGACCACGCGCCTCTGGGCCGCGAGCGACCGGAGAGCGGTGAGCACGACGGCCGTTCCGAGACCGAGGCGATCGGCGACCGCGGCCGCGGTGAACGGCGAGTGGGTGCGCGCGAAACGACTGACGAGATCGCCGAGCGGGTCGGCCACCGGCTCGATGAACGCCGAGGGGATGCCGATGGGCAGGGGCGTGCCGAGCGCGTCACGCAGGCGGGCGGCATCCTCGATGATCGCCCAGCGTTCGCTTCCGGCACGCCAGATGCGGTTCGACCGGGCGAGCCTGGCGAGCGCCGCCTCGAGCGCCGCGCCGGCGAGCCCGCTGGCCGGATCGACGCGCTGCAGGATCTCCGACTCGCTGAGGGGCCCGAGCACGCGCAGCAGGTCGACGATGCCTTCCGCGTCGCGCGCTCGCCGGTCCGGTGCGAGTCGCTGCAGTTCGACCTCCAGCTGTTCGATCACGGCCGGGTCGAGCAGCTCGCGCAGCTCGGCGCGCCCGAGCAACTCGGCGAGAAGGGTGGGATCGAGCGACAGGGCGGCCGCCCGGCGCTCGGCGAGCGGCGAATCGCCCTCATACATGAACGCGGCGACATAGCCGAACAGCAGGGAGCGCGCGAACGGCGACGCCTGCTCCGTCTCGGTCTCGACGATGCGGATGCGTCGGCTCTCGATCTGCATGGCGAGCTCGGTGAGAGCTGGCAGGTCGTAGACATCCTGAAGCACCTCGCGCACCGCTTCAAGCACGATGGGGAAGCTCGGGTACTTGCGGGCGACATCAAGCAGCTGGGAGGCGCGCTGGCGCTGTTGCCAGAGCGGGGAGCGCCGGCCGGGGTTGTAGCGCGGCAGCAACAACGCCCGAGCGGCGCACTCGCGGAATCGGGAGGCGAACAGCGCCGATCCGCCCACTTCCCCGGTGACGATATCGCGCAACTCGGCCGGATCGAAGACGAACAGCTCCGCCCCGGGTGGGTCGCTCTCCGTGTCGGGAATGCGCAGGATCACCCCGTCGTCGCTCGCCATCGCAGCTCCGTCGAGCCCGAACCGCTCGCGGATTCGCGCTCCGATCGCGAGCGCCCACGGCGCGTGCACTTGCATGCCGTAGGGGGAATGAAGGATGACCCTCCAGTCCCCAAGTTCGTCGCGAAAGCGTTCGACCACCAGCGTGCGATCGTTCGGCACCTGTCCGGTCGCCTTCTTCTGGTCGTCGATGAAGGCCACCAGATTGTTGACGGCGCGGTAGTCGAGCCCGCCGAGGACGGCGCGGGTGCGGGCATCCGTCGTCGATCCGGAGGAGATGTATCGAGTGAACTCGCCGATCGCACGCCCGAGCTCGGCAGGGCGCCCGATTCCGTCTCCCTTCCAGAACGGCACCTTGCCCGGCTGGCCGAAGGCGGGGGAGACCATCACCCGGTCGTGGGTGATGTCTTCGATGCGCCAACTCGTGGCTCCGAGTGCGAAGACGTCGCCGACGCGGGACTCGTAGACCATCTCTTCGTCGAGCTCGCCGACCCGGGCCGGCGCTCGATCCCCGGTTCCGGATCCCACCATGAAAACGCCGAACAGGCCGCGATCCGGGATGGTTCCGCCCGAGGTCACCGCGAGGCGCTGGGCTCCCGGTCGACCGGTGATCGTGCCGCCGACGCGGTCCCAGACGATGCGCGGGCGTAGTTCCGCGAATTCGTCGGAGGGATACAGTCCGCTAAGCAGGTCGAGAGTGGCATCGTAAGCCGAGCGAGGCAGGCTCGCGAACGGGGCGCTGCGCCGCACGGTGTCGAACCACTCGTCCACGTCGAGGGAGTCGAGCGCCACCGCGGCGACGGTCTGCTGCGCGAGCACGTCGAGCGGGTTCTGCGGGATCCGCAGCGCCTCGATCAGCCCGTCGGACATCCGTTCGCTCGCGACCGCGGAGTGGATGAGATCGGCCCGATGCTTGGGGAAGATGATGCCGCGCGACACCTCGCCGACCTGGTGGCCGGCGCGCCCGACCCGCTGGAGCCCGCTCGCGACGCTCGGCGGCGACTCCACCTGGATCACGAGGTCGACCGCGCCCATGTCGATGCCGAGTTCGAGGGAGCTGGTGGCCACCACACAGCGCAAGCGCCCCGACTTGAGGTCGTCTTCGATGAGGGCGCGCTGCTCCTTCGAAACGGAGCCGTGGTGGGCGCGGGCGAGCAGCGCGCCCTCCGCTGGTCGAGTAGGGCGCTCGGCGCCCGTATCGAGACCCGCAGCGCTCGACGCCACATCCTCCTGGCGCAGCGCATGGATTTCGTTGAGTCGCGCGGTCAGTCGCTCGGCCAGTCGGCGGGAATTCGCGAACACGATGGTCGATCGGTGTTCGAGGATTCGATCAACGATCTGCTCTTCGACGTGAGGCCAGATCGAGCCCTGCACCGGCTCGGTAGATGCCGCCGCAGAGCCCTCGCGCACCGCCGGCGCCGTCCCGAGCTCGGTCATGTCCTCCACGGGAACGACGACACTCAGGTCGAATTTCTTGGTCGACGGGGGAGCAACGATCGTGACCGGAGCTCCGCCGGCGAGGAACCGGGCAACCTCCTCGCGCGGCCGCACCGTCGCGGAGAGCCCGATTCGCTGTGCGGGGGTGTCGAGAAGCAGGTCAAGGCGCTCGAGCGACAACGCCAGGTGGGCGCCACGCTTGGTCGACGCGACGGCATGCACTTCGTCGACGATCACCGTCTCGACCCCGCGGAGCGTGTCCCGGGCCGCGGCCGTGAGCATCAGGTACAGCGACTCCGGCGTTGTGATAAGGATGTCCGGGGGCAGGCGCTGGAGCAGCCGCCGGTCGCTCGAGGTGGTATCGCCCGACCGCACGCCGACGATCACCTCCGGGGGTGACATCCCGAGCCGCTTCGCGGTCTGCGTGACGCCGACGAGCGGGGAGCGCAGGTTGCGCTCGACGTCGACCGCGAGAGCCTTGAGCGGAGAGATGTAGAGCACTCTGGTTCGCCGGTTCCGGTCCTCGGGCGGCGGACTGGTCGCCAGTCGATCGATCGCCCAGAGGAACGCCGCGAGGGTCTTGCCCGATCCGGTCGGGGCGACGACCAGTGCGTTGGCGCCGCCGGTGATGGCCTCCCACGCGCCGACCTGAGCCGGTGTCGGCGCGCTGAAGGCGCCAGCGAACCACGCACGGGTTGCGGGCGAGAAACGGTCGAGCACAGCGCTCATGGAGCCATCCTTGCGGATGCCGCTGACAGCCGCCGATCGGGTCGGGCGGTCGATCCTCTCGATAGGCGACAATGGAGCATGAGCTCCGTAGGCACCCCCGACCCGAACTCCGGCTGGCTGTCCGATGAGGAGCTCGCCGAAGCGCGCCGACGACTCCCGCTGCTCTATGTCGAAGCGGTGCCCGTGCGGGTGGATGGCGTGGGCCAGGTGACCCAGGTGGGCATCCTGCTCCGGGCCAACTCGGCCGGCGCGATCACCCGCACCCTGGTCTCCGGCCGGGTGATGTACGGCGAGAGCCTGCGCGACGCGCTGTTCCGCCACCTGGAGAAGGATCTTGGACCGATGGCGTTCCCCTTGCTCCCGACGAGTCCCGTGCCGTTCTCGGTCGCCGAATACTTTCCCTTCCCGGGTTCGCAGTTCACCGATGACCGCCAGCATGCGGTCTCGCTGGCCTATGTCGTGCCGGTGACCGGCACCTGCGACCCGCGGCAGGATGCCCTCGAACTCACCTGGATGACACCGCAGGAGGCGGCATCCGAGGCGGTGTCTGTGGAAATGGAAGGCGGCCGAGGTTCGCTCGTGCGTGCCGCGTTGGCCTCGGTCGGTCGCCTGTCCTGAGGGGGTGGCGCGCTTCGGTCAGCGCCGGGTCATCCGAACCTCGACGAGATCGATTCCGCCGACGGCTTCGACCTTGCGCCCACCGTCGAGGGTGAAACCGTGGCGAAGGTAGAACGATCGGGCGCGGGGATTGTCCTCGGCGACCCAGAGGTACGCGGGCCCCTTGCCGACTGATTCCAGGAGGAGTTCCCCCGAAACCCCGCTTCCCTGGTGGGCCGAGAGCACATAGATTCCTTCGAGCTCCCGATCGACTGGCGCATCGTCATCCCGACCTGGTCCGGAGCTCGCCCAGCCGATCACCTCGCCTTCGGCAGTTTCGGCAACCGTGACCCTGGTCTGACCGTCGGCAAGAATCTGCTCCCATCGCCGCGCGCGCACATCGACGTCCAACCCTGCGAGAAAGGCTTGCGGGAAGAGGTGAGCGTAGGCCTCCCGCCAGGCCGACACGTGCACTTGCGCGATCTCGTGGGCATCGGCGGTTGTCGCGGGTCGAATGGTAAAGCTCATGCCCTCAACTTAGGGCCCTCCGCGGATTGCGCCTTCGCGACGCGAATGCGCCCGCTCGAACAGGCGCAAACCTGTCAAACGGGCGCAAACTCTGGCGCACCGGTGAGGCGCGGTCAGCGACCGCCGCCGTGGCGACGGCGTCCGCCGCCCTGAGACATGCCGACGAGTCCGCCGCCGGACCCGGCGCGACCGGCACCGGATGCCGCGCCGCCGCCGCGGGGAGCGCCGGATGCTGCGGCCTCACCGCTGGCGGTGCTGTAGAAGTTGCGCGATCCTCCGACGGTCGCCCCGTCGCGACCGGCTCGCTTGCGCTGGGCATTCGCGCCCTGCGAGCCGCCCTGCGAGGAGCCCTGGGAGCGACCCTGTCCCGACGAGCGTCCGCCCTGGGACTGTCGCTGTGCGCCGGAACGGGCACGTGGGGCGCCCTGCACCTGGGCGGCGGCGCGAGGAGCCGGCTTGACCCAGGCCGCGACATCGCCGACGAGGGCGGTGACGGCGGCTGAGTCGGCGGTCACCTGCTGTGGGGTGACGGTGATCTCGGCCTTCTTGAGCAGGGCCGCGGTGTCGCGACGCTGGGTGGGGAGCACGATCGTGACTACCTCGCCCTCCTTGCCGGCACGGGCGGTGCGGCCCGAGCGGTGCAGGTAGGCCTTGTGCTCGGCCGGCGGGTCGACGTGGATGACGAGTTCGATGTCGTCCACGTGCACGCCGCGTGCCGCGACATCCGTTGCGACGAGCACACGGGTGTCACCGGCGGCGAAGGACGCGAGGTTGCGGTCGCGCTGCACCTGCGACAGGTTGCCGTGCAGGTCGACGGACGGGATGCCCGCATCGGTGAGCTGCTTCGCCAGTTTCTTGGCGTGGTGTTTGGTGCGCATGAAGAGGATGCGGCGTCCGGAACCGGAGGCGAGCTTCTCGATGAGCAGACGCTTCGACTCGACGGAATCGACCTCGAACACGTGGTGGGTCATGGCGCTGACATGAGAGGTTGCTTCGTCCACGGAATGCAGCACTTCGTTGTGGAGGTACTTCTTTACGAGGCGGTCGACGCCGTTATCCAGTGTGGCGCTGAACAGCATCCGCTGGCCGGATTGCGGGGTCTTGTCCATGATGCGGGTGACGACGGGAAGAAAGCCGAGGTCTGCCATGTGGTCGGCTTCGTCCAGGACGGAGATCTCGACCGCATCCAGCTGCACGAAGCCCTGCTTCATGAGGTCTTCGAGCCGCCCAGGGCAGGCGACGACGATGTCGACACCGGCCTTGAGCGCGGCGACCTGACGCTGTTGCGAGACGCCGCCGAAGATGGTGACCGACTTGAGCCCGTAGACGTCGGCGAGCGGGGTGAGCGCCACGGTGATCTGGGTGGCGAGCTCGCGGGTCGGTGCGAGGATGAGGGCGAGCGGTCGCCCCGGGCGCCGCTGGCCACCGGCGAGCGTTCCACCGAGCCGGGCGATCATCGGGATGGCGAAGGCGAGGGTCTTGCCGCTGCCGGTCTTGCCGCGACCGAGCACATCACGTCCGGCGAGCGTGTCGGGAAGGGTGTCGACCTGGATCGGGAACGGGGAATCGATCCCCTGCGCGGACAACGCCGCGACGAGGGGTGCGGGCACGCCGAGCGCGCCGAACGAGGAAATGGTTTCTGACATGGTGGTGCCTTTGGATCAGTACACCGGATGGCACAGGAATGTGCTCGGTGTGAGTTGGCGAGAGCGGCGAAGGCCGCAATCGATCGCCGCAGAAAGTATCTACAAATCCGAGTGAACCGGACGAGAAGAGGGAGCGTTCAACGACGCAGGAGACCATCGTGGTCTCGCAAGTGCCTCAACTCTAGCAGGCGCTCCCAGTGGGTCCTACGAATACCGCTCGCCGACCGGGATCTCCACGGCCACCCGATTGCCGGCCTGGGCAAGCGGACAGGCCCAGGCCGGGTCGTAGGCGCAGGATGGGTTGTAAGCGAAGTTGAAGTCGAGGACGACGGAGTCGACCGCCTGGCCCGGTCCAAGATCCGCCCCCTTGATCGTGTCGAGAAGGTATCGACCGCCACCGTAGGTGCCCCCGCTTAGCCCGGCCAAGGCATCCTTCACCGGGAGGAAGATCCCGCCTCCGTAGCTGCCGAGTTTCCAGACATCCAGGGATCCGACACCCGGCACGTCGGCGACGCCGATCAGGTCGAAGGGCACGATCCCGTCGGTACCGGTCTCGACGTCCACGTGGCGCGGCTCGGCCGGAATGACGGCGACCTCGAACCGCCAGTCCGGGTCGTACGGCTTCACCGGCAGCCCCGTGAAGACAGCGCGGTCGTCGGGCAGCAAGGGGGACGACGGATGCTCCGCAAACAGCCGATCCCGTTCGAGCCGCCACCGGTCGTGCGCGGCGAACAGATCCGTGCTTGCGCGCACCTCCGCGTAGAGCGCGAAGACGCGGCGGCGCCAGTCCGCGACATCCAGCACAATCACGACGAGCGCGTCTTCCAGGTGCGGGCGAGCGTGCGGATCCGGGCGCCGCGCCACTGCCAGAACGCCCAGTAGCCCAGCCAGAGCAGAGGCGCGATGCTGCCCGCCTCGAAGACGAGCTGGTCGCGATAGAGGGTGCGGCCAAAGGGAGCGGAAGCGATGGCGATCGAGTGCTGCCACGTCGTCACGAGGGCGAGTGGGCCGCTGACCGCGCGACCGGTGTCGACCTGGACCCTCACGTCGTCGTCTCGTTCGGGATAGGAGATGCCGATCACCTGCTCACCGATCGGCACGATCCCAAAACTCGAAATCTTCACCGGATGTTCTCCCGTCGACCAGAACTGAGGGAATCCGGCTGGTTCGAGGGACTCGAACGTAGCGAAGGGAGCCGAGACCTGCTGCATGCCGCGGGGGGAGCGCACGGCGTCCCACGCGGCATCCGGAGTGCAGTCCAGCACGAGCTTGAGGAGGATGCGCATCGGTCAAGTCTGCCATCCGAGCCTGTGGGAATTCAGGTTGGGGTCGCGACGTTGCCGACTGGTACACCCGCCACTCTTCAGGAGGAATCATGACCAAGGCAGTTCTCAACGGCGTCGTCATCGCCGAGGCGCCGCAGGACGAGCTCATCAAGATCGAGGGCAACTGGTACTTCCCGCCAGCGGCCGTCAACAGCGAATACCTTGTCGAAAGCGCCACTCCCTACACCTGCCCGTGGAAGGGCGAATGCCAGTATTTCAGTGTGAAGGACGGCGACGCCCTGCTGCAGGATCGGGCCTGGAGCTACCCGCACCCCTACGAAACCGCCTTCGCGCGTACCGGCGGCACGGACTTCAGCAACTACGTCGCCTTCTGGAAAGAGGTGCAGGTCGGCTGACCCTCCCGTCGCGGTCAGCCGGCAGGCGTGGTGCGGGCCCGATGTGCTCGCACCTTCGCCCGGTTGCCGCAGCGCTGCATCGAGCACCAACGACGATTGTTGGAGCGCGACTCGTCGTAGAAGACCAGTTCGCAGTCGTCCGCCGCGCACTGGCGGATGCGGTCAGTCGGGTTCGAAGCGAACAGCTCGACGGCCTCCCTGGCCAACACCGATAAGGCCTGGCTGGCCTTGGCGCGGGAACGGCCGGCCTGCCGCGTGCCTCCCTTCAGAGCCGGCGCGATGTCGGGTGTGGCGGCGAAGAGGTTGATCACGTCGACGTCGTCCGAGAGGATCTCGTCGCCGCGACTGCGCGCGGTGGCGGCTCGCGCAACGGACCGGCGCAGGGCTCGCGCATCGATCAGGTCCCGGTCGGTGGCCCCATCGACGACCTCGGGGAACCTCCCGATCAGCCAGGCTGTGAGGTCGGATGCCGCGGGCATCATCTCCCCGCCAGAGGCATCCATCGCGCCCGTATAGGCGAAGTCGATCGCCAGTGACCCGGAGTCGAACCACCAGGTGCGGCCGTCGGCGGAGGTCATCGCCTGGCCGGTCGGGCGGCCTTCCGTTGCGCGCATGTAACCAATATAGTCGGTTACCCGGTCCGGACTTTGGTGTGCGCTTCCGTCGCACGAAATCGGGTTCGGGCATGAGTCGTGGCAGAGTCGATGGCACGATCAATGAGGTGCGTGCGTACCCGGGAGGATGAGAGGCGGTGCCGTTTTCGTTGTGTCAATTGGCGCTGACATCACTCCGAACTGACACGATGAAACCGACGTCCCCCAGTGCTCGGAGCGCGGCACGATGCAATCGTCGCCTCGGAACCACGATCACAGCCGAAAGAGAGCCCCATGACCGACAGCACGCCACGGACGAGGGATGACGGCTGGGAGGTCGGCGTGCGGCAGACGGTTTCTGCCAGCATCGATGTCGTCTGGGCGTTCCTGCTCGGCGACGGACTCCCGCTGTGGCTCGGTGAGACGATCCTCCCGCACGCGGAGGGCGCGGCCTACCGAACCGCGGACGGTGTCGCCGGCGTAGTGCGCCGCTACACCGAGAACACCACGGTGCGGCTCACCTGGCATCCGGACGACTGGCCGCACGATACGACGCTGCAGCTCTCGGTGAAGGACGCGGCCGGCGGCACGACCATCGTGATCCGCCACGAGCGCTTGGCCGATCGCGAGGAGCGTCGGATGATGCTCGGCCACTGGAAGAACGTCGCGGCACACCTGGCGGCAGCCTTCGACCCTGACCGCTGACCTTACCGTCGAATCCGTGCCACCGTGCGCTGTTTCCAGGCGATCGTGTGGGCCGCGTCGAATCGCCGGGAGCATTTTCCGCAGGCGAGTGTGCGGGTCGGGCGTCGATACCGGTAGTACACGTGGCCGGCCGGGCAGGACCCTACCCAGGGGGCGAGTTCGTTGGCGATGGCCCCGTCGTGCAGGCGTTTGCCCTCATACCCGAGGTCGGCGGCGATCGCCTTCCAGCGCGGACCGTGGCCGGCCCTGGTGCCCGCGATCGCATGGGCGACCTCGTGCAGCAAGACCTGGTGGATCTCGTCGTCTTCATAACGAGAGGCGAGATAGCGCGAGACGCTGATCGTCTTGGACGTGTAGTTGCAGAGACCGGCGCGCGTCTTCGCCGTGTCGAACGCGAAGCTCCAGCCGGCATCGAGGTGCAGGGCGATCAGGGCATCCGCCCAACGACGCACGCGAAGCAGCTCAGCCATCCGCGACATCCCGTCGGGTGGCCGTCTCGAGGGCGAGGCGGGCGGATTCGATCTGGTTCGCCGGTGCTTGGGAGCTTGTGCGGATGTCGAGGGCGGCGCCGAAGGCCACTTTCGCGTCCGCAAAACGACCCTGGTCGAACAGCACCGTGCCCACCGAGAAGGCGGCGGAGCCTTCCAGTGAGGCCCATTCCTCCAGCGCCGCGGTCGCGCGCACCGCGGTCATCTCGGCGAGTGCCCGGTCGACTTCTCCCTTGGAGTGGAAGATGCGCGCCCGCCGAAGGCGAGCCGTAGTGAGTTGCTCGCGGTCGCCGCTGAAATGGGCGAGCCGAAATGCCTGCTCCGCGGCGACGAGCGCCTCGCTGTGTCGGCCGAGGAGGCGAAGCAACTCGGCCCTCTCGCCGAGTGCGGCGGTGCTCCGACCGTTGCCGACCGTGCGTAGGCGCGTCTCGACGGCGTCGAGGTCGACGAGCTCGCGCAGGGTCTCGGGGTCGTAGCCGGTAATCATCCCCTCGAGATTAACCCGCCCGGGAGACATCCAGTCGCACTTCGATGAGTTTGTCGTCTCCGTCGGTGGGGGATCCGCGCCCGTCGGTGTTGTTGGTGAGAAGCCAGAGCGTGCCATTCGGGCCGGGCACCGCATCCCGCAGCCGGCCGAGCGAGTTGACCAGGAACGGCCGCGCCATCGTCGCGGTGGCTCCCGGGTAGATCGCCCAGACTCGTTCCCCGCGCAGTGCCGCGAGAAAGAAGGTGCCATCGATGAAGGCGAGGCCGCTCGGGCTGGCATCGGAGGTCGGCCACTGGTACACCGGATCGATGTAGCCGGCTTTCGAGCCAGCGCCTTCCACGATCGGCCAGCCGTAGTCGCCTCCCGGTTCGATGCGATTGAACTCGTCCCAGGTGTCCTGTCCGAATTCGGCGGCCCAGAGTTGGCCCTCCGCATCCCACGCGATTCCCTGTGGGTTCCGGTGTCCGAGCGAGTAGACGAGCGATCCTGCGCTCGGGTTGTCGGCTGGCACGGCACCCGTTTCGGTCATCCGCAGGATTTTGCCATTGAGCGAGGCCGGATCCTGGGCCCGGGACGGCTGCCCGGCATCTCCGACCGTGGCATAGAGCATCCCGTCCGGCCCGAACGCGATGCGTCCTCCGTTGTGGTTTGCGGCCTTGGCCAGGCCGGTGAGAATCGGGGTCGCCGAGCCAAGTCGATAGGACCCGGATGCCCCGGCCAGTGGCATCCGCACGATTCGGTTGTCCGTGGCCGTCGTCAGGTACGCGTAGAGCCAGGTCGTGCGGTCCGTCGAGCCGCCCTGGAGGATGGCGAGCCCGAGCAGTCCGCCCTCACCGGTGCGCACGACGCCGGGCACCACGCCGGCGTCGCGCAGCCTGCCCGACGGCAGCCGCTCCACCACCGTGCCCGAGTCGCGCTCGCTGATCAAAGTCGAGTCTGCTGCGCCGAGCCGGACGATCGACCAGGGCGCCCTGAGGCCGGTCGCGAGCACCTTCGGCTCGCCCACCGGGACGAGTGCGCCGACCGGCGCCGAACTCGAGGGCTCTGGAGTCGTTGTCGGCACCGGCGCGGGGCCGGCCGTGCACGCCGCAAGCAGCAGGATGACCACGGCAGACAGCGCAACCCGACCTCGAATCATGCCTCGAGTGTGCCCCCCTTTGCTGGAATTAGCGGGTCAATCTCGATTGCCCACCTGGAAGATGCTCTTGGCCGGCGGCGGGGATTGCACTGCGGTGTCATCGGTGACGATGGGCGCTCCCGCGATCCAGTTGCGCAGTTCGGCGCCCTCCACAACCTTTGAGGGATGCGGTCCGCCGGCCAGCAGCCGCGGCATCCACTCCATCGGCAGCGGCGATCGTGAACCGACCATCACCACATTGCCGAAGCGGCGCCCCTTGAGGATCTGGGTCTCGGCGAGCGCGGCGACATGCCCGGTGGCCGAGAGCAAGGTTGCCGCCTGGCCGCGGGCGAAGGCGAGCCCCGGCCCGTCGGCGACGTTCGCCACAATGATCCCGTCGGGCTTCAACAGGGCGACCGCCTGCCGATAGAACTCGAGGCTCGTCACGTGCGCGGGAGTACGAGCGCCGCTGAAGACGTCCACGATGAGCAGGTCGACCTCTTGGCGCAGCCCGGCAGGGAGCTTGCCAAGCACCTCTCGAGCGTCACCGTGGCGCACCCGGATCGACGCGTTCCGCGGGAGCGGCAGGTGCGCGCGCACGAGATCAACGAGATCGGTCTCGATCTCCACGACCTGCTGGCGGGAACCCGGCCTCGTCGCCTCGATGTAGCGGGGGAGCGTGAACGCACCGGCACCGAGATGCACCGCGGTGAGGGGCTCGCCGGGCATCCGGAGTTGGTCGATCACATGACCGATCCGTTGGATGTACTCGAAGAAGAGCTGGCTCGGATCATCGAGGTTCACGTGCGACTGCGGCGTGCCGTCCACGATGAGCGTGAAGCTGCCCGGCACCCAGCGGTCGGGTTCGATCACCGCGCGGTAGCCGCTGAGCTTCAGGATCGCGGAGGGATGTTCGGTCACCCTCACGACCCTGCCACACTAGTCCGCCGGGCGGGGCCGCCCCTCATCCGGGGAGCACCAGTTATGGGGAATTGTCGATATCGGTGGTTATGTTTGAGAATGGCTCTACAACGTGAATCGGTGCGAGGGGACCCATGAGTTTGTACGACGAGATCGGCGGAGGTTCGGCGATCGCCTCGGTGGTCGCCGATTTCTGGCGCCGAGTGAGCACCGACGATGCGTTGTGGCCGTGGTTCGCGCGCGCCGAGAGCGAGGCTCTCCGCATGCACCTGCGCGCCTACCTCGCCGTGGCGCTCGACGGACCCGAGGAGTACGGGGGCCGCAGCATGCGCATCGCCCACGTGGGACTCGGGGTGACCGGGGAGGCATTCGACCTGATGGTTGCCCGACTCGGCGAATCGCTCCTGGCAATCGGCGTCGACCCGGAGAGCATCGCGCGGGTGGATGCCCGGCTCGCCAAGCTACGTCCCGTGATCGTCGAGCGGGAGTCCTGAGGCGCCTGGTTATACTCGCTTTCGCGAAAATGGTCAAGAATCGACTTGCAGATGTGATCAAATCCGGCCTATAGTGGTTCTTTGCGCTCCCAGGAAATCTCTGCCTTCATATTGCGGTCGGCTGCGCCCGTCACAGACGAGCACACCCCTGGAGCGAAACCCATCACCGACTGAACTCCTTACTTAGGCAATGGGGCGCGTAACACCGCCCACCGGAGGTTATTTCCTTGGCTGCTGCTCGCAACGCATCCACCACGAACTCGTCGAACAAGGGTCCTCGAAACGGACGGGATGCATCCCGCCTCTCTTTCGCGAAGATCACCGACACCCTGACGGTTCCCGATCTTCTCGCACTCCAGACGGAGAGCTTCGACTGGCTCGTCGGCAACGAACTCTGGAAGGAACGCGCTGCCGAGGCGAAAGCCTCCGGACGCCAGGACCTGCCCGCGCTCACCGGGCTCGAGGAGATCTTCGAGGAGATCTCCCCGATCGAGGACCTCGGCGAGACGATGCAGCTCTCGTTCACAAACCCCTTCCTCGAAGAGAAGAAGTACTCGATCGACGAGTGCAAGGAGAAGGGCAAGACCTACTCCGCACCTCTCTACGTCGAGGCCGAGTTCATGAACCACCTCACCGGTGAGATCAAGACCCAGACCGTCTTCATGGGCGACTTCCCGCTGATGACCCCGAAGGGCACCTTCGTCATCAACGGCACCGAGCGCGTCGTCGTCTCCCAGCTGGTGCGTTCGCCCGGAGTGTACTTCGAGCGCCAGCAGGAGAAGACCTCCGACAAGGACATCTACTCGGCTCGGATCATCCCGAGCCGTGGCGCCTGGCTCGAGTTCGAGATCGACAAGCGCGACCAGGTCGGTGTGCGCATCGACCGCAAGCGCAAGCAGTCGGTCACCGTGTTCCTCAAAGCCCTCGGCCTCACCAGCGAAGAGATCCTCGAGGAGTTCAAGGGCTTCGCCTCGATCGAGCTGACCCTCGAAAAAGACAGCATCCTCACCAAAGAGGAGGCGCTCAAGGACATCTACCGCAAGCTGCGTCCGGGCGAGCAGGTGGCCGCCGAGGCAGCCCGCGCACTCCTCGACAACTTCTACTTCAACTCGAAGCGCTACGACCTCGCGAAGGTCGGTCGTTACAAGATCAACCGCAAGCTCGGCATCGATGCGCAACTGTCGAACTCCGTGCTCAGCCAGCAGGACATCCTGGCGACGATCAAGTACCTGGTCGCCCTGCACGACGAGCAGAAGACGATCAAGGGCATCCGCGACGGCAAGCCGGTGGAGCTCCGCCTCGACGTGGACGACATCGACCACTTCGGCAACCGTCGTATCCGCGCGGTCGGCGAGCTCATCCAGAACCAGGTGCGCACCGGGCTGTCCCGCATGGAGCGCGTCGTGCGCGAGCGCATGACCACGCAGGACATCGAAGCGATCACGCCGCAGACCCTGATCAACGTGCGCCCCGTCGTCGCCGCGATCAAGGAGTTCTTCGGAACCTCGCAGCTGTCGCAGTTCATGGACCAGAACAACCCGCTCGCGGGCCTCACCCACAAGCGCCGCCTCAGTGCACTTGGTCCTGGCGGACTCAGCCGCGAGCGCGCCGGCGTCGAGGTGCGAGACGTGCACCCCTCGCACTACGGACGCATGTGCCCGATCGAGACCCCGGAAGGCCCGAACATCGGCCTGATCGGATCGCTCGCGTCGTTCGCCCGCATCAACTCCTTCGGTTTCATCGAGACCCCGTACCGTCGCGTCATCGACGGTGTCGTCTCCGAGACCATCGACTACCTCACCGCGAGCGAAGAGGACGAGTATGTGGTGGCCCAGGCCAACGCGCCCCTCACCCCCGACGCCCGCTTCGCCGAGCCCCGCGTGCTCGCTCGTAAGAAGGGTGGGGAGGTCGACCTCTTCCTCATCGACGAGATCGGCTACATGGATGTCTCGCCGCGCCAGATGGTGTCGGTCGCGACCTCGCTCATCCCATTCCTTGAGCACGACGATGCCAACCGCGCCCTCATGGGTGCGAACATGCAGCGCCAGGCCGTCCCGCTGCTGCGCAGCGAGTCGCCGCTCGTCGGCACCGGCATGGAGGGCTACGCGGCCATCGACGCCGGAGACGTGATCACTGCGGATGCCGCGGGTGTCGTCTCCGAGGTCTCGGCCGACGTCGTGACCATCCAGCTCGACGCCGGGGGGACGCAGGACTACTACCTGCGCAAGTTCAACCGCTCGAACCAGGGCACGTCGTACAACAACCGCGTCATCGTCGGCGCGGGCGACCGCATCGAGGCCGGCCAGGTTCTCGCCGACGGCCCCGCGACGGAGAACGGCGAACTCGCCCTCGGAAAGAACCTGCTCGTGGCATTCATGCCGTGGGAGGGCTACAACTTCGAGGACGCGATGATCCTGAGCCAGAACCTGGTGAAGGACGACACCCTCTCCTCGATTCACATCGAGGAGTACGAGGTCGACGCGCGCGACACGAAGCTCGGCAAGGAAGAAATCACCCGCGACCTGCCGAACGTGAGTCCCGAGTTGCTTGCCGACCTGGACGAGCGCGGAATCATCCGCATCGGTGCCGAAGTGCGCCCCGGTGACATCCTGGTCGGGAAGGTCACGCCGAAGGGCGAGACCGAGCTTTCCGCCGAGGAGCGCCTGCTGCGCGCCATCTTCAACGAGAAGAGCCGCGAGGTGCGCGACACCTCGCTCAAGGTTCCCCACGGTGAGGCCGGAACGATCATCGGCGTCAAGGTGTTCGACTCGCAAGACGGAGACGACGAGCTCGGTTCGGGCGTCAACCAGCGCGTGGTCGTGTTCATCGCCCAGAAGCGCAAGATCACCGAGGGCGACAAGCTCGCCGGCCGTCACGGCAACAAGGGTGTCATCTCCAAGATCCTCCCGGTCGAGGACATGCCGTTCCTGGCCGATGGAACCCCGGTCGACATCATCCTGAACCCGCTTGGCATCCCCGGACGAATGAACTTCGGCCAGGTGCTCGAGACGCATCTCGGATGGGTCGCCAAGCAGGGCTGGGACATCAAGGGCAACCCGAAATGGGCGGCCAAGATCTCCGATGAGGCCAAGTCGGGTGCCCCGGGCACCAAGGTCGCCACCCCAGTGTTCGACGGAGCGCTCGAGGCCGAGATCGAGGGTCTTCTGGACTCCACGACGCCGACCCGCGACGGTGACCGCCTGATCGGGTCATCCGGCAAGGCCCAGTTGTTCGACGGCCGCTCCGGCGAGCCGTTCCCGCAGCCGGTGTCGGTCGGCTACATGTACATCCTCAAGCTGCACCACCTCGTCGACGACAAGATCCACGCGCGCTCGACGGGCCCGTACTCGATGATCACGCAGCAGCCGCTGGGTGGTAAGGCGCAGTTCGGAGGACAGCGGTTCGGCGAGATGGAGGTCTGGGCCCTCGAGGCCTATGGCGCCGCGTACGCACTGCAGGAGCTCCTGACGATCAAGTCGGATGACATCCTGGGGCGCGTCAAGGTGTACGAAGCCATCGTCAAGGGCGAGAACATTCAGGAGCCCGGTATCCCCGAGAGCTTCAAGGTGCTCATCAAGGAGATGCAGTCGCTGTGCCTCAACGTCGAAGTCCTTTCGGCGGACGGCACGGCAGTGAGCCTGCGCGACACGGACGACGAGGTCTTCCGTGCTGCGGAGGAACTCGGCATCAACATCTCCACGCGTTTCGAGAACTCGTCGATCGACGACATCTGAGCTCGCTAAAGCTCTTTGGTCACGAACCAAGACACCTTTTCTAAAGTTTTTCTAAAGTAGGAGAAAAATTGCTCGACGTAACAACGTTCGATGAGCTTCGTATCGGCCTCGCCACCGCTGACGACATCCGTCGCTGGTCGCACGGTGAGGTCAAGAAGCCCGAAACGATCAACTACCGCACCCTCAAGCCCGAGAAGGACGGCCTCTTCGGAGAGCAGATCTTCGGACCGAGCCGCGACTGGGAGTGCTCGTGCGGCAAGTACAAGCGTGTTCGCTTCAAAGGAATCGTCTGTGAGCGCTGTGGCGTAGAGGTCACGAAGTCCTCGGTGCGCCGTGAGCGCATGGGCCACATCGAACTCGCCGCTCCGGTCACCCACATCTGGTATTTCAAGGGCGTTCCGTCGCGCTTGGGCTACCTGCTCGACATGGCTCCGAAGGACCTCGAGAAGGTCATCTACTTCGCCGCCTACATGGTGATCTCCGTCGACGAAGAGGGCCGTCACGACGACATGCCCGGACTCGAGAACGAGATCCGCCTCGAGATCAAGGAGTTGGAGAGCCAGCGCGATGCTCGCATCGCCGACCGGCTTCAGCGCCTCGAGACCGACCTCGCAGCCCTGGAAGAAGAGGGTGCAAAGGCCGACCAGAAGCGTCGCACCAAGGACGTCGCCGAGAAGGAGATGGGCCAGGCCCGCAAGTCCTTCGACGAGCAGATCGCCCAGCTCGAGCGTGTGTGGGAGGACTTCCGCAGCCTGAAAGTCGGCGACCTCAAGCCGGAGGATGCCGTCTTCCACGATCTCCAGGACCGGTTCGGCGTGTACTTCGAGGCCTACATGGGCGCCGAAGCCATCCAGAAGCGCCTCCAGGCCTTCGACCTCGCCAGCGAGAGCGACGACCTGCACGACCAGATCGCCAACGGCAAGGGGCAGAAGAAGATCCGCGCGATCAAGCGACTGCGCGTGGTCAACTCCTTCCTGCAGACCGGCAACTCGCCGGCCGCTATGGTGCTCGAGGTCGTTCCGGTCATCCCCCCGGAGCTGCGCCCGATGGTTCAGCTCGACGGGGGACGTTTCGCGACGTCCGACCTCAACGACCTCTACCGCCGGGTGATCAACCGCAACAACAGGCTGCGGCGTCTCCTCGACCTCGGTGCCCCCGAGATCATCGTCAACAACGAGAAGCGGATGCTGCAGGAGGCCGTCGACGCGCTGTTCGACAACGGTCGTCGTGGCCGCCCCGTCACCGGCACCGGCAACCGGGCGCTGAAGTCCCTGAGCGACATGCTCAAGGGCAAGCAGGGTCGGTTCCGCCAGAACCTGCTGGGAAAGCGCGTCGACTACTCCGGTCGATCGGTCATCATCGTCGGCCCGCAACTCAAGCTGCACCAGTGCGGTCTGCCCAAGCAGATGGCCCTCGAGCTGTTCAAACCCTTCGTCATCAAGCGTCTCATCGACCTCACCCACGCGCAGAACATCAAGAGTGCCAAGCGCATGGTCGAACGAAGCCGTCCGCAGGTGTGGGACGTGCTCGAGGAGATCATCCGCGAGCGCCCGGTGTTGCTGAACCGCGCACCGACCCTTCACCGACTCGGCATCCAGGCTTTCGAGCCCCAGCTCGTCGAGGGCAAGGCCATCCAGCTTCACCCGCTGGTCTGTGCGGCGTTCAACGCCGACTTCGATGGTGACCAGATGGCCGTGCACCTTCCGTTGTCGGTCGAGGCCCAAGCAGAGGCGCGCATCCTGATGCTCGCGTCGAACAACATCCTGAAGCCCTCCGACGGCCGCCCGGTCACCCTGCCGACACAGGACATGATCATCGGCCTTCATCACCTCACCACGCTCAAGGAAGGTGTCGTCGGCGAAGGCCGCGCGTTCTCCTCGATCGCCGAGGCGATCCTCGCCCACGACCAGCACTCGGTCGACCTCAACGCGAAGGTGCGCATCCGCCTGTCGGATGTCGTGTTCGCCGAGGGGGAGGCGCCGGAAGGCTTCGAAGCCGGCACGCCGGTGCTCCTGAACACGAGCCTCGGTCGAGCACTCTTCAACGAGACGCTGCCCGCGGATTACCCCTACATCGAGGCCGTCGCCGACAAGGGCCAGCTCTCCGCGATCGTCAACGATCTCGCCGAGCGGTACCCCAAGGTGGAGGTCGCCGCAGCACTCGACCGCATCAAGGACGCCGGATTCCACTGGGCATCCCGAAGCGGTGTGACCGTCGCGCTCAGCGATGTGCTCACTCCGCCGAACAAGCGCCAGATCATCGAGGGCTACGAGAAGCAGGCCACGAAGGTTCAGACCCAGTTCGAGAAGGGACTCACGACCGACGCCGAGCGTCGCCAGGAGCTCATCGAGATCTGGAACAAGGCAACCGCCGAAGTCGCCAAGGCGATGGAAGACAACATGCCTGCCGACAACACCATCAACCGCATGGTCACCTCTGGTGCCCGTGGTAACTGGATGCAGGTGCGTCAGATCGCCGGTATGCGTGGACTGGTGTCGAACCCGAAGGGCGAGATCATCCCCCGCCCGATCATCTCGAGCTACCGCGAAGGACTCTCGGTCGCCGAGTACTTCATCGCGACTCACGGTGCTCGCAAGGGCTTGGCCGACACCGCTCTGCGTACCGCAGACTCCGGATACCTCACGCGGCGTCTCGTCGACGTCTCGCAGGATGTCATCATCCGCGAGGACGACTGCGGCACTTCAAAGGGTCTCGATCTCACCGTCGCGACGGTTGGGGCGGACGGCGTGCTGGTGCGCGATCCCAACGTCGAGAACTCGCTCTATGCGCGGAGCCTCTCCGAGGATGCCGTTGACGCGACGGGCACTGTGATCGCGCGGGCCGGAGACGACGTCGGGGACGTGCTCATCCAGGAGCTCATCGACAACGGAATCACTCGGGCCAAGGTGCGTTCGGTGCTCACCTGCGAGTCGGCCGTCGGGGTGTGTGCTGCCTGCTACGGCCGTTCACTCGCGACCGGCAAGCTCGTCGACATCGGAGAGGCCGTCGGCATCATCGCGGCCCAGTCGATCGGCGAGCCCGGCACGCAGCTCACCATGCGCACCTTCCACACCGGTGGGGTGGCATCCGCGGATGACATCACCCAGGGTCTGCCGCGCGTCACCGAGCTGTTCGAGGCGCGCACCCCGAAGGGTGCGTCCCCGATCGCCGAGGCCGCCGGTCGCATCACCATCGAGGACACGGACCGCAGCCGCAAGCTGATCCTGACCCCCGACAACGGTGACGAGCCGATCGCCTACCCCGTGCTCAAGCGCGCGACCCTCCTCGTCGAAGATGGCCAGCACGTCGAGCTCGGACAGCAGCTGCATGTGGGCGCCATCGACCCGAAGGAAGTTCTTCGAGTTCGCGGTGTGCGTGCCGTGCAGATCCACCTCGTCAGCGGGGTGCAGGGCGTCTACCGCTCGCAGGGTGTGCCGATCCACGACAAGCACATCGAGGTCATCGTTCGCCAGATGCTTCGTAAGGTGACCGTCGTCGACCACGGTGACACTGGGCTCCTTCCCGGTGAGCTCGTCGACCGCCTCAAGTACAACGAGCTGAACCGCTCCGCGCTCACCGAGGGCAAGAAGACGGCATCCGCTCGCCAGGAGGTCATGGGTATCACCAAGGCGTCGCTCGCGACCGAGTCGTGGCTGTCGGCCGCGTCGTTCCAGGAGACCACGCGTGTGCTCACGCAGGCCGCCATGGAGGGCAAGTCCGACCCGCTGATGGGGCTCAAGGAGAACGTGATCATCGGAAAGCTGATTCCCGCCGGAACCGGTCTGCCGAAGTACCGCAACGTCACAGTAGAGGCGACCGAAGAGGCGAAGTCGGAGCGCTACCCGAACCGCATCTTCACGGATGACTCGGTGTTCTCGGAGGCGGACCTCTCGTTCGTCGACTTCGACAGTTTCTCCTCTGACGACTACACGCCGGGAACGTACAACTAACCTCGCGTATCGAATGGCCCCTCATCACGGTGGGGGGCCATTCGGCGTCAATCTCCGGTCAGGTCTGGCAATCCGTCCTCCACGAGAGGCGGGAGCATCCGATCACCAGATCTCATAACCGAAACCGGGAGGACTCTTCTCCCGGCGGCCTGTGGATGGGGGATGGCGACTGTGGATGACCGTCAGGCGGTGCGCGCCCGGGGCATCCTTCTTCGATGGGTGTGCGCGTGGTGCTTCCGACCGAGATCGGCGGCGGTCCGTTCACAGTCGGCCACGCGCTCGCGCTCGGCGTCGGTGCGAGCCGACTGCGCGGGCCCGACCTCGAACGTCCATTTTGGGGGATTCGAGTTCCGGCGGGCTCGGTGGAAACGCTCCTCGACCAGGTAAACGCCTACGGGCAGCGGATGTCGCCAAGCGCGTTCTTCTCCCACGTCACCGCAGCGCGACTGTGGGGCATCCCACTCCCGTTCGGTCTTCAGCGTCGCTCCGGGCTCGATGTGGCGGTTGGGCCAGGGCGCGTCGTGCCAGTCGGCGCAGGGATTCGGGGGCATCGGCTTCAGGTTGACGAACGAGATCTGCTTCAGTTCGGCCAAATACGCATCACCTCTCTCGCGCGCACCTGGTGTGACCTCGCCGCGCTGCTCAGTGAGGAGGACCTGGTGGCCGCGGGCGATTTCTTGATCTGGCGCAGACGAGCCGAACGCCTGCGGCTGACCACGCTGGACCTGGAAAGTGCGCTCGCACGCTGGACAGGTAGGCGCGGCCGACCCGCTGTTGAGAGGGTCATTCCCACGCTCACCGACCGCGCGGACTCGCCGCCCGAATCCGTGATGAGAGTGAGATTCGCCAAAGCGGGTTTGCCGCCTCCCGAGGTGAACTGCGAGATCTACACGGAGGCGGGCATGTTCGTTGCGATGGCCGACCTGGGCTGGAGAAAGTACCGCGTAGCGTTCGACTACGAGGGCGACGTCCACCGCACCGATCGGCTGCAGTGGGCAAAGGATCTCAAGCGTGCGCCGCGCCTCGAAAATGCCAACTGGTCCTATGTTCGTGCTGGCGCTCCTGACTTGCGGGATTCGAGAGAGATCATCGAAATCCTGAAATCCAAGCTGAGAAAGGGCGGCTGGAGCGGCTGATGCCCGGTGAGGTCTGGCAAACCTCCCTTCAACCGGTAGATAAGCAACCATTCGCCAGACTTCAGCTCCCGCAACCAAGTGCGTGCCCCCCTATCGCGGGACTGTGTTTGGTTACACCGCGCCGATAGCGTTGGATTTCCGGGGGGATCGTCCTACTTTCGTTTTGCGTCCCTCCGCCACACCAGACGGGAAGGGCGCGGGAATGTCTTCAGTTGCTGAGATCCTCATCATCCGCGGCCTCATGCCGATCGAGAGCCTCGATGACATCAGCGGCGACCCGGCCACTGATGAACTCCAGATCATCAACCTGATCGACAAGGGAGTGCTCACCGACGTCCAGGTCGCGTCGGCACGGGCCGCACAGGCCGGGCTGCCCTTCGTGGAACTCGTCGACTTCCCGATCGACCGCACTGCGGTCTCCCTCGTCTCGGCCGCGCTCTGTCGTCGCCACGACCTGCTGCCCCTCTCCGTCGCCGGCGACACGATCACCGTCGCCATGTCGAATCCGGGCGATGTCTTCGCGCTCGACGACATTCGGGCCGCCACCCGGATGCGTGTCAACGCGGTCGTCGCGGAGCGCGGGGACCTGCGCCGTGCGATGGACCGCCTGCTCCGAGCCGACGGCGAGCTCAGCGATCTCACCACGGCGCTCGAGGAGGAGGGCAAGCCCTCCGCCGACATGGTGCCGGTGGCCACCGAGGCCTTCGAAGATGATGCGCCGATCGTGCGATTC
This sequence comes from Actinomycetota bacterium, assembly GCA_040389685.1. GTDB lineage: Bacteria > Actinomycetota > Actinomycetes > Actinomycetales > Microbacteriaceae > Lacisediminihabitans. The sequence goes on from JAZJZS010000007.1 coordinate 205,617, forward strand.
GTCAACCTGCTCATCAGCCAGGCCATCCAGGACCGGGCCTCCGACATCCACATCGAACCGGCCGAGCACGAGATGCGGGTGCGGTACCGCATCGACGGGGTGCTGCACGAAATGCAGCGTGCCCCGAAGCAGATTCAGAACGGCGTGATCTCGCGCCTCAAGATCATGAGCGACATCGACATCGCCGAGCGGCGCAAGCCGCAGGATGGCCGGCTGTCGGTGATCCACGGTGGCCGGAAAGTCGACCTCCGGGTCGCGACCCTTCCCACCGTCTGGGGCGAGAAAGTGGTCATGCGAATCCTCGACAACTCGGGTTCGAGCATGAGCCTCGACGACCTCGGGCTGTTGCAGCGCAACTTCGACGTCTACAAGAAGTCGTATACGAAGCCGTACGGCATGATCCTCGTGACCGGCCCGACCGGATCGGGCAAGTCGACCACGCTGTACACCACGCTCAACACGGTGGCGAAGCCCGAGATCAACGTGATCACGGTCGAGGACCCGGTGGAATACCGCATGGCCGGCATCAACCAGGTGCAGGTGAACCCGAAGGCCGGGCTTACGTTCGCGAGCGCGCTACGGTCGATCCTGCGATCCGACCCGGATGTCGTGCTGCTTGGTGAGATCCGCGACCACGAGACCGCGCAGATCGCCATCGAAGCCTCGCTCACCGGCCACCTCGTGCTGTCGACCCTTCACACCAACGACGCCCCGAGTGCGATCACCCGTCTCACCGAGATGGAGATCGAGCCGTTCCTCGTCGGATCCGCCCTCGACTCGGTTGTCGCCCAACGACTCGCCCGCCGTCTTTGCGACCGCTGCAAGCAGCCCTACACGCCGATCGCCACTGAGATGGCTGCCTTCGGCTTCTTCATCGACCCGGAGCAGCCCGTGCCGACCCTGCACCAGCCGATCGGCTGCTCGGTCTGCTCGAACACCGGCTACCGCGGACGCATCGCGATCCACGAGATCATGGCGGTGAGCGAGGAGATCGAGCGGATGGCGGTTCGCCGCGCTTCTAGCGCGGAGATCAAGAACGTGGCCATGGCCGAGGGCATGCTCACGCTGCGCCAGGACGGCTGGTCGAAGGCCCAGATGGGCCTCACCTCCGTTGAGGAGATCTTGCGCGTGGTCGCGTAGTTGTAACGGCGACGGGGGTCGCCGCATCCATTTGTGTACCGAGGGGGAAATCCGAATGAACCAACCGTATGAAATTCCGGTGGGCAATATCACACCGATCCTGTCGCCGCGCCGCGCCGCGCAGGCCCAGGCGGACGCAGCGGCACTCAGTCACGCCGCGCCACCGTATGTCGAGCCGGCGGGCCAACTGCCGCCGGAGGAATTCTTCGCGAGCCAGCCGCCACGACCCGTTTCGGACCTCGCCCCGCCGGTGATGGGAACGTCGCCCTACGACGTGGCTCCCGTGGCCGCCACCTATTCTCCGACTATCGAACCGGATGCCTACGATCTCACGATCATCCCGCCGGCGAGTGCCGCGCCCCTCTACACTCCGCCTCCGGTCACACACTCCTACGACGCTCCCACCACGCCCCCCGCCTACGACCTGTTCGAGGCACCGCCCCCGGTGATCGCGCCGCCAACGCCTCGCGTTCCGGTGACGGAGACCAGCACCCTCCTCGAACAGGCCCTTGCCGACATCACCGCGGGCACGGCATCGAGCTACGACCTCGACGATTCCGACGACGGGGACGATCAGCCCTTCTTCGAGGAGCCGACCTCCGGCGAGGGCAACTCGTCACCGCGACTCCACGTCGACCCCGACCTCATTGCCGCCCTCACCGACGTGCTCTACTCCGGGGCATCCGACCTCCACGTCACCGTCAACGCGGCGCCGACCATCCGGGTGGACGGCGTGCTGCGGCAGGTCGAGGGCACCTCGGTCTGGAACCGGGCGAAGGTCACCAATGCCCTCCTCAGCATCCTCACTCCGGAGCAGCGCATCGCGTTCGACAAGGAGCTCGAGCTCGACCTGGCCTACACGCTCTCGGCGAATGCTCGATTCCGTGTGAACATCTACCAGCAGCGCAACTCGATGGGCGCGGCGTTCCGCCTCATCCCCACGGAGATCAAACAGCTCAAGGACCTCGGCGTGCCCGAGACCATCGGCCGCTTCGCCAAGCTCCCGCGTGGTCTCGTGCTCGTGACCGGGCCGACCGGTTCGGGCAAGTCCACCACTCTCGCCGCACTCATCGACCTCGTCAACCGCACCCGGGCCGACCACATCGTCACGGTGGAAGACCCGATCGAGTTCATGCACAAGAATCACAAATCGCTGGTGAACCAGCGAGAGGTGGGACCCGACACGCACAGCTTCGCGAACGCGCTAAAGCACGTGCTGCGCCAGGACCCCGACGTGATCCTGATCGGTGAGCTGCGAGACCTCGAGACGATCTCGGTGGCCCTCACCGCAGCCGAGACCGGTCACCTCGTGTTCGCCACCCTGCACACGCAGGATGCCGCCCAAACCATCGACCGCATCATCGACGTGTTCCCGCCCCACCAGCAGGGCCAGGTGCGTTCCCAGCTCGCCGCGGTGCTGCAGGGCGTGGTCTGCCAGACCCTGGTGAAGAAGGCGAGCGGATCGGGCCGGGTCGTGGCCACCGAGATCCTGATCGCGACTCCGGCCATCAACAACCTCATCCGTGAGGGCAAGACCTACCAGATCGCCTCGGCCATGCAGGCCGGCCGCGAACACGGAATGCACACCATGGACTCGCATCTCGCCGATCTGGCGAACGCCGGCATGATCACTGTCGCGGCCGCGATCGAGAAGGCGCAGGATGCCGAGTCGCTGAAGCAGCTTATCCACCGCGGTGAGAGTGCGACGGATGTCGCGGCGCAGGCCATGGCGGCGACCGGGATCGACTTCAAGGATGCCTACTCGAGAAAGATCGGTGAATGATGGCTACACTCGCCTACGCCTACAAGGGTCGGGATGCCCAGGGCAAGAACGTCAAGGGAAGGCTCGAAGCATCCACCGAAATCAATGCGGCGGTTCGCCTTCGATCGATGGGGGTGTCACCGACCTCGATCGAGGAGTCGAAAGAGGGCACCGGTCTCAACATGGAGATCAAGTTCCTCAGCAAGGGTGTCGGCCTGAAGGACCTCGCCATCATGAGCCGCCAGATGGCGACCATGATCGCCGCCGGACTTTCGCTGCTGCGGACCCTCACGATCCTCGCCGAACAGACCGAGAACAAGGCACTCGCCTCGACGCTGGGCGAGGTGCGCTCCGATATCGAAGGTGGGTCGTCGCTGTCCGCAAGTTTCGCGAAATTCCCCCGCGTCTTCCCGCGCCTCATGATCCATCTGGTGCGTGCCGGTGAGACCGGAGGGTTCCTGGATGGGGCGCTCGAGTCGATCGCCAACAACTTCGAGTCCGACGTGAAGCTCCGCGCCACCATCAAGTCGGCACTGACCTACCCGATCGCCGTGCTCATCATGGCCTTCGTCGCCGTCATTGCCATGCTCATCTTCATCGTGCCGGTATTCCAGGCGATGTTCTCGAGCCTCGGCGGCACCCTCCCGCTGCCCACCCAGATTCTGGTGACGCTCTCTCAGAATATGGTCTGGATCTTCCCGCTGCTCGTCGTGCTCATCGTGGGCTTCAACGTCTGGTGGAAATTCAACAAGGAGAAGGACAAGGTCCGCAGCATCACGGATCCGCTCAAGCTCAAGATCCCGGTGTTCGGAGGGCTCTTCGCGAAGGTCGCGGTCGCTCGCTTTACCCGCAACTTCTCGGCGATGATCGCCGCTGGTGTGCCAATCCTGCAGTCCCTCAGCATCGTCGGAGAGACCTCCGGAAACTGGGTGATCGAAGACGGCCTGAAGAAGGTGCAGGAGTCGGTGCGTACGGGAAATTCGATCGCGGCACCGCTCGCGTCCCAGCCGATCTTCCCCTCGATGGTCGTGCAGATGATCGCTGTCGGAGAGGACTCTGGCGCCCTGGAGATCATGCTGACCAAGGTGGCGGACTTCTACGAAGAAGAGGTGCAGAGCACCGCGGAGGCGCTCACGTCGCTCATCGAGCCGCTCATGATCGCCGTGATCGGCACAGTGATCGGCGGAATGATCGTGGCACTGTACATGCCGATCTTCACCATCTTCAACGCGATCAACAAATAGACGCCGTCAGACCGAACAGGAGCCAGTCGCATGACCGGTGCTGAACAGAAATCCCCGATCCGCAGCCGAGCTCGTGCGGGCGGTCAACGGGGCTTCACGCTGGTCGAGCTCGTCGTCGTCATCACCATCATCGGCATCCTCGCGGCGATCGCCATCCCGGTGTTCCTCAACCAACGCCAGAGCGCCTGGAGGGCCTCGGTGGCTTCCGACCTCAAGAACGCAGCCGTGGTGGTCGAAACCTGGGGCATGAACAACAACGGATCGTTTGCCTCGTTTCCGGTGAGCAATGCCGTCTCCGGCATCAAGTCGACCGACGGCAACCTGATCGTCGTCAGTCCGAGCGCGACCACCTTCACTATCCGCGGATCCAACACGAACATCAGCGGTAGTCAGGTCTACGACCGGGCAGCGGGCGGCCTCGGTAAGTTCAGCCCGTAGCCGGCGGGCGGGCGGCCGACAGGTGTTGATGCGGCGGCATCCGCTATCGGATGTCGCCGCAACACTGTGTCCGGACTCGCCGCGTCACCCCCCTACTGGGGCCGAAAATTTGGCGGATTACCCCTGTTTGCGGGATTCCGCGGCGCTAACGCTACGGCCACCATTGCTCTCAGGGGGCATTGCATTTGGGGGCCACCTGTCCATCAACACTCTCATGAACAGGAATCAATCACATGATCATTCGCATGAACAAGGCCATGACGGCCGGCCGCGAGGCTCGTAAGGACGGGGAGAAGGGCTTCACGCTCATCGAGCTCCTCGTCGTCATCATCATCATCGGCATCCTCGCCGCGATCGCCATCCCGGTGTTCCTCAACCAGCGCCAGAGCGCCTGGAAGGCCTCCGTGGCTTCCGACCTCAAGAACGCTGCTGTGGTCGTCGAGACCTACGGCACCTCCAACGGTGGTTCGTTCTCCGGCTTCACCCCGCTGACCGCACAGACCTCCACTTCGACGGTCTTCAAAGTCAGCGACGGAAACACGATCACCGTCACTCTCGGCGGAACACCGTCCGGAACTGCGTACACGATCGTCGGATCGAACTCGAACATCTCGGGTGGTAGCCAGACGTATAACAGCGCAACTGGTGGCCTCGGAAAGTTCACCCCGTAGTTCCCTGCTAGTCAGAACGGTGCGGAACGCGGCCACGTCCACGTTCCGCACCGTTCTCGCACCACTTGCACCCAACAACTCTTGCTGACTCTCCTGGAGGAGGTGCCATGAACAAGATCCGTTTACACATCTACCGCCTCACCGCGGACTCAGTCGGCATGACCCTCATCGAGGTCATCGTTGCTATCGCGATCATGGGCATCGTCGCCACGGCCGCGATCGGGCTGGCCATCTCCACCACTACCGGTTCGGTCTCGCAGCAACGCCGAGCGATCGCCGTCACCGTGGCGAATGCGGCGATGGAGAAGGCCAACGGGCTTCCTCCCGCCAGCCTCCTCGGCGGTCGGTCTCTGCTCGCGGTACAGAAGAGTTTCGCAGACAACGCAAGCACGAGCGGGGTCAGCAAGACCTACCAGGAATACGACCGCACCCTTCCGCTGCCCGGCTCAGAGACGGTGCCCATCGAAGCGCCCGTCACCCAGAACGGCACACCGTACACGGTCACCACGATCATCGGCACCTGCTTCCAGAAACTCGGAACGAACTCCGGCCAGACTGCCGGCGGGGACTGCACGAAAACTGATTCGGCAAGCCTCGCTCCGGTGACCCCCGCAGGCTATACAGCACTGACCCGGGTCATCGTGATTGTTGGATGGACGGCCGGGCAGGGATGCGCGGTGGTCGGCTCCTGCTCGTACACGATCTCCACCCTGATCGATTCGCACGCGGACCTGGAATGGAAGACCAATTGATCGAGCGTGCGACCGCGAGACGGCTCCTGCGAGATGCAGAGTCTGGCCTGTCGCTGGTCGAGCTGATGGTCTCGATGGTCATCTTCACCGTCTTCATCGCCATCGTACTGACTTCTGTGGTTGCCATCTCGCGCAGCGCCGTGCGTACCCAGCTTGTCGGGCAGTCGACCAACAGCACGCTCGTGGTGTTCGGGAATCTGGACCGACAGGTGCGTTATTCGGATTCGATCAACTTTCCGGGAGCGGGAACCCTGGGCGACCGCTACGTGGAATTCCGGGTTCCGGCAGCAAGCACCGCGAGCGGCCTCGCCGCCATCTGCTACCAGTGGCGGTTTGCCATCGCGAACGCCCGACTCGAGTCCCGCAAATGGAACGAAGGAGACACGTCAACGATGACCGCCTGGTCCGTCAAACTCGCCGACGTCGCGAACGACGGCGTCCCGACCCGCCCGTTTGAGCTGGTGCCTGCAAACCTCAGCGACAGTCCCCGCCAACAGCTTTTACTCGCGCTAAACGTCGGCGGCGATGCGCAGAAGGCCGGCGCGTCGATGTCGACCACTTTCGTGGCCCGAAACAGTTCGATCAAGTCGCGCAGCAACGATCCCCTCACCCCCGTGTGCAGCTTCGGCGGGTACCGGCCATGAGGGCGATCAGGCGCAAGATCGATTCACTTCGCACTTCGGCACGACCGTCGGACGGCGAAGAGGGACTCGCCGTTCTCACCGCGATCCTCTTCATGCTTCTTGCCGCCGGGCTTTCCGTCGTGCTGCTCGGCGTGATCCTGTCGCAGGCGGCGCCAGTGTTCATCGCACAGAAGACAACCCGCACCATTTATGCCGCCCAGGCCGGCGTGCAAGCCTCGCTCGGAGTCATCCGTTCACTGGCTCAGACGGATATCGCAACCGGCAAGATCACGGGGATCCGGGCGAACCTGCCGTGTGTCATCACGGGACGCGTGGACGGCAACGATCCGGCATCGACCTATTCCGTGACCATGAAGTATTTCACGGTGGATCCCACTGGAAAAACCACCGCCTGGCAGGATGCGAACGACATGGATTGCAGCGGCACCGTGCTGGCAGGCACAACTCAGCCATTGTACGTACTCGCGCTCGCGAAAGGCGACGGCGCGGCAGTACCAGGAAAGGCCGACGCAACCTACGGCAATCGGTCGATATCGGCGGTCTACCAGTTCAAGGTATCCAACGTGAACATCGCTGGCGGTCGCATTTGGGACTACAACAACGCGTTCTGTCTTGAGGCCAACTCGGCAACGGTCGGTTCACCGGTCGTCTTCAGGTCGGCAGCCAACTGCACCTCCGCGAAAGACCTGACGCAGCTGTGGGTCTACGACACCGACTACGAGATCAAGCTCGCGAGCACCACCGTTTCTCCGGCCACGCCCCTGTGCATCACCAGCCCGACCAACGCCGCGAAAACATCTGCCGCCGCCGGGGGCGCAACCCTTCAGGTGTGCCGAACAGACGCAACGCGCTGGAACCAGCTGTGGAGTTGGGTCGGGGCGAACACCTGGCAAGGCCAGACCGCGGACAACCTCAACTACTCCAGTTTCTGCCTGTCCTCAGGCACTCCCGCGAACGGCTCCCCATTGACGGTCACCAACGGATGCGGAGGCGCATTCGCACCGTCGACCGCGGTGGGCGCCGGCGCAGCGAGCTACGACACCAAACAGATCGTCAACTACAAGGAGTTCGGCCGCTGCGCCGACGTCACGGGCGAATCGATAACTCAGCCGTTCATGATTTCTTATCCGTGCAAGCAGGACCCAACGGGCACCGGTGTGAACCTCAAGTGGAACCACAAGTGGTATTACACGGAACCGACTCTGCCGAGCCCGTCGCTGGGCAACCAGCAGATCGTGGTCAACAATCTGGGTGACGTCAACCAGAAGTACTGCCTCACCACACCGTCAGTGGGGAGCAAACTCGTCACGTTCACGCCCTGTGTTACGGGGAATACCACCACACAGCGGTGGACCCGTTTTCTCGACACTGGTACGTACGCCACCAGCTACCTCTTCACCGACTACCTCGGCCGGTGCCTCGCGGTTGATCCCACAGACACTTTCACGACCGGCAAGTGGTCGAAGATGATCGTCGCAGGCTGCAACGGAAGCCTCGAGCAGAAGTGGAACGCGCCGGCCTCCTACAGCGATTCGGTTGTCGGTGGGTACAAGGAGGTGTACGGCCCATGATCGCGGTGACCGTCGCGCTGGCTGCGGTTCTCGGCCTGCTGCTTGGATCCTTCCTCAACGTCGTCGTCTATCGGGTGCCGATCGGCAAGTCGATCGTGACGCCCCCGAGCGCCTGCCCGCACTGTGAGAACGAAATCCGGCCGTACGACAACATCCCGGTACTGTCGTGGCTGCTGCTGCGCGGAAAGTGCCGCGACTGCGCCGCGCCCATCTCCGCGCGCTACCCCTTGGTGGAGTTGGCGACAGCCGCCTCATTCGCGCTCATTGCCCTTGGTTTTGCGCCAGCGGCATTTGCGGCTACGTCATCCGCAGCCGTCGTTGCGGCAATTCTGGTGATGGTCGCGTTTCTCTATCTGGCCGCGATCACCATCGCGCTCGCGCTGATCGACCTCGACGTGCACAAGCTGCCCAACGTCATCGTGATCCCGGCGTACGGGGTGAGCGCGGCGCTCTTCGGGGCTGCCAGCATCCTGTCGGGCGATTTCGGACCGTTGATCGGCTCAGGCATCGCGATGGCGGCGCTTTTCCTCTTCTATCTCGCGATGGCACTCGTCTACCCCGGAGGAATGGGACTCGGAGACGTGAAGCTGGCCGGCGTTCTCGGCATCTACCTGGGGTGGGCCGGCTGGGGGGCCGTGGCGGTCGGGGCATTCAGTGCCTTCCTGCTGGCTGGAGTCTTCTCGATCATTCTTCTCGCGACGAAGCGGGCGGGGCGCAAGAGCGGCATCCCTTTCGGGCCGTGGATGTTCGCGGGGGCCTGGCTCGGGATAGTCATCGGCAACGCGGTCTTCGCGAGTTATCTTTCAATATTCGACCTCACGGTCGCCTAGCACACGCACTTCACAGGGGGAAAAATGGCGAAAACAATTGTCGGACTCGACATCAGCGCGAATGGCATTCGAGCAGCAGAACTCGGAGCGGCCTCGAAGTCGCGCCCCGAGCTGCTGCGCTACCACTCGTTGCCCTTGCCGCACGGCGCGGTTAATCGCGGCGAGGTCGCCGAGCCGGCGACCGTTGCGACCGTGCTCAAGCAGCTGTGGTCTGCGGGTGGCTTCAGCACCAAGAACGTCGTGCTGGGAATCGGCAACTCACGGGTTCTCGCCCGCGACCTGACCGTGCCGAAGGCGCCCCTCAACCGCATCCGAGAGTCCCTGCCGTTCCATGTGCAGGAGATGTTGCCCTTTCCCACCGAGGATGCCCTGCTCGATTTCTACCCGATCAGCGAAGGCGTGGATGCCAACGGCCCGGTCGTCAATGGCCTCCTGGTCGCTGCCCTTAAGGAGGCCGTGCTCGGCAATGTGAAGGCCGTTCAGCTAGCCGGTCTCAACCCGGTCGCGGTCGACCTGATTCCCTTTGCTCTCAGCCGCATCCTGCTGAGGGGATCGCAACTCAGCGGCACCTCGGCGATGATCGACGTCGGCGCCACCACCACGACAGTGGTCGTCTCGTCCGATGGCGTTCCGCGTTTCGTTCGCATCATCCCCACCGGTGGCGACGACCTCACACACGCCCTGTCCAGCCGGATGGGGGTCTCCATGGAAGTCGCGGAGCGTGCGAAGAGAGCACTCGGGCTCTCCACCGCGCCCACCACGCCGGAAGAGAACGCGGCCGTCGGAATCATCTTCGAGACCACCGGAGAGCTCATCACGAGCCTGCGGAACACCCTCACCTACTTCGCCTCCACAGGCACCAGCAACTCGATCGAACGTGTGGTCCTTTCGGGCGGCGGGTCGGCGCTGGGAGGCTTTGGAGCTGCCGTCTCGGAATACACCAGGCTTCCCGTCTCGGCGGGCGATCCCTTCGGAAACATCTCGATCGGACGCCAGGCCGATAGGGCGATGAAAGAGAAAGGTGTGGATTCGTCCATGACCGTAGCAATCGGCCTCGCTCTGGGGACAGCCGCATGAGCGCCATCACGCTCGGGCGCCCCTCGGTGGATGCTTCCCTCATTCTTGGCGGGACGCCTCGGGTGCGTCTGCTCCCCAGGGAGGTGGGGGAGGGTCAGAGGTCCCGCGCACTCCGCCGGCGACTCCTCCTTGGACTGGCGACCGTCGTAATCCTCGCAATCCTCGCGACCGTCGGGGCGACTTTCACGCTCGTCACGGCGAATTCGCAACTGGCCAACGAACAGTCGCGGAGCAGTCTTCTCGCGGCGTCGCGGGCGAAATATTCCGATGTCACGAAGCTTCAGGGCCAGGTGGACCAGATCCTCACCTCGCAGACCGCGGCGGCGACCACCGAGATCCTCTGGGCGCCGTATATCGAGAGCATCAAAGCGACCCTCCCGGCAGGGACGACGATCACGGCGTTCACGGCGCAGATCGCCGATTCTGCGGCGACAGCGGCCGCGGCGGCCAATGCCTTGACTCCGAAGCAGATCGCGGATGTCAAAATCACCGCGAACAGTCCGCAACAGGAAATTTCGAATTGGCTCGACAATCTCGCCAAGGTGAAGGGGTTTGTCGCTGCGATTCCGGGAAGCGTCACCAGGGTTGAGGAAACGAAGAGCTACACCGTCGAGGTCGATCTGCTCGTCAACGCCGATGCGCTAGCGAAACGCTTCGCCCCTACGAAAGCTGTAAAGAAATGAACCGCGACCGTATCCTGACTCTGGCCATCGTCGGCGCCATCGCCGTCGTCGGCATCCTCGGCTGGATCGTGGGCGTCTCACCGATCCTTTCCCAGGTGTCCGCGGCGGAGGAACAGCGCTCGAGCGTCGCATCCGTCAACGATCTCAACGCGATCAAGCTCGTCGCCCTCAAAAAGCAGTTCGAGAACATCGGAGAAACCCAGGCGAAGCTCGACACGCTGCGCGGCTCGATTCCCACCGATGCCGACATGCCCACCTTCCTGCGCACCATCAAGGAATACGGTGATGCCCAGGGCATCACACTGAAGAGCGTCGAAGTGAGCGGAGTCTCGGCCTACGTCGCACCCGTCGCGGCGACACCGCCGGCGACACCAGGTGCGACGGCCACCACTCCCACTCCCACCCCGAGTCCCTCCGCACCGGCCGCTGGCACGACGGCTCCGGCGGTGACGCCGGCCAGCCCGACGAGTGGGCTCTATGTGGTCCCGATCAAGGTGTCCGTCAGCGGAACCTACGAACAGGTGATGGCGTTCGCCGGCGCGATCCAGGCGGGACCGCGGTTGTTCCTGGTGAACACCTTGGCTCTCTCGAGCGTCAGTGGCGTCTTCACCGGGGATCTCGGCGGAAACGTCTACGCCCTTCCGACCCCTGCCGCTGCGGTCGCGCCCGCGAAGTAGAGGCCGACACCAACAAAGTAGCTCCCTCGCGAGCCGAGTTCCCGGCGATTCCCCGTCATTGCTAGAGTGACGTGAACCGCCGGGATCGCCCGGCCGGCCCGTAAGGAGTGGCACCGATGAGTGACAACACGCCAGAGACCGCTTCGAGTCAGTCGCCCAAACGGACCGACGGTCCTGATAGCAGCGGCGAACCCCCGGTGGCCGAACGAACCCCGGTGGTCGAAGGCGAGCCGGTGTACGACCTCGTCGAGGTGCCGCCCGCGCAGGCCGCCAGCGAACCCGTGCTCGCGACATCCGACCCGGGCGCCGCCCGGACCACTGTGATCGAGCCGGAGCCGGAGCACGACGCGGCACCGCGAGCTGCGACATCCGCTGCCGCCATGCAAACGGTGTACGTGCCCGCCCCGGTGCAGCCGCGCACACGGGGAAACCGCGGATTCGGCGTGCTGATCGCGCTGCTCTCCACCGCGATCTTTGCAGGTCTCTACGCCCTGGTCATCGCCACGATTCGCGCCGTCGAGGTGGGCGTCTTCCAATTCACCTTCTTCGGCTCGATCGCCTTCTACACCCCGGTCGCCTTCTTCTTCGTCGGCTTCGTGATCGTGGCGTTGCTGGTGAACCGTGCAGCCTGGTGGGCCTACGTGGTCGGCAGCCTGTTCGTCGGGCTCTTCGTCTACTTCGGCACAGTTGGCACCGGACTGCTCGCGAACAACGTCTTCGCCGAGACGCCGGCGAGCGCCAACCGACTGTTCGCCCAGGCGCTCACCAGCCCGTTCATCATCGCCGCCGCGCTCCTCGCCCGCGAAGTGTCGCTGTGGATGGGGGCGCTCATCAGCGCCCGCGGACGCAGGGTGAAGGCCCGCAACATCGAAGCGCACGATACCTTCGAGCGCGAGTCGGCCGCTCGCACGGCAGAGTACGAGAATTCGCGGTACCGCGCTCCAGAAGCCACCGTCTAACCCGACCGAGTGGATGCACGCACCCGCTACGCAAGCATGATCGCGGTGTTCGCCGTGGTGCTGTTCCTCGCCCTCGCCATCGCGGCGAGCGGCATCATCAGCCTCTACGCCGACCGGGAGGTGCTCACCGAGACGGATGCCGGACCCCTGATCGCCCCGACCATGTTCGTCGTCGCGACGGTGGCTCTGTACGCCGTGCTCGTGACCTTTGGTCGGCGCCGCGGTTCGATCGCGGTCGGCGCCATCCTCTCGGCCGTGATCACCTATTTCTCCTTCCTCATCAGCGGTTCGATTCTCTACTCGCTCGGCAAGGGTCGCCCGCTCCTCTCCCTCCTGTTCTTCGGGTCGAATGCGGTCGGTCCGTTCGCAGTTTCGGTCGCGGTGATTGCCTTCGTGGTGGCGTTCGCCTTCCTGCTGCTGCTTTCCTACCGCGACGGCGGAGGAGCGAAGCGCACTCCGCGCTGGTGGTGGGAGAACCGCGACGACCGCGAGCGTGACGCATGAGGCCCGCGTCCAAGCCCTGGCTCGTTTGACCGACACCCCTCCCGGAGACTAGTATCTACGAGGTGTGCGCTTTGTCGTGCGCCTGATCCGTGCCCGCATTACCGGGGGTGCAGTCAGGCTCGACACCGGCCACACAAGCTGGGTTTGCCGGTCTGTGAAAGATCGGCAGCCCCCACGGCATACCACTCAGGATGACGCACTGGTTGCGATTCGCGTGTGGTGCAAAACGTTTGCGACGGACCTACAGAACGTCGGAAACGGATGCTACGCAACATCTGTCACCGTGCAGTAAATACAAGGAGTATGCAGTGCCCACCATTCAGCAGTTGGTCCGCAAGGGCCGCAGCCCTAAGGTCGTCAAGACCAAGGCGCCCGCCCTCAAGGGCAACCCGCAGCAGCGCGGCGTGTGCACCCGCGTGTACACGACCACCCCGAAGAAGCCGAACTCGGCTCTTCGCAAGGTCGCGCGCGTCAAGCTTTCCAACGGCACCGAGGTGACCGCATACATCCCCGGCGAAGGCCACAACCTGCAGGAGCACTCGATGGTGCTCATCCGCGGCGGTCGCGTGAAGGACCTCCCCGGTGTGCGTTACAAGATCGTGCGCGGCGCGCTCGACACCCAGGCCGTGAAGAACCGCAAGCAGGCCCGAAGCCTCTACGGCGCGAAGAAGGACAAGAAGTAATGCCTCGTAAAGGACCAGCACCGAAGCGTCCCGTAGTCGCGGACCCGGTCTACGGAGCCCCCATCGTCAGCCAGCTCGTCAACAAGATCCTTCTTGATGGCAAGAAGGGCCTCGCGGAGCGCATCGTCTATGACGCGCTCGTCGGCGTCTCGACCAAGAACGGTGCGGATGCCGTCGTCACGCTCAAGAAGGCGCTCGACAACGTTCGTCCCACCATCGAGGTCAAGAGCCGCCGCGTCGGCGGATCGACCTACCAGGTGCCGGTCGAGGTCAAGCCTCACCGCGCCAACACTCTTGCGCTGCGCTGGCTGACGACCTATGCCAAGGGCCGTCGCGAGAAGACCATGACCGAGCGTCTCACCAACGAGATCCTCGACGCGTCCAACGGCCTCGGTGCCGCGGTGAAGCGTCGTGAGGACACCCACAAGATGGCTGACGCCAACAAGGCCTTCGCGCACTACCGCTGGTAATAGCTTCGTTGATCGAGTAACGCGCCCCGGCGCGGGTATCGAGATCTTGTGTCTCGATACGGGCGCCTGAGCGCCCTACTCGACCAGCATCGATACGGGCGCCTGAGCGCCCTACTCGACCAGCATCCATCCGCTTCTCTTTCGTAAGGACATTCCGTGGCACAAGACGTGCTCACCGACCTGAACAAGGTCCGCAACATCGGCATCATGGCGCACATCGATGCCGGCAAGACGACTACGACCGAGCGCATCCTGTACTACACGGGCATCACCCACAAGATCGGTGAGGTGCACGATGGTGCAGCCACGATGGACTGGATGGCGCAGGAGCAGGAGCGTGGAATCACCATCACGTCCGCTGCGACGACGTGTTTCTGGAACAAGCACCAGATCAACATCATCGACACCCCCGGCCACGTGGACTTCACCGTCGAGGTGGAGCGTTCGTTGCGCGTCCTCGACGGCGCGGTCGCGGTGTTCGACGGCAAGGAGGGCGTCGAGCCCCAGTCCGAGACCGTCTGGCGCCAGGCCGACAAATACGACGTGCCGCGCATCTGTTTCGTCAACAAGATGGACAAGCTCGGCGCCGACTTCTACTACACGGTCGACACCATCATCAAGCGCCTCGGTGCGAAGCCCCTCGTCATCCAGCTCCCGATCGGGTTCGAGAACACCTTCGAAGGTGTCGTCGACCTGGTCGAGATGCGCGCACTGACCTGGCGCGGAGACTCCAAGGGTGACGTGGAGCTCGGTGCCAAGTACGACATCGAAGAGATCCCGGCCGACCTTCTCGAGAAGGCCAAGGAGTACCGTGCGGCGCTCCTCGAGGTCGTGGCCGAGACCGATGACGCGCTCCTCGAGCGCTTCATGGAGGGCGACACCGATTTCTCGGTCGCCGAGATCAAGGCTGCGATCCGAAAGCTCACCATCTCGAGCCAGATCTACCCGGTGCTCTGTGGTTCCGCGTTCAAGAACCGCGGCGTGCAGCCGATGCTGGATGCGGTCGTCGACTACCTGCCGACCCCGCTCGACGTGCCGGCCATCGAGGCCCACGATCCGCGCGACGAAGAGAAGGTCATCCTGCGCCACCCGGATGCGACGGAGCCCTTCGCGGCCCTCGCGTTCAAGGTCGCCGTGCATCCCTTTTTCGGTCGTCTCACCTACATCCGGGTCTACTCGGGCAAGGCGGACTCCGGTGCCCAGCTGGTCAACGCGACCAAGGGCAAGAAGGAGCGCATCGGCAAGATCTTCCAGATGCACGCCAACAAGGAGAACCCGGTCGATTCTGTCACCGCCGGCCACATTTACGCGGTGATCGGTCTCAAGGACACGACTACGGGAGACACCCTCACCGACCCGACGCACCAGGTTGTGCTCGAGTCGATGACCTTCCCGGAGCCGGTCATCGAGGTCGCGATCGAGCCGAAGACGAAGGCCGACCAGGAGAAGCTGGGGCTTGCGATCCAGAAGCTCGCCGAAGAGGATCCGACCTTCCGCACCGAGCAGAACATCGACACCGGCCAGACCGTGATCAAGGGAATGGGCGAGCTCCACCTGGACATCCTGGTCGATCGCATGAAGCGCGAATTCGGCGTCGAAGCTAATGTCGGCAAGCCTCAGGTCGCCTATCGCGAGACGATCCGCCGTGTCGTCGAGAAGCACGACTTCACCCACAAGAAGCAGACCGGTGGTTCTGGCCAGTTCGCCAAGATCCAGATCTCGCTCGAGCCGATGGAGGTGACCGCGGAGAAGAGCTATGAGTTCGTCAACAAGGTCACCGGCGGACGGATCCCGCGCGAGTACATCCCGTCAGTCGATCACGGTATCCAGGACGCGCTGCAGGTCGGCGTGCTCGCGGGTTACCCGATGGTCGGTGTGATGGCGATCCTGCTTGACGGCGCATCGCACGATGTCGACTCCTCGGAGATGGCATTCAAGATCGCCGGCTCGATGGCCTTCAAGGAAGCGGCCCGCAAGGCCGATCCCGTGCTTCTCGAGCCGCTCATGGCCGTCGAGGTCCGTACCCCGGAGGAGTACATGGGAGATGTCATCGGCGACCTCAACTCGCGCCGTGGACAGATCCAGTCGATGGAGGATGCCACGGGCGTGAAGGTCATCGCCGCGAAGGTGCCCCTGTCGGAAATGTTCGGCTATGTCGGAGACCTTCGGTCGAAGACATCCGGCCGCGCTGTGTACTCGATGTCGTTCGACAGCTACTCTGAGGTGCCGCGCGCGGTGGCCGACGAGATCATCCAGAAGAACAAGGGCGAATAGCTCCGGCTGCTCGCCCAAGTAAAATATCTACATCCAAACCCCGTAGCGCACGCGGTTCGAAACAATTCGAACCGCGGGCGTCTACACCTAAGTCCTGAGGAGGACCAATTGGCGAAGGCAAAGTTCGAGCGGACTAAGCCACACGTCAACGTCGGTACCATCGGTCACGTCGACCACGGTAAGACCACGTTGACGGCTGCAATTACCAAGGTGCTGCACGACAAGTACCCGACGTTGAACGCTTCTTACGCGTTTGACCAGATCGACAACTCCCCCGAGGAGAAGCAGCGTGGAATCACGATCAACATCTCCCACGTGGAGTACCAGACCGAGAAGCGCCACTACGCACACGTAGACGCTCCCGGCCACGCCGACTACATCAAGAACATGATCACCGGTGCCGCCCAGATGGATGGCGCGATCCTGGTCGTCGCCGCCACTGACGGCCCGATGCCCCAGACGCGCGAGCACGTGCTGCTCGCCCGCCAGGTCGGCGTGCCCTACATCGTCGTCGCGCTGAACAAGACCGACATGGTGGATGACGAGGAGATCCTCGAGCTCGTCGAGATCGAGGTTCGCGAGCTGCTCTCGAGCCAGGAGTTCGACGGCGACAACGCGCCCGTCGTGCGCGTTTCCGCGCTCAAGGCCCTCGAGGGCGACGAGAAGTGGGCGGCGACCGTTGCCGACCTCATGGACAAGGTCGACGAGTTCGTTCCCGAGCCCGTCCGCGAGACCGAGAAGCCCTTCCTCATGCCCGTCGAGGATGTGTTCACGATCACCGGTCGTGGAACCGTCATCACCGGCCGCGTCGAGCGTGGGATCCTCCACCCGAACGACGAGGTGGAGATCGTCGGCATCAAGGAGAAGTCCTCCAAGACCATCGTCACCGCCATCGAGATGTTCCGTAAGACCCTCGAAGACGCGCGCGCCGGTGAGAACGTCGGACTTCTGCTCCGTGGTACCAAGCGTGAAGATGTCGAGCGCGGCCAGGTTGTCGTCAAGCCCGGTTCGGTCACGCCGCACACCGAGTTCGAGGCGAACGCCTACATCCTGTCCAAGGATGAGGGCGGCCGCCACAACCCGTTCTACGCGAACTACCGCCCGCAGTTCTACTTCCGCACCACGGATGTCACCGGCGTCATCTCTCTGCCGGAGGGCACCGAGATGGTCATGCCCGGTGACACCACCGAAATGACGGTCAACCTGATCCAGCCGATCGCCATGGAGGAGGGCCTCCGCTTCGCTATTCGCGAGGGTGGCCGCACCGTCGGCGCCGGCACGGTCATCAAGATCCTCAAGTAGCACCAATACGACACGAAGGGCCGTACCCGGGAGGGTGCGGCCCTTCGTCGCGCGCCGCGCCGCGCGCCGCGCGCCGCCGCGCGATAAGTGCGCCCGTAAGTCAGGTGTGCGCCCGGTCGCTCGGGCGCGCACCTGACCTACGGGCGCTGACCCTCAGGACGGCCAAGGCGGATGTCGATGTCCTCCTCTTCTTCACCGGGGGAGAGCAGGCGCTCCGTCCACCGTTGCAGCGCTGTCGGGCCCAATTCCACCGGCACTGAGGCACTATCGGCAGATGGATCCACTGCCCAGCAAGCTCACTTTCGTCCGCGATCTCGGTTTCGGCGAGGGAAACCGGCAACAGCACGCCGCCGCTGTTGCGCTGAATCGTGAGGTTCGGGTGAGCCGGGGCACATATGTCCCACGTTCCGACTGGGAAACGCTCGGCACTCGCGATCGCTATCTGCTTCTCCTCCGTGCGGTGGCCGCGACCCGGAAGAACCAGCCGATCTTGTCCCACTGGTCGGCGGCCGCTGTGCATGGGATGCCGATCATCGGGGCATGGCCTTCGCGGGTGCACATGACCGTCGGAGTGGTTGCCGGCGGACGAAGTCGAAACGGGGTAGTGAAGCATTCGGCAGCGATCGACGACTACGTCGAGGTCGACGGGCTCCGGGTCACCACCATCGCCCGGACCGTGCTCGACATGGCGGTGTGTTGCCCGGTTCTCCAAGCCACGGCGATGGTCGACTTCGCCCTGCATCGCGATCGATTCAACCGTTGGCCGCCGCTGACGAGCCACCTGGAGCTGCTCGCGGAGTGGAATCGGCGATTGCCCTTTCGCGGACACGCTCGCGCCCTTGCAGCCATCGAATTCGGATCATCCCGGGCCGACACGCCGATCGAGTCCGCGAGTCGTGTGTCAATGCGTCAGGTCGGCTTTCCGCAGCCGCGACTTCAGACCCCGTTTTCGGATGCCGACGGATTCATCGGCGAACCGGACTTCGAATGGCCCGACTTCGATCTTCTCGGGGAAGCCGATGGCGATCGCAAATACCTGGACCGGGCATTCCGGAGTGGACGCACAGTGGAGCAGGTGCTGCTCGACGAGAAGATCCGGGAGGACCGGCTCCGGGCGCTTCCGCGGGCGGTCGGGCGGTGGCGATGGTCCACCGCCGTGAATCCTGGGGCTCTCCGGACGAAACTCGTGCGGCTGGGGCTACCGACCGGGGCGGAGTGGGGTCAGAACTTCGAACATGGCGATTGAGTGCGCCCGCTCGTCGGGTGTGCGCCCCGTCGCCTGGGCGCAGACCTGACGAACGGCAGCAGTCCAGCGCGAAACGGGCTGCGCAAGGGTCATACGCGACAGGCGACGCGCGCATACGCGACAGGCGACGCGCGCATACGCGACAGCCGAGGCGCGCTATTCCGCTACGGTTGACGGAATGGCGCGCTCCCCACTCCTCCCCATCGACCACCATTTCGTGACGGGGCTCCTGCTGCTGACCGCATCCACCGGAACCATCGACGCCGTGAGCTATCTTGCCCTCGACAAGGTCTTCACCGGCAACATGACCGGCAACGTGCTCTTCATCGGATTCAGCCTCGTCGGAGCCGGGAAGACTCCGCTCCTCAACAACTTCATTGCGCTCCTCGGATTTGTCCTCGGATCGATCCTGGGGGGACGGATCATCGGCCGCTCGACCCCCCGGGGTCTCCCGCGCTCGAGTCGTGCCGTGCTGATCGGGGGGGCCGCGCTCATGATCGCCCTGGCAATCTATTGGCTGGTCGTGCGCGACCTCAACTACCCGGCGCTTCTCACGGTGACGGCTCTTCTCGCGGTCGTCATGGGGGCTCAGGTCTCGGCGGTCAAGCCCATCGGAAACTCCGACGTGACCACCATCGTCGTCACCAACACGCTGGCGAACCTCGCCCGCGACAGTCGGCTGGCTGGCGGCACCGGCAAGAACTGGTTCCCGCGCCTCGCGGCCGTCATCGCGATGGGAACCGGTGCGGTCATCGGGGGGCTCGCTGTTGAGTGGATGGGCGGCGCGGTCGCGCTGCTCGCCGGCACGATCATCTTCACCGCCGGGACGATCACCCTCGTCACTGCGGATCGTCGCTCCGGGTGACCCCGATCGTGCGAGCGGGGCTCGACACGCCGGGGAGTGACACGCCCGGGTTGCAGACACTCCACACCTGTGGCAGACTCTCCTAGTTCAACAAAACCGGCTTTGCGCCGGGATCACTGCCAGGCAGTGCACACGTGCGAGGCCCCGTCGTAAAAAAACGGAGCGCCGGCGCGTGGGCCGCGGGTAGCAGAACACGACTTATTCGAATCCCTTGGGGCGCTGGGTAAAACCATGTTCTCCCACCGCCGATACGCGCGGGGTTCGGCCGAGCAGTACTTGATACAACAACAGTGGTGCGGCAGTGCCAACGTTCCCCCGGGGCGCGCACTGAGCAAACCGAGCATCCAATAGCCGCGCGAGAGCGCCAAGCCATGATGCATGAGAGAGAGTGAGTCACACATGGCGGGACAAAAGATCCGCATCCGACTTAAGTCGTATGACCACGAGGTCATCGACTCTTCGGCGCGCAAGATCGTCGACACGGTGACCCGTGCCGGCGCTACCGTCGTCGGCCCCGTACCGCTGCCCACCGAGAAGAACGTGATCGTCGTCATACGGTCCCCTCACAAGTACAAGGACAGCCGCGAGCACTTCGAGAAGCGCACCCACAAGCGGCTCATCGACATCATCGACCCGACGCCGAAGGCCGTCGATTCGCTCATGCGACTCGACCTCCCCGCCGACGTCAACATCGAGATCAAGCTCTAAGGGCACGCTGATGGCTACCACTAAGACAAGCAAGGGACTGTTGGGCACGAAGCTCGGCATGACCCAGGTCTGGGATGCGAACAACAAACTCATCCCGGTCACCGTCGTCGAGATCACCCCGAACGTCGTGACCCAGTTGCGCTCCGAGGAGGTCGACGGCTACCTCGCCGTGCAGATCGCCTACGGCCAGATCGATCCTCGCAAGGCGAACAAGCCGGCGACCGGTCACTTCGACAAGGCCGGCGTCACGCCTCGCCGCCACCTGACCGAGGTACGCACCGCGGATGCCGCGGACTACACGCTCGGCCAGGAGATCGCGGTCGACATCTTCGAGGCCGGCCAGAAGGTCGACGTCGTCGGAACCTCCAAGGGCAAGGGCTTCGCCGGAGTGATGAAGCGGCACAACTTCAAGGGCGTCTCGTCCTCGCACGGTTCGCACCGCAACCACCGTAAGCCCGGTTCCATCGGTGCATCCTCCACGCCGTCCCGCGTGTTCAAGGGGATGCGCATGGCTGGCCGCATGGGTGGAGACCGCGTCACCGCGATGAACCTCATCGTGCACTCGGTCGACCTCGAGAAGAACCTGATCCTGGTCAAGGGTGCCGTTCCCGGTGCCAAAGGCCGCATCGTCTTCGTCCGCAACGCAGTGAAGGGAGCGTGATAATGGCTGACAACACTCTCGACGTCATCGACTCGAAGGGGAAGAAGGTCGCAACCGTCGACCTCCCCGCCGAGACCTTCGACGTGCAGACCAACATCCCGCTCATCCATCAGGTCGTCGTCGCCCAACGCGCCGCGGCCCGCCAGGGTACGCACAACACGCTTCGCCGCGGCGAGGTGTCCGGTGCCGGTCGCAAGCCCTTCAAGCAGAAGGGAACCGGTCGCGCCCGCCAGGGATCGATCCGTGCTCCCCAGATGACCGGTGGTGGAATCGTCCACGGACCGCACCCTCGCGACTACTCGCAGCGCACCCCCAAGAAGATGATCGCGGCAGCACTGCGCGGCGTCCTCTCGGACCGCGCTCGCGCCGGCCGCATCCACGTCATCGACTCGCTGTCCGTCGGAAATGTGCCATCGACCAAGACGATCGTCGCGCTGCTCGCCAGCATCACGACCTCGAGCCACCAGCTCATCGTCATCGAGCGTGACGATCTGGTCAGCCAGAAGAGCGTCCGCAACATCCCGGGCGTCCACGTTCTCAGCTGGGACCAGCTCAACGCGTACGACGTCGTCGTCAGCGACGACATCGTCTTCACCAAGGGCGCCTTCGATGGATTCGTCGCCGGCCCCACCAAGTCGGCTTCGGTCGAGGCGGACGCCGATGCTCCCGTGAGCAAGAAGCGCGTCAGCCCCGAGCGTGCCGCAGCACGGAAAGAGAGTGTCGGCGCATGACCGCGACGCAGAAGGACCCGCGCGACGTCATCCTGTCGCCGGTGGTCTCCGAGAAGAGCTACAGCCTGATCGACCAGGGCAAGTACACCTTCATCGTCGACCCCCGTTCGAACAAGACCGAGATCAAGCTGGCGATCGAGAAGATCTTCAGCGTCGAGGTCGCGTCGATCAACACCCTGAACAAAAAGGGCAAGACCCGCCGCACCAAGTTCGGCCTCGGAAAGCGCAAGGACACCAAGCGCGCGATCGTGACCCTCAAGTCCGGTTCCATCGACATCTTCACGGCTGTCGGCTAGGGATCAGGGAGATAACCCATGCCAATTCGTAAGTACAAGCCCACGACTCCGGGTCGTCGCGGTTCCTCGGTGGCAGACTTCGCCGAGATCACGCGCTCGACCCCGGAGAAGTCGCTTCTTCGCCCGCTGCCCAAGACCGGCGGCCGTAACAACGCCGGTCGCATCACCACCCGCCACATCGGCGGTGGCCACAAGCGCCAGTACCGTGTGATCGACTTCAAGCGCAACGACAAGGACGGCGTCAACGCCCGCGTCGCCGAGATCGAATACGACCCGAACCGCACGGCTCGCATCGCGCTGCTGCACTTCGTGGATGGTTCGAAGCGCTACATCATCGCCCCGAACAAGCTCAACCAGGGCGACATCATCGAGTCGGGTGCCGGCGCGGACATCAAGCCGGGCAACAACCTGCCGCTGCGTAACATCCCGGTCGGTACCGTCATCCACGCGATCGAGCTGAAGCCGGGCGGGGGGGCCAAGATGGCTCGCTCAGCCGGGGCATCCGTTCGTCTCGTCGCCAAGGATGGTCCGTACGCGCAGCTCCGCCTGCCGTCCGGTGAAATCCGCAACGTCGACGCGCGCTGCCGCGCCACCATCGGCGAGGTCGGCAACGCCGAGCAGTCGAACATCAACTGGGGAAAGGCCGGCCGGATGCGCTGGAAGGGCGTTCGCCCGACCGTGCGCGGAGTCGCCATGAACCCGGTCGACCACCCGCATGGTGGTGGAGAGGGCAAGACCTCCGGTGGACGCCACCCGGTCAGCCCGTGGGGCCAGAAAGAGGGCCGCACCCGCCACATCAACAAAGAGAGCGACAAGCTCATCGTTCGCCGCCGCAATGTCGGCAAGAAGCGCAAGTAGCCAGTCTTGATTAAGGAAATTGGGTAAAGGATGCCACGCAGTCTTAAAAAGGGCCCCTTCGTCGACGACCACCTGTTTCGCAAGGTGGCCAAGGCGAACGAAGCCAGCAGCAAGAGCGTTATCAAGACCTGGTCGCGTCGCTCGATGATCATCCCGTCTTTCCTGGGACACACCATCGCAGTGCACGACGGCCGTAAGCACATCCCGGTGTTCATCACCGAGACGATGGTGGGGCACAAGCTCGGAGAGTTTGCTCCCACCCGCACCTTCCGTGGACACGAGAAGGACGACAAGAAGGGTCGTCGCCGCTAGCGCGGGGACGGAAAGGTATAGAGAAATGGTTGAATCCATCGCTCGCGTGAAGCACATTCGCGTCACCGCCACAAAGGCTCGTCGTGTCGTCAACATGATCCGCGGCAAGCAGGCCCTCGAGGCCCTGGCCATCCTGAAGTTCGCGCCTCAGGGGGCAAGCACCCCCGTCTACAAGCTCGTCGAGTCGGCCATCGCCAACGCACGCGTCAAGGCGGATGCCAGCAACAGCTACCTGGATGAGCAGGACCTGTTCGTCTCGTCGGCCTACGTCGACGAGGGAACGACCCTGAAGCGGTTCCAGCCGCGTGCACAGGGACGCGCCTTCCAGATCCTGAAGCGCACCAGCCACATCACGATCGTCCTGGCCACGCCGGACGAGAACGAGACCGCCGTCGTCGCACAGCGTTCATCGACTGCGAAGGCAGGGAAGAAGTAATGGGACAGAAAGTAAACCCCTATGGGTTCCGACTGGGGATCACCACCGACCATGTGTCGCGCTGGTTCTCGGACAGCACCAAGGTCGGCCAGCGTTACAGCGACTTCGTCGCCGAAGACGTGAAGATCCGCAACCTGCTGAAGACCTCACTCGACCGTGCCGGAGTGGCCCGTATCGAGATCGAGCGTACCCGTGACCGCGTTCGCGTCGACATCCACACCGCCCGTCCGGGCATTGTGATCGGTCGCCGTGGCGCGGAGGCGGAGCGCATCCGCACCGACCTCGAGAAGCTGTCGGGCAAGCAGATCCAGCTCAATATCCTCGAGGTGAAGAACCCGGAGGCCGAAGCCCAGCTCGTGGCCCAGGGGATCGCGGAGCAGCTCAGCGCCCGTGTCGCGTTCCGTCGCGCCATGCGCAAGGGGCTCCAGGGAGCTCAGCGCACACCGACGGTCAAGGGTGTTCGAATCCAGGTCTCCGGTCGACTCGGCGGCGCGGAAATGAGCCGTTCGGAGTTCTACCGCGAGGGCCGCGTTCCGCTGCACACCCTGCGCGCGAACATCGACTACGGCTTCTACGAGGCCAAGACCACCTTCGGCCGCATCGGCGTGAAGGTGTGGATCTACAAGGGCGACATCACCAACAAGGAGCTCGCCCGCGAGCAGGCCAACGCCAAATCGACCCGCCCCGAGCGCCGCGACGACCGTCGCGACGGTGCTCGCGACAGCGGACCGCGTCGAGGAGCCGCCCCGGCGGCCACCGCGGCGCCCCGGGCAGAGGCAGCTCCCGCAGCAGTAGCAGTGGAGGCCTAGAACCATGTTGATTCCCCGCAAAGTAAAGCACCGCAAGCAGCACCACCCCGGCCGTAGTGGCCAGGCGACCGGTGGTACCACGGTGACGTTCGGCGAGTACGGCATCCAGGCCATCACTCCCGCCTATGTGACCAACCGCCAGATCGAGGCAGCTCGAATCGCGATGACCCGTCACATCAAGCGTGGTGGGAAGGTGTGGATCAACATCTACCCCGACCGCCCGCTCACCAAGAAGCCGGCTGAAACCCGCATGGGTTCCGGCAAGGGTTCTCCCGAGTGGTGGATCGCCAACGTCAAGCCGGGTCGCGTGCTCTTCGAGCTCGCCGGCGTGAACGAGACGGTCGCGCGTGAAGCTTTGACTCGCGCCATCCACAAACTGCCGCTCAAGGCACGCATCATCAAGCGCGAGGAGGGCGACGCATAATGGCGATCGGTTCCAAAGAGCTCGCTCCAGTCGAGCTCGACACATTCGAAGACGAGCGACTCGTCGACGAACTCAAAAAGGCCAAGGAAGAGCTGTTCAACCTGCGCTTCCAGTCGGCCACCGGCCAGCTGGAAAGCCACGGTCGCCTGCGCGCTGTGAAGCGCGACATCGCTCGCATCTACACGATCATCCGTGAGCGCGAGCTCGGCATCCGTGCGACTCCCGCTCCGGTCGAGGTGGCACCGAAGGCCACCAAGAAGACCAAGAAGACTGAGGATGTCGCCGACGCGGCCGCCGAGTCCGCCGAGGAGAAGAAGTAATGGCCACCGAGACCACACCCACCGAGACGCACGAGTCGGCTGCGGACCGCGGTTACCGAAAGACCCGTCGTGGCTATGTCACGAGCGACAAGATGGACAAGACCATCGTCGTCGAGGTCGAAGACCGCGTGAAGCACCCCCTGTACGGCAAGGTCATCCGCCGCACCTCCAAGGTCAAGGCGCACGACGAGGCCAATGCGGCCGGAATCGGCGACCTCGTCCTCATCAACGAGACCCGCCCGCTCAGTGCCACGAAGCACTGGCGCCTGGTCGAGATCCTCGAGAAGGCCAAGTAGGCCCCGCGCCTGCTTCGTATAAGGACACCTAAATGCTTCAGCAGGAATCCAGGCTCAAGGTCGCCGACAACACCGGCGCAAAGGAGTTGCTCACGATCCGCGTACTCGGTGGCTCCGGCCGTCGTTACGCCGGACTCGGTGACGTCATCGTCGCCACGGTCAAGGACGCGATCCCGGGCGGCAACGTGAAGAAGGGTGACGTCGTCAAGGCGGTCATCGTGCGCACCAAGAAGGAGACCCGTCGCCCCGACGGCTCCTACATCAAGTTCGACGAGAACGCCGCAGTCATCCTCAAGCCTGACGGCGACCCTCGTGGCACCCGCATCTTCGGACCGGTCGGTCGCGAGCTCCGCGACAAGAAGTTCATGAAGATCATCTCGCTGGCACCGGAGGTCTTGTAACCATGGCGAACATCAAAAAGGGCGATATCGTCCAGCTCATCAGCGGCCGTAGCCAGGCTCGCGGCGGCGACCGTGGCAAGCAGGGTCGGGTCATCGAGGTGCTCGTGGAGAAGAACCGCGTCGTCGTCGAGGGACTCAACTACATCACCAAGCACGTGCGCGTCGGCCAGAGTGACCGTGGCACCAAGACCGGGGGCATCGAGACTCGCGAAGCACCCATCCACGTGTCGAACGTGCAGCTGGTCAACCCCGACACGAAACAGCCAGCGCGTGTCGGCTTCACCGTGGCGACGGATGCCGCGGGCAAGACCACCCGTACCCGCTACTTCAAGGACTCGCGACGCGTGCCCGTGAAGAAGGCCGCAGCGAAGAAGTCCGACGCCAAAAGCGAGACCGCTGCCGCCGATGAGGTCGTCGCGACCGATGAGGCTCCGAAGGCCAAGGCCACGGCTGCGCCGAAGACGAAGGCGAAGGCGGATGCCGCGCCCCAGGCTGCTGCTCCCAAGGCGAAGGCCGCTTCCAAGACCCCTAAGGCAACTGAGAAGGACGCCGACTAATGACTGACACCGCAACTGCGGCTCCGGCTGGCACCGCCTCTGAAAAGAAGAGTCAACCGCGCCTCAAGCAGAAGTACCAGACCGAGATCACTGCCCAGCTGAAGAAGGATTTCGGCTTCACGAACGTGCACCAGGTGCCCGGACTCGTGAAGATCGTCGTCAACACCGGTGTCGGCGAGGCCGCCCGCGACGGAAAGATCATCGACGGGGCCGTCAAGGACCTCACCGCGATCACCGGCCAGAAGCCGCAGGTCACGGCCGCTCGCAAGTCCATCGCGCAGTTCAAGCTCCGCGAAGGCCAGCCGATCGGCGCCCATGTCACCCTCCGCGGTGACCGGGCCTGGGAGTTCCTCGACCGTCTGCTCTCGCTCGCGCTTCCGCGCATCCGCGACTTCCGCGGACTGTCTGACAAGCAGTTCGACGGCAACGGCAACTACACCTTCGGCCTCACGGAGCAGTCCATGTTCCACGAGATCGACCAGGACCGCATCGATCGCGTGCGCGGCTTCGACATCACCGTCGTGACCACCGCCAAGACCGATGACGAGGGCCGCGCGCTGCTCAAGGCGCTCGGGTTCCCATTCCGCAACGCGGAGAACACCCCCGTCTAACCAGCGTCACAATTCACGCATCACCGATCACTTTAGGTCGCCAGTTCCGTAAGAGCTGGCGAAACCGGGTGAGGAAGGCACCACCATCATGACAATGACAGATCCGGTCGCAGACCTGCTGACCAGACTGCGCAACGCGAATTCGGCCTACCACGACACCGTGTCAATGCCGAACAGCAAGCTCAAGTCCCACATCGCCGAGATCCTCAAGACCGAGGGCTACATCGGCGGATGGACGGTCGAGGACGCGCGCGTCGGCAAGACCCTGACCCTCGACCTCAAGTACGGCCCCAACCGTGAGCGCTCCATCGCGGGCATCAAGCGCGTCTCGAAGCCCGGCCTGCGCGTATACGCGAAATCGACCGAGATCCCGCGCGTTCTCGGTGGCCTCGGCGTCGCCATCCTCTCGACCTCCTCCGGCCTCCTTACTGATCGCCAGGCGTCGAAGAAGGGCGTGGGTGGGGAAGTCCTCGCCTACGTGTGGTAGCCAGCAATGTCACGTATTGGACGCCTTCCCATTGAGATCCCGACCGGGGTCGATGTCACAGTGACCGGCTCGGCCGTCACCGTCAAGGGCCCGAAGGGCGAGCTCGCGCTCACCGTCGCCAACCCGATCGAGGTCAAGATCGAGGATGGCCAGCTGCTGGTCACCCGACCGGACGACGAGCGCGAATCGCGTTCGCTGCACGGCCTCACCCGCACCCTGATCGCAAACCAGATCATCGGTGTCACGACCGGGTACTCCAAGGGCCTCGAGATCGTCGGTACCGGTTACCGCGTGCAGGCGAAGGGCAGCTCCCTGGAGTTCGCTCTCGGCTTCTCGCACTCGATCACCGTCGACCCGCCGGCCGGAATCTCCTTCGCCGTCGAAGGCAACAACAAGCTGACGGTGCACGGCATCGACAAGCAGGCTGTCGGAGAAGTGGCCGCCAACATTCGTAAGCTGCGCAAGCCGGAACCCTACAAGGGCAAGGGCGTTCGCTACGCAGGCGAGGTAGTCCGCCGCAAGGCCGGAAAGAGTGGTAAGTGATCATGGCTCTCGGAACTAGAGGCAAGAGCAAGTCGGCTGCAAAGGGCCGCAGGCACGCACGTCTTCGCAAGAAGATCGTGGGTACCGAACTCCGACCGCGTCTCGTGGTCACTCGTTCGGCCCGCCACGTCTTCGTGCAGGTCGTCGACGACAGCAAGGGGTTCACCCTGGCCTCCGCGTCGACCCTCGAGGCCGACCTACGGGAATTCGACGGAGACAAGACCGCCAAGGCGCGGAAGGTCGGCGAACTCGTCGCCGAGCGCGCGAAGAAGGCCGGTGTGGACGCCGTCGTGTTCGATCGCGGTGGCAGCAAGTACGCGGGACGCGTCGCTGCAATCGCCGAAGGAGCTCGTGAAGGGGGACTCGACCTGTGAGCGACACAACTAACACCAGCAAGGAGACACCTGTGGCAACCGAAGCCGAACCGACCGTCACGGTCGTGGAGACTGCGGCCGCGACCGAGCCTGCCGCCAACGAGCCTCGTGAGGCGCGTCGCGGGGGCCGTGAGCGCAATCCCAACCAGCAGCGGGGGAGCCGTGACTCCGAGAAGAGCCAGTTCCTCGAACGCGTCGTCACCATCAACCGCGTCTCCAAGGTCGTCAAGGGTGGTCGTCGCTTCAGCTTCACCGCTCTCGTCGTCGTCGGCGACGGCAACGGACTGGTCGGGGTCGGCTACGGCAAGGCGCGCGAAGTGCCGACGGCAATCTCAAAGGGAGTCGAGGAAGCGAAGAAGAACTTCTTCCGCGTTCCCCGCGTCGGCGTGACCATCCCGCACCCTGTGCAGGGCGAGGCCGCCGCCGGTGTCGTGCTCCTTCGTCCGGCATCCGCCGGTACCGGTGTTATCGCCGGCGGACCGGTGCGTGCCGTGCTCGAATGCGCCGGCATCCACGACGTGCTGAGTAAGTCTCTCGGCTCGTCCAACACGATCAACATCGTGCACGCCACCGTCGCTGCCCTCAAGCAGCTCGAGGAGCCGAGTGCGGTCGCCGCACGTCGCGGCCTGTCGCTGGAGGATGTCGCCCCCGCGCGCCTCCTGCGTGCCCAGGCCGACGCGAAGGCAGGTGTCTGATGGCCGCTCGCCTGAAGGTGACCCAGATCAAGTCCAAAATTAGTGAGAAGCAGAACCAGCGCGACACGTTGCGGAGCCTCGGGCTACACCGCATCGGCGACGTCGTTGTTCGCGAGGACAACTCGCAGAACCGCGGATACGTTCGCACCGTCGCTCACCTGGTCAAGGTCGAGGAGATTGACTAATGGCTGAAAAAATCACCGCCGCGGCGCCCAAGAAGGCGTCCGCAGCGAAGGCCGCAGCCCCCAAGGCTGTAGAGCCCGCCGCCGAGGCACGTCCACAGGTGCTCAAGATGCACCACCTTCGCCCGGCCCCCGGCGCGAAGAAGGACCGCACCCGCGTCGGACGCGGTGAAGGCTCCAAGGGAAAGACTGCGGGGCGCGGCACCAAGGGCACGAAGGCCCGGTACCAGGTGCGCGTCGGTCTCGAGGGGGGAAACCTGAACAGCATCATGCGCACCCCGAAGCTGCGCGGATTCACCAACCCGTTCCGTGTCGAGTACCAGGTCGTCAACCTAGAGAAGCTGGCCGAGCTGTATCCGGCCGGGGGAGACGTCACCATCGGCGATCTCGTCGCCAAGGGTGCCGTTCGCAAGAATGAGAAAGTCAAGGTTCTTGGCGCCGGTGACATTGCGGTTAAGCTGAACGTTGCAGTTGACAAGGTCTCCAGCTCCGCCGAGCAGAAGATCGTTGCAGCGGGCGGTTCCGTAAACTGAACTCCTCCGGGCGAGTGATCGCCCGGTCGGCTTTCGTTACAGCCGCGTGAGGTGGCCCGAAAGGGCCACCTGTTTCGCCCGACCGTTCTCACCAGGAGGCCTCGTTGTTCAGAGCCGTAGCGCGCATCTTCCGCACCCCCGACCTTCGCAAGAAAATCGGATTCACGCTCGCCCTGATCGCGCTGTTCCGGCTCGGGTCGTTCATCCCTTCGCCCTTCGTCAACTTCGCGAATGTGCAGACCTGTCTCAAAGCGAACTCCGGCACGTCCGGACTCTATGAGCTGGTCAACCTGTTCAGCGGCGGGGCCCTGCTCCAGCTGTCGATCTTCGCGCTCGGCATCATGCCGTACATCACGGCATCGATCATCGTGCAGTTGCTTCGGGTGGTCATCCCCCACTTCGACACTCTCTATAAAGAGGGCCAGGCCGGGCAGGCTCGCCTCACCCAGTACACCCGCTACCTCACCATCGCGCTCGGTGTGTTGCAGTCCACGACCCTGATCACCGTCGCACGCAGTGGAGCACTCTTCCCCACTTCCAACGGAACGCCGGAGTGCTCGGCACTCATCACCAACTCGGCCTGGTACGCGATCCTGTTGATGGTCATCACGATGACCGCCGGCACCGGCCTGATCATGTGGATGGGGGAGCTCATCACCGAGCGCGGCATCGGCAACGGCATGTCCATCCTCATCTTCACCTCCATCGCGGCCCGCTTCCCCGGCTCGCTCTGGGCGATCCGGCAGTCGAAGGGCTTCGAGACGTTCCTGTTCGTCATCGGCATGGGCATCGTGATTATGGCGCTCGTGGTCTACGTCGAACAGTCGCAGAGACGCATCCCGGTGCAATATGCCAAGCGGATGGTCGGGCGCCGCACCTACGGCGGCAACAACACCTATATCCCGATCAAAGTGAACATGGCCGGTGTCGTGCCCGTCATCTTCGCGTCATCCCTGCTCTACCTGCCGGCCCTCATCGCCCAGTTCAACCAGCCGGCTCCCGGCAAGGTGCCGGCCGCGTGGGTCACCTGGATCACCGACAACCTCCGCACGGGTGACAATCCGCTCTACATGGCGTTGTACTTCCTGCTCATCGTCGGCTTCACCTATTTCTACGTCGCGATCACCTTCAACCCGGAGGAAGTCGCCGACAACATGAAGAAATACGGGGGGTTCATCCCCGGCATCCGTGCGGGGCGACCGACCGCCGAATACCTCGACTACGTGCTGACCCGGGTTACGCTTCCGGGATCCCTCTACCTCGGTCTGATCGCCCTGGTTCCGCTGATCGCCCTCGGCCTGTTCGGTGCCAACCAGAACTTCCCGTTCGGCGGCGCGAGCATCCTGATCATCGTCGGTGTCGGACTCGAGACCGTGAAGCAGATCGATTCACAGCTGCAGCAACGCCACTACGAGGGCCTGCTCCGTTGACCCGCCTGCTGATCGTCGGTCCGCCAGGGGCCGGCAAAGGCACGCAGTCCGCTCGCCTGCTCGAGAGCTACTCGATCCCGGCGATCGCGACCGGCGACATCTTCCGCAAGAACATCGCGGACGGCACGGATCTCGGCGTGGAGGTGAAGGCGATCGTGGATGCGGGAGACTATGTGCCCGACTCGCTCACGAACGCTCTGGTCACCAGCCGACTCGATGAGCCAGACACCCGCGACGGCTTCCTACTCGACGGGTATCCGCGCACGCTCGAGCAGGTGTCCTATCTCGACGGACTGCTCGCGGCCAAGGGGCAGTCCCTCGATGCGGTGATCCAACTCGTGGCCGACCAGGAGGAAGTGATCGCCCGACTGCGCAAGCGCGCGATCGATCAAGGACGCGTTGACGACACGGAAGACGCGATCCGGCACCGCCAGCAGGTATACACCCGCGAGACGGCGCCCCTGGTCGCGGTCTTTCGCGAACGGGGCCTGCTCGTCGAGGTGGACGGCCTCGGCGAGATCGATGATGTCACTTCCCGCATTTCCGCGGCGCTCAGCGCTCGCGGAATCGTTCCGACAGCGACGTGAGTTTCCGAAGCAACATCTACAAGTCACCGGCGGAAATGCGGCTCATGATCGCGCCGGGGCGGGCGACTGCCGCGTCCCTCGCTGCCGTGAGGTCGGCGATCCGGGAGGGGATCACCACCCTCGAGCTGGATGCCATCGCCGAAGCCGCCATCCGCGCGCTTGGTGGGGTGCCGAACTTCATGAAAGAGCCGGGGTACCACCACACGATCTGCACCTCGGTGAATGACGATGTGGTCCACGGAGTCCCCGGCGCACGTGCGTTGGAGCCAGGGGACATCGTGTCGATCGACAGCGGTGCCGAGCTCGGCGGTTGGAATGGGGATGCCGCGATCACCGTGGTGGTGCCCGATGACACCCGCCCGGCCCTGGTCGCCGAGCGGCAGAAGCTGGCGGATGTGACGGAACAGTCCCTGTGGCATGGGATCGCCGCCCTCGCCACGGCCACCCATCTCAACCACATCGGTGCCAACATCGAGGAATACGTCCGCTCGCAGGGCGACTATGGGATCCTCGAGGATTACGTCGGCCACGGCATCGGTCGCTCCATGCACGAAGACCCGCCGGTGTTCAATTACCGCGTGCGTGACCGGGGACCCCGGGTGAAGGCCGGACTGGTGGTGGCGATCGAACCCATGGTGACCCTCGGCGGCATCGACACCTTCACGCGCGAGGATCAGTGGACTGTCGCGACCGTCGACGCCTCCGCAGCGGCACACTGGGAGCATTCCATCGCGGTTCATGCCGGCGGCATCTGGGTGCTTACGGCGGAGGACGGGGGCGCCGCGGGCCTCACGCCGTTCGGCATCGTGCCCGTCGCTATCCCCTGACCGGATGCCGGGAGGTCGTTCGCGCAGGGCGGAGGCGCAGTATAGGCACAAGTTGGCAAAACGCCCGGGATTGGCATAAGCTCGACCCTTGGTGTCTACTGCCGACATAACCGTGCCTAGGCTGCCACAATTCGACCGCACGACAACCCACCCGCACGACCAGCAAACAATATTTTAGCGACGAAGAGGCAATGGCCAAAAAAGACGGTGTCATCGAAATCGAGGGAGCGGTAGTCGAAGCTCTGCCCAACGCAATGTTCCGCGTTGAGTTGACCAACGGCCACAAAGTCCTCGCCCACATTTCGGGGAAGATGCGCCAGCACTACATCCGCATCCTTCCTGAGGACCGCGTGATCGTGGAGTTGAGCCCGTACGACCTGACCCGCGGCCGAATCGTTTACCGCTACAAATAGCGCCACCCGGCGCGTGAAGCTGGAAAGTAACGGCTGCTTCGGCGTATCACCGAAGCAGTACGAAGACAGCGAAAGAAGAAATCAATGAAGGTCGCCCCCAGCGTCAAGCCCATGTGCGAGCACTGCCGCGTGATCCGCCGCAACGGCAACGTGATGGTCATCTGCAAAAACAACCCTCGCCACAAGCAGCGTCAAGGCTAGTCTCGATACGGCCGCCGGGCGGCCTACTCGACCACCGGGTCGATACGGCCGCCGGGCGGCCTACTCGACCACAAGACACAACTGAATATCTGAGAGCAGAACTAATAACCCGACCAGTCGGGGGACACCCAGGGTGGAGGCCTTGGCACCGGTTCTGTCCATTACCTCCACTCATCACGAGGAGAAGCGTGAAATGGCTCGTCTAGCAGGAGTCGACATCCCGCGCGATAAGCGCGTCGAGGTCGCATTGACCTATATCTACGGCGTCGGCCGCACGAGGGCACTCAAAACCCTCGCCGACACCGACATCAGCGGGGAGATCCGCGTCAAGGATCTGACCGATGACCAGCTCATCGCGCTCCGCGACTACGTCGAAGGAAACTTCAAGGTAGAGGGCGACCTCCGCCGCGAGGTGGCCGCCGACATCCGTCGCAAGGTAGAGATCGGAAGCTACCAGGGCATCCGTCACCGTCGTGGACTCCCGGTCCACGGACAGCGCACCAAGACCAACGCTCGCACCCGCAAGGGCCCGAAGCGCACCGTCGCCGGCAAGAAGAAGGCCCGTTAGTCGGGTCTCGATACGCGGGCTCATTCGTCGCTCGCTACTCGACCACCGATTTCCTCGTTTAGAAAAGGATTCGCAATGGCAGCACCAAAATCGGCCGCTCGTAAGCCGCGTCGTAAAGAGAAGAAGAACATCGCGGTGGGCCAGGCCCACATCAAGTCGACGTTCAACAACACCATCGTCACCATCACCGACCCGACCGGGGCGGTGCTGAGTTGGGCATCGTCCGGCACCGTCGGCTTCAAGGGCTCGCGCAAGTCGACGCCATTCGCGGCCCAGCTCTCCGCCGAGTCGGCGGCCCGCCAGGCGCAGGAGCACGGCGTCAAGAAGGTCGACGTCTTCGTCAAGGGACCGGGCTCAGGACGCGAGACCGCGATCCGTTCCCTCCAGGCCGCCGGCCTCGAGGTGGGCTCGATCAACGACGTCACCCCGCAGGCGCACAACGGATGCCGCCCGCCGAAGCGCAGAAGGGTCTAGGCGCGGAAAGCGCCAGACCGTTCTGCGGGTCGAGTAGCGAGCGCAAGCGAGCGTATCGAGACACCAGCCACCACCGCGTGACGGGGTCTCGATACGGCCGCAGGCGGCCTACTCGACCAGCACCAGGGTCTCGATACGCACCGCGCGTGGACTACTCGACCAGCACACGTTTCACCACGAACACAACTCAATAGAACGACGGGTCAGCCACCCCGTCGAACGCTCAAGTGTCAAATAGCGGGCACTTCGCCGAAAGGAATCACCAGTGCTGATTGCACAGCGTCCAACTCTTACCGAAGAGAACATCTCCGAGTTCCGCTCGCGGTTCATCATCGAACCGCTCGAACCCGGCTTCGGGTACACCCTCGGCAATTCGCTTCGCCGCACCCTGCTCTCCTCGATCCCGGGAGCCGCGGTCACGAGCATCCGAATCGACGGCGTGCTGCATGAGTTCTCGACGATCGCCGGCGTGAAGGAAGACGTCACCGAGATCATCCTGAACATCAAGGGCCTCGTCGTCTCGAGCGAGCACGACGAGCCGATCACCGCCTACCTGCGCAAGCAGGGTGCGGGCCAGGTCACGGCCGCCGACATCTCGGCTCCGGCCGGTGTCGAGATCCACAACCCGGAGCTCGTCATCGCGACACTCAACGACAAGGCAAAGTTCGAACTCGAGCTGACGATCGAGCGTGGCCGTGGCTACGTCTCGGCGACGCAGAACCGCAGCGAGTTCAGCGAAGCGGGCCAGATCCCGATCGACTCGATCTACTCGCCCGTGCTCAAGGTGACGTACCGCGTCGAGGCGACTCGCGCCGGTGAGCGCACCGACTTCGACCGCCTGGTCGTGGATGTCGAGACCAAGAACGCGATCACCCCTCGCGACGCCATCGCGTCGGCCGGGCGCACGCTGACCGAGCTGTTCGGACTCGCCCGCGAACTCAACTCGGCCGCCGAGGGCATCGAGATCGGACCGGCTCCGGTCGACGCCGTGCTGTCGAGCGAACTGAGCATGCCGATCGAAGATCTCGACCTGTCCGTGCGCAGCTACAACTGCCTCAAGCGGGAGGGAATCAACACCGTCAGCGAACTGGTGGCCCTGTCGGAGACCCAGCTCATGAACATCCGCAACTTCGGACAGAAGTCGGTGGACGAGGTCAAGGACAAACTCGTCGAGCTCGGCCTCAACCTCAAGGACACCGTGCCCGGTTTCGACGGCGCGCACTTCTACAGCGGCTACGACGACGTCGAAGAAGCCAACTAGGCCCTCGGCCCTTACCTTTCACACCTGGAGAATTGACTAATGGCTGCACCAACTAAGGGACCCCGCCTCGGCGGTGGACCGGCGCACGAGCGCCTCATGCTTGCGAACCTCGCGGCTGCCCTGTTCACCCACAAGAGCATCAAGACGACGGAGACGAAGGCCAAGCGGATGCGCCCCCTCGTCGAGAGGCTCATCACCTTCGCCAAGCGGGGAGACCTTCACGCGCGCCGACGGGTTCTCGGGGTCATCGGTGACAAGACCGTCGTGCACGAGCTCTTCACCGAGATCGCGCCGCTGGTCGAGCTCCGTGAGGGCGGCTACACCCGCATCACGAAGCTCGGCTTCCGCAAGGGCGACAACGCCTCAATGGTGCAGATCGAGCTCGTCCTCGAGCCGGTGGCTCCGAAGCCGAAGTCGGCCAAGAAGTCCGCCAAGGCCGAGGCGCCCGTCGTCGACGCTCCGGTCGAAGACGACACTGTCGACGCTCCGGTCGAAGACGAGGCTCCCGAGGCTGACGCCGCGGCCGCCGACGCCGACACCGACACCAAGAAGTAGCGCCAGACCGAGCGATGGCCCCGCCCTCCGGTGGGGCCATCACCCGTTAACCGGCGGCGGATGGCTGCCGCGAGTACCGTGGAGTCATGGCTGACGATGCGGCAACCCTCTCTGTGCCCGGACCCCACGGCGCGCGCCAGATCCGCGTCTCGAGCCCATCGCGAGTGCTCTGGCCAGACTCGGGGATCACCAAGCTCGACCTTGCCCGGTACATCGTGGAGGTCGGGGACGCATTCGTGTCGGCCAACGGCGACCGTCCGGTGTCCCTGCAACGCTTCGCCGCGGGAATCGAGGGGGAACAGTTCTTTTCCAAGAACCCTCCCAAGGGGGCACCGGACTTCGTGCGCGCGGTGCCGGTCGTCTATCCGAGCGGCCGGTCGCATCCGCAGCTCGTCATCGACGAACCGGCGACCGCAGTCTGGGCAGTGCAGATGAACACGATCGTCTTTCACCCGTGGCCCTCCCGGGCGGGGAACACCGACAATCCGGACCAGTTGCGCATCGACCTCGATCCGCAGCCCGGCACCGATTTCGACGATGCCATTCCCGCGGCGATCGAATTGCGCGCGGTGCTTGCGGAGGCCGGTCTGGATGCCTTCGTCAAGACCTCGGGCAACCGTGGCCTGCACGTCTTCGCACCGATCGAGCCGACGCGCGAGTTCCTCGACGTGCGGCACGCGGTGATCGCCGCCGCTCGTGAACTCGAACGACGGATGCCGAAGCAGGTCACGACGGCCTGGTGGAAGGAAGAGCGCGGCGCGCGCATCTTCGTGGACTTCAACCAGGCGAACCGCGATCGCACGATGGCCGGCGCCTATAGTCCGCGGGCTCTCGCACACGCCCCGGTGTCGTGCCCGATTCAGTGGGCTGAGCTGGAGACCATCGACCCGCGGGCCCTCACCGTGCTCACGGTTCCAGCCCGACTGGCGAGCACGGGGGATCCCTGGGAGCTGATGGGCGAGAAGCCCGGAATGATCGACACGCTCTTCGGGTGGTGGGAGAGAGATCTCTCGGAGGGACTGGGCGAGCTGCCCTTCCCTCCCGACTTCCCGAAAATGCCGGGGGAGCCGCCGCGGGTCCAACCCAGTCGAGCGAAACATCCGGAGTGATCCGCCGGCAGTAACGCCGCAGTAACGCCGCGGGTCGTACTTTTTTCCCTGGGCCGCGAAGCGATCGCCGGCCGAGAATCTGATCAGGGAGCTCCATCATGACCACAGTCGCACGAACGAAGCGAGTCACTGCTGATCGCCGGTTCGAAGTTCCACCCTCGACCGACTTCATCGCCGTCTTGCGAGCCGCGCGGGAACGGTTTTTCACCGACCCCAACGTGATCGGGGTCGACATCGGTCCGCGTCGTGTCCGGGGGGAGATCCAACCGGGTGAGAACGCGTTGATCGTCTACGTGCTCCAGAAACTGCCGGACAACGCCGTCGGGGAGGGTCGGCTGATCCCGGGCGAATTCGAAGGCCTTGGCACAGACGTCGTCGAGCCGATCTCGCCCTCGGCCCCGACATCCGCCGTCGACTACGTGCACGACCATCGGATCATGCACGACATGTCGTCCATCGACTGGGGTCGGCTGCACGAACTCGCCGCAGCCGACGGCGAGCCGATCGTCGCCCACGCCTCGCCGGTGCAGGATTTCGGCGACGTGTGCGTCGTCGGCGATGACGGCACCCTGGTGAAGACGGCACCGAACGGGCAGCAGTACATCGACTTCGTGCGCGGGTACCAACTGTTCCGCACCCTGCACGGCGACGACTACGACTTCGTGACCTTTGTGACCGACTCGGCGAGCGGACTCCCGCCGCAGGGCGGCTCATCGTTCTGGTCGGGGATATACAACGGTGTGCAGGGCATCGGGCTCGGTCCGTTCAACGGGCGCGCCGCCTGGGGCACGGCGCGACTTCAGGGCTTCCACTTCATGAACCAGGGCCACTTCTCGCTCTGGCGGTACGTGATGCTGCAGGAGTTCGGTCACCAGTTCGCCGCGTTCGCCCGGTACCGGGATCCGGTGTTCAATGCGACGATGACCGACCACCTGCTCGGCGGAGTTTTGGGCCACTGGGCACTGAACCTCGACGACGATCGGTCGCCGATGGACTACGACGACAACGACTGGATCGAACTGACCAATGGAAGCTATCGGAAGGTCAGCATCCCGTCGGACCAGCGGATCTACAGCAACCTCGACCTCTACCTCATGGGCCTGCTCGGGCCGACGGAGGTAGGGGAGTTCACGTTGCTCCGTAACGTGCAGCCGGTGACCGGATCCACCACCGACTTCACGGCGACACCGGCGCGGCTGAACGTGCAGAACTTCATCGCGCAGGAGGGCAACCGGATTCCGACTGTCGCGGCCGCTCCCAAATACTGGCGACAGGCCTTCATCGTGCTCACCCGCGACATCCACCGCGTGGCCACTCTGGTCGAGACAGTCGACCTGCTACGCCAGCGGTGGGAGCGCGACTTCGTCGAGGCGAGCAAGGGACTCGGCCGGATCGACACCGTGCTGGACGACCGCCCCGGAAGGATCACCCCGGCACAGATCCGCGATCTCATCGGCGGGGGCTACACCGGCCTGCACCGGCATCAGATCACCGTGAACGACCTGCGCGTGGTCGGCACCCAGTTCACCGGAAGCCTCGGGGTGGGACAGGAGCGCTCGTGGTTCACCTGGGGATGGCCGCCCCAGTGGCTCGTGACCTGGTCGCTCCAGCCGACGACGGTCAGCGGCAAAATCCGCTGGACAGTCGAGGTCGAGCGTGGTTCTGCCGGGCTCACCTATCTCATCAAGGTCACCAACGTCGGGCCGGTTGCCACCAGCTTCGAGGCCAAGTACGCACTGGCGCAATAGGAGTGGTCATGAAAATCAGTATCGAGCTCGATCCCGGCGCGTCGCCGGAGATCGGCCAACAACCCAGCCAGGCGAGCATCTCAGACCCAGATCCGCGAGTAGGGCGTCGTTGCGGTCTGGGTGAGGGCTTGCGCGTCG
>JAZJZS010000008.1:0-59124 GCA_040389685.1 Actinomycetota bacterium
ACATTCTCGGTTTAACGCGCCGCTAAGTCCTCAGCCCAACCGGTGGATCGAGGCTTAAGCAGGTGCTTGCCGCCGTCATAGTTCGGCAGTTCCACATGCATGAGCGGAAGGCCCTCGACAGGGCGAAAGTGGATACGCGGACCGGCGACGTTTGTGAGGCTCGAGGCGATGACGAGGTCGGCTCCGAGCCCTTCGAGCTCCCACCCGAGATCTCGGATGAAGTTCGAACTGTCGCGGGGTTCGCCCGCGACGATCACCGTGTCTGCGCTCGTCGCCCGCACCGCCTGAACGACGTTGCCAAGGTGGGCGATCACCGGTACGGGGTCCTCGGCGAAGGAAACCTGGAGGTCGGCGCCGCGGGGAATCGCCAGGCCGATGACCTTGTAGGCGGCACCGGACTTCTTGTCGATCTGTCGCACGACATAGTCGACATCCGGGGGATCGCCCACCACGATCGCCCGGGCCAGGTAGTTGCCAGCCGAGCGCATGTGGTTGAGCCAGCGGCGCCACAGCCAACGGTCGAGCAGGAGCGCAGCCAGCCCAACGGGAAGCGCCACCATGAAGAATCCGCGAGCCACATCGACCTGGAAGACAAGGAAGGCGATGGCAAGGATGCCGAAGGTGAAGAGGCTGGAAGAGACGATTCCCTTGTATTCCGCGAATCCCACTCCGAGCGTGCGAATCGTGCGGGTGCGAAAAGCGGCGAGCATGACAAGCCAGACGACGCCGATGATCGCGCCGACCACCGAGTAGTGTCCAAAAACACCGCCGATCTCCAGCTGTGTCGGGCCAAGGCCGAAGCCGGTGACGAGCGAAACGACGATGGCGACCGCAACGATCGCGCTGTCGCTGAGGAGAAGCGTGCGCTGGAACCTCCTGCCCCAAGTCGGGAGCGGACGGGCGGATGTCTCGACGGCAATCGGGTCCGCGCCCACGGTGGTGACCGTCGGGCGGTCCTCGGGTCGAGATCCCGTCGGTCGGGACGGCCGCCGCTGGCTGAACCGTTGCGGACGAAGCCGTCGCGCATCGAGCGCGCTGACGGCACCAGTGATTTCAGTCATCGGTCACACCGAGTACTGTCGAGTGTCCATCGCCGGTGCGGGGGGAGTAGAGCGCTGGATCGATCTTTTGTTGGGTCGCCAAACGTCGTAATGTCGGGTGCATTATGACCAGTCCTGTATCGGGTTTACAGTTTTCGGGTGTTCGTTGGTATTCGCGAACGGCAGCCGAAACGGGTAATCGGATGCCGACGGGAATGCACGATCCTGGGGCGGGACCGGCACGGGGCGGGCAGTCACCTGCTGCGCTCACTGAGAGGTTAGCGCCTCGAAAACCAATGTGATGCCCCTCGTTTGGGGGGCATGTCGTGAAAACCGGATTGCCAGTGGCCTGCTATAACCAGCTGCCCGACTGAAGAGGACACGTTCTTTGCTGGTCTGGGGCGCATTCCGCTGAGGAAAGAACCTTATCGGGGCAGACCAGTCACCGAAAATTCCGATCCGATCGCTGAAGTTTTTTGGGCGGCACGTTGCTCGAATGCGCGCTCAGGCCTCCGCCGCCAGCGCCGCGAGTTCCTCTTCGCGATTGCGAGAGACTCCGCTGAGGCGCAGCGTCGCAAGGAAGCCAAGCACCAGGAATCCGGCAGCGGAGAACGCGGCGTATCGCGTGGCGTCGCTGAAGGCGATACGGGCCGCCTGCGCGATCGCCGCATCCCGCCTCTCGAGTCCGGGGATCACTGCACCCGCGCTGTCGACGACGGCATCGACGATCTGCGTGCGCTGCGGCGCGGGCACGTCTGCCAGTCGCGAATCCAGTGCGGTGCCCGCCGAGGTGAACAGGATCGTTCCGAGGATGGCGATCCCCAGAGCCGACCCGATCTGCCTGGCGGTGCTCGAGGTGCCTGAGCCCTGCCCGCTCGCCTCGATCGGCACGTCCTTGAGCACGACCCCGGTCAGTTGTGCGGTGGCGAGCCCGACCCCGAAGCCGTAGACAAAGAGAAAGGGCACGATCACCAGCCAGGTGGCACTGGCCGAGATCACGGAGCCAAGTCCCGCGACGCCGACGATCTCGGCGATAAGCCCGACTCGAACGATCGTGACGGGGGAGACCCGATTGCCGAACGCGCCGGCGAATCCGCTGGCGACGAAGGAGCCGATGGCAAGCGCGAGCAGCACGAAGCCGGTCTGCAACGCGTCGTACCCCAGCACATTCTGCAGCCACAACGGCAGGGAGAGGATGATGCCGAACTCTCCGAGTGACACGATCAGCGCGGCGATGTTGCCGTTGCGGAAGGACGCGATTCGGAACAGGCTGAATGCGAGCAGCGTCGTCTTTCCGGCCCGCTGGCGGTAGCGCCCCCACGCCACGAATGCCGCGCCGGCGAGAATCGTCACGGCGAACGCCAGCGGGATGATCGACAGGTCGAACGGCCAGGTCCAGTCGCCGATCGTCAGCGGGGTGTTCACGAGCCACCAACCGTAGCTGCGACCCTCGATGAGTCCGAAGACGAGGGTGGCGCTCGTCACCACGGAAAGGATCGCGCCCACGATGTCGACGCGACGGAGGTCGGCGGGATCCTTCGATTCGGCGACGAAGAACATGGTGCCCACGATGATCAAAATCCCGAAGGGGATGTTGATGCCGAAGGCCCAGCGCCAGGAGAAGTAGGTGGTGAGCCAGCCCCCGAGCAGCGGACCGACCGCCACCATCCCTCCGATGGTCGACCCCCAGACCGCGAAGGCGATGCCGCGCTCGCGTCCGCGGAAGGTGGCATTGATGATGGAGAGAGTGGTGGGGAGCACCATCGCGCCGCCGATTCCCTGGATCACGCGGGAGCCGATGAGCAGCTCGCCGGTCTGGGCGAACGCGGCCAGGATCGAGGCGAGGGCGAAGATCGTGACTCCGATGATGAGCATCCTGCGTCTCCCATAGCGGTCGGCAAGCGTGCCGAAGACCAGCAGCAGGGCCGCGAAGACGAGGGTGTAACTTTCCTGCACCCACTGGACCTGGGTCGAAGTGATCTTCAGGTCGTCGATTATCGACGGGATCGCCACGTTGACGATCGTCGAGTCCACAATGATCAGGGCGACGGCGATGCTGATGAAGACCAGTCCCGCCCAGCGCCGCCGGGAGGACGCCGCAACGACCTCGTTCACGCGACTACCGCCCGCG
This sequence comes from Actinomycetota bacterium, assembly GCA_040389685.1. Lineage (GTDB taxonomy): Bacteria > Actinomycetota > Actinomycetes > Actinomycetales > Microbacteriaceae > Lacisediminihabitans. Next base: position 3,172 of record JAZJZS010000008.1, read on the forward strand.
AGGATCGGTTACTGATGCGAAGAGTGATCGTGGCAGCGACGATGGCGGCGATGGCCGCGGGCGCCGAGAGCAGGTCACCGGTCAGCCGAGCGACCGCCACCCAGGCGAGCCCCCACGACAGCGAGACGGCGGGTGCGAGCCGCCCCTTTCCGCGGATGGCGACAAGCACGCCGACGAGGCCGGCGACCGCCACGATCATCACGGCCCAGGCATCCGCTCCCAGGCCGAATCCCCGGAATCCGGCGATCACGAGGGCGGCGGTGACGTTGGCGGCCGTCGCGACCGTGACCCAGCCGAGGTAGAGCCCGACGGTGCCATCGGCGACGATCGTCTCGACCAGGCTCGTGGGGCGGGAGGCGAGGGTGATTCGGAAGGCCACGACGAGTACCACGAGGAGTGCCGCGATGATCGGCACGCTCGCCGCGAGGAAGCCGAACTGGATGCTGAGGATCCAAGCCGCATTGAGGAGTAGGGATGCGGCGATCGGGTAGCCGAGCCGCCGCTGGCGTTCGTCGGCGCGCTGTTTCGGCAGCGATTGCCAGACCGCGTACGCGAGAAGGCCGGCATAAATGGGCGTCCAGATCGCGAAGGCGGGGCCGCCCGGGGCGATCGGGGTGGCATCCGCTGCGAGCGCGCCGCCGGCCGCATCCTGGATGGGAGTGCCGCCTGCGGCCCCGGATCCGATGAATGCGCCGACCACGGCGACGATCGCGCTCACCAGCACGACGGCCTGTCGCACGGTGTCCCTTGGCTCTCTCACGATGGTCACCCTATTTCATCAGCTGGCTTAGTATTTAAGGATAGCCTCAACCGGGAAGGAATTGTGGTTGGGCGATGACCGATGCGAACGGAATGCGGGAATGGCCGACGGGTCGGTTGCTGTCGACCGCGGCACGGCTCGTCGAGCACGCCTGGGTCGAGGCCCTGGAACAGCTCGGGCTTACCCACGCGGGCCTGATCGTGCTTCATGTGCTCGACGCGGGGCCGTTGAGCCAGACCGAGTTGGCGAAGTCGGCGCGGGTAGAGGTGCAGACGATGTCCCGAACGCTCGAACGCCTCGAACGGGAGGGCTACATCGAGCGCCAGAAGCATCCCGATGACGGTCGCCGGCACGTGGTCACGCGCACCGACGCGGGGGAGGCCGCCTTCAGATCCGCCCGCACGCTCGAATCCGACCTGTTCCCGAGCATCGCGGACAACGCCGGGATGCGAGCAGCGCTCCTCGAGATCATCCGGTCGACCACGGCGAAGCGCTGGGATGCCGGTTAAAGCAAGGTCCGAGGCCCTGGCCGAACGGCATCCCGCAGCACAGCCCCGCGTGATTCATCCGGGTCCCAGAGATGACAGGCGACCCCGTGGCCGGGGTCGACCATGAAGGTGGCGGGATGCTCCTGCTCGCAGCGCTCGAAGGCGAGCGGGCACCTGGTGCGGAAGCGGCATCCGCTCGGCGGATTCAGCGGGCTCGGGACTTCGCCCCGGAGCACGTTCCTCACCCGCTCACGCTGGATCGCCGGGTCGGGGATCGGAATCGAATCCACGAGCGCTCGCGTATAAGGATGCGCGGGCGACGAGAGCACCTCGGTGCTCGTTCCCGTCTCGACGATCTCCCCCAGGTGCATGACCGCTACCCGGTCGGCAAGCCGCCGTACCACTCCGAGGTCATGCCCGATGAACAGGTAGGCCAGGCTCAGCCGCTCCTGCAACTCGATGAAGACATTCGCGATTTGCGCTTGGGTGGAGACGTCGAGAGCGGTCAGTGGTTCGTCGCAGATGAGCAACTGCGGTTCGAGGGCGAGCGCCCGCGCGATCGCCACCCGCTGGCGTTGGCCCCCGCTCAGCGAGGACGGCTGACGCTCCCCCCATGATGCCGGTGCGCCGACGAGTTCGAGCAGTTCGAGCACGCGCGCGTGCCGGGAGCTGTGAGTTCCGCGTCCGTGCACGATGAGCGGTTCCTCCAGCGCCTGGCCTACGGTCTGCCGGGGGCTGAGCGAGGCGAGCGGATCCTGGAAGACGAAGGAGACGGATGCCCTGAACTCCCGGCTCTCCCGCCCGCTGAGTCGGGACACGTCGCGCCCGTCATACCTGATCGTGCCAGAGGTCGGCTTCTCCAGTCCGACCACGGCGCGCGCCAGGGTCGACTTTCCGCACCCCGACTCGCCGACGAGCCCGAGCACTTCACCCGACTGAACCGTGAGGCTCGCGTGGTCGACAGCGGTGAGCCCGTTGCCCAGTTGCCGACCGGTGAACCGTACGACCAGGTCGTCAACGTCCAGGAGCGCCGTCATGACCTCACCTCGTTGCGATCGTAGATCCAGCACGCGACTTCGGCGCTGCCGGGCGCCGAAGCAGCGCTGGCCGTGCCTGAAGCACCGAGCGGCCCAAACCCGATCGGTGGAGCCTGAAGCGGGGGAACCTCGACGAGGCACTTGTCGCGCACGAAGGAGCAGCGCGGCGCGAAGGAACAGCCCGCGCCTCGCTCCCCAGGTGCCGGCATCGACCCGGGCAGGGCGCGGAACGCGCGACCGTCGTCGTCGATCCCGGCGATCGCGTCAAGCAGCCCCCTGGTATACGGATGTCGCGGAGACAACAGGACCTCTTCGGCGGTGCCGAACTCCACGATCTTCCCGGCATACATCACGGCCACCCGGTCAGCGATGCCCGCAACGACACCGAGATCGTGGCTGATGATGATCGTCGCCATCCCGAGCCGGGCGACAAGGCTCGCAAGCAGCTCGACGATCTGCGCCTGCACCGTCACGTCGAGAGCGGTGGTCGGTTCATCGGCGATGAGCACATCGGGCTCCGCGGCCAGCGCCACGGCGATGAGCGCGCGTTGCCGCATGCCACCGGAGAGCTCGTGCGGGTACTGGCGGTAGCGGCGATCGGGATCGGAGAGTCCGACGAGACCGAGCAATTCGATGGCACGCCGCACGCTCTCCTGCTTGCCGTATCCCGCGCCGAACCTCGCCATTTCGGCGATCTGCGGGCCGATTTTACGCACCGGGTTGAAAGCGCCGAGGGCACCCTGGAAGACGACCGAAATGCGCCGCCCGCGAATCTCGCGGAGCGTCATCCGATCCGCTCCCACGAGTTCGACTCCGTCGAACACGGCGGAGCCGGTCGTGTCGTACCGCACACCGGGTGGCAACAGCTGGAGCAGCGACATCATGCTCACCGTCTTTCCCGATCCGCTTTCGCCGACGATCGCGAGCACTTCGCCGGGGTGCACTTCAAAGTCGATGCCGTCAACGGCCCTGACCGTGCCATCAGCGCCCGGGAAGGAGACTCCGAGTCCCCGGACGGTCAGCACCGGAGCATCCGCGGTCATACCGGCACCTTCTCGGTCTCGAGTTCCTTCGGGCGGCGCCAACCGAGCAGTCGAACGCGGAAAGCCGAGGGAACAGTGCTCACACGCAGATGACTGTTCGCGATCGACTCGCCGACGAGATTGAACGCGATCACGAGCGCGGTGATCGCCAGCATGGGGAGGATGCCCAGCAGTGGCAGTTCCTCCATGTAGGGCCTCGCGCCGGTCATCATCTGGCCCCACTCCGGGGTGGGCGGTTGCACGCCGAGGCCGAGAAAACTCAACGTCGCGAGCACGATCGTCAAGGCGCCGGCGTCGGTGCTCGCGTACACCACGACCGGGCCGCGAGCGGCCGGCACGAGGTGGCTGAAGATGATCCTCCAGGGCGACGCGCCCATCACGCGGAGCGCTTCGACATACCCCTGCCGGCGCGCGATGATCACCTCGCCCCGACTCAGTCGCGCATAGGGGGCCCAGGTCGCCACCGCCATCGCGAGCAACAGGTTCACGTAGCCGGGTCCGAGGATGCCGAGCAGGGTGAGGCTCGCCAGGAGCGTCGGAATCCAGAGGAATCCGTCGACGAGGCGCATCAGGAGTTCGTCTATGATCCCGCCGAAGTACCCGGCGATGACCCCGACCAGCATCCCGAACAGCGCGCCGATCATGACGACGATTCCGACGGCGACGACGGTTGTGCGCGCGGCGACCAGGAGGCGACTCAGCACATCGCGACCCAGCTCGTCGGTGCCGAGCAGATACTTCGCGCTCGGCGGTTGCAACGCGCTGAGCGGATCCACCCTGAGCGGGTCGTAGGGCGCGAGCCATCCGGCCCCGATCGCAACGACGACGATGAGGATGAGGGCGATGACCGGCATCGAGGGGCGGATGCCGCGCAGCCGGTTCACGCCGTGCTGCTTCCGCGGCGCACGCGAGGGTCGACGAGCCTTTGCAGGAAGTCGACGATGAGGCTCTGCCCGACGAAGACCAACGCGAATAGGAACAGCGACGACTGCACGACGGGGAGGTCGCGGAATTGCGCGGCGTGGAAGAAGTACTGCCCGAGCCCGGTGATCCCGAAGATCGCCTCGATCACCACAGTGCTGATGAACAGTTGGCCGAACTGCACCCCGAGCACGGCGAACAGTCCGGTGAGCACTGAGGGGAACGCCTCTCGGAACACCACTTGCCGCATGGTGTAGCCGCGACTGAGTGCCGTCGTCACAAAGGTCTGGTTCATCGCATCCGCAAGCGAGGAACGAAGCACCCGGGCGATGGTCCCGGCCGAAGCCAGGCCGAGCGCGATCCAGGGCAGGATCCAGCCCGAGAGGGTGCCCGTTCCGGTGACGGGCAACCAGCGGAGCTTGAGCGCGAACAACAGGATCAGGATGAGTGCGAGGGCGAATCCCGGGATGGAGACCGCGAACAGGCCGACGTAGCGCAGGATCCGGTCGAGGGTGCCTCCCGGGCGAAGGGCGCCGGCGAGGGCGAGACCGATTCCGGTGACCGCACCGAAGAGCAGGGCGCCCCCGGCAAGCGCGAAGGTCATGCCTGCGCGCGCGGAGACATCCTGGGCGATCGGAATGTTCGTCTGGATCGACCGCCCGAGGTTGCCCTGGAGCGCATCGATCAACCACCGTCCGTATTGCACGATGAAGGGATCGTTCAACCCGTACTCCAGCCGGATCTGAGCGAGCAGTTTGGGCGAACCGACCGCCCCGGTGCGCAGTTGTGCGATCGACTGGGCGAGGTCACCTGGCGCGAGCTTGATGAGAATGAAGCTCAGGAAGGATGCGAACAGCAGCACTCCCACAGAACTGAGGAGGCGGCGAAGCAGCGGCATTCACTTTCCTACGAGGGTGCTCAGCGGCAGGCCGTATTCGGTCGGTGCAAGACTGAAGTTCGGCAGCTTTGCCCCGGTCGCCCAGATGCGGCTCGGCCAGACCAGCGGCACGAACGCCGTGTCCTTCTTCATCGCGGCGTAGATCGAGCTGTAGGCCGCTGAAGTCTCGGCCGGGGTGATCGCAACTCGAGCGGCGGCGATGCCGGCGTCGATCGCGTCGCTCGCATAGATCCGGCCCTCACTGGGGTCTCCGGCCGAGTCGAACAAAAAGGTCAGCGTGCTCAGCGGGTCGTATGGTGCGCCGTAGGTCTGGTAGAAGGTCAGATCGTAGGCGCCGCGGCTCACCCGGTCGAAGTAGGTTGTCGAGTCGACCGTCTGAATCTGCACGGCGATGCCGAGTTCTTGAAGCGAGGCCTGGATCTGTTGCGAGAGGAGTCGTGAGCCCGGCAACACGGCATCGCTCACAAGCAGGTTCATAGAGAGCTTCGCACCGGCTTTCGTTCGTCCGCTCTTGTCGCCGACCCAGCCGGCCGCTTGCAGGGCCGACTTCGCCTTGGCGAGATCGAAGGTCGCGAAGGTGTCGGTGGGGCTGTTCGCGATCGCCGGGGGGTAGAGCGCGGTCGCCGGTTTGGCGTATCCGCGGAAGTAGACCTTCGCAACGACCTTGGTGTCGATCGCCGAGGCGATCGCGCTGCGCACCTGGGACTCGCTCGCGGGTCCGGTGGTGGCATTGAAACCGAGAAGCAATGTGTTCAGGCCCGGCTCGGTGACCACCTTCACGCCGCTCGCTTTCGCCAACTGACTGGCCTCTACCGGCGAAATCGGCGACAACCAGTCGCCGCCGATGAGATCGACTTCCCCGGCGCGCAGGGCGAGGGAGCGAGACCCGGAGTCATCGATGATGCGCCAGACGAGCGAATCGTACTTCGGGGTTCCGCCCCAGTACTTCTTGTTCGGCACAAAGGTCGCGCCCTGGTTGTCATTGCGCGTGATGGAATACGGCCCGGTGCCGATTGGGCCGGTGAACTTGCCTGCAGAGTCGACCGAGGCGGGGCTCGAGAAGCGCACCGGTCGCACGAGCGAGAGCTCCTGGAGCAGACCGCTGTACGGCTTCGAAAGCGTCAGCGTCACCTGGAGCGGACCGGTCACGTTGACCCCGGTGATGAACTGGCTCGCGCCGATCGAACTGTAGTCGGCCTTGCCGACCCACTGGTCGAAGTTCCACTTCGCCGCGGCGCCATCAAAGGGCGTGCCGTCCGTGAAGACCACGTTCTTACGCAGGTCGAAAGTGGCGGAGAGTCCGTCGGTCGCGACCTTCCATTTCGCCGCGAGCGCGGGCTCGAGCGTGCCGTCACGACCGTACCGGATCAGGGGCTCGAAAATCAGGTCGAGTCCGGGAAAGTCCCCGGCCATGACTCGCGGGTTGAGTTCGCCGAGCGGATGCCCGACCGCCAGGGTGAGGGTCTTGGACGTTGACTGCGTCGACTGTGCGGAGCAGGCTGTCGTCGTGAGCAGTATCGCGGCACCGACCGCGGCCGCAATCACGTGAGAAAGACGGATCTTGAGCATGTAGTACCTCCCAGTTGGCGCGGGCATCGAGGGGAACGCGGTGGGTGTGGCCCGCTCCGTCGCAAGCATCGTGACGATGTTGCAGTGGTGCGTGCCCGAAAGTTAGCATGCACACCGAAAGGCGCGGCGGCCCACACAGGAGTTTAGTGTCTCGCATACCGGACACTTGGACTGCGTCTTTGTCGCTCATGCCGGCATCAAGCGTCCGTGGATTCGCCGGCCGAGCTCGTTCGAATATCCGCTCAAGAGTTCCGCCAGTTGCGGCCAGCGCTCCTGGGGAATCCTCTCGCTTTGAAAGGTGATGGCGATCGCCGCGACGGGCCAGCCGGCCTGGTCGGTGACCGCGCGTGCGACGGAGGAGAGCCCCGGGGTGACCTCTCCATCCTCGATGGCGTAATGGGTGCGGCGCACCTCATCAAGGGTGCGTTTGAGGTCCGAGTAGGCCGGCGGCGGCGCCTGCCCTCGATGCGAAAAAGAGGCGGCATTAGGGAACAGCGCCCGCACCTGGGCCGCCGGGAGCTTGGCGAGCATCGCGCGGCCGCTCGCGGTCAAGTGGCTGGGGAGCCGGATCCCAACTCCGGTGACGAGGGCCGGACGATTCTTCGCGCGCTCCTCGACGACGTAGATCACGTCTTGGCCGCGAAGCACGGCGAGGTGGGCGCTCTCGCCGAGCTTGTCGACGAGCGCCGTCACGATGGGAGCGCCGATTCGCGCCAACGGCTTTTGGCGAAGATAGCCCGATCCCAGCTCGAAAGCCGTGATGCCGAGCCCGAATCGGCGCACTTCGGGAAAGTGCGAGACGTAGCCCTGGTCTTCGAGCACTCTCAACAGTTGGTAGGTGCTCGACCGGGGAAGATCGAGAGCGCTGGCGATGTGTGCGGCGGCGACCGGGCCGCGCTGTGTTGCGAGGAACGTCAGGATGCGGAGCGCGTTGCGCGCGGCGGGAACCTTCGAGGAATCATCCGTTGCCATGCTCGTCCCTTTGTCCGGCATCTCGGACACGATGCTAGCAGCGGGAAGGCCGGGCCGTTCGCCGCACCCGGGCATCAGTCATTCCGGCGGTCTTCGTGGTTCGAAATGCAGGAATGCACAGGACGGGTGTGACACGAGTGGCACTTCTGCCACTCCCGTCACGCCGCGTCCTGCATTTCACGCATGGTTGGCGGATGTCGCGCGACCTCAGGCTGACCGAGCGCAGCTCTCTTCACCCGCTCACCGGTAGGAGGTGTTCACCTTGCCTGGGGTCGCTCGATTGTGGATCCCTACAACCGATGCTTTCCCCGAGCCGTGACTTTCGTGCGGCACGCACCACCGTTTTCGCGCAACGGCGCGGGGAACGTACCGTCGATCCAGTCCCCCACGGAAGAGGAATCCCACCATGACCACGGTCGCAGATCGCGTGAACTCGCACACCCCGCTCCCCCTCGACGCCAATCGCCCCGAGGCCGACAGCACAGGGACCGACAGCACAGAGAGCGACCGGATCGACACCGCCTGGCTAGGCGAGTACCTCCTCGGCACCTGGGCGGATGCGCGACGCGAGTCCCGCAGGATCATGAAAGACAGCGCGTTTCACCGTGACGACAGCCTCAGCCTCGACGAACAGCGCTCGCGGGTGCTCGGCCAACTGCAGCTCCTCGTCGACTCCGGATCCGTGCACCGGGCGTTCCCCTCGGCGCTCGGCGGCCAGGACGATCACGGGGCCAACATCGCCTCCTTCGAAGAGATCGTCACCGCCGATCCGTCGCTCCAGATCAAGTCCGGCGTGCAGTGGGGACTGTTCGGCGCGGCCGTGCTGCACCTCGGCACCCAGCGTCACCACGAGAAGTTGCTCCCGGGCATCATGAGCCTCGAGGTCCCCGGCGCCTTCGCGATGACCGAAACCGGCCACGGATCGGATGTCGCGGCCATCGGCACCACGGCGACCTACGACGAGGATGCGCAGGAGTTCGTGATCGAGACGCCCTTCCGCGCCGCCTGGAAGGACTACCTCGGCAACGCGGCCCTTCACGGCACCGCAGCCGTCGTCTTCGCGCAGCTCGTCACCAAGGGCGTCAACCACGGCGTGCACGCCTTCTACGTGCCGATCCGCGACGAGAACGGCTTCCTGACCGGAGTCGGCGGAGAGGATGACGGCCTCAAGGGTGGCCTGAACGGCATCGACAACGGTCGGCTGCACTTCCGGGGCGTGCGCGTGCCGCGGGAGAACCTGCTCAACCGCTACGGCGACGTCGCCGCGGATGGCAGCTACCACTCGGATATCAAGAGCCCCGGCCGTCGGTTCTTCACCATGATCGGCACGCTCGTGCAGGGTCGCGTCTCGCTCGATGGCGCCGCGGTCGTCGCCTCCAAACTCGCCATGTTCATCGCCATCACGTACGGGTTGCAGCGCCGCCAGTTCACCGCGGCCGACCCCACGAAGGAAGAGGTGATCCTCGACTACCAGCGCCACCAGCGGCGGCTTATTCCGAAGCTCGCGACGACCTACGCGATGTCGTTCGCGCACGAAAAACTCCTCACCGCTTTCGACGGCGTATTCTCCGGTGTCCACGCGAGCGATGCCGACCGCGAGGATCTCGAGACCCTCGCGGCGGCCCTCAAGCCCCTGAGTACTTGGAGCGCTCTGGAGATTCTCCAGGAGGCCAGGGAGGCCTGCGGTGGCGCCGGCTTCCTCGCCGAGAACCGTCTCACCCAACTGCGCGCCGACCTCGACATCTACGTGACCTTCGAGGGTGACAATAATGTGCTTCTGCAACTCGTCGCCAAGCGCCTGCTCACCGACTACTCCCGCAAATTCAAGAACGCGGATGCGGGAGCGATGGCGGGCTTCGTCGCCGGCCGGGTGAGCGACGCTGCCGTCAACCGGTCGGGCCTGAGAAAGCTCGCGCAGACGGTGGCCGACTTCGGCTCGACGGCCCGGTCGGTCGGCTTCGTTCGCGACGCCGCATCCCAGCGCCAGCTGCTCACCGACCGTGTCGAAACGATGGTGGCCTCGCTCGCCGGCCGTCTTCGAAGCGCGCAGAAGGCATCCCCGGTTGAGGCTGCGGCGCTTTTCAACGCGAACCAGAACGAACTGATCGCGGCGGCGGCGGCGCATGCCGAGCTGTTGCAGTGGGAGGCATTCACCGAGGCACTCGACGGCATCACCGACCCGAAGACGGTCGAGGTGCTCACCTGGTTACGCGACCTGTTCGGCTTCGAGCTGATCGAGAGGAACCTGGCCTGGTACCTCATCAACGGCCGTCTCTCCGCCCGGAGGGCAGCCGCCATCACCGACTACATCGACGACCGTCTGCTTCCCCGCCTTCGCCCCCACGCCCTCGACCTCGTCACAGCCTTCGGCTTCGAGCCGGAGCACGTTCGGGCGGCGATCGCATCGGGCGCCGAGCGCGAGCGGCAGGACGAGGCTGCCGAATATTTTCACGCTCGCCGCGAGGCAGGGCTCGAACCCGTGGCAGAGAAGTCACTCACGAGCAAGCGGTAGTCGCGGGCCGCCGCCGGTAGCTTTCGGCATCCGGGCCGCACGGCTGTAGTGACTAGCGGGCAACCGGCTCGTCGTCGGTCACCGCATCGAGCTCGACAATCTCGAGCGACTCCGCCACCGGGATCGCCGCGGCCACCGCGGCATCCACGAAGTCCTGGGTTCCGTCAATGCGTGGATCGAGCCAGTCGTCCCACAGCCCGCGAGGGAGCGGCACCGGATTGCGGTCGTGGATGTGGTCGAGCGTGTGCACGGAGTCCGCGGTGAGGATGGTGGCCGTGAGAGTCCACAGCCTTGGGTCGTCGTCGGCAAGCGACTGGTCCTTCCACCAGGAGTAAATGCCGGCGAAGGCCAGCGTCTCGCCCTCGGGTGCCCGCAGGTAGAAGGGCGTCTTCGTCTTCGTGACCGGGTCGGTCTGCCACTCGTAGTAGCCGGAAGCGGGGATGAGGGCCCGCTTGGAGCGGATCGCGGCTCTGAAGGATGCTTTTTCGGTGATGCCCTCGCTGCGCGCGTTGAACGTCGGAACCTTCATCTTGAGAGTCTTCGACCAGCCGGGGGTGAGCGACCAGCGGGCGACCTCGAGTCGCCGGATGGGATCGGGAGCGTCCTTCATCGACTCGATCACTACCGCTACCGGATCGGTGGGGCGGATGTTCCAGCCCGGTCGCCAGTCCCGGAAGTCGCCGCCGACGGACACGAACTCTTCGATCAGGTCGTCGGTGCTCTTGCCCATCGCAAAACGTCCGCACATGGCTCCTATTGTGCTGGGCGCGGCCGACATTCACGAGCACGCAATCCAAACCCGTCGCGCGCCCTTCGGTCACGCCGTATGCCGGGCAATTCCCGCTGCGCCACTATTGGCCGAGCGCCAGCCGGATGCCGAGGGCGATCATCACGAGGGCGATGAGCGCGTCGAGCACCCGCCAGGCCACGGGTCGGGCGAAGATCGGGCGCAGCAGACGCGCCCCGAATCCGAGTCCGCCGAACCAGAGGATGCTGGCGGTGACGGCCCCACCGACCCACCACCAGCGCTCGGACGGCCCCTGTTGCGAGGCCACCGAGCCGAGCAGAAGCACCGTGTCGAGGTAGACGTGCGGGTTGAGCCAGGTGAGGGCGAGCACTGTGGTGACCGCGACCTTCACGCCCGTGCTCCCGGATGGCGACTCTGCAACCAACACTCCGGGACGGATGGCTCGCCGCGCGGCGAAGAGCCCGTAGACGATCAGGAAGCCGGCCCCGAACACGCGGATCACGGCGAGCGTGATCGGCGCAGCCGTGATGAGCGCACCGAGACCGAGCACCCCGGCGAGGATGAGCACGGCATCGGAGAGGGCGCAGATGGCGACAACAGGGGCGATGATGCGGGTGCGGCCTTCGATGCCGAGGCGAAGCACGAACGCGTTCTGCGCGCCGATCGCGATGATCAGGGAGAGCCCGGTCACCAGCCCGAGCAGTGCCGGCACAAGTGTCGTGGACGGCGTCATGGCTTCAACGGTAGGGCGCGTAACCGCTGCAATCCAGCTACTGATTTTCAGCCTGCATAAGCTGGGCTAATGCACCGATTCTCGCTGGACCAACTCGAGACCCTCCTGGCCCTCATCGATACCGGCTCGTTCGAAACGGCGGCGTCGCGGCTGCACGTGACCCCCTCGGCGGTCTCGCAGAGGGTGAAGGCGATGGAGCAGGCATCCGGTCGCGTGCTGGTGAGGCGCACCTCGCCGGTGACGCTCACCGAGGACGGCGATGTTCTGCTTCGGTATGCGCGGCAGGTCGACCTCCTCGAGGTCGAGACCCTGCGCACGCTCCGGGTCGACTCGGGCTCCGGTGGACCGTTTCGGGTATCCCTCGCGGTGAATGCCGACAGCCTCGCTACCTGGTTCCTCGAGGCGCTGGCCGGCCTCGGGGAGCGCCTCGGCGTGGTCTTCGATCTTCATCGCGAGGACCAGGAGCACACGGCCACCCTGCTCCGCGCCGGCACCGTGATCGCTGCCGTGACCTCTACCCGGGATGCGGTTCAGGGCTGCGTTATCGAACCGCTCGGCATCATGCGCTATCGGGCGGTCGCGACCCCGGCCTTTCGGGATCGCTGGATGCCCGGACCGGCGACTCCGACGCAGCTCGCGGATGCCCCGGTCGTCACCTTCGATCGCAACGACGCCCTGCAGGAAGCGTTCCTGCGCGCGTACAGCACCGGAGGGAGCTCGGCTACCCACTATGTGCCGACGTCCGCCGATTTCGCCCGGGCGATCACACTGGAATTCGGGTGGGGGCTGCTGCCAGAGCAGCAGTGCCTCGGCTCGATTTCCGAGGGCGTGCTCGTGGAACTGGCCCCCGGGCATCCGGTCGACGTGCCGCTGTTTTGGCAACGATGGAACCTGGCGTCGCCCCTGCTCGACGCCGTGTCGGCGGCCGTGCGAGGCGAAGCAGCAAGGGCACTGCGCCGGGTCGAGCCGCCGGCGAGGCTGGCTAGCGGTTTCGCCTGAGTGTCAAGACGCTGTCGGAAATCGTTCGCGAGATGCCGTCCGCGCCCGTGGCGACCCGTTCGATGATGTCGTTCGTGAGCACAGTCCAGTCGTCGGATTCGAGCCGGGAGTCGGCGAACACGGCCGCGAACACGTCGTCGGGTGACGGGAGCTCGAGGGAGGGATGCTGGTGGCCGGCGGTGTCCGGATGGTCCCCGTGTGGCGGGCCCGAGTGGCCAACGACCAGCAGTATGCCTCCGGGGGTGACGGCCGCCGCCGCCCTGCGGAGGATCATCTCTCGCGGAAGCTGCACCTCGGAGTGCAGGAAGCACGAGGTGACCAGGTCATAGCTGGTCTCCGGCCGCCACTCGGCGAGGTCGGCGGCTATCCACGTGATGTCGTCTCCGAGCTGCTGGGAGGCGGCGCCGATCGCCAAGGCGGTCGGGGAAATGTCGACGGCGGTCACCGACCATCCGTTGTGAGCCAGCCAGAGGGCGTCACCCCCTTCGCCACTGCCCAGGTCGAGGGCTGAACCCGGCCGGACGCCCGCGATCTCCCGTTCAAGCGCCGCGTTGACGTTGCCGCTCCACGATCTGCCGTTCTCCCGGTAGCGATTCTCCCAATATTCGGCTGCGTTCATCGTCATGGTGCAACTGTGCTCCACGGGTGTCGAAGCGGCAAATTCTCGTGCTGAACCAGCAAAGAGCGGATGCTCGGCCCCGAGAGGCCGCAGGATCCGTTCTTCGGCTACGCGGCCTCCAGGAAGGACAGGATCTCGCGGGCGAGCCGCGGATTACCCTGCGTGCCGAGGTGGCCGGCATTCGCGTGGACACTCAACTGGGCGTTCGGCATCCGTTCCGACGTGTGCGCGAACAGGGCCGACGAGTAGAACCGGTCGAACTCGCCGCCGGTGATGAGAGTGCGCACCTCGATGGTCTCGAGGCGTTGGTCGAGATCGAAACCGTCCTCGGCATCGAGGGTTACGAGCAGGTCGCCGTCGCGACGTCCGATGATCGCGCGCGGGGCGAGCAGGCCGGCGATCGACCGCACGGCATGCTCGAATGGGGTGGCGCCGGTGTTGCCGAAGTAAACCGCCGCTGCGCGTCGCTCGCGTCCGGCCCGCAGCAGCTCGGCGACTGTACGTTGTGTCGCGCGTCCCCGGTCGCTGAGCCGGTGGGCGGATGACACCAGCACGAGTCTCCTCACGAGCTCGGGGTAGTCGGCCGCGAGCTGGAGGGCAATGGTTCCGCCCGTGGAGATGCCCAGGATATCGACCGGTTCGTCGAACAGCGAGGTGACCGTGCTCGCGCACTCCGCGGCCAGGTCGGCGATCGATATCCCGGGCTCGAGGTCGTAGCGCCGATCGATGCTGAAGACCGATCGATCACCGATGAAGTCGGCGATCTCCTTGCGCTGCTTCCACGCCTTGAGCCTCGCCGGAGTGCCCGTTCGACCCGATAGCCCGGGCAGCACGACGAGCGGGGCACCGCTCCCCGCAGAGAAGTGTGGCAGCGGTCCCTCGGTCATGTTCGATTTTAGGCACGCGGGTATTACGGGCGGGTGACCGGTGTGTAAGGATCGCGTAAGAGTGTGCGGTCGGCACCCGGCTAGCCTTAGGCGATGACCACCCTCGTCGATGTCGTCGAAACAGAATTCGACACCGACTTCGCAATACTCACGTTGAACCAATCCGAAGTCTTTACTCCGAACATCGCGTCGTTCGCATTCTCGGCCCCCGGGCTCCTCAGGCTGGAGTGCGGGACAAAGTACCCACGAGTCCGTGTGCGTGTCGAGCGGTGGGATTCGCGGCCGCCTCTAACCGCCGGGTGGGACGACGTCGACGAGCTCCCCTTCGAGGAGATCCCGGCGGGAGGCGAACTGACGGTGAGCGGCTTCGATCCGGGAGACGTCGGTCTCGACATCGATGGTCTCGGCCGTGCTCGCGTTCAAGTCCTTGCTCGCGGTCGTCACCGCTACAGCTATGGTTCGCACTTCGAGGGGGACGTCCTGGCGCCCGAAGCGTGGCTGATGCGGCTCTATACGTCGGCGGGGCCCATCGATCCGATGGCAGGCGGCCCGCGGAGGATCGCGGGGGGAGGAGGGCTGTCCCCAGCCGCTGGATCCCCCTGGAAGGCTGCAGTCCTCGGCTATCGGATGGCGGGGTGGGCTGATGCTTTGGGTGGGTCGGAGGGATTCCGCCTGGCGGAAGGCGCCCTCCTTTCATTGGAGCGCCCATTGACTCGAGCGGGACTCGCGAAGCGCATGGTGCGATGGATGCCGCCCTGGGAAGCCGGTGGTCCGGACTCCGAGTCGATGGAACTGCCGCGGCGACGAAGCGACCGCCGGGAGTCGGATCCGTTGGAAACCGTGTTCGGACGCGGGCCGATCGTCACCATCGGAGACGCCATCGACGCTCTGGTCGACATAGGGCTCCTGCTCGTCGAGAATCGGGCCGGCCAGCGACTCCTGGTGCCGAATCCATCGCCCGAGCGTGCGTGGGAGCACCTCGGGATGACCGGTGAGGCGCTGGTCTCCGCCCGGTCGCACGCCCTCGATAACGCTCACGCCCGAATAGCCACCGACATCGCATCAGCGGTCGACTGGGTCCCGACCGAGGGCGTGACGGCGACACTCCGCTCGATGGCCATCCGCTGGTCGACGACAGTCGAGGATGTGCTCGGAGGCATTCGCCTGCTTGGGGGCACGGGCCGAGTGACTTCGGATCGTGATCTTGGATTCGACGCGGAAATCGATCCGGATGAGACGCTCGTCTTGAGGCTCGGATCGGGTTCTCGGAAACGAGGGAAGGGCTGACTCCCTTCCGATGCGGCGGGTTGTGTAAAAGGTCCCATTTTTAGTAGCAGCCGGGAAATGGGACAGTGGCTCCGATGGGCGTCGATCCCGTGACCTTTCGATTTTCAGTGAGCCTGGGGCGTTTTCCGCTCAATATCTATATGGCCCCGGGGGTCAGCCCCAGGCGAGCGATTCGGGCGACCAGATCAGGCCGGATGCTTCGCCTCGGAGCACCGGGTCGATGAATGTCTGCATGAGCCCGCGTGCGAGTTCGACCGTCCGGTAGTCGGTGCGGGCGGGGACCTTGGTGGCGAGCTTCGCGTATCGGGCGCCCCAGGTCGCAGGGACCTCGAAGACGTCGGGCACCGCCAGGGAGCGCGCACGGGTCTCGACATCCAAGGCGCGGCGGAGCTTCTTCGCGTCGATATCCTGTGTGGTGGCAAGGACCACCAAGTCGATGAGATCCTTCTCGCGGCTCGACGGGCTCCCAGCGTCGCGCACACCGTGTCGGCGATCTGATCGACGACCGGGTAGAGCCGATAGGGGTTGCTCGGCAGCTTAGGCAGCTTCGGCAGCTTCGGCAGGTCGAGCGCGTTGGCTGGCTCAGCGATCTCCACTTCGTCGGTAATGACGGCGTTGACCACGAGGTCGACGTGGAAGCTGTCTTTCTTCTTCGCACCGATGTTGATGTCGAAGCTCACCTGGTAGCCCTCGGTGTACGTTTGCTGATTGCCGTCGACGGCGTTCGAGTAACCGGTGTAGTCGAAGCGGAAGAAGTCGCCGAGATCGACGGCAGCCAGCCGCCGGAGGTCGTCGAGCGCGATGTTCAGGGAACGGCCGCGACGAAAGAGGTCGTCGTGCGCGCCGAAGCGACCCGCGCCCGCATGCCGGTGCCGCCCTTGAGCATCCAGCCGGAGTCGCCCGCCTCGGAAAACACCCGGCTGAGGAAGCGGTGGAAATACTCCAGGCGGATGCGCTCCTGGATCGTGAGGGAGGGATCCGCGGTGAACGCCTTGCGGGCTGCTGCGGTGATGGCCGTTTCGACGGCACCTGGGCTGGCGTATCGCTCGGCCTCGGTCACGGACTTATCTCCGTTTCGTCGGTTGCGTGGCGACGGCGAGTGAGGCCCAGTCGGCCGCGCGTAGTTGTTCCCCGAGCTGAGCGTGGGTGGTCGTTGTGCTTGACGAAGCGATCTGTCCACGGGGCGCACTCGTGATTTCGCCCTTTCGGAGGTTCTCCAGGTACTGCGCTGCGACGAGGCCGCCGAAAGAGGGGATCGAGGCGATCTGCTTCGCGATGCTGCCGTGGTCTATGCCAGCGACGCGCAGGAGTTCTTCGAGCAGCGCGTCACCGTCCCCCTTGCGGTGGCCATTGCGCTCAGCGAGCGGGCTCAGGAGTTGGGTGAGCCTGTCCACGTCCAGACGGGACTGCCTAGCCGCGTCGCGCAGTGCGTTACCGACGATGCTGAAGTCGTTCCGATCCTCGACGAGGTCCGCAATCGTGCGTTCGCGAGTCGTCGTGGGCAGGCCTTCCCGCACCGTGATGTCCTGCTCGGGTAACACTCGGGTTCGGTACCGGACGTCTGCTCGCTGGGTCTGCTTGCGGGTTGGAGTCGTGAACTCGCTCTTCATCGCCCGTAGGTTGCCGATGCCGTGGAGACGAGCTGCCGATTCGCCTGAGACGATGGCGCTCCTCGGGTGCTCGCTGAGGCGCTCGTAGGCGAGCTTCGCGGGATCGGTTGCCAGCCATGCGGCGCGCAGTTCCTCGTGCTGTCCGCCGGGCGCGCCGGCATCCCTGTACACCCCATACGACAGGCGGATTAGGTCACCGGACTCAGCCAGCCGCGTGAGGTTCATGTGGCTGACGCCGCGCGCGCTGGCCTGTGCAGAGCTGACCATGCCCCACTGAGACACGGACACCTCCGCCAGTACTCGGAGCGCGTCGCGTGACTTCATGCTTGAATTCTAACGCCCAGATTGTGAGGTCTCAAGCCTCAGGCACGTTCAGCGGGCGGGCCGCTCTCACTTCTCGATGATAGGTCGGGACGCGACGAGGAAGCGTTCGAGTGTCTGTATCCAATCCGGCTCGTCACCCCACCCACCCTCGAAGTCGTCGTATCGGTCGTCGAGATCGACGATTTCCTGGGCCCAGGACGGCCCCTCGTGTCCGATCCTCGAGTGCGCCCATCCGGAGAATTCACGTGCTTGCAACTCGCCGCGGAGCACACATTCTGAACAGTGGCGTGCTACCAACCACAGGGCGTCGTCCTCCGTCAGCCTGCTGACGTCGATCCCTGCACTGTTCAATGCGGCTTCGATCAGCGCACCAAGCTCGAAGATGTTGGTGTCAGCGGCTGCACCCGCGAGTTCGCGAAGCGGCTCGCTGTCTATGCCCTCAACGAGCGCGAGGGTTGCAGCATCAATTGCGGTGGGCGCCGCGTCGCTGCGGACGATCCAAAGGGCTCGGGCGACGAGTAGATCCCGTATGCCGTCTGATTCCATCGTTGGGTCTCCACTCACTGCGCCAATCTGCCATCATGCGTCGAATTTCGACTGCAGTACGGATGCGGACGTAGGGGCAGGGCCTCGGCGGCGGCCACGTGGAATCTCCCTTTGGTACGAGAAAACCCCCGGCTAGCCGGGGGTTTGATTTGTGGCTCCGACGGGCGTCGATCCCGTGACCTCTCGATTTTCAGTCGAACGCTCTACCAACTGAGCTACAGAGCCTTAGCGTCTAACGATAGACGTAATAAGGCACGGCCGTCTGGCGAGAGATGACCGTGCCTTGCGACCCTGACCGGACTTGAACCGGCGACCTCCGCCGTGACAGGGCGGCGCGCTAACCAACTGCGCTACAGGGCCTAGCTATTCGCTGTATTTCAGGTGGTGCTATGTGACCCCAACGGGATTCGAACCCGTGTTAACGCCGTGAAAGGGCGCCGTCCTAGGCCACTAAACGATGGGGCCGTGAAGAAAAATCCTCCATAGCTGCCGAGGAACAAGCATAGAGGTGCCCGGCCCCTTTACCAAACCACCGCGGAATGCGGGACACGGCGGCCGTGGCATCCGCTCGCCACTCCGTGTGGATGCGCGAATTCGGCACTCCGCGGAGGTAGGTTCAACGTGTTGTCGAGACTTCGGGGAAAACATGACGCACACGAGCGGCCCGGGCAGCGCGGCCCCCTCTGCGCGAAGCAGACCCGCGCGAATGTTTCGCGCCAGGCGGGCGATCGCCGCGATCGCCATTGTCTCGGTGCTGATCACCGGGTCGATTCTCGGGCAGTCAGGGACGCCGGCATTCGCCGCGGACTACCCCAGCTGGGAGGAGGTGCAGGCCGCCCGCCAAAGCCAGGCCGCAACCCAGGCCGAGGTCACGCGGGTGCAGGGACTGCTCTCCGGGCTGCAGGCCGCCGTCGATGCAACCCAGGTCGTCGTGATGCAAAAGGGCGAGGTGTACGACGCCGCGCAGCAGAAGTACGACGAAGCCGCCTTCAGGGCTGAACAACTGCAGAAGCAGGCGGATGCCGCACGGGCGAAAGCGGCGACCTCCCAGCAGCAGGCCGGACAGCTCGCCGCACGCCTCTCCCGCTCCGGCGGCAACGATCTCTCCACGCGCCTGTTCTTCAGCGGCGGCGATTCCAAGGTGCTGCTCGCCCGGCTTGGCCTGGCGAGCATGGTCAAGGACCAGTCGGCGGGGATCTACGAGAAGGCGATTCAGGACCAGAACACCGCGCAGTCACTGACCAACCAGGCGGATGTCGCGAAGGCGGCTCTGAGGATCCTCTCGGATGCCGCGCAGAAGGCCTTCGCGGAAGCGAAGGCCGCCGCCGTCGCCGCCGCAGCGGCGCTCACCGAGCAGACGGACAACTCGGCTCGGTTGCAGGCTCAGCTCACTTCCCTCATCACCAACACCGACCAACTCCAAACCCAATATGTTGCTGGCATCAAGGCGCAATGGGGCGAGCTTGCCTCGCTCGCGGCAGGCAAGATTTCGACCACAGGCTGGGTGAAGCCCGTCGGCGGCTACATCACGAGCCCGTTCGGCTTTCGCATCAACCCGTTCACCCGGGTCTATGCATTCCATTCCGGGACAGATATCGGCGCGGACTGCGGGTCGCCGATTTTTGCCGCCCACGGTGGCACCGTGGTCTACGCGGGGCCGAAGGGGCCATCCGGCAACTTCGTCCTTGTCGACAACGGCAACGGTGTAACCACCGGGTATGCCCACATTCTGAACGGTGGAATCCGAGTGAGCGTCGGGCAACCGGTCGGCCCGGGGCAACCGATCGCCCTCGTCGGAAGCACGGGCAATTCCACCGGATGCCACCTGCACTATGAGGTACGCCAGAACGGGATCGCCGTCGACGCTGTGCCGTTCATGCGCGGCAACGGCATCGAACTGGCCGGTTAAGGCCTCTCTCCGCCGCTGCATTCGCGGGGCATCGAACTCGCCGAACCGGGGCACTGGACGTGTGCCATCCGTTCGGGGACTGGCGCGCCATCCGCTGGCTTGCTACTGTGGCACGTGTTAACAGTGTTACTCATGTGACTGCTCGCGTGGCCACTCAGGTGACCGCGGGGGGGATCTGCGGCACGACTCGGGGAATAATGAAATCCACTCTGCTCGGCCGCCAGGCCACCCAGGCGCCTAGCCCTGTCGCCGCGAATCGGCGCCACCCTCGGTCCACTATCGGCCGACGGACGACTCGGGTAACCGCGATCGTGGCCGCTCTGGCGATTGTCGCGTCCGCGACGATCCTCGGGCAGGGCGCCCAATTCGCCTTCGCCGCCGAATATCCCACCTGGGCCGATGTGCAGGCAGCCCGATCGAGTGTGAAGGCCAAGGAAGCCCAGATCGCCCAGCTCGATTCTCTCCTCGCCGGACTCCAGACGGCGGTGACCACCACCCAGGCGGCGGCCGACCAAAAGGGCAAAGAGCTGGAGATCGCCCAGCAAAATTTCGACGAGAAGGCGTTCAAAGCCGACCAACTGCAGAAGCAGGCAGATGTCGCGCAGGCGAAGGCAGACAAGTCCAAGCAGCAGGCGGGCCAGCTTGCCGCTCGCCTCGCCCGCGCCGGAGGCAGCGACCTCTCAGCCCGGCTGTTCTTCAACGGAAGCGAGTCGAAGAGCCTGCTCACGCAGCTCGGACTGGCGAGCATGGTGAAGAACCAGTCGACCGGCGTCTATGGCAAAGCGGTGCAGGACCAGAACTCGGCACAGGCTCTCTCCGATCAGGCGGTTGTTGCCAAAGACGCGCTCAAGGTGCTGTCGAACATCGCCGAGAAGGCCCTCGCCGAAGCCACCGCCGCGTCAGAGAAGGCTGCGGCCGCGCTCAGCGAGCAACAGGCCAACAAGGAAAGACTCGACGCGCAGCGCGCGGTGCTCGTGAACAATTCCACCGTGACTGAAGCGGACTACAACACCGGCGTGCAAGTGCGGGCGGCCGCTGCAGCGGCGGCTGCGGCGGCGGCGAAGGCTAAGGCCGAGGCTGACGCGAAGGCCGCGAGGGAATATGCGGCGGCGCATCCGTCCCCAACCCGCCCGGCCGGCAACGGCGGCACGAGCGTGAGTCCGAGCGGGTGGGTTCGACCGACCGGCGGACGCATCTCCAGCCCCTACGGATGGCGCGTGAATCCGTATTCCGGCATCGAGGCCCTGCATGTCGGCATCGACCTCGCCTCTCCCTGCGGCACCCCCATCGTCGCGGCCAATGACGGGGTGGTGACGTTTGCCGGAAACGGTGGCGCCTCCGGCAACGTCGTGCGCCTGAACAACGGCGAAGGCATCTCGACCGGTTACCTCCACATCCTCGATGGGGGAATCCTCGTGAGAATCGGCCAGCAGGTGTCAGCGGGACAGCTGATCGCCCGCGTCGGCAACACCGGAAATTCCACCGGCTGCCACCTGCATTTCGAGGTGCGCAACAACGGCACGGCGATCGACCCCGCGCCCTTCATGGGCGCTCGCGGCGCTGCGCTGGGCTGATCCGCTCAGCCCCCGGGGCGACTGAGCGGGCGTGCCGCACACACGCCCGGCTTCACGGTCAGTGCGGGGCCTCCTCGATGAGCTTGGCTACGCCAGCCCGCACGATCGCCTCGGCCTCGGCGGCATTGCCCCAGCCCTCGGTAGTGACCCACTTGCCAGGCTCGAGGTCCTTGTAGTGCTCAAAGAAGTGCTCGATCTCCTTGCGCGTGTACTCCGGTATGTCGTTCACGTCCTGGATCCACGACCAGCGGGGGTCCGTCGCCTGCACTGCGATCACCTTGGCGTCTGAGCCGCCATCGTCCGTCATGTTGAAGACCCCGACGGGGCGCACCTTCACGCCGACGCCCGGGAAGAGCGGGTAGTCGAGCAGCACGAGCACGTCTACCGGGTCGCCGTCGAGGCCGAGCGTGTTCTCGAAGAAGCCGTAGTCGGTGGGGTAGACGAAGCCCGTGAAGAGCACCCGGTCGAGGTATACGCGGCCGGTGACGTGATCCACCTCGTACTTGTTCTTGCTGCCCTTGGGGATCTCGATGATCGCGTCGTAGCTGGCCATGGGGGGACGCTCCTAAATTTCGGGGGATGACGCAATAACGTTATCGGATGACCACACGACCCCGCCTGACTCCGGCGATTGCCGAAGTGCGGTCGGCGGTTCGCGCCGCACTCGACGGCGTCGCCCCCGCCCCCGCCGCCCCAGCACCGCCCCCCGCCCCCGCCGCCCCCGCTCCCTTCGTGCGAAATGCAGGACTGCGTGTGACTCCTGGGGCTGATGGTGCGTTCAGGGCAACTCCTGTCACGAGAAGTCCTGCATTTCGTGCGAGAGGGGGGAGCGAAGCGGCGGGGGAGGCCACAGTGCTCGTGGCTCTCAGTGGCGGGCCGGATTCGCTCGCGCTCGCCGCCGCGACCGCATTCGAGTCGGAAAGGGCGGGCATCAGTGCCGGAGCGGTGATCGTGGATCACGGACTCCAGTCGGGCTCTGCGGATGTCGCGGCCCGGGCAGCCAGGCAGGCCCGCGAGCTCGGGCTCGACCCCGTGCTCGTGAAGACAGTGACGGTCGGTACGCATGGTGGTCCGGAGGCGGCCGCCAGGACAGCCCGCTACTCCGCGCTCACCGAGGCTGCGGACGAAACGGGTGCGAGCCGCGTGTTGCTCGGCCACACCCGGGATGACCAGGCCGAATGCGTGTTACTCGGCCTGGCCCGAGGGAGCGGACTCGGGAGCATCAAGGGCATGGCGCCGGCATCCGGCATCTACCTGCGTCCGCTGCTCGCGATCGCTCGCACGACCACCCTGCAGTTCTGCGCCGATTCCGGATTGCGTCCGTGGATCGATCCCCAGAACGCCGATGAGCGATTCGCCCGGGTGCGCGTTCGCACTATCGTGCTTCCGATGCTCGAACGCCAACTCGGACCGGGTTTCGCCGAAGCGCTCGCGCGCACGGCCGACCTGGCACGGGAAGACACCGAGGCGCTCGACCAGTTCGCCGCCGATCAGCTCGAGGAGCTGGCCGATCATGCGGAGGCGGGCATTTCGCTCGCAGCCCGCGCTCTCGACCACAATCCGCCGGCACTGAGGCAACGCATCATCCGCGCCACCGTGCTTGCGGAGTTCGGGGTGAGCCTCAGCCGCACGCAGACCCGGGAGGTATCGCGGCTGGTGACCGATTGGCACGGGCAGGCCGCAGTCGACCTGCCGGGGGTCAGCGCGGAACGGGTGGGAGGGCTGCTGCACTTCCGGTCGACCCGAAGCGAGCAGGGCGGATGACCGCGAGAGTCGGTGAAGTGGAGCGATGAAAGAATGGGGGCATGGAATACCCCGATATCGCCGACGACCTCGAAAGCGTCCTCATCACCGAGCAGCAGATCCGCGACAAGATCGCCGAATTGGCTCGACGCATCGAGGCGGACTACGCCGGTGAACGGCTGCTCCTCGTCGGCGTGCTGCGTGGGGCGGTGATGGTGATGGCCGACCTCGCGCGAGAACTCAGCCTGCCGATCGAGATGGATTGGATGGCGGTGTCGTCGTACGGCTCCGGCACCGAGTCATCCGGGGTCGTGCGGATCCTCAAGGACCTCGACACCGACCTGCACGGCCGCAAGGTGCTCATCGTCGAGGACATCATCGACTCGGGACTTACGCTCTCGTGGTTGCGCGCCAACCTCGGAATGCGCGGGGCGGACTCTGTGGAGATCTGTGCCCTGCTTCGCAAACCCGCCGCGGCCAAACTTGCCGTCGACGTGCGCTACGTCGGATTCGAGATCCCGAATGCCTTCGTGGTGGGGTACGGCCTCGACTTCGCGGAGAAATACCGCAACTACCGCGACATCGGAGTGCTGGCGCCACACGTGTGGGCGTAGGCGGGACCCGGCGGTCGGGGTCTCGATACGGGCGCCGGGGCGCCCTACTCGACCACCGGGTCACGGGCGCCGGGGCGCCCTACTCGACCACCGGGTCACGGGCGCCGGACGCGCCACTCGGCCGCGGTGCTCGCAGATTACGCCTACGGCAAACACGCAGGAGCCACCCAGTGCCGCTCCGGTAGCCTTGGCGTCACATTCTTCGTCAGAAAGGTGCCGGGCTCAAGCTCCGGAACACTATGGACTTCAAGCGTTTTCTCCGTGGCCCGCTCATCTACGTGCTGCTGGCGGTCATCGTCGTGTCGGTCGGGTTCAGCCTGCTCAGCGGGTCCGGTTTCAAGGGGATCTCGACCAAGGACGGTCTCGCCCTCCTGCAGGACAACAAGGTGGCCTCCGCCAAGATCGTCGACAGCGAGCAGCGCGTCGACCTCACCCTGTCCAGTGCGGGAGCTGACGGCAAGCAGGTGCAGTTCTACTACGCGACAGCGCGCGGCGCGGACATCGTGAAGGCCGTGGATTCCTCCGGCGCCAAATACGACGACCAGGTCGACAAGGGAAACTGGCTCTCCTCGCTGCTCGGTCTGGTCATCCCCTTCATCATCATCGGCCTGATCTTCTGGTTCCTGCTGTCGAGCATGCAGGGCGGTGGATCCAAGGTCATGCAG
This sequence comes from Actinomycetota bacterium, assembly GCA_040389685.1. GTDB lineage: Bacteria > Actinomycetota > Actinomycetes > Actinomycetales > Microbacteriaceae > Lacisediminihabitans. The sequence goes on from JAZJZS010000008.1 coordinate 27,630, forward strand.
TTCGGCAAGTCAAAGGCCAAGCTGGTCTCGAAAGAGAGCCCGAAGGTCACCTTCGCGGATGTCGCGGGAGCCGATGAGGCGATCGAGGAGCTCGAAGAGATCAAAGACTTCCTTAAGGATCCGGCCAAATTCCTCGCGGTCGGCGCACGCATCCCCAAGGGCGTGCTGCTGTACGGCCCTCCCGGCACCGGTAAGACGCTCCTCGCTCGTGCTGTCGCCGGAGAAGCGAATGTGCCGTTCTACTCCATCAGCGGTTCGGACTTCGTCGAAATGTTCGTCGGTGTCGGCGCCAGTCGCGTTCGGGATCTCTTCGCCCAGGCCAAGGAGAATTCCCCGGCCATCATCTTCGTCGACGAGATCGACGCCGTCGGCCGTCATCGTGGATCGGGCATGGGTGGTGGCCACGACGAGCGCGAGCAGACCCTGAACCAGCTGCTTGTGGAGATGGACGGGTTCGACGTCAAGACCAACGTCATCCTGATCGCGGCGACCAACCGTCCCGATATTCTCGACCCGGCACTGCTGCGCCCCGGTCGTTTCGACCGCCAGATCGGAGTGGATGCTCCCGATCTGCTCGGTCGCAAACAGATCCTCGAGGTGCACGGCAAGGGCAAGCCGCTCGCGGCGGGAGTAGACCTCGAGGTGCTCGCCCGGAAGACCCCGGGTTTCACCGGTGCGGACCTCGCCAACGTGCTCAACGAAGCCGCGCTGCTCACCGCGCGGTCTAATGCCCAACTCATCGACAACCGGGCGCTGGATGAGGCGGTCGACCGCGTGATGGCCGGTCCGCAGCGCCGCACCCGCGTCATGCGCGACCACGAGAAGCTCATCACCGCGTACCACGAAGGTGGACACGCGCTCGTCGCCACGGCGATGCGCAACACCGACCCGGTCACCAAGGTGACCATTCTTCCCCGTGGTCGCGCGCTCGGTTATACGATGGTGCTCCCGCTCGAAGACCGGTATTCGATCACCCGCAACGAGCTTCTCGACCAGCTCGCCTACGCGATGGGCGGTCGCGTCGCGGAAGAGGTCGTGTTCCACGACCCCACCACCGGGGCATCCAACGATATCGAGAAGGCGACGACGACCGCGCGCAAAATGGTCACCGAGTTTGGCATGTCGTCGAACATCGGATCGGTCAAGCTCGGCTCGGGATCCGGCGAGATGTTCCTCGGGCGCGACATGGGCAGCCAGCGCGACTATTCTGAGCGTCTTTCTGAACAGGTCGACGCCGAAGTGCGAACCCTCATCGAGAACGCTCATAACGAAGCGTGGGAGGTTCTCAATGAAAATCGCGATACCCTCGACCGGCTGGCGACCGCGCTACTGGAGAAGGAGACGCTCGATCACACCGAGCTTGCCGAGATCTTCAAAGACGTGAAGAAAATGCCCGAGCGCCCGCAATGGCTCTCGAGCAGCAAGCGTCCCGTGTCGGCGCTGCCGCCCGTGTTGGTGCCGCAGAAGGCACCGATCGACGAGGGGGTTGTGGATGGTGGAGTTACCTCTGAGCCGGTGAAGAAGGCCCACGCGCCCCGGTCGCGCAAGCGCCCCGACATCGCCACCGCGTAGTGCCGCCGCGTCGTATCCCCCTACGCTCGTAACCGTGAGTATCGACGCCGCACGGATCGAGGCCGCCGTGCTGGAGATCCTCGCCGCTATCGGCGAGGATCCGGCGCGGCCGGGACTGCGTGGCACGCCGAGGCGGATCGCGGAGTCCTACGGCGAATTCTTCGCGGGGCTCGCGGTCGACCCGCTCGAACACCTGGCCCCGAGGGCGGATTTCGGTGCCGATCCCGCCGAGATCGGCGAACTCGTGCTGCTGCGCGACATCGAGTTCCGTTCAATCTGCGAACACCACCTGCTGCCCTTCACCGGGGTCGCCCACCTCGCCTACCTGCCGGGCGAACGCATCGTCGGACTCGGGGCGCTTCCCCGGGTCGTCGAGACCCTCGCCGCGCGCCCGCAACTACAGGAACGCCTCACCGAAGAGATCGCGGATGCCCTCCAGACGGGCCTGGATGCTCGTGGCGTGCTCGTGGTGCTCGATGCTTCGCACGGCTGCGTGACCGCTCGGGGAAGCCGCCAGACCCATAGCACAACCGTGACCCTCGCGAGCCGGGGCATCCTCTCGCAGGCCGCCGAGCGTGCGGAGATCATGGCCCTTATCGGGGTGCTTCCGTGAGCGGCGACCTCGTCTCGGTACGACCGTATCGGCCGGTCGGACTCAGCCGCCCGCGCATCATGGGCATCGTCAATGTCACGCCCGATTCCTTCAGCGACGGCGGCCTGTATCTCGCAGTGGATGCGGCGATCGCTCACGGTGAGGAGCTGGTCTCAGCGGGGGCCCAGCTCCTGGACGTCGGGGGGGAGTCGACACGACCCGGGGCCGAACGCGTGTCCGCCGCCGAGGAGCAGCGTCGCGTGCTGCCTGTGATCGAGGCGCTCGCCGACCGGGGCATCCCGGTGAGCGTCGACACCATGAACGCGTCGACGGCCTTCGCCGCGGCGGAACTCGGCGCGGTGATCATCAACGACGTGTCTGCCGGGCTCGCCGACCCCCGCATGGCCAGGGTCGCCGCCGAGACCGGTTTGCACTTCGTCGCCAGCCACTGGGTCGCCGCCCACGGTCGTGAGGCGACGGTAGAGAATGACGCGCGCTGGCCGCGGAGCGGAAACCTGCTTCGCGAGGTGCGCAACGACCTGAAGAACCGGGTGGCGGAACTCATCGTCAACGGGGTGCGACCGGATCGAATCATCCTCGATCCCGGCATCGGATTCGCCAAGTCGGCGGAGCAGAATTGGCAATTGCTCGCGAACATCCCGGCACTCTCCACCATCGGCTACCCGGTGTTGATCGGGGCGTCTCGCAAACGGTTCCTCGCTCCTCTCGTCGCTCCGGATGCCCCGACCCCGGCACGCGATACCGCCACAGCGACCATCAGCGCGCTCGCTGCGCAGGCCGGAGTGTGGGGCGTCCGAGTTCACAATGTGGCATCCACCAGGGACGCCCTCAACGTGTGGGAGGCGATGCAGCCGTGAGCGCCCGAACGACACCGCTCGACACCATCCGTCTGACCGGTCTCCGGGTGTTCGGGCACCACGGTGTGTTCGAGGCCGAACGCGAAAACGGCCAGGAATTCGTGATCGATCTCGAGATCGCTGTCGATCTCGCCCCGGCTGCCGCATCGGACGACGTCACCAGGACCATCCACTACGGCGAGCTCGCCGAAGCGGTGGCGGTCGCGGTGCAGGCGGATGCGGTGAACCTGATCGAAACCCTCGCCGAGCGGGTAGCCGCAATCGCACTGGGCTACGACCGCGCCGCCCGGGTGACGGTTACCATCCACAAGCCGGCCGCGCCGATCAGCGTGCCATTCGACGACGTCTCCGTCACGCTCACCCGCAGTCGGCCGCCCGGTCAGGGCCCCCCGATCGGCCCCGCACGGTGAGGCGCCGGATCGTTCTGCCGGCCGTCATCGCGCTCGGCTCGAACCTCGGCGACCCTGAAGCGAACCTGCGTTCCGCGGTGCGCGACATCGCGTCGCTAGACGGCGTCACTGTGACGGCCGTTTCCGGCATCGTGCAGTCCCACGCCGTCAAACCGTCTGGAACGGATGAGACGGCTCCCGACTACCTCAACGCGGTGATGCTCGTGCGGAGCGCCCTCCACCCAGAGCCCCTGCTCGGGGAGCTCAACCGAATCGAGGCGCGTCACGGGCGAGAGCGGGTCGCACGCTGGGACGACCGCACGCTCGACCTCGACCTCATCGACTTCGCCGGACTGGCGCGCGATACAGAGACCCTCACCCTGCCGCATCCTCGGGCGTGGGAGCGCGAGTTCGTGATCGTGCCGTGGCTTCAGGTGGAGCCGGATGCCGAGATCCCGGGTCGCGGACGCATCGACGCCCTCGCCGCGGCACACACCACAGCGGTGTGGAAGTACGACGCGCCGGCGCTCTGGAGTGACGAGTGAAACGCTGGCGCAGATGAAACGCACGAATGTTGTGACCCTGGTGTTGCTCGCCCTCATCGGCGGCATCGGCGGCGGGTTCCTCGAGACGGCGCTCGCCGCGGCGGGTCGCCCGATCGTGCTTCCTCCGCTCACTCTCGGGTTGGCGCTTCTCGCCATCGGGGTGATGGTGGTGGTGCTGGCCCTGCCGATCCGTCGACTGACCCGGGGCAAGGCATCCCAGTCGGTCGATCCGTTCTACTCGACCCGGGTGCTGGTGCTCGCGAAGGCCAGCGCCCTTGGCGGCGCGCTCGTCGCGGGTTTCGGTGGCGGCGTGCTGGTCTACCTTCTCAGCCGATCCGTTCCGCCCGGGGTAGGCTCAGTCGCGCAGGCCGTGGCCACGATCGTCGGGTCTGCTGCACTCCTGGCGGGAGGGCTGATCGCCGAACACATGTGCACGATCCCGCCTCGCGACGATGACGACGAACCGGGCGACCGTGCCGTCAAGGTGAGACCGTGACAACAGTAGAGGCCAGCATGGATCCGCTCGAACTTCCCGGCGTGACCTGGCGGCGAGTCTCCCCCCGCTTGGTCTGGGTCGAGCTGGCCGGCGGCACCGGCTTCCTTCTGGTTCTTGTCGCTGCGGGAGTCGTGGTGCTCCTGCTGCAGGTCTGGGTCGCTGTCGCGGTGCTCGGCGTCCTCGCGATCATCGCGGTAGTGAATCTCGCCCTCACGCCGAGGCGCGTGCGGTCAATCGGGTACCAGTTGCGCGACGACGACCTGCTCTTTCGCCGCGGCATCATGTGGCAGCGATTCGTTGCGGTCCCCTATGGACGCATGCAGCTCGTGGACATCAACCGCGGTCCGATCGCCCGTGCACTCGGGCTGAGCGAGCTCAAATTCGTGACGGCCGCCGCTTCGGCCGGTGTGACGATCCCCGGACTCACCGAGTCCGAAGCCGAACAACTTCGCGACCACCTGGTCTCGGTTGCGGAGAGCCGCCGGGCCGGACTGTGAGCGCTCCACAGCCTCCAGAGTCCGCCACCGCGCCATCCGTTGCGGCACGCCTCACCGATGGCGAATGGCATCGGCTCCATCCGGCGACACCGCTGCTCAAGGGCGGGTTCGCCCTCATCGTCGTGCTCGGCTATGTGGTGAGCAACCTGCGCGAACGGGTGCTCGGCATCTTCCTGCCGCGGTTTGACGAAGGCGGCGACCCCGTCGACTATGTGGTGAGTCACGGAATCATCCTTCAGGTGCTTGCGGCCATCGTGGCGCTGCTCCTCGTGCTGATCGGCGGCTTCTATGTCTCCTGGCGCATGCACAGCTTCCGGATAACCAACGAGGTCGTGGAGGTGCGTTCCGGCATCCTGTTCCGCACCAATCGCAAGGCCCGGATCGACCGCATCCAGGGCATCAATATCGTGCGGCCTTTCATCGCCCGGCTGTTTGGGGCGGCGAAACTGGAGATCAGCCAGGCCGGTCAGGACGCGAATGTCCAGCTGTCCTACCTCACCTCAGCGGCTGCGGATGACCTGCGGCGGGAGATCCTTCGCCGGGCATCCGGAACGCTCGTCGCCGAGTCGTTGGCGAGCGCCCCCAGCGGATCCGTGTTCGACCGACGAATCAACGAATTGCTGGCGCCGGAACTCGACCCGGATGCCGCACCGCCGGAGTCCGTGGTGACGATCCATCTCGGCCGCCTGTGGGGGTCGATGTTCCTGGACACTGGCACAGTGATGGCGGTGCTCATCGCGATCGCAGTCACAATCTGGATCTCGGTGGGCGGGCATCTGTTCGTGCTGTTCCTGGCGTTGCCCAGCCTCATCGGTTTCGCCGGCTACTACGTTCGTCGCTTCTCCCAGTCTCTGCGGTACACGATCGCCGGCACATCCGATGGCGTGCGGGTGGGATTCGGACTGTTCTCCACGAGCAATGAAACGCTCCCGCCGGGACGCATCCACTCGATCGAGGTGAGCCAGTCCCTACTGTGGCGTCCGGCCGGCTGGTGGCAGATCCGGGTGAACCGGGCCAGCCAGACCTCGAGCCGGGGGTCGGCGAACCAGGCGAACACCACCATTCTTCCGGTGGGGAATCTCGCCGATGTCATGGCCGTACTGAAACTCATGCTTCCGGATCTCTTGGGGGCGGAGACGGCCTCGTTCATCGAGAACGGGATGACCTCGAGGGGCGCCGACGGCTTCACCAATTCGCCCCGGCGGGCCGCGTGGCTGCGGCCGCTGTCTTGGCGACGCAATGGATTCGCGATCGTCCCCGGATCGCTGTTTCTGCGCACCGGGGCGCTCAAGCGTCGACTCACGATCGTGCCGCAGCCGCGACTGCAAAGCGTCGGGCTGCACCAGGGGCCGTTGCTTCGCCGGCTGCGGCTCGCCGCCGTGCAGTTGCACACGGTCAACGGACCGATCACGGCCGATATCGGAGCCGTGGATCAGGATGCCGCGCTCGCATTCTTCTCCGAGGTCGCCGAAGTCGCGGTCCGGGCCGGCCGGTCGGACACCTCGCATCGCTGGCGCTCCGGGGAGGTTCCGGCATGAGTTTTGATCAGGATCGCGCCCCCGATAGGGAAGAGGATGCGCGCCGCCGATCGGGCCGGCTCGGTATCGGCATCGTCGGTGCGGGCCGGGTTGGCCCCGTTCTCGGGGCGGCACTTGCCGGAGCCGGCCACGCCGTCGTGGGCATCTCGGCAATCTCGGAGGCGAGCCGTGAACGGGCCGAAGCGATGCTGCACGGCGTGCCCATCCTCGAAGTTCCGGCGATCGTCGAACGAAGTGAACTGGTGATCCTCGCGGTGCCCGCCGCGGAGCTCCCCGCTCTGGTCGCCGGGCTCGCCTCCACGAGTGCCTGGCAGCCTGGACAACTCGTCGTCCACACTGCAGCAGAGTACGGCACGGCGGTGCTCGCGCCCGCAACCGCCGCTGGCGCCATCCCCCTGGCGATCCATCCGGCGATCTCGTTCACCGGCACAAGCATCGACATCGCCCAGCTTGTCGGTGCCTACTTCGCGGTGACGGCGGCCGGCCCGGTTCAGCCGATAGGACAGGCCCTCGTCGTGGAGATGGGTGGAGAGCCGATCATCATCGCCGAAGAGGATCGCGCGGCGTACGCCGAAGCAATCGCCACGGCCACAAGCTTTTCGAGCGCCATCGTCGAGCAGGCCACCGGCTTGCTCGACGCGATCGGAATCGAAACACCCGGCGCCGTGCTCGGAGCGCTCGTGCGATCCTCCGTGGAAGAGGCGCTTCGTCGCGCCAACTGACCTCGGTGTTTGCGGAGCGACGGCGGTCGCCAGACCCTAAGCACGCCTGGCACTACCATCGAGGGATGCCTATCGCCGTAGCCGAAACCATCCGGGAGCTACGCACGATCACCGCGGAGGCTCGGGCCGCAGGCAAAAAAGTTGCGCTGGTGCCCACCATGGGAGCCCTGCACGACGGCCATCTCGCTCTGGTTCGCAGGGCCGCAGAGATCGCTGATCTCGTGGTGGTCTCGATTTTTGTCAATCCGCTGCAGTTCGGCCCGACCGAAGATCTCGAGCGCTACCCGCGCACCCTTGCCGAAGATCTCGCCCAGCTCGGCCCCCTCGGCGTCTCCGCAGTGTTCGCCCCGAGCGCCTCGGAGATGTACCCGACCGACGCGAGTGACACCCGGGTCATTGCCGGGCGCATCGGTTCGCTCTTCGAAGGTCGAACTCGCGCGGGTCATTTCGACGGCGTGCTCACTGTGGTCTCCAAGCTCCTCAACATCACGGAACCCGATGCCGTGGTGTTCGGCCAGAAAGACGCCCAGCAGGTCTTCCTGGTGGAGCGGATGATCGTCGACCTCAATGTTCCCGTCACCGTCGAGGTCGTCGCGACCGTGCGCGAAGAAGACGGTCTCGCGCTCTCAAGCCGAAACCGCTTTCTGGATGCGAAAGAGAGACGAGCCGCCCGCGGCCTGTCCATCGCGCTCGAAGCGGCCGAGTCATCCGCCGACCGGGGGATCGACGCAGTGCTGGCCGCCGCCCAGTCGGCGCTGATGGGGGAGCATCTGGTCGAACTCGACTATCTTGCGGTCGTCGACCCCCAGACTTTTCTCCCTGTCGATGACACTCACCAGGGACGCGCGATCGTGCTCGTCGCCGCCCGGGTCGGTACGACGCGACTCATCGACAACGAGACGATCTTCCTCGCGGGCTAGCGCAGCGCCTCGTACCCCCGCAACCGCGCGCACCCGCGCGCACCGGTGCCCGCCGGTAAACTCGTCGAGCCGCCCAATTCAGGAGTACACACGAATGACCGAGCAGACCCCGCCGCCGGAGCCGACTGAAGACGAGCTCTCCGAGCAGACCAGGGTGCGGCTCGGCAAGCGTGCACGGCTGATCTCCTCCGGCGCCGAGGCCTACCCCGTCGGGCTCCCCATCACGTCGACCATCCCCGCCGTTCGCGCGCGGTACCGCGAGCTCGAGACGGATGCCGCGAGCGGCGACATCGTCGGTCTCGCCGGCCGGATCGTGCACCTCCGCAACACGGGCAAGCTCTGCTTCGCATCGTTGCAGTCCGGCGACGGAGCCCGCATCCAGGCCATGGTTTCGCTCGCCGAAGTCGGCGAGGAGTCGCTTCTCCATTGGAAGGATCTGGTCGATCTCGGTGACCACGTCTTCGTCTCGGGCGAAGTCATCTCCAGTCGCCGTGGGGAACTGAGCGTGCTCGTGAAGGAGTGGAAGATCGCCGCGAAGACGCTGCGACCACTGCCAAATCTCCACGTCGAGCTCAACGAGGAGACCCGCGTCCGCGCCCGGTATCTCGACCTGATCGCCAGAGAGGGTGCGCGCAAGATGGTGCGCGACCGCTCTGCATCCGTCGCGTCTTTACGCGAGACCTTCGCCGGTCACGGCTATGTCGAGGTCGAAACGCCGATGCTGCAGACCATGCACGGCGGGGCATCCGCTCGCCCCTTCGTGACCCACAGCAACGCATTCGACACCGAGCTGTTCCTGCGGATCGCACCGGAACTGTTCCTCAAACGCGCGGTCGTCGGCGGCATCGAGCGGGTGTTCGAGATCAACCGCAACTTCCGCAACGAGGGCGCCGACTCCACGCACTCGCCCGAGTTCGCGATGGTCGAGGCCTACCAGGCCTATGGCGACTACAACCAGATGGCGGATCTCACCCAGGAGATGATCCAGAAGGCCGCCCTCGCCATCGGCGATAGCCTGGTCGTGACGCTGGCCGACGGATCCGAGTACGACTTCGGGGGGGAGTGGGACCGGATCTCCATGCTCGACTCCCTCAACGCGGCATCCGGCTGGCAGGTCACGGCTCTCACGCCTCTCGGTGAGCTGCGTGACTACGCCGATAGCGTTGGCGTCGAGGTGGGCCAGCCCACGCCCGGCAAGTACATCGAAGAGCTGTGGGAGCACTTCGTGAAGCCGCGCCTCACGCGCCCGACCTTCGTGATGGACTTTCCGGTCGACACCTCACCGCTCGTGCGTGATCACCGCTTGCTGCCCGGACTGGTGGAGAAGTGGGACCTCTACGTGCGCGGCTTCGAGCTCGCGACCGGCTACTCCGAACTGGTGGATCCCGTGATCCAGCGCGAGCGCTTCGTCGAGCAGGCGAAACTCGCCGCTGCCGGCGACCCCGAGGCCATGCGTCTCGACGAGGAGTTCCTGCGCGCCCTCGAATACGGGATGCCGCCCTCCGGGGGCATGGGGATGGGCGTCGATCGCCTGCTCATGGCGCTGTCCGGTCTCGGCGTACGCGAGACCATCCTGTTCCCCCTGGTCAAGTGATGAGCTACCTTCCGCCGGAACCACCGGATCCGAAGAAGCCAACGACCACACGACTGGTGCTCTGGATCGCTGTCGCCGGGGTCGGGATCTACTCGATAGTGCAGGGCATCATCGGCATCATGCAGCGCGGCTGATGACTCCCCAGCCGCACGTCGTATCCTGTTGAGGTGATTCAGAACTTCTGGGCGAACGCGGCGTACTCGCTCATCCCCACGATCCTGCTCGGGCTTGTCTTCTGGTTCGTGATGCGCGCGATCTTCCGGGCTGATCGCACCGAACGCAAGGTGTACGCCGAAATCGAGGCCGAGGAGCGAGCCCGCTTCGAGGCGGAGAACGCCGCCGCTGTCTCCCCTCCGCGCGAGGCCTGAGCCTCACGTTCGGCCTGAGCCGCACACCACCTCCCGTCTTTCCCACCACCCCTGTGTCGAAACACGGGGGTGGTCGTAAAAACGGGAGGTGGTGGGTGGCGGGCGAGAGGCCGTGCACCTGCAGCATTTCCTCCACCAGCGGATGCCATCACGCCGAGGGCGAACAGAGGCAGTAAACGCAGGGTCGGCTGGTTACTCTCTCTATAACGGCGCCACACCTGCATCGGTGCCGCAAGGAGCGAACATGTTCGAAAGATTTACCGACCGGGCCCGCCGGGTTGTCGTCTTGGCGCAAGAAGAAGCCAAGATGCTCAACCACAACTACATCGGCACTGAGCACATCCTGCTCGGCCTCATCCACGAGGGTGAGGGTGTCGCAGCCAAAGCGCTCGAGTCGCTCAACATCTCCCTCGACTCCGTGCGCGAACAGGTCCAGGACATCATCGGCCAGGGCCAACAGCAGCCGACCGGCCACATCCCCTTCACGCCGCGAGCGAAGAAAGTGTTGGAGTTGAGCCTGCGCGAGGCGCTGCAGCTCGGCCATAACTACATCGGCACCGAGCACATCCTGCTCGGCCTCATCCGCGAGGGCGAAGGTGTCGCAGCTCAGGTGCTCGTCAAGCTCGGCGCGGACCTGAACAAGGTGCGCCAGCAGGTCATCCAACTGCTCTCCGGCTACCAGGGTAAGGAGCAGGTCGCCGTAGGGGGCGAGACCACCCAGGCCGCCCAGGGGGGCAGCCAGATCCTCGACCAGTTCGGCCGCAACCTCACGCAAGCGGCCCGTGATGGCAAGCTCGACCCGGTGATCGGGCGCGAGAAGGAGATGGAGCGGGTCATGCAGATCCTGTCCCGTCGCTCCAAGAACAACCCCGTCCTGATCGGTGAGCCCGGTGTCGGCAAGACCGCCGTCGTCGAGGGCCTCGCTCAGGCGATCGTGCGCGGCGACGTGCCGGAGACGCTGAAGGACAAGCAGCTCTACACGCTCGACCTCGGCTCGCTCATCGCCGGCAGCCGGTACCGGGGTGACTTCGAGGAGCGCCTCAAGAAGGTGACCAAAGAGATCCGCACCCGCGGCGACATCATCACCTTCATCGACGAGATCCACACCCTGGTCGGTGCGGGTGCCGCCGAGGGCGCAATCGACGCCGCATCCATCCTCAAGCCGCTGCTCGCCCGCGGTGAGCTGCAGACCATCGGAGCCACGACGCTCGATGAGTATCGCAAGCACTTCGAGAAGGATGCCGCGCTTGAGCGCCGCTTCCAGCCCGTGCAGGTGCACGAGCCTTCCCTGGCGCACACCATCAACATTCTCAAGGGACTCCGCGACAAGTACGAGTCATTCCACAAGGTGTCCATCACGGATGGCGCGATCGTCGCCGCCGCGAACCTGGCCGACCGCTACGTGGCCGACCGCTTCCTCCCGGACAAGGCGATCGACCTGATCGACGAGGCCGGCGCGCGCCTGCGCCTGTCGATCCTGTCCGCCCCGCCGGAGCTGCGCGAGTTCGACGACAGGATCGCCGAGGTGCGCGGCTTCAAGGAGGGCGCAATCGAAGACCAGGACTTCGAGAAGGCGGCCTCGCTTCGTGACGAAGAGAAGAAGCTGCTCGGCGAGCGCCTGAGACTGGAAAAGCAGTGGAAGAGCGGCGGCGCCGGCTCGACCGGAACCGTGGATGAGGGCGTGATCGCAGAAGTTCTGGCTGCGGCCACTGGCATCCCGGTGTTCAAACTCACCGAGGAGGAGACCAGCCGACTCGTCTTCATGGAGAAGGCGCTGCACCAGCGGGTCATCGGCCAGGAGGAGGCCATCTCGGCCCTGTCCAAGACCATCCGGCGCACCCGCGCTGGCCTCAAGGATCCGAAGCGTCCGAGCGGTTCGTTCATCTTCGCCGGTCCGACCGGTGTCGGCAAGACCGAGCTGGCGAAGGCGCTCGCCGAATTCCTCTTCGATGACGAGAATGCCCTGATTTCGCTCGACATGTCGGAGTACGGCGAGAAGCACACGGTCTCCCGACTGTTCGGCGCCCCTCCCGGATTCGTCGGATTCGAAGAGGGCGGGCAGCTCACCGAGAAGGTCCGCCGCAAGCCGTTCTCCGTGGTGCTGTTCGACGAGATCGAGAAGGCCCACCCGGACATCTTCAACTCGCTCCTCCAGATTCTGGAAGAGGGACGACTGACGGATGGCCAGGGTCGCGTCATCGACTTCAAGAACACCGTGATCATCATGACCACCAACCTCGGCACGAAGGACATCTCGGGCACCCCGCTCGGGTTCACCTCGTCCACCGACACCGCCACCGGCTACGACCGCATGCGCGGGAAGGTCGTGGAGGAGTTGAAGAAGAACTTCAAACCCGAGTTCCTCAACCGTGTCGACGAGACGATCGTCTTCCCGCAGCTGAGCAAGGGCGAGCTCCTCCAGATCGTGGACCTGTTCATCAAGCGGCTTTCGGACCGCCTCCTCGACCGCGACATGACCGTGGCGCTCTCCGTTCCGGCGAAGGAGCACCTGATCAAGATCGGTTTCGACCCATCGCTTGGAGCGCGACCGCTGCGCCGCGCCATCCAGCATGAGGTCGAGGACCAACTGAGCGAGCGCATCCTCACCGGCGACCTGAATGCGGGTGACCACGTGCACGTCGACTACGTCGACGACAAGTTCGTCTTCGCGACCGGGCGCCAGCCGGGCCGCGACTCGCTCGAAGCGGAGATCGCGGCGCTGGAGGCCTAGGCGTTACGCGGAGCAGAGGCGATCGAGCTTGTCGAGATTCCGGCAGGCTCGATCGCCGTTTAAGCTCGTGAGATGACTTTTTCCGTGCGCGCGGCCCGCACCAGTGACGTGCCGTTCATCCAGGCCCTCGTCGAACCGTTGGTGCAGCGCCGCATCCTCCTCGGCAAGGATTCCGTCGTCTTCTACGAGGCGATCCAGGAATTCCGTATCGCCGAGGACCATGCCGGCAGTGTGATCGGTTGTGGGGCGCTCCACGTGATCTGGCAGGACCTCGCCGAGGTGCGTACCCTCGCCGTCATCGACGCGTGGTTGCACCGCGGTGTCGGCCACGCGCTCCTGGAACAACTCGAGGCGGATGCCCGCACCCTCGGTCTCAGCCGACTGTTCTGTCTGACGTTTGAGGTGCCGTTCTTCACCCGGCATGGCTTCGCTCCGATGACGGCGGAGCCGATCGATCCGGCCGTCTACCTCGAGCTCGTGCGGTCGCCTGACGAGGGCGTCGCCGAATTCCTCGACCTGGCCCGGGTGAAGCCGAACACCCTCGGCAACACCCGAATGATCAAGCACCTGTAAGTTCTGCCCCCGAACCGGGACCGCGGTCCTCGCGAGCGAGTCGCGGGGCCACAAGAGGATCCTGCACACACCCCCGCAAATCCCGGGCAACTGCCCGGGTGCTGGCTAGCCTTAATCCATGTCGACGTTTCGAAACCCTGTCGGCCCGCAGCCACCGAAGGTGTACTGGCGCCGCCGACTGATGCTCGGTCTCGGCGCGCTAGCGGTGATCGTGATCATCATGCTGATCGTCGTTCGTCCGGGCGCGGGGAGTCCGACCCCGGCGGCCACGACGAAGCCGGGCGCATCGCCCTCGGCAACGCCGAGCACTGCAGCCTCTACGCCAGCGGTCGGTGCCGGTGCCCCCTGCGTCCCGTCGAAAATCAAGCTCGTCGCTGTGACGGACAAGACCACCTACGCGCCGACCGACAAGCCGCAGATCAGCATGTCGATCACCAACACCGGTACGGCGGACTGCACGATCAACCTCGGGTCGACCCAGCAGCAGCTGATCATCACCAGCGGCTCCGAGACCATCTGGGACTCGAAAGACTGCCAGACCGCACCGGTCGACACCCCCGTCACGCTGAAGCCCGGTGTCGCGGTGGCAACACCGGCGATTCCCTGGGACCGCACCCGCTCCTCGAAGACCACCTGTGACGCCAGTCGTGCGCCGGTGACCGCCGGGGGTGCGAGCTATCACCTCGGCGTGAAGGTCGGCCCCCTCAGCTCCAAGGCTACGGTGCAGTTCCTGCTCAACTGAGTGCGTTCGGGTCTCTTGGAAACCTCGGGTCGCTCGGTCGCCACCGGCACGGTCTCGCACGCCGCGGGCACGGTCTCGCCACGACTCCTAGGCTGAGGGGATGACCTCCCTGGCCGATGCACTGGCCGATGCGTCCGCCCCTGCGGCAGTCGTGCTCGACGGCGGACTCGGCACGCTGCTCGAGGAGCGCGGGCACGACCTCTCGTCGTCGCTGTGGTCCGCCCGGCTGCTGCTCGAGCATCCGGAAGCGATCCTGGATGCGCACCGCGAGTACTTCAGGGCCGGAGCGGATGTCGCGATCACCGCCTCCTACCAGGTGAGCTACGACGGACTCGCCACCCTCGGCCGCGGTGCCGAAGCCGCGGATGACCTGTTGCGGCTCAGCGTCGGGCTGGCCGGCCGTGCCCGCGACGAAACCCGTCCCGCGGGCTGGATCGCGGCATCCGTCGGTCCCTTCGGCGCAGCCCGCGCTGACGGCTCGGAATACCGGGGCGACTATGGGCTGAGTGTCGCCGAGTTACGCGCCTGGCACCATCGTCGACTGCGGGTGCTCGCGGCCACGGAGGCGGATGTCCTGGCCGTCGAGACCATTCCCTCACTCGCCGAGATCGAGGCGATTGTGCGCGAGATCGACGGCACCGGAGCGCCGGCGTGGGTCTCTGTGACATCCGCCGATGGGTGCCTCCGCTCCGGAGAGTCCCTGATCGAAGCCTTCGCGATCGCGTCCCAGCCGAGCGAGGTGATTGCCGTTGGCGTCAACTGCACCCACCCGCGGGACATCCCTGCGGCGATCGGCGCCGCGCGCCAGGCGACGACCAAGCCGGTACTCGTCTATCCCAACTCTGGCGAAGACTGGGATGCGATCGGACGCCGCTGGTCGGGCGAGGCGAGCCTCCCGACCAGCCTGGTACACGAGTGGATCGCAGCTGGCGCCGCGGCGGTCGGTGGATGTTGCCGCATCGGTCCCGCTCAAATCGCACTGATCGCGGCCGCCGTGTCCCGCTGAAGCCCCCGTGACGTCAGACCACAGAAGCGTCCGAGGGCGGCGTGCCCGCGAGGGCGAAAGCCCCACGCATGGCGTCGAGAAGCAGTCCGTGCTCGGCGTCGATCACCGCCGTGTAGCCCAGTCGTCGGGCCTCGGCCCCGCGTTGTTTCGCCTGGGACACCGCTCTGATCTCGCCGGCGAGGCTGATCTCCCCGACGGCGACGAGGGAGCGCGGAAGGGGGATGTCGCTATTCGCGCTGGCGATGGCAAGGGCGATCGCGAGATCCGCGGACGGTTCGGTGAGTTTGATGCCGCCGACCGTCGACACATAGACATCGCACTCGCCGAGTTTGAGGTTTGCGCGGCGTTCGAGCACCGCGAGCAGCATCGCTACCCGGGAAGAGTCCACCCCGTTCGACACCCGCCGGGGGTTCGGCGCGGTGGACTTCACGACGAGAGCCTGCACCTCCACCGGCAGCGCGCGGCGCCCCTCGACGGCAACGGTCACGCAGGTGCCGCTGACGGCCACCTTCCCGCGCGAGAGGAACAGCCCGCTTGGGTCGGCGACCTCGGCGATACCGTCGCCGGTCATCTCGAAGCAGCCCACCTCATCCGTCGGTCCGAAACGGTTCTTGTGGGCGCGGATGAGGCGCAGCGATGACTGGCGGTCGCCCTCGAACTGGCACACGACATCCACGAGATGTTCGAGCAGGCGCGGACCGGCGATCGAACCGTCCTTGGTCACGTGCCCGACAAGCAAGACCGGCAGATTGCGGTTCTTCGACACGCGGATGAGGGCGGATGCCACCTCCCGAACCTGCGACGGACCACCGGCCAGACCATCCACGCCAGAGGACGACACCGTCTGCACGGAGTCGACGATGAGCAGGTCGGGCTTCACCTGCTCGATGTGGCCGAGTACCGTGCCGAGGTCCACCTCCGCGGCGAGGAAGAGCAGCGGCTGCAGTGCGCCGGTGCGCTGGGCGCGCAGCCGCACCTGGCTCGCGGATTCTTCGGCGGTCACATAGAGCACGCGCCTACCGCTCTTGGCGGCCTTCGAGGCCACTTCGAGCAGTAGCGTCGACTTGCCGACTCCCGGCTCGCCGCTCAACAGGATTGTGGAGCCTGGCACGATCCCGCCGCCGAGCACCCGATCGAATTCGGCGATGCCGCTCGGCCAGTGGGCCACTTCCTCCGCGCTGATGGCGACGATGGATTTGGCTGCCCGGTCTTCGGACGGGGTCACGGCGCGCAGACCGCGGCCGAACGAGGGGGAGTCCGCAGCATCCACGATCGTGCCCCAGGCATGGCATTCGGCGCAGCGTCCGGCCCATTTCGGGGTGGTCCAACCGCACTCCGTGCAGCGGAAATCGGACGATACCCTGGCCATTCCGAAAAGCCTAGGCGAGACCGCCGACGCCAGAGCTCACGGGCTCTGCGCCCTTCGGACCAAGCACGCGATCGACGAGGGGAAGGAAAGCGGATGCCCACACCCGGTAGCCGCGATCATTGGGATGGAAGAAGTCGGCTGCTACCTGGTTGAGCGCGTACCGCACGGCTGTCTGGCGCCGGGTTCTCCTGTGCAGCGGGGCGACGGGGAAACCGTGCCGCGCGGCAAGTCTGTGCAGGATGGTATTGGCGATCCGGGCGTTACGCTCGCGCGCGCCGAGATAGAACGACGGGACCTCAGCGACGATGGTGCCCTTCGGGAGCGAGTCGTACAGCGTGCCGAGTTCACGTTGGAACCGTTGCCGGTCGAAGGAGGGAACGTCGTTCGCGCCGATCGCCACGGTCACGATGTCGGGCGCGAGCGCGCCGAGTGCGGGGAGCTGGACGTCGAGGGCGTCACTGATGCGCGCACCGCTCACGCTCAGATTGACAACACGCACGGTGCGACCGGTGCGATCGCGCAGGTGCCGTGCGATCAGTCCGACATAGCCGTGGCCCGGTCGACTCGCCCCGACACCCTGGGCTGCGGAGTCCCCGATTGCGGCGTAGAGCAGTTCGCCGGCCTTCGTGCCCTGCTCTCTCCACCACCGCGCATTGAGGTGCTGCGTGCCGGCGATCTTCACTCCACCGCGCCGGCGCCGACGCTCCACCAGCGCATGGCCCCCGAAACCGATCAGGCCAAGACCGATCAGGCCGAGGGCGGCGGCGATGGCGAGGACCGCCGACGGCTTGGTGAATGACACCGCAAAAGGCTACGCCGCGTGGTCGGATTCCGCATGTGAGCGGCGCCGGTAGGTGCAGGCGCTCTGTACTAGGATCGACCACGGAACCGTGTCCGAGCGGCCGAAGGTGCAACTCTCGAAAAGTTGTGTGGGTGAGAGCCCACCGTGGGTTCAAATCCCACCGGTTCCGCCATAGAAGTGCTGGTCAGGGGGGCTATTTCTGCTTCTGTGCCCACATTCTGCCAACATCTTCTGATGCCGGTGGCACGTAGCGGTTCTTGCTTGCTTGCCGGACAGTGATTCTCAGGGCGGCACGCCCTCACTTGAAGTGGCTGCGCGGGCCGATGCAGGCGATTCGGTTAGAGAATCAGTCGGTTCGCGTTGACGGCGGCTGAGATCTTTTCGAGGGCGACTAGGTCTCCGTGGATGAGGTTCTGGGCACCCCGGTAGCCTGCGGCAATCGTTTCGGCTGCTGAGTGTTCGGGATCAAAGGCGGGACTGTCGGCATATCCGCCGTCGGGGCGAGGACTCCAACTGAAACCAGCTGCTTCACTGTGAGTGTTGATGTCTTCGACCAGTGAAGCGATGCCGTCTGGGCCCAGACTTTGGAGAGCGTCATGGACGCGATCGTTATTGAGCAGCTGGAAGATGTCGTAGAAATGGCGGCCGTGCTTGAGGAGGCTCTCAGTGTCGATTCGCGTGGCCGCATCGTGGACGGCTGCAACCTTCTCCAGCAGTGTGCGCTCCGGTGCCAGAACCCAGACGCTGAAAGACGTGAATTCCTCCCAGGTGTTTTCGTCGTCCCCGAGAGTGAGGGCATGTTCGGCGACAAGTGAGCGATACGGGTGCTGGCTGGCCGGCTGAGCTCCACCGCGGCTTCCAAGTTCGAGTAGGACGCCCTCTTTGAGGTCGCCATCCGTTGTGTCCGCGGGGTAGGTATAGGTCGTATACCTCTTCACTCCAGTCGTTGAGCTCGTGACTTCTACATCGGTTGCGGCGAGACCCAGGTGGGCCGTGACGTCGGCATCGACCCGCTTGAGAACGGAGTGGCGCGCGGTGGGGGTCATGCCGTCGGGAAATACGGCTAGGAGATCGACGTCTTCAGAGAAACGATCGATGATCCTGAAGACGCGGCTCAGGCTGGTGCCGCCCTTGAAGACGAACATTACTTCGGTGGTCGATCCGTCTGAAGCGGCGATCTTTCGAGTCGGACTTGCCGCGCGGAGCACTTCGGTCACCCAGAAATCCTTTTCGACATACGCCGCCGGGATTTCCAGCGCTGCGGACGCCCGCACGACGAGCACATCGAGTTCGTCGGGATTATCCCGAAGCCGGTCGGTCATGCCGCGGAAACTGGCGCGGTGTTCTCGAGTCGTTCGAAGTTGGTCCGCACTGCGGCATTGTGCTCGCTGGTAACGGCACTCCGGAGCGCACTTTCGCGAACCTTTCCTGTTCGCATAGCCTCGCGGACCTTCGTGGAAAACTCCGCCCAGCCCGCTTCGATGTATACCTCAGGCGCACGAAGTAGTTCGAGGAGCGCGATCTCTTTTTCATTCAGATCAGCCCGGGCAAGATTGCGACGTGCGTGCTGCTTGACGCCCGCGATCATCTCCACGGGACGCAAAGTTGCTACGTGCCAGACCGGCGGGATTTGGGTTGTCACACCCCAGCTACGAGCTGCCGAGTAACCGGCTGGGCCGACGCCACGAGTGCCAAGGACTGCGCGAGCAACCTCTTCGACTCGAGGAGTGGTCATCCCATAGCGTGTTCGCTTGCCGCGGTAGTACAGCCCACGACGCACGGCAACAAGCTCGCCCTCTGCGGCCGCACGCGATGCCGCCTTTCGTGCTGCAGCGGCAGATCCTGGAAGCCGATCAACGTGCACGAAAGACTTCTCGGGCATTGCCCGAATTGCGCTTGCGGGCGACAGAGTCTTCATGTCACAAAAGCTTAGGGGAAACGTGACATTGCGGCAACATGCCAGCCCTTGTCTGGGATGGATCAGACATCCCTGAAGCCAGGCCCGCCGACCGAAATTGCGTGCCCACCCTTTGCACACATGTGTGGGCAGCCATCACAGATCATCCACCGCTGGCGGAATGCGCGGATCAGCGCAAAGATGACGAATACAGCTCCAGCTAGGCCAAGCAGGATCGCGAAGGGCTCAGGACCTTGTGCTCAGAGGTTCGCGGCAGGGTTTGGCGAATCTTGGCACGAACCTGTTTGGAAGCTGAGATGATCGGCGTGTTGAGCGATGCGGCGACCGATGCGGCGACCGATGCGGCGATGAGCTCGCCACGGTGAACTCGGCTCTAGGTCGCGGACTGAGTGTTCGACCGCGTCGAGAGTTGGGAGGCGGTGAGGTCGTGTGGTTGCTGGCCGCGGCTGTTGTTGACACTCGCCATTCGAGTGGGGTTGCAGTTTGGTCTGGCGTGATGATCAGCGTTCGGCTGACTCATGGTGGGCTGCGGAACGGGTGCCGGTGCGCAGGATGGCTGTAATGATAATGCCGACGAGACCCCACCGCCCGGCGGCAATAAGCAGCTCGATCGAGGTCGTCACGGTTGGCCCCGTCGCCATCTGAAGAAGGGCAAAAATGCCGCCGAAGGTCACCGCACTGCTAAAGATCACAATGCCCAACATCATGGTGGATCGTTGCCGGGTGGCTCGCGAGCTGAACCCGGATGCAGCTATCAGGCAGGCAATAGCGAGACCTACGACGATCCACAGTCCGAAAATCATCGAAACCATTCGCTCGAATTGGAACTTCAACTGCACCCATTGCGTATAAAAGGCCCGATTTTCCTCATTCAAGGGAAGTCCGAACACCAGCGGGGTCCGGGCCTCCCACACTCCGGTCATACTGACAGAGCCGGCGACGACGATGGCCACCACCAGGAGGCCAGCGATCGTCGAGATGAGAAGCCGACGAGACAAACGTTGCGGAACCTTCGGCCGAGCAAAAGGGTGATACATCCGCGTGAGTATGGTTCCTGCCGCAATGACAAGGGCGATGGCAATCGGGAAGACCACGGTTGCCGGGCTCGTGTAATAGTCGCCCCCGGGGAGGAGAAGGGCGATCCCTGGTCGTGTCATCGGGAGAACGGTTGCTACCGCGAGCAGGCTCACGGAGAGTCGCAGTCGGCCCTCGGTTCCTCGCGTCGTGAACACCACAACCAGGGAGAGCAGGGGAGCAAGCACCATGAACGCAGCGAGCAACTGAGTCGATGCGAGAACAACAAGCCCGGCGATGCTGGAGGAGTCGGATCCGGACGAAGTCGCAAAGATCGAGTATTGGCTGATCGACACGATCGCAGAACTGAACGACAACGCCACGGCGACCCGTACCCAGAGTGCGGCTGTGCGGTCCGAGACCTGTGACCAGCGGGAAAGGGGGCGGGTGTAGGTCGCGGCGAAGGCGAGTGACCCGCGTGCGATTTCCGCTGTGCTGACTCCGACTTCGGAGGCGTCACGAAGATCACCCATCCACTGCTCCCGATATCGGACCCGCAACTCCCTGGGCAGAAATGCGGCGGCAATTCGGACTGCCGCGGTCGCGGAGAGCTTCATCCGAACACGACCGACGGTGTCACGGAACGAAGGGCGACGACCGGGCGTGACCGCTCTTCAAATCGCTTGACGGTAGCGGAAGCAGCTCGAGAGCCATCTTCCGTGAGTTCGTAATAACGGCGGCGCGGACCTGTCCGCGCGTCATCGAGCTCCCATGACGACGTCACCCACCCCAACGATTCAAGACGTTCGAGGATCGGATACACGCTCCCGGCTGGACGGCCACTGGATTTGATGACGAGAAGTCCCCAGCAGGGATCAGACGCATCACCGAGTACACGAAGGACATCGATTGTTGCGGGCGTGACACGCGAAAGTGGCTCCATACGGCAAAGCTACCTATATAGAGATAGATCGGCATGCCCCAGTGAGGGGGCCAGTCGGCTCCGATCGGGTGCCGAGATCAGTAGACCCAAAAAGGGAAGTGTCGTGCGATGCCTTCAAGAGCAGGCTCAAGCGCGATCGCGATCATTCGCGTCCTCGGATCGAAGAAAACCCAGGGTCAATCGGCCGGATGAACAGCATCCAGCGCACCAAGCAGGTCGGCGATGATGTCGGCCGAGGTCTCGAGACCGATGGAGAGCCGCACCAACCCAGGGGTGATCCCGATCTCGAGGCGCTCTTCTTCGGTCAGCTTCCCGTGGATCGTGCTCCCCGTGTGGATGGCCAACGAGCGCACATCTCCGATGTGCGTCATCGGACTGACCAGCCGAAGCGAGTCGATGAATGTTCTCGCCGCATCCCGCCCGCCCGTAAGCTCGATCGACACGATCGAGCCCGCGCCGAGCGGAAAGTACTTCAGCGCGCGCTGGTGAAAGGCGTCATCGTCAAGGCCCGGATAATGGATGGCTGACAGCGCTGGATGCCCGGCAATCGCCTCGGCGACCCGCTGGGCATTGGCGACGTGGCGCTCCATCCGAAGCGACAGGGTCTCGATCCCCTGGAGGAGCAGGAAGGTGCTCGTCGGCGGTACCGTTGGCCCGTATTCGAGCACGACCACGGTTCGCAGGTATGCCAGGTACGCGGACCGGCCGAATCGCTCCACAAAAGAGGGAGTTCCCGCCCGTGGTTCGGTCGTGAGCTGCGGGAATCGCGCGGAATTGGCCGTCCAGTCGAAGTTTCCGCTGTCGATGACCGCTCCGCCGATCACCGAACCGTGACCGGCGAGCCACTTGGAAGTGGAGTGAATGACGATGTCGGCACCCCACTCGACCGGGCGACAGAGATACGGCGTCGCAACGGTGCTGTCCACCACCAGCGGCACCCCGGCACGATGAGCGATCACAGCGAGTCGCTCCAGATCCACGATGTCGTTCCGAGGGTTCGGTATCGACTCGGTATAGATCGCGCGGGTCTCGGGCGTCACGCGCGACATCCACTCCTCATCCCCCGCCTCGGGATCGACATATTCCACGCGCAGACCCTGGCGCTTCACGCTTCCGCTGAACATTTCCCGGGTGCCCTCGTAGAGATTGGCCGTAGCCAGAATATGATCGCCCGCGGATGCCAAGGCGAAGAGTGCGACGGCGATCGCGGCCTGCCCGCTTCCCACCACGATGGCGTCGACGCCACCCTCCAGGTCGGCGAGCCGTCGCCCAGCCACAGCATTCGTCGGATTGTCATTTCGCGAATACGCCCGATACGGGCTGCGTCCGGCGAAGCGATCCTCGCCGTCGTCGAAACTGTCGAACAGGTGGCCCGCGGTCTGGTAAATCGGAGTGATCCGGGCGCGGGTGTCAGAATCGATGACTTCCCCGGCGTGAATCTGACGGGTCTCGAAACCGCGTGAGGTCGCATCCTGAAGGGGAGACATGAGTCGACGCTATCTCGTGCGCCCGCTCGTGCTCGTGTCCGCGCGTAACGGCACGCAACAGAGCGCGGGCGGCACCGGGGAGGCCATGCCGCTCTATGGTTGGCCACATGTCCAATCCACTGGCGGAGGGTCATCCCCCCGTCGTGACGGTCACCATCGTGATCCCGGCCCATAACGAGGAGAGTGTCATTGTTCGGTGCCTGACCGCGGCCATCGTGCAGTCACCGCCCGCGTGGGAGATCATCGTCGTCGACAACCGGTCGACGGATGCCACGGCGATGCTGGTCGCACGGGTGCAGGCCGAGCATCCCGAAGCGCCGATCTTCTATGTGCAGCAGAACGAATTCCAGGGATTGGTGCCGACTCGGAACGCAGGGTTCGACCTGGCGACGGGAGACGTCCTCGGGCGGATAGATGCGGACTCGGTGGTCGAGCCGGATTGGGTGGGGGAGGTGCAGCGCGCGTTTTCTGACGCGCGGGTGTCAGCGGCGACCGGGCCAGTCCTCTACTACGACATGCCGCTGATGAAGTTCGGGCTGAAGGCCGATGATGCCCTTCGTCGTTTCGTGGGACGTCTGACGGGGAAATATCGGCTGCTGTTTGGAAGCAACATGGCGATCCGCCGGGAATCGTGGCACGAACTCCGCGGAGAGGTATGCCTCGACAGCGAGGATCGGATGCACGAGGACATCGATCTTTCGATCCACCTGGCTCAACGGGGACTGACCACCGCGTACATCCCCACGATGATCAGCGGAATGTCTGCTCGCCGGTTGGAGGATTCGCCGAGGGCGTATGCATCGTATGTTCTCCGCTTTGAACGCACCTATCGACAGCATGGGCTTCGAGCGCCCGGCCTTCGCACCCCGATCTGGATTTTCATCACCGTGTATCCGACCGCCCGGCTCATTCGAGGGATCTTTCAGCGAAGTGCTGGGAGGGTCGCGACTGCTGACTGAAAGCGGCACCCCGGAGTCCGCAGATTCTCAGGATTTTTTGAGGACTCCCGACTTGTTTCGGTGTATCCCCGGAGCTATATTTTTCTTACTTGAGTCAAGGGGACTCAACTTCAAGAAAGGGGAATCTTCATCATGGCAATGTCTTTCGATCCTTTCAGCGAACTGGATCGCCTCACGGGCAACCTCCTTCAGTTCCGCTCCGGTCCGCGATTCATGCCGGTGGACCTCTACCGAGACGACGAAAAGTACGTGCTCGTCGCCGACCTCCCCGGCATCGACCCGGGGTCGGTGGATGTGGACGTCGATGGGCAGCTGCTGACGATTCGAGCGGAGCGCACCGAAGGCATGCACGACTCGGTCAAGTGGCTCTCGCAGGAGCGACCCTTCGGCAGCTACCTGAGGCAGTTCAGCCTGGGCGATGGAGCGGACTCGGAGAAGATCTCTGCGAGCTACGACAACGGCGTTCTCACGGTCACGATTCCGGTCGCGGAGCGGGCGAAGCCGCGCAAGATCGAAATCGCGGCCGGCCACAAGCTCTTCAAGAAGCAGTCGGCGCTCGCCGTGTAGCTTCCCGAGCGAGGCGGTATCCCCCTCCCGTTTTCATGACCACTGCCGTGTGCGAACACCGAGGTGGTGAGAAAACTGGGAGGGGGATGGCGCGAGTGCTACGTTCCATGACGCACAAGATCGCGCGCGAACGGCACAACCACGATGCTGGAGGGATGACACTCGAGGCTGCCTTCTCCCTCGATGTCAGTCGCGCCGGTCGATCCTCGGTCAAGTGGACGCGGTACCCGCCCGATGTCATCCCGCTGTCAGTCGCCGAAATGGATTACAGCGTCGCGACGCCGGTCGCCGAGGCAATCGTGGAGCGGGTGCGGGCATCAGACTTCGGCTATATCGACGCCCCTGGTCCGCTCTCCGGCGCGTTCGCCACCTTCGCGGAGGAACGCTGGGGATGGCGGGTGGATCCCGGAACAGTGCGGGTGACTACCGATGTGAGCGCAGCGATCGTGGAGACGCTGCGCTACGGCATTCCGAGCGGCGGCCGAGTCGTGATCAACCCTCCCGTCTACACGGCATTCTATGAACTCATCGACGAGGCCGGGGCGATCCGGATCGACGTGCCACTGCTGGAGGAAGGTACGGCCTGGTCGCTTGACCTCGTCGGTCTCGAGCGCGCCTTCGCGCAGGGAGCGGATGCTTTCCTGCTCTGTAACCCGCAGAATCCGCTCGGCCTGGTCTTCGATCGCGGAACCCTCGCCGCCGTCGCGGCGCTCGCCGCCCGGTACGGCGTGCTGGTGATCAGCGATGAGGTGCACGCTCCGCTCACCCACCCCGGGATCGAGTTCGTGCCATTCCTCGAAGTGGGCGCAGAATTTGGAGTGCGATGTGTCTGCGTCACCTCCGCGAGCAAGGGCTGGAACCTGGCCGGCGCGAAATGCGCGCTCTTGGTCGCGGGCAACAGCGAATCGCTTGCCCTGCTCGATCGTTTTCCCGAGGAGGTGACCTGTCGCACCAGCATCCTCGGTCTTCACGCCAACATCGCCGCATTCGAATGCACCGACTGGCTCGATACGACCATCGGCCACATCGTGCACAACGACGCTCTCCTTGCCGATCTGCTGGCGCAACAGCTTCCGAGAGCCGTCTACCACCGCCCCGAGGCGGGCTATCTCGGCTGGATCGACCTGCGGGCCTTCTCCCTCGGGGCAGATCCGGCGGCCCTCCTCATCGGTACTGCCCGCGTCGCGCTGAACTCCGGCCACAGTTACGGTGAGGCTTACGACGGCTACGTGCGCATCAACCTGGCCTGCGACCCGCAGCTGCTTGTCGAGGCCGTGCGCCGGATCAGCGCGGTGCTCCACTAGCACAGGATGTCGGGCGCAGGACCTCAGCGACGTGATCCCACCAGGCGACGGTTGCCGCACGCTGGGCGTCGGCGATGGTCCGCCCGGCTGCGGTGGTGGCATCCCGCGCCTCCCAGACCGCGGCGAGCATCGCGGGGCCCTCGCCGGCGAGCATCGCGGTCACAGGCAGGATGCCGTGCTGCCCGAAGTTCTGCAGCGCACCGGTGAGTTTCACCGTTGTGTAGTCGTCGACCGGGATGCCGATGGTCGGCACTCCCGCCGGCACCGCGAAGACAGCGGGATGGTAGCGACTGGTGACCACCAGGGAGGCGGAGCGGGCGATGCGGGCCGCCGCCGGGGCATCCGGCGGCACGACTGCCATCACGCGTCGGGATTCCATGATGGCGATCACGCGCTCGTGCACGGAGGAGTCGCCGCGCAGCCGCATTTCATCCAGGGAGCCGAAGTGGGCCAGGAAGACGATGTCGAGGTCGGTCGTCGCGACGACCTCGTCGAGGAGGTCGGCGAGGGCCGCGATCACGGTGTCGCGGTCGGCGTCCCCGACGTGGTTAGCGAGCGTGACGAGACAGTAGGGCAGGGTCGGCAGCGTCTCGTCGACCAGGAAGCTGGCGTCGTCGGCGCCCAGACGCAGACGCTCGGCCGGCACCTCGAGGGCCCGGGCGACCGCGAGCGAGGCGGACTCCCGAACACTCACGATTCGGGCGAGGCCGAGCAGGCGGCCGACGAGCGTGGAGTCGTCGTCGGTGAGCTGCGGGCCGAGGGTCTGTCCGCTGACCACAACCGGCTTACCCAGGGTTTGCGCTATGCCCGCTATGCACAGGCGCTCGAAGATGTGGGAGGGCCAGGTGGAGGCGAGGTTGCCACCACCGGTGATCGCGACACCGTCACTGCCTCGGATGGCCTCGATCACGGCATGCGCACGATCATTGTCGGGCAGGAGGCCTGGCTCGCCAGCGGCGGTGCGCAACACGCGGTCGAGGCGCTCCTGTTGGGCTGCGCGGCCCCCGGCGGAGGGGGCGAATCCGACGCCGTGCACGGCCTCGGCGAGGAAACCGTCGCCACTGTAACGCGCGACGGTCTCGGCCGGATTCGCCGAAACGGCGACAACGGAGTCAAGGCCGCGGGCCCGCATCGCGTCGACGAAGGCCTCGAACATCGCCTCGTCGCCGATGTGAATCATGGCATCGATCACGCCGACGTCACCGATTGCTACTACGCGCACGTGCATCTCCGAGTCTCTGTGAGGGGCCGTGACCACGCTAGCCGAAGCTGCATCCGGTGCCGCAGCACGCAACCGGATAGCATGCGACGAATCCCCAGCGCAAGCCCATCGATTTTCCAGCCAGCTGCCGCCTATCATCGGGACTGTGGGCATCCAGACATCTCTCGACGCGGTAATGGGCGCTGGCCGGCTGGTCGATTCGCTGCGCCTCGCCGACGATCTCGCGTTTGAGGCCAGTCGGGACGGCGGAGCACGCACCATACGGGTGCTCACTTCGGCGCTGGACAGTGACGACCAGATCGCCGCTATCGCCGCAACCCATGCCCTGGCGCAGATCTTCGACCAGCAGGCCGACGTCGCGCTGTCCCGACTGCTCTCCAGTGATCGCGGCTTCCTCCGCGAGCACGCCGCCTGGGCGCTCAGCCTGCGGTTGCCGCGCTTCGACACCGTCGGACGCCTCATCGGCCTCGTCTCCGAGGGCGGTTTCGGCGGGATGCTCGCCCAGCGCACCCTCGAGCAGTGGGCGTCGCCGGTGGCCGAGCATGTCGCCATCGGACTCGAGTCGGCCCTGCTCGGCATCGACGAGCCTGCCGTCCGCTATCGGCTCGTCGAAACCCTCGGCCTGGTGCGCAAGTCCGTGGCTACACCGGCTCTGCTGCGCATCGCCACCGACTTCAGCGAGGAGGAATCGGTGCGGGTCGCGGCGGTTTCCGCCCTCGGCCAACGTCGCGGCGATCGCGAGATCGTGGCCGTGCTCGACGACCTGGCCCGTTCCGAGGGCTACCTCGCGGATGTGGCGCGCTTGTCTCTCGTCGACCTCTCGGCCGAATCGGCCCGGGCCGACCCCCTGGCCGCCCCCTCGCGCCAGGGCCTCACGGTAGCCCAGCTCTTTTTACACGCCGACCTCGACGCCGATCTCAGCCAGGCCGGCAGCGGTGACAACGGCGGCATCGCCACCCTCTTGGTTCGCCTCGGGGACGCCCTAATTGCAGACGACGACGCATTCTCCCGGGTGGAGCGCGTCATCACACTCTCCCGCGGGTCGGTAGCCGAAGCCCTGCAGGGTGTCATCGATCTCGGTGCCGGCGGGTGGGGTCACGCTTACGGGCGCCTGCCGCTGCTGAGTGAGCCGGTTCAGTCTGCGAGCGCCTGGCCGCTGCGGGTGGCCGCACGGCGGGGCATCCGTCGCATGCTGCGCGCGGCCGGTGGGGTCGACCTGCTGCACCTGCGCATGGCGGATGTCGGCAGCCTGGCCGCCGCGGATGTCGCCCGCGAGCTTGACATCCCGGTGGTCTTCACGGTGGCGCCCGACCCGCATGCCGTCATCCACTCGCTCGACCTCTCCCGCGTGCTCACCCGGCAGAATTTCGGGGAGGTCGACGAGATCGAGCATTTCTGGTTCCGCACCCATCTCGTGCAGCAGCTCGCCGCGAACGCCGCGCACACCGTGCTGTTTCCCCGCCCATCGCTCGCACGCGACATGCGCGAGCTGGTCGGCATCGACATCACGGCGCATCCGGAACGCCACACCATCGTGCCGGAGGGCATCGACCTGGAGGTCGTTGACCGGGCCGTCATGGAGTGCGCCGGGCATGCCGCCGGCCAGCCGGCCACGCCAGCGCTGCACGAGCTGCGTGACCTGCTCGCCGAGCTTCCCGAGCGCCGTCGCGACCTGCCTCTGCTCGTGAGCGTCGGGCGCTTCCATCGCGTCAAGGGCATGGCCACCATCGTGGACGCCTGGGCTAACGGCCCGCTCGCCGACCGGGCCAACCTCCTCCTGATCGGGGGAGATCTGGTGGATCCGTCCGCCGATGAGCGCGAACAGCTCGACCTCATGAACGCGATCGTCTCCCCACAGCGCCGCTTCGAGTCGGGCCTACTGCTCTCCGGTCACCGCCGCAACGACACCGTTGCCCGCTGGGTGGCGGCCGCCCGCTTCGGTGTGCCCGGCCTCGCGGCACCGCGCGGCATCTATGTCTGCGGAAGCCTCAAGGAGGAGTTCGGCATCGCCCTGCTCGAAGCGATGGGCTCCGGACTTCTTGTCGTCGCCCCTGACGGCGGCGGCCCGGCCACCTACGTGCAGCCGGGCGTCACCGGCTTCTTGGCCCGGACCTGGGATGTCACGCTGCTTCGCTCCGCGATGGTCGACGCTCTCGCGGCATCCGGCTCCGAGACCACCGCCGATCGTGCCGCCCTTTCGCGGCGAACTGTCGAAGACAGCTTCACGATCCAGGCGATGGCGCGCGCGCTGGCGACGGTCTACCGGGGCGTGCAGGACGAGGAGAGTGAGTCGCGGGGCCGGTCCTTTGCGGCTCGGTGAGTGACTCCCGTCCGTGACGCTTCTCATCATCAGTCCCGATTACGCGTCGCATCTACTCCCCCTCGCGACCCTTGGCGCCGCGTGGCGAGACGCCGGCGAACGGGTGGTCGTCGCGACCGGACCGGCGACGGCCGCGATCGTGACGGCATTCGGCTTCGAGCGCATCAATCTCCAACTCGGCAAGGGGTCGAACCCAGGGGTGATCCGCGCCGAGCAGCAACCCATCGGCGAGGACGAGACCCTGCGGGGCTTCTTCGATGCGACGCGCCGCGGCATGGTCGAGACCCTCACTTTCCAGGCGGAGGCGCGACTCAGCGATCTCATGTGGGAACCGGTGCGGGTCGCCCGCGAGGTCACGGCGGTCGTCGCCGAAGTGGAGCCCGACGCGATCATCGTCGACCATCTCGCGTTCAGCGCGCGGCTCGCGCTGCTGGCCGCGGGCGTGCCCTATGCGGATGTCGTGCTCGGTCATCCGTCCGCCCTTCCCGTCGGCGAGGAGGTGTACGGCTTTCCGTCGGCCTGGCCCGCGGCGTTCGACCCATCGGCAGACGAATTGCGGATGCTTCGCGAGCTCTGCGAGCGGGTGAGTGCGTCGTTCACCGCCGAGTGGAACGCCGCCCTCGCCGAACTCGCCCCGCGGCTGCCGCCCTCGGCCGGTGCGTTCGGCGAGCATGGCGAGCTGCTGTTGCTCAACTACCCGGCCGAGCTTTCGCCGCAAGCGCGCACCGACATCCTTCCCCCGCACCGCTTTCTCGGCTCGGCCGTGCGTGAGGAGGCGAACGACGCCGAAGTGGATTCCTGGCTCGCGGTGAGCCACGCTCCCTTTGTCTACGTGAGCTTCGGCAGTTTCCTCTCGGTGCGGGCGGATGTGCTCGCCCGCGTCTGCGCGGCGCTGCAGCGGGTGGGCATCCGGGCTGCTGTCGCCATCGGATCGGCAGAGCGCGCCGAACTCGGCGAGCTGCCGACGGACTGGCTGGTGCGCGAGTTCCTGCCGCAGGTGACCCTGCTCGAGCGGGCCGCCGCGGCCGTGACCCACGGTGGCAACAACAGCGTCACCGAGTCGATGACCTTCGGTGTTCCGCTGGTGGTTCTGCCGTTCTCCACCGACCAGTTCGCCGGGGCGGCGGCGGTCGAGCACGCCGGATTCGGGGTTGCTCTCGCCCCGAACACCGCGACGGTCGCCGAACTGGCGGATGCCGTGCTGCGGGTACTCGACCTGCCCGCGCAGTCGGCCCTTTCCGCGCTTTCCGTGCGCCTTCGTCAGGAGTCGGGAAGCCGCCGTGCCTTCTCGGCCGTGGCGTCGGCTCCCACGAGCTGACGCATCGCATCCCGGCTCGACCGGGCCTCGTGATACAGCTTCATGAGAGCCGCATTCGCGTCATACTGGTCGCCCTCACGGGCCTGCTGCGCATGGTGCAGTGCGTATACCGTGCCCGCGTGGCGGCGAGGAACCTCGTCGAGGAGGGTCTCGTGGGCGACGTACCAGGCCGCGTCTTCGAAGCCCCAGCCACGGAATCGCTCGTCTTGGCCGCCGTGGCTCCACCAACTCCGCGGGGTGGTGACGTACACCCCGGAACAGGCGCCCTCGACCAGTTCGAAATCGCACTTCGCCAGGGCGGCGCCGGCCGTGAATTGTGCGGTCCCTGGCGCTCCGAGCCAGTGATACCGGGTGTAGGGGAGGTGGACGAGGCCGGAGGTCGCGGCTCCCGCAATTGCCTCGAGCAGCGGTTCGAGCTCGGGAACGGTGTCCGCATCGTTGATCACAACGACCTCGCCGGCATCCTCGATCGAGTCGACTCCGAGGTTTCGGCACCGGGCGAGGTTGAAGACCTCTTCATCGGAATCGATGGTGCGGATGTCCACGTCCCCGAGATTTTGCAGGTACCAGCCCGCGACCGCATCGATGGCCGCCAGCCGGGAAGGCTGGGGACGCCAGGGGATCAGGACGGTGAGCACCGGTCAAGCATAAGTGGGTCGCGCGTTGCCTTCTCACGGGACGTCCATAGTCCCGCCGAGACCAGCAATCGAGGGCGCGACGAGAACGAGTGGAGCGGCTGCCTTTCCTTCATCATGGAATAGACCAAGGGAGAGATGCCGGATGTCCACCACTGTGCGAGAGATGAAATGCAGCCCCGAAGAAGTGTTCGCTGTGCTGGCAGACGGGTGGCTGTATCCCTGTTGGGTGGTGGGCGCCTCCCGCAGGAGGAACGTCGATGAGCGCTGGCCTGCAGTCGGCTCGGCACAACAGCACTCCTTCGGAGTCTGGCCGATGCTCATCGATGATGAATCGGTGGTGATCGAGTTCGACCCGCCGAAGCGGATGGCGATCCGGGCGAAGGGCTGGCACATGGGTGCCGGAGCCCCTGGTCGACCTAGCCCCAATACCGTTCAATTAGATCACGATGGCTCGTTCGGGAGACCAATCCG
>JAZJZS010000009.1:0-106119 GCA_040389685.1 Actinomycetota bacterium
ACTGCCCGGCACCACCGACATTCACCGGCCACTGGGGGGTTTCCCGAAAAAGGTGCTTCCCGACCATTTTGGGGAGGAGGAGTAGTGCAAATTAGGCGGCGACGACTGGCCTGCGAGTGACAGTCACCTATAGAGCTACGCGGGAATGCAGACCCGGTGTTCCGCATAGCAGTACCCTTTCGCCCAGCGCCTTTACCGACTAGAGGACCCCTTTCTCGGGTTGGCCCGCTCCACCTGTGGTGCGGGTGAGCGACATCGCCCGGTATCGCATCTGGTCTGGTTGAGCATCACTTTCTGTGTGGTGGAGCACAACCTGAAAAGCTCCTCCAACCGAGTGATGGCCATGGGGTGGAAGCAATACCGGTAACGGCAGGGAAGATCGCCCTGAAGGCGCTTGGTGCTGAGCATGACCGCTCCAAGGAGGCGGAAGTTCGCGTGATCCTTGCTGCGTCAGTGCGCGCGCGCGAGTGAGGCGGTCGAGGGATTGGGTAGCCGGATTCGAAGTCGCTTCGACGGGATCGAGTGGGATCGAGTGGGATCGAGGGGCGCGTCGCGACGACCGGCCACGCGCGTAGACGTAGACGTAGAAACGTGATTGTCCTGGTCACAAAGCTCGTGTCTGAACTGATGCATGCGGAACCCGACCCGGCAGTGGTTTCGTGGCTCGATGCTCAACAGGCACCTCTACATCACTACTGTCACGGCAGCTAAATTGCTCTTTGGCATCGAACGCATACCATCCGAAAGGCGCTGAACGCGCATCGCGTCGGCAATTGCGGACATGCCGCCCTGGCGGTAGTTCAGGGACGGCAACACTCAGCGGGGCCGGCCAGGGATGCCCCGCCATCCGGGAGACGGACGCAAAGGTCAGCCCGTTGTCTGCCGCCGTGACGGTCACGGCCGTTCCCGTCGTCCTGCTCCAGCAGGGACAACCCGCAACCCCACCGTCGCCCGCCGTTCACCCGGTGGCCAACTGGAGTCCGTTTCTCCTTTCTAGGCTCGCACGAACGTGAGGTTCGAAGAGCGGAGAAGCAGATGAGCATTGTCGCAGTCATTCCCGCGCGGGGCGGCTCCCGGGGCATCCCCGGAAAGAATCTGCGCACCGTGGCGGGCATCCCGCTCGTCGTGCGTGCGATCGAGGCGGCCCGGTCCTGCGCGCTGATCGATCGGGTGATCGTCAGCACCGACGACGCAGCGATAGCGGATGCGGCACACGCGGCCGACGCGGAGGTCGTGGATCGACCGGCCCACCTCTCCGGCGACCGCGCGACATCCGAGTCGGCGGTGCTCCACGCGCTCGAGCACACCGATCCGACCGCCGAGATCGTGGTCTTCCTGCAGCCGACCTCGCCCTTCGTCGATTCTGCGGCTCTATGCGAGGCTATCGAGCGGGTGCGGAGCGGCACGGAAGACGTGGTGTTCTCTGCCATCGAGACCTTCGGCTTCCTCTGGCAACTAGATGGCGAGGGGCGGGCGACGGGAGTCAACCACGACCCATCCGCGCGTCCCCGACGGCAGGATCGCGAGCCGCACTTCCAGGAGACCGGTGGCTTCTATGTCATGCGTGCGGCCGGCTTCCGCCGGGCTCGCTTCCGCTTCTTCGGCACCGTGGGGGTCGCCATCGTCGACGAGCGCACCGGCATTGAGATCGACACTCTCGATCAGCTCACGCTGGCGAATGCCATTGCGCCGCTCGTGGATTCCTCGCGCCACCCGTCCCCGTCCCGACAATTGGAGCAGTCATGACAGTTCACATCGGAACCTCGGTGGTCGGCGACGGCGCACCGGTCTACGTGATCGCGGAGATCGGGCTCAACCACAATGGCAGCGTCGACACGGCGATCCAACTCATCGACGTCGCGGCGGATGCGGGCGCCCAAGCGGTCAAGTTCCAGAAACGCACGCCCGAGATCTCGACCCCGGAACACATGAAGAACACCCCACGGGACACACCCTGGGGCACGATGACCTATCTCGAATACCGCTACCGGGTCGAATTCTCGCGCGAGCAGTACGTGGAGATCGGTGACTACGCCACCCTCCGCGGGCTCGACTGGTTCGCCTCACCCTGGGACGAACCCTCAGTTGACTTCCTCGAGGACCTCAACGTGGTGGCGCACAAGGTCGCGTCCGCCTCGGTCACCGACATCGGGCTGCTTCAGGCACTGGCCGCGACCGGCAAGCCGATCATCCTCTCCACCGGAATGTCGACGCTCGACCAGATCGACCGGGCCGTCGACGTGCTCGGCACCGATCGTCTGGTAATCCTGCACGCGACATCCACCTATCCGTTGCCCGCGGAAGAAGCGAACCTGCGCACCATCACCACGCTCCAGAGGCGATATTCCGGGGTTCCGATCGGCTATTCCGGCCACGAGCGAGGGCTGCAGATCTCCATCGCCGCAGTGGCACTCGGCGCGGTCGCGGTGGAGCGCCACATCACCCTCGATCGCACCATGTGGGGATCGGACCACGCCGCGTCGCTCGAGCCGCAGGGCTTCGAGCACCTGGTGCGCGACATCCGGGTGATCGGCGAGGCGATGGGTGACGGCGTGAAGCGCGTCTTCCCCGGGGAGCTGGCCCCCCTGGCGAAGCTTCGACGTGTTTCGGCGTGACGCTCACCCGCTCTGTGGCGGACGATCCTGCCGCGCGGGAGTCAGAGCCGACCTCGACCGCCTCGATCACCATCCTCGCTGTTGCCGACTCTGACTCCTACGTCAAGTGGGGCGCTGCCTTACTTGAACAGGCTCCCGCCGAGTGGCACCGTTCGTTGATCGTGCTTGCCAGCCCGGTGCTGCCGAGTGCCCAGCAGCTCGACGCCGCCTTGGGTGGCACCACCGAGACTCTCGGTGCTCCGCCGATCCTGGACCTCTCGGCGCTTGCGGTGCGCATTGCCGCGCTGAAACCGGATGTCGTGCTCCTGTCGGTGCGCGGACCGCTTGTGAAGGTGGTGGTGCGCGCCATCGTCGGGGCCGTGGTAGCACGACCGGTGATCGTCAGCGGTCTTCCCGGCATCTCCATCCCGGCCACGACGCGGGCCATCGCTCATCGGGCCCAGGTGGACTTCTTCGTGCTGCACTCCCGGCGGGAGGTGCGCGATTTCGGTGCCCTCGCCACCCGCATGCGCGTCGAGATGCCCTTCGGCCTCGCGACTCTGCCCTTCCTGCCTCGAAAGGTGCTGCCTCAGAAGACCCGCGGCCGCAACCAGAACGGCGAGGTCATCTTCGCGACCCAGGCGAAGGTGCCGGCCGAGAAGGCCGACCGTCTCGCGCTGCTTGGCTGGTTGGCCGAGGCGGCGCGGCGACATCCGTACCTACGAGTGGTCGTCAAGGTGCGTGCCGCTCGCGGTGAGGAACAGACGCATGCGGAACGCTACGACTACGCCGACCTCATCGACGAACTCGACCCGCCGGCTCCGCACAACCTGGTGGTGGCAGGCGGCGCCATGTCCGACCACCTCGCGGGAGCGGCCGGACTCGTCACGGTCAGTTCGACGGCCGCGATCGAGGCGATCGCGCTGTCAATACCGGTGATCGCCGTAGAGGACTTCGGGGTGAGCGCTGATCTCATCAACACCGTCTTCGAGGGCAGCGGACTGTTCGGCAATTGCGGCGACCTGGTGGAAGGGCGGTTCCGGCACCCCGACATCGCCTGGCTCGACGACAACTACTTCCACTCCGCGAGCGACAACGATTGGGTCCAAGGGGTCAACGAGCTCCTCATCGTCCGTGCGAGCGGTGACTTCACTCTCAAGCCCCTCACCCACGGTGCCTTCGGCGGAGTGCTGCGGCGGGCGTGGGATCGAAAACGAGCGCTCGGCCGGTTCGACCGCTCGTGGAGTGGCCTCGTCGCCCTCGCGGTGGGAACCCCCGTCCGCTACGCCCTGATCGTGTTGCGGGGGGCCCGCAGCCGCCGAGTTCGCGCCAGGCTCGCCACAGCGGAGACCTTCGGCGAACAATGACCACGGTGCGTGAGCCCGTCGTTCGTCGGCCCTCGGGCGTCAGGTCGGGCTTTCGCACCGACATCCAGGGCCTGCGCGCCGTCGCGGTGGTGCTCGTGGTGCTCGGGCACGCCGGGGTGCCTGGGTTCGTTGGTGGATTCATCGGCGTCGACGTCTTCTTCGTCATCTCCGGGTTCCTCATCACGGGTCATCTCCTCACCGCGCTCGACCAAACCGGTCGCATCGACCTTCCCCTCTTTTATGCCAGGCGGGCGCGGCGCATCCTGCCAGCGGCTCTGGCCGTGATCGTGCTCACGATCGCCGCCGCGATCGCGTTTGTGCCGCCGTTGCGGCTGCCGGAGATCCTGAAGGATGCCGCGGCCAGCGCACTCTGGGTGCCGAATCTGCGCTTCGCCATCGACCAGACCGACTACCTGTCGGGCAGCGCGCCGTCGCCCTTCCAGCACTACTGGTCGCTCGGAGTCGAGGAGCAGTTCTACCTGTTCTGGCCCGTGCTGCTCCTCGTGACATTCGTTCTCTCCCGACGGTCGAGGCGAATGGTTGTGGGCGTGATCGGCATCGTGGTTGTGGTTTCGTTCGCGGCCGTGCTCGCCGTCGGTTCGATCTCGCAACCTGTGGCGTTCTTCTCCCTGCCGACCCGCGCATGGGAACTTGCGGTCGGTGGCCTGGTGGCCGGTGTGGTTCCCGCCGGGCTTCGCCTCGCGCCCGGAATTGCGTCCCGGATCGCGGTGATCGCCGGCTGGCTCGGCCTTGCCGCGATTCTCCTCGGTGTTTTCGCCTACCGGGCGGATATTGCCTACCCCGGCGTCGCGACTCTCGCTCCGGTGCTCGGCACAGCGGCGGTGATTGCCAGCGGGTCGGTGCTCGGAAGCGCTGATGGCCACGGCTGGTCCGTCGATCGCCTGCTGGGCATCCGCCCCCTGCAATATCTCGGCGCCGTTTCCTACTCTCTCTACCTCGTGCACTGGCCGCTGATCGTGATCGTGCACGAGCGTCTCGGGCTCGCGACCCCTATGCCGGTGTGGCTCGGCGTGCTTCTCGCGATCGGATCGCTGCCGCTCGCGGCCGCCCTGTTCGCGGGTGTCGAGTCGCCGTTCCGCTTTCGGTCCACGAACTCGGTGCGCTCCACCCTGGTGCTGGCGGCGGCCATTCCGACGGTGATCGCTGTGGCGCTTTTCGCAACTGTGCCGCTGGTCGGGGGACTTCCGCTGCGGTCGAACCGATCGGTGGCATCGACCACCATCTCGTCGCCGCCGTCTGCCACCGACTTCGTGCCGGCCGCAGTCGCACCGAAACTTGGCGACGCTGCGGCCGACACCGGCCTGCTCTATGCCAGCGGATGCCAGCAGACCCTGACCGCGCCGGACCCGCTGCGCTGCACCTTCGGCGATCCCGAATCGGACTTCGTGATGGTGCTGTTCGGCGACTCTCACGCGGCTCGGTGGTTCACCGCGCTCAACGAGGTGGCGAAGGGGCGCGGCATCCGGCTCGATACCTACACCAAATCGGGATGCCGGTCGGAGGAGACGGACGCGTTGTGGGATGCCTCGGCCAATCCGTCGTGCGCACGCTGGCGCACCGCCGTGGTGCAGAGACTTCGCGCAGAGAAGCCAGATGTCATTGTGTTGACGAACCACCTGGGGCCGACCTCCGGCGGGAACGACCGGGCATTGCAGGCCGACTGGGAGCGAGCGGCCACAAGCATGCTGGCGCGCTTACCCGCGGAATCTCGCGTCGTCACGATCGCAGACACGCCCCAGTTCGCCGCTTCCCCGGTGGACTGCCTTTCGGCGAACGTCGAGAATGCCCGACGCTGCTCGGTGCCGCGAGAGGCGGCATTCAACACCGTGATCAGTGCTGCGCAACGCACCGTCGCCGCGCGCACCGGCAGCGGGTTCGTCGATCTCTCGGACTACTTCTGCGGCCCGAGCAGTTGCCCACCGATCATCGGGTCGACTCTGGTCTACTCCGACGAGCACCACGTGACCGCCACCTTCAGCCGCCAACTCGCCCCGGTGCTCGATGCCGCGCTCGCGCCCTACCTGCCGGCTCGCTGATCGGCCGGGAGCCCCAGCGCGGGTTCGGACGGGGTGTGAGCTTAGGAAGGCGACCTCTCGCGGCCGTGCGTGAGCAGACGGTATTCGCGCCAGCTTCACGCGACGGGGTAACGGGAAACGATCGCGTCGGAATTGTCGCCGACCCAGTCGATGAGCGGCAGCAGGTGATCTGCGAGACCGCGTCCGAGCGGGGTGAGGCTGTAATCGACCCGTGGCGGAATCTGAGGCTGCGCTTCCCGCAGAACGAACCCGTCAGCCTCCAGGGTGCGCAACGTCTGGGCGAGCATCTTCTCGCTCACGCCCTCAATACGTCGCCGCAATCCTCCCCAACGAAGGGGTGAGTCGGCGAGTGCGACGATCACCAGCACGCCCCATTTGCTCGTGACATGGTCGAGCACCGTGCGACTGGAACAGTGGGCGGAGAAGACGTTCGTTTCGAGCGAATGAGTGGTCATCGGTACTTACTTTGTAGTGCGTACCTGCAATGGGGAAGTTCTTCGCTCGACGTCTGGTTCACCTGACTGACCGGCGCGGCACCCGTGCCAGGAGAGGAATCAATGTCAATCGTCGTCACCGGAGCAACCGGCCAGCTCGGCCGTCTCATCATCGAACGTCTCATCGCCCGGGGCACCGCCCCCACCGACATCATCGCGGCGGGCCGCAACGCCGAGCGTCTCGCATCGGTAGCATCCCTCGGCGTGACGACGGCTTCGATCGATCTCGCCACGCCCGCGACTTTGGATGCCGCCTTTGCCGGTTCCGACACCCTCATGCTCGTCTCCGGCAGCGAAGTCGGCCAGCGCGTGCCGCAGCACCTCAACGCCATCGCCGCGGCGAAGCGCACCGGCATCACCCGAATCATCTACACGAGTGCGCCCCATGCAGACACCTCTGCCCTCATTCTCGCTCCGGATCACAAGGCCACAGAGGAGGCGCTGCGTGACTCGGGAATCGCGTTCACCGCCCTGCGCAACAACTGGTACAGCGAGAACTATGCGGGTGCGCTGGCGCAGGCCGCGGCATCCGGAACCTACGCCGACAGCACCCGCGGCGGACTCGTCGCCAGCGCCTCGCGGATCGACTTCGCGGATGCTGCGGCCGCCGTGCTCACGACTCCGGGTCACGAGAACGCGACCTACGAACTCGCCGGCGATGTCGCCTGGGATGGCGCGCAGCTCGCCGCGGCCATGTCCGAGGTGCTCGGCGCCCCGGTGGCGTACGAGTCGCTGACTCCGGAAGCTCATGTCGCGGCACTGACCGCGGCCGGCCTGGATGCCGAAACGGTGGGCTTTCTCGTCGCACTGGACCAGAACATCCACGATGGCCTGCTCGCCGAGACGACCGGGGACCTCTCCCGGCTGATCGGCCGTCCGACGACACCGCTGGTCGAGGGGCTCCGCGCCACGCGGTGATCGGCGCACGCACCGGCACCTGTGGATAACCTCGGTGCCGGTGTGCCCCGTCGATCCATGATGGGGGATGCCCACCGCAGTCGCCCTCATAACGGAACGGGTGCGCGAGCGGGTGCGTCGCGACGGGGTGGATCTCGGCGGCGATCGGCAGGGGGCGCTGGTCGACAAGTACGTGCGCGAAGAGGTACGCCGGTACAGCGAACGTGCGCTCGGCGGCTCGCTGCCGATGCTGGTCGACGAGCATCAGGCCGCCCGCGAGATCGTCGCCTCGATCACCGGTTTCGGTGCGCTTCAGCCGTTCTTCGACGACCCGGACATCGAGGAGATTTGGATCAACGGCCCCTCGAAGGTCTTCATCGCCCGCAACGGGGTGGCCGAACTCACGAGCGTGCTGCTCACCGACACGGAGGTGCGCGACCTCGTGGAGCGGATGCTGCAATCCACTGGGCGGCGGGTAGATCTCTCCTCGCCCTTCGTCGACGCCTCGCTTCCTGACGGGTCGCGGCTGCATGTCGTGATTCCGGATGTGACGCAGCGACACTGGGCCGTCAACATCCGCAAGTTCACCAAACGCATCCGCGACCTGCAGCGACTCGTCGCCCTCGGTTCGGTCAGCCACCACGGCGCGGAGTTCCTGCGGATGTGCGTGCTCTCCGGCCAGAACATCCTCGTCTCCGGGGCGACCCAGAGCGGCAAGACCACCCTGCTGAACGCACTGCTCTCCGGGGCGCGCACCGGAGAGCGCATCGTCACCGTCGAGGAGACCTTCGAACTCGATCTCGCCGCGCGGGACGTGGTGGGCATGCAGTGCCGCCAGCCGAGCCTCGAGGGCACGGGCGGGATCACCCTCAGACGACTCATCAAGGAAGCGCTGCGGATGCGCCCCGACCGGCTCGTGGTCGGCGAGGTGCGCGAGGCAGAGTCCCTTGACCTGCTCATCGCGCTCAACAGCGGGCTTCCCGGCATGTGTTCGATCCACGCCAACAGTGCTCGGGACGCCCTCGCCAAACTGTGCACCCTTCCGCTGCTGGCCGGGCGCAACATCGACTCAGCGTTCGTGGTGCCAACGGTCGCGGCATCCGTCGACATCGTCGTGCACTGCGAACTCGCGCGAAACGGCCAGCGCCGCATCACCGAGATCCTCGCACCGAGCGGGTTCGTCACCGGTGGCTCGATCGTCGAAGCCAGCCCGATCTTCGCCCTGCATCGCGGCGTGTTGAGCGCCACCGGGAGTTATCCGACGCGCACCGGCAAGTTCGAGGCCGGCGGCTTCGATTTGGCCTCGATTCTCTCGCGGGTGGCCGCATGACCCTCACTGTGTTGCTCGGCCTGCTGCTCGGCCTCGGCGTCGTGCTCGTCGTGTCGCCCTTCGTCTGGCCGGCCACCCGGATGCCCCGCGCGCGTCAGGTAGGCGCTCTCGGAAGGCTGCGGGAACGACTCGCCCAGGCCGGGTTGCGGTCCGTGTCGCTGACCGCCCTCGCGGTGGTCTCGGTTTTCGGCGCCCTTGCGGTGGCGGCGCTCACCTTCGCGATCGTGCCCGTAATGGTGATCGACCTCATCGCCGGTCTCGCCGCGCTCGCTCTCCCGGTGGCGATCGTGCACTGGCGCGCGCGATCGCGCCGTCGCGCCGCTCGGATGCTCTGGCCCGACATCGTCGATCATCTCGTGTCGGCGGTTCGCTCGGGCCTCGCGCTGCCCGACAGCGTCGTGACCCTCGCTCGCACCGGCCCGGCACCGACCCGGGAGGCATTCGCCGGATTCGAGGTGGACTACCGAGCGACAGGCAATTTCGGCCTCTGTGTCGATACCCTCAAAGCGCGACTGGCCGATCCGGTGGCCGACCGCATCCTCGAGACACTGCGGATGTCCCGCGAGGTCGGCGGGAGCGAGCTCACCACGGTACTGCGCAACCTGGCGTCGTATCTGCGGCAGGAGGCGGCAATCCGCTCCGAGGTCGAGGCGCGGCAGTCCTGGGTGGTGAACGCAGCCCGTCTCGGGGTGGCAGCACCGTGGATCATCCTGGTGCTGCTCGCGACGCGTCCCGAAGCGGCCGCGGCGTACAACACGTCCGGAGGAGTGCTGCTCATCGTCGGCGGTCTACTGGTCACGGCGATCGCCTACCGGCTCATGCTGGCGCTCGGTCGCATTCCCGAGGAGCGCCGATGGTTCGCTTAGACGCGTTCAGCGGGTGGGGTGTGCTCTTGGGGCTCACCCTCGGCCTCGGACTCTGGTCGCTCGCCAGCCTCGTGCCCCGGTTGAGCCGACCGCGGCTCGCCACCCGTGTCGCGCCCTACGTCGTCGATGTGTCGGCGGGCGCCCGCGAACTGCTCTCCCGCCGGACCGTGGATCCCCTTCCGGTGGTCGGTGCCCTGTTCGCGCCCGCGTACCAACGGCTGCGGTCACTGCTCGGATCCGCGCTCGGGGGTGGAGCGACGATCGAATTGCGCCTGCGGCAGTCATCTTCCGCGCACAC
The DNA here is from genome assembly GCA_040389685.1 of Actinomycetota bacterium. Taxonomy (GTDB): domain Bacteria; phylum Actinomycetota; class Actinomycetes; order Actinomycetales; family Microbacteriaceae; genus Lacisediminihabitans. The sequence continues at coordinate 9,904 of JAZJZS010000009.1, forward strand.
CGTCGAGGCTTTCCGCTCGCGCCAGCTGTCATGGGGACTCGGGGCGGCGGTGCTCGGCTTGGCCGTGTCCCTCGCCGTGGCAAGAGTGCGGCCGATCGCCCCGGTGCCGGTCGCCGCGATCGTGCTGGTCGCCGCGGCGTGCGGCATCCTGCTCTGCGACCGGATGCTGCAGCGCGCGGCGCTGAAACGGCTCGCCCGCATCACCAGCGAACTGCCGACGGTGCTCGAGTTCCTCACCCTCAGTCTTTCGGCGGGGGAGGGCATCCTCGATGCCCTCCGCCGGGTCGGTCGAGTGAGCCACGGAGAACTCGCCGGGGAGTTGACCGGCGTCGTGGCCGAAGTCAACACCGGCGTTCCGCTCGCCGAATCGCTGAACTCCCTCGCCTCAGGGATGCGCCTGCCCGCTCTCACCCGGTGCGTCGAACAGGTGACCGGCGCCCTCGAGCGTGGCACGCCGCTGGCCGAAGTGCTGCGCGCGCAGGCCCAGGACGCCAGGGACGACGCCAAGCGCGAACTTCTCGAGGTCGCCGGAAAGAAGGAGGTGGCAATGCTCGTGCCACTGGTCTTCCTCATCCTGCCGGTCACCATCGTCTTCGCGATCTACCCGGGCATCTTCGTGCTGCAATTCGGACTCTGACCGACAATCACCCGACGAAAGGACATCGACAATGAACAGAATTCGCGAGCACCTCGACCGGGCGGCCCACGACGACCGGGGTGACGTCCCGGGCTGGGTGCTCATCACGCTGATGACCGCGGGGCTCGCAACCCCCAGTTTTATAGAGGTATAGAAATGGATTCTCTCGACACCGCAAACTGCCCGGATTGCCTCACCCGCTGCGAGCCGGCCGGGGAGGACATCGTGCAGTGGTGGTGCCCATCATGTCGGCGCGTAGTCGCACAATAGAATCACCTTGCAGGGCCGGCTGCTCCGAACGATTGGGGCACGTGGTCTGGCATCCGATCCTGGCCGCGCTCGAGATCCAGCCGGGGCAGACGGCAGAAAGCCCGACACCTTGTGAGTGTCGGGCCTTCATGTTCGCGCAGGCGGGATCAAAGTGGGGCGGAAAGAGCCCCCTAACCCGCCTTCGTTCCGCTGGGTCCGGTGCATGTCAGCGCGGGCGGTGACGTTGACGCATTCAAACTTTCAGAATCCACCCGTTAGCGGCCCACTGAACCGCGATAGGCTTCGGAACTTTCAACGTCGCGCCGGGACCGAACGTGATACCTTTCACGGCCACCTGGAACGGCTCAGCGACGGTGACGCCCACGAATGGCTCATCGGTGTGAACCGCAGTCCTCCCAGCCATTACAGGCCCGTGATCTTGACGAACGCGGACGGGCGAGCCACGCCTACGGTGAGGCGCTCCTCGACAAGGTAGCGGGTCAGGTTATTGGTGAAGTCGCTACCGGAACTGTTCGAGCTAGTAAGCGTGATCCCTTCACGCAGATACCCCTGGGTGCCGATCTCGAAGTTACCCATCAAGGCAGTCCCAAGAGTGATCTGGGTTGTGACAGCCACCGGGATTCCCCAAATGCTGTTCACCTCCGCAGCTGAGGGGTCAGCCGACAGCAGGTAGCGAAGCTGCGAGTCCTTCGAGCGTCGCACCGTCGAGAAGTCGGTAGGGTGCATAACGATTAGCGTCGGGTCGCAGAACGACGGACCCACTCGCAGATCCTTCACGGCCTGCTCTATGGCATCCAGCGGAGTGTCAGTGGCCTTCGCACGGACTAGAAGCCCGGCCGTGGTCAGAATCCCGGTCAACTCCTCACCAGTGCCCAGCCCTGAAAGGATCTGCTGGTTCTCGACATCCGTGATCTGTCGGAGCAGTTCGGCCTGCACGTATGCGGCGAACGTGTTGAAGTCCGCGAGGATCTCATCAGGGATCGCACTGTGAGCCGCGATCTTCCGAGCGACGAGGATCGTCTGCGCCAGAGTCAAATTCACTTCGGGCTTCGCGCCCCCACGGGCAACCATCCCAGCAGCACCGGTCGTCGCCGTGTGGCTAACAAATTCGATCGACGGTGAGCTAATCGGGGAAGTTGGGATGAAGTCCAAGATGCGGGTGGGTTCATGCTGCTTCGACACAACACCGGGCAGCAGAACCGGGGGGATCAGCGAGCCAGGGTCGGATGCTTTCGTTTGAACCCGGTACGCCTGCTTAGTCTGAGCGGCCTGGTGGAGGTTCCGCAGGTCGAGCTCGGACAAGTTCAGCTTCGGGGCCATACCAAGGCGTGGGTTGTTCCCCTGAGCCGTCTGGTAACCGCCCTCGAGAGAACTGCCCCCCGCCATGAGGAGGCCGGTCCGAGCGTTCTGCTCGAGTTCGCCCTGCAGACCCTTCTGCTCAACCTCGAGGGATTTAAGGGCGGTCATTTTCTGAGCAGCAGTGAGGGACGGGTTATCCATTACCTGCGATGCCCTTTCGGAAACGCGGCTGATAGCGGATTTGATTTCAACGTGTGTACGCATGAGATGTAACTCCAAAGAGAGGGTTTGGAGACAGGGCTGCAGGAAGTGCGGCGCTGCCGATACACGCGGCCATCAGATAGGCGGCGCATCGAGCACTACAGCGGCGGAACTTCAGCGGCGGTTTGGCTTGAGCGTTCGCGGCCGATTTCTCGGCGGGGATCGGTACGGCGACTGCAGCAATAGAACGGGCACTTGCTCACGCTCAGATTAACACAAATTATCTATTCCGTATATAGATATCGGGCAAAGAAAAGGCCGGCCCCGAAAGGCCGACCCAAACTTGCAGCTACTTCGGTCTACTCGTCAGCGGAATACACAGCGCACGAGACGGCGTGCGGATATTCGACCGCACGCGGAAGATCGCCATTCCAGGCAATGACCACCGGACGCGCACCGCAGTCCTCGCACGGCTTCATCGAAAGATCTCCTGCCGCCTCAACTTTGCCCAATGTCTGGCTGGTCGTCTCCGCTGGCTGTTGGATCGGTGGGAACTCGAAACTGGGATCGGACGCGGAACTGGGGATAAACGTCATGACTTGAATCCTCTACTCGGTAGATAAAACAGGAGAAAAAACTGGCGCAAACATTCATCGCTACCCTGACGGACTATGGTGCGTAAGTTGTGGAGATTATTTCATGCCTACCCCTATGCGGTCTGCAGAAGAGGCATGTTGTCGCTCTTGAGGCAGTTGCAATCGAGGTGCGCTAGTTGTGTGTCGTCTCATAGCCCGCCCTTCGTTAGTCGTGCTTCGTGGTCTTGAATGACGGGGATGAATGCGAAGATGAGTGCTTCTTTCTTCACTCCGAATGGTTGTTCGTCTTCGTCGTAGTCGACTAGCCAGGTGAAGCCGAGGGCGTGGAGGTCTTCGGCGATGACACCCCATTCGACTTGGGCCTCGTCTCCGAGTTCTTCGACGGCTTGGGTGTATCGGAAGGTCACTACTTGGATGGCGAGGGCGGCGCTGAGATCCACCGTGGCGGGCTTTTCTTCTTGTTTGAATCGGCGTGATGAGGGCACATATCCGAATGCGCCTGTGCTGCCTGTGGTGGTGACCCAGAGGGCTCTATAGCCGGATGTCAGGAGGTTGCTGTATGCGCCAAGCGAGTTGACACCTGCTGGGCCGTTGAGCGTGCCCGCGGCGTTCACGTCACCGGTGCTCGTGACTGTTGCAGCTGTCGCGGCTCCGGTGACGGCAACCGACGCGCCTGTGATCGCACCGCCCGCGGTGACTGCTGACGTTGCGGTGACATTCCCCGCCGACAACGTACCTGTCGGCAACGTGATCGACCCGCCACCAGTGACAGTGATCGAACCGCCACCGTTGACGAGGAGCCCGCCAGCACCGATCTGTGACTGCTGCAACGACCTCGCCGATGCGTTCTCCATCATCTGCCGCTGCACATCCCGTTGCAACCGGATTGCTTTATCCGGGTCGGGGACAGCGTTAGTGATCGAACCGGGGCTTTGCATCAGTTGTTCTCCATTCGGGTGTCAGCGGCGGGGTGTTGTTGTCTGGTGCGGTTGGTGGCGATGAAGTCGAGCATTGAGGCGGGGATTTTCCCTGCTCGGTAGAGGTCGCGGGCGATTGTGGCGAGGTCGCTCTCTGTGTCGTCTGCAACCTCGGGGAGTGGTTTGCGGGAGTGCTGCTGGCGGGACTTCCGCTTGTGGGTGGGCCAGATCGGGCCGTTCGTCGGTCGGGGCATTAGCGGGTTTCCGTTCGTGTCGGGGTGGTTTCGGGTTCGCATTCGGGGTGGAGGTAGTTGAAAGCGGCGTTGGCCCGGTGCGAGGGTTGGCCGCAGACAGGGCAAGGCGCGTTCACTTTCGGAGCATCGCTCTGCTGGTGCTCGTTACCGGGGTTACCGAAGTTACCGACTTCCGGTAACCCGGGAGCGGGTGCCGTTTCGGATTCCTTATTGAGAATGACCCCCTCCTTATTGAGAATCACTAACCCCCCCTCCCTAACTACAGGTAACCGAGCGTCCCCCTCCTTGTCATGAGGTTCGGTAACCTCGGTAACCTCGGTACCCGCGGGGAGGTAACGGTCCCATGCATCAGCGAAGTGACTGCGTAGATACCCCTTCACGGAGACGCCGTCGAGCTTCAGAGTGTTGTTGGTCGCTATCTCGTATTTGCCCAGTGTGCGAGCCAAGAAACGGGCGTCGATCGGTTCGCCTTTGATGTTTCCCCACGGGGCTGTATCGAGCGCGTGGAGAGCATCCAGCAGGTCATTGGTGCTGATCCTGTCCGCTGACTGCATGACGATGCGAATGTCGGCTAGCAGCCGAATGCCGAGAGTGGTTGGTTTCTTCTGGGACTCGGCGACGATTTGTATGGCAGCGGCTCGAGCTGTTTCCGGCCACTCTCCACCGGCAGCGTCGGCTATGGCGATGATCGGCTCCCAGATGTCGGCGTCCCTGTCTGTGATGCCTTCGGGAAGGTCCGGCCATGCATCCGACACAGAGACTCGAACGGCGTTAGCGAACCGCTCCAGCCGCTCATACAGGGTCACCGCTTCGGAATGGTTCACACGTCGCCGGTACGGTTCGATGACCTGCTCGTGCGCGCGGCGCTTCATGCCGATAACGATGGAGCGAGTCATCAGGGTGTCAGGAAGTTGATTTAGCCCAGCGAGTGCGACAGCACAGAATGATGGCCACTCTTCTGTGACTATTTCTTTTCCCCTGATCGCGGCACGGCCCGCGGTTGCGCCCTTCCGATATCCAGAGTTCAGGAGGCCTCGAAGATCCTCGTTTCCGTCTCCCTTGCCCTGACTGAATACAGCGTCGATCTCGTCCATCAGCAGGGTTGGGAGTCCTGCCGTGTCGCTGATCTTTCGGAAGACGTAGGCAACGGTCGAGTTGACGGAGAGAACCGGGCGCGGCACGAGAGCTTCGGTAAGTTCCATGGCGCGACTCTTCCCGCTGCCTGGTTCGGGTGAGAGGAACGCAAGGCGGGGGCTGTTCTCGAACGCTTCGATCAGGTGCGTGTGAGCGATCCAGAGCGTGTGAGCGGTTGCCGTTTCCGGTGATGGGTAGGCGATGAATCGTCCGAGGAACCTTTGAACGTCATCGAGCACCAGTGCGAAGGTTGCGCTCTCTTTGTGTTGAGAGTCGGTAACCTCGGTAACTCCGGTAACCGAACCGGGCGCGGTGGTCTCCCACTCGGCGGCGGTCACTGGTCTACCTGCTCGAAGCGTGCAGCGTTGGCGGCGTCGATCCGGTCAGCGTTCGCAGAGTTCCCCCTAATACGCTCGAGATCTGCGTGTGACTTAGCGTTCGGGTTGATCTTCGGTGGAGGGTTGAATGCCCACATCCAGAGTCGGTCGCACTCGAATTGCAGTCGATCGACTTCGCGCTCGAGGGTGTCTCGGCCTGACGACCAGGCGAATGTGTAGAACGCGCTGAGCGATGGGGGAAGCTGCGAGAGTTCGCAGGTGCCCAGCATGAGATCCGTTGCGAGCTGTTCGATGAACACCTCGGCGGCATCCGAAATCTTGATGTGCAGCGGATAGCGATTATCATTTGAGGTAGTCAGCCCGCCAGCCAGACCTTCGGATGCCCCGGTTCCCACACCGGGGTTTTCGTTTGCCCTCACTCGGCAGCACCACCCGTGGTGAAGCCGGCGAATGCGGCCATGATGGTGTCGCGCTGCTCCGAGGTGAGCGGCGGTGCGGCGGCGACGAGCTTGCGGACGTGATCCGCGTATAGCTCGGCTTTCAGATTGGCTCGAGCCAAAACAAGCTCGGGATCGTCAGAAGTTCGGGATCTTGTGAGAGACGCGACCTTGGCGCGCTCAGTTGTCCAACTCAATGCGGCTCCAGACAGGGGTTACCTGTCTCCGCTGAGAGACTGTGATCCGGAAGTAAGCCGCTTCCGGGCGCTTGGTGCTTACATCATTATGGATGCCAGAGCGTGCAAGCTGCATTCCGACACGCCCGCGGCGATAAGTTTCTGGATTCTGGCGTAATGAACTGTAGTCGGATAGCGGGTGATGTTCTCACCGCACCGATTGCAGTTCAACCACCATCTTTCGCGCCCGTCCACGATGGCGGTTTCGGTGTATTTGGAGTGCATCCCCTCGGCTGAGAGTTTGTTGATTCCGAGAGTCAGGATCACGGCCCCGGTAGTGGGGTCGATCACGAACTCGGCAACTTGCTGGGCGCGGCCCTCGTGCGCCGTGAGCGCGGCCTTAGATCGTTCTCCTCGGCAAGCTATTGAAAGGCCGGTGAACAAGTGCAGAGCATCGGGGAGAGATAGATCCATGGTTATCTCCTGGCTGTTGTTGGATGAGCCCCGGCCTGCCGAAACAGGCCCAGGGGTTTTGTTGCTACTGAGTTTTCCACTCAATAACGACATCTTCGGGGTCGAATACCCGTGTGTTCTTCTGCTTCATGATGGTGACCGTGAATAGCGCACCGAGCACCGATCGTTGCTGGGCCAGGTTCATCTGCGTATCCCAGTGGTGCTCAATATCGTCAGCCAAGACGAGGGCAGAGAGTTGATTGCCGCCGTCTGCTCCGGCGATTTGTTGCTGCACAACGTCGAGCCGCGCTAGCAACTTTGCGGTGCTCTCACGAACCGCTGATACCGTCAAAGTGCCATCTGCGAGCAAGCCGGCGAGGTCGTCTCGTCGTGCCCGTAGCTCGATGGATTCGGCTACCAGAGGGCCGATTTCCGGGCCTGGTGGTGTGAGTGCTTCCGCGGCATCTGGGAGGCTTAGACGGGCGAATAGCACCGCTCCCACATGATCGTCCACTCGTGAAAGATTGCGGCTCACGCACCAATTCTTAGTGCACTGGTACGTCATCACAGTGACTTTCGGCGCGTGTTTACGACGCTGATACTCCGGGCGCGCCATCATCCGAGATCCGCAGATACCGCAAATGGCTAGGCCTGATAGTAGATATTTCGTCTTGTTCGACCAATCGTGCTGTGTGCGCCGTCTCGCCTTCGTCATGGTGAATCTCTCCCACGTTTCGAGACTGATTATCGGCTCCCACTTAGCCTCGGCCATAGCCATGATCTCGCCTTTGTAGGTGCGGATACCGGCATAGGCCGGGTTTTTTAGTCGCTCTCTTAGCTGTGTGATTGTCCAGGGCTTGCCCGTGACGGTCGGGACTCCGCGGTCGTTTAAGTCCTCGCTGATGGCGTAGTACGTCTCTCCGGCGAGGTAGCGGTCGTATGCTTCGCGCAACACCGCGGCTTCGGACTCGACAATGAGCACGTTGCCGTCGATCCGCTCGTAGCCGTAGGGTCGATTGCTGAACTGCCACACACCCGCTTCGGCGCGCTGAATGTTCGCAATCACCTGCCGTTCGCTCTTGTGCTCGACCTCCTGCCGGGCGACTGCGCCCATGATCTGAGCCAACATGCGCCCGGTCGAATTGTTCAGGTCAAGATCCCCAGCCTTCACCGTGAGGATTCGGAGGGCATGCTTCTCGGCAAGCTCCACCAACTCCACAAGATCACGCACGCGTCTATAAAGCCGGTCGGTGTGCCAGACGATGATGGTCGACACTTGCCCCGCTCGGATGGCACGCAAGAGCTTGGTGAACTCAGGCCTTACACCCTTGCTGGCTGATACGTCATTGTCCGAATATTCAGCCGTCACCTCGAGGTCGTTTCTGGCAGCGAGCGCACGGCAATCGTCTAGTTGGCGACTCACAGCGGCTCCGAGGCCGTCACGGTCCTTCGACTGGCGGGTGTAGATGACGGCGCTCATGCTTCGGCTCTCTCAATCTCGGCATCCAGTTCGGCGGCGCGTTGAGCCCACTGCAAGGCCGCCGCCGCGTTGCCATCCGCAAGGATAAGCGCTGCGGTGAGTGCGTAAAAGTTGCGCTTTTCGCGGAGTGCTTGAGTGGTCATATGATTACCCTAGTTTACGCTATGCGGGGCTGGTCATCATCATCTGGGGACTCGCCGGTCCCGCGCTCAGCGCGGTGTTCCAGCAGGCCATCCAGCGAGTCACCGGGTTCTAAGCCGGCCGGATCGTGGCCATGCACCGGGTGATATCGGCTTTCCGAGAAGATGACGGCTCGGCCGTCGCCGAGTTCGCGATGGTCGGAGCGCTGCTCACAGTGCTCACCCTGTCGGTGATCCAGTTGGCGCTCGCTCTGCACATCCGAAACACCGTGCTCGATGCGGCATCCGAGGGTGCCAGATTCGCAGCCCTCGCCGACAGTTCGCTCGGCGAGGGTGCCGCCCGTTCCCGCGACCTGATCACCACGGCCATCGGGCCCGGCTACGCGACCGACGTGACCGCGACCTATGGCCGGTATCTCGGCCATCCGTCGGCGATCGTCACCGTTCGAACGCCCTTACCGCTCATCGGCCTGTTCGGACTCGACGGCGGGCTGGAGGTGACCGGTCATGCGGCAGTGGAGACGATTCCATAGACGCGTGCGCGCGGAGGACGGCACGGCCTCGCTCGAGTTCGTGACGGCCGGCATGATCCTGCTGCTGCCCATGGTCTACCTCGTGCTCACGATGTCCGCTCTGCAGGCCGGATCCCTGGCGGTCGAGGGAGCGGCTCGGCAGGCGGTGCGGGTCTACGTGCAGGCGGCCGACATCCCGGACGCTGAGGCAGAGGCCGAGCGGGCGATCCGGTTCGCTCTCGCCGACTACGGGCTGGACTCCTCTGCCGCGACGGTGTCGATCTCCTGCTCGCCGCGACCCTCCGACTGCCTGCGCCGTCGGGCCACCGTGACGATCACGGTTGGGGTATCGGTGAGCCTCCCGCTCGTGCCTCCCGCTCTCACCATCGGCGGGCCGATGACCGTGCCACTGCGTTCCACGGCGACGGAGCAGGTTTCCCGATTCTGGGGCACGCCGTGACGGGGCGGCTGGCGCGGCTGAAGGGCGAGCAGGGCTCCCTCCTGCCGCTCACGATCTTCTACGGTTTCCTCTCGCTGGTGCTCATCCTGCTCGTCGTCGCCGCGACATCCCTCTACCTCGAGCGCAAGCGCCTTTTCACGCTTGCGGATGGCGCGGCCCTGGTCGGCGCGGAGGCCTTCGCCCTCGACGACGTGTCTCTCTCCCCCGGGGGACCTCGCCCCACCCTGCGTTCCGGCGAGGTGAGGTCGGCCGTCGCGGCCTACCTCAACGCGGTGCCGCACGATCGATTCGAGTCATTGCGCCTCGAGTCGGCGAGCACAACCGACGGACGTAGTGCCACCGTGCAACTGTCGGCCTACTGGCGCCCACCGGTGGTGTCGCTTCTGCTTCCCGAGGGCATCCGCCTCGACGTCACGGCCGTGGGCAGGTCGGTGTTCGGCTGAGTCCGCCTTCGTGAGCGGATGGGGTGTCATTCTCTCAGGCGCCGACTCTCTGCGAGCTGGAAGAGTTGACCATGAAGAGCCCGACCGGCCGGGTCGGCCAGCCCACGGAACGGGGTCGCCACCATCGAGTTGCGGCCTTTGGTGACCTGGTTCGGCGGCAAAGTCACGCAAGAGTGCAACTCGCTTGACGCGCGGGCGCGACGAACGGGCGGCACCGCGGATCCAGCGCTGACGCCGGTCGGAATTTGGCCGGGAGGGAATTCAGCCAAACGCCATGAAAAACCCCTCAGTCCGAGTTGCCGCCCACGAACAGCACCGCCGCGCCCAGCCCGATCATCATGACCCCGCCTGCCGCGCCGAGCCGTCCGATGCGGCGGGGCGACCGGGCGAACCAGTGACGCACCGAACCCGCCACGAGGGCCCAGACGCTGTCGCTGACCAGCGCGATCGCCACGAAGACCGCACCGAGAGTGGCGAGCTGCAGCGGGATGCCTCCACGCGAGTAATCCACGAACTGCGGAAGCACCGCCACCAGGAAAACGATGGTCTTGGGGTTGGAGACGCCGACGACGAAGCCCTCCGCGAGCATCCGCCGGGCACTGCGCGGTCGACGGGACTCGGGAGACTCGGAGTGGACGTCGTTGCGGCGCCGGATCGCCTGGATGCCGAGGAAGACGAGATAGAGGGCGCCGGCGATCTTGATGGCGGTGAATAGCACGATCGACTGCTCAACGATCACCCCGACTCCGAGGGCTACCGCGCCGGCGATGACGAGGGCGCCGGCCGCGTTGCCGGCCACGCTGAGGAGGCCTCCGACTCTGCCGAGCGCGAGCGAGCGTCCGATCACAAACAGCACGCTCGGACCAGGGATGAGCATGAGGCCGAGAGCGGCGAGCGCAAAGGCCAGGAGGCTGCCGGCGGGGATCATGCTGAGAGCTTAGGGGCGACGGGCTCGGCCGGGGGCGTCGCTGGGGTACTGTCGGGATTTATGACCGAAGACCGCGGCGGCGCAGCGCGCGATGACGATGCGGCTGTCGCCCCGGTCTGGGATGTGCTGGTGATCGGAGCCGGCCCCGCCGGTTCGTCCGCGGCCCGCGTCGCCGCCGAGGGTGGGGCATCCGTGCTGCTGATCGACCGCGCCCGCTTTCCGCGCTACAAGACCTGCGGCGGCGGCCTCATCGGCATCTCGCTCGCCCACGTGCCAGCGTCCGTGCTGTCGACCGTGGAGCAGGAGGTGCGCGAGGTGCGTTTCTCGCTGCACGGCGGGGCGCTGAAGACCCACCGACGGGTGCGGCCGTTCCTCGCACTGGTGCAGCGGGAACGCTTCGACGAAGCGCTCGTGCGTGCGGCTGTCGCTGCGGGGGTCGCCTTCGAAGACTCGGTGGTCGTCAGGTCGGTGGAGGAAGCGGATGGCCTCGTCACGGTGACCACGGATGGCCCGCCCCAGCACGCGACAATTCGTGCCCGGGTCGTCATCGGCGCCGACGGCACCAGCGGTCGCACCGGTCGCTACGTGGGCGTGCGCAATCGCGGCACCGACCTGGCCCTGGAGGTGGAGCTCACCCGCACACCGGAGTCCCGCGAGTGGGACGGCAGCATCGCCTTCGACTGGGGCTCCGCCCCGGGCAGCTACGCGTGGGTGTTCCCCAAGGACAGGGTGCTCACCGTCGGCGTTATCCAGGCGAAGGGGGAGCCGCAGCAGACCCGCGACTATCTCGACGCCTGGCTGCGCACAGCCGGGGTCGACGGGCTCGACATCGAGCGGTCGACCGGGCATCTCACCCAGTGGAGGGAGCCGGATTCGCCGTTGCGACTCGGCTCCGTGATCGTGGCGGGGGATGCGGCCGGACTGCTCGACCCGTGGACCCGCGAGGGAATCTCGTTTGCCCTCCGCTCCGGATGCTGGGCCGGCGAAGCCGCCGCGGCCGCGGCCTCCGGGAGCAGGCGGGCACTCGACGGCTACACCTCACGGGTTCTCTCGGAACTCGAGCCGGACATTCGCGCCGGGGAACGCCTCCTGCGTTTCTTCGAGCGGCATCCGCGCATGGTGCACCTGGCTCTGGCACATACCGGCACAGGCATGAACCTGTTCCTGGCGGTCTGTGACGGCACGACAACGCTCGGCGGCATCCTCTCCCACCGGATGAGGAGTCGGGCTCTCCGGATCTTCGGCTCGTGACCCGGGATGAGGCTGCCCGGCTTCTCGGGATCACCCCCGCAGCGACCCCCGCAGAGATCGAGCGGGCCTTCAAGCAGCGAGCGCGGATGTGGCACCCCGACCGCTTCGCGGACGGCTCCCCGGCGCAGTCCGCCGCGGCGGCGGCAAAATTCATCCGGGTCACCGAGGCGCGAAACCTGCTGCTGCGCCCGGCAGCCGAGCCGAGACCGGCTCGGCCGAGAGTTGATTCCCAGTCGAGCACGGAGCCGAGATTCACCACGGCAGGGTCGCAGTTCGCCGCCCTGCCGCCACATAGCCGGGCCACCGCGGTCTGGACCTTCCTGCTGATCGTCGCGAGCATCCTCACTGTCATCGGTGGCCCGCTGCCGTTCTCGCCATGGAACGTGCTGCTGCTCGTGCCGCTCGGTATCAGCGCGATCGCCTACGCCAGCACGGGCCGCCGGGGCGCCCTCATCGCGACTCTCGTCTTCGGGGCGGTGAATGCCGCCCTCGCCCTCGCATTCGCCTCGTTCGGCTCCCTCCTTGCGCTTGAGATCCTGCTCGCCCCGGTGATCGCCCTCGTAGTGCTCGGTCGACGGCGCCGCCGGGCCATTCGATCCCGCTAGGACCGCCCCGGTGGTCGAGGCGCATATCGGGGCACATAACGCAGCAACAGGCCGGCGCCGATGAGCCCGACGACACCGAGCACTCCGCTGGCGAATGCGATCGAGACGGTAGCCGTAAGCGCCGAGAGGGCGAGCGGGGCGACCGCGCCTCCCGCATCGGCGGTGAACCGCCACGCACCGAGGAACGGGGCCGGGTTGGCCTGGTCGGCGAGATCGGCGCCGAGGGTCATGAGAATGCCGCTGCCCAGCCCGTTCGCGAGAGACATGAAGCCAGCAGCGGCGATGAACCACGGCACGGCGGTGGCGAGATCGTGGGTGACCGCGAGCACGAGGTGGCCGAGACCGAGCCCGATCATCGACGGCAAGGCGCTCCAGAGCCGCCCGAAGCGGTCCATGATCTGGCCGCTCGCGTAGAACAGGGCGAAGTCGATCGCGCCGGCGGCTCCGATGATCAGGGCGGTCTGGGCATCCGGAATCCCGATGCTCACCGCCCAGAGCGGCAGGATCACCTGGCGGCTGGCGCGCATCGCCCCGATGAGAGCCGCGCCGGTTCCGAGCCGGGCCAGCACCGCCCGACTCGACCAGATGGTGCGGAACAGTCCAGCGGCCTCGGCGGCGACCAGAGCGCCTCCTTCCCGCTCCGCGGCGGGTGATCGACGCTCCGCGAGGGCCTCGGCGGGGTCGCGCAGAACCAGCAACAGCACCGCCGCGCCGACGCAGCCGACGATCTGCACCCAGAACACCGATTGCGTTGACCCGGTGAAGTGGATCACGGCCGCGGCGATGAACGGGCCGATGAAAAAGCCGAGGCGGAAGGTGCCGCCGAGGGTCGACAGCGCCCGCGCCCGAAAGGGGCGTGGCACGAAGCTGGTCATGAACGCGTGCCGGGCGAGCGCGAAAACTGCCGTGGACAGTCCGATCGCGAAGATTCCGAGTCCGAGCACCCAGGGATTCGGGGCGACGAGGGCGGTCGCCAGTCCGACGATCGAGAGCAGGGCGGCGTAGATCATGGCCGTGCGCTCGCCGATCCGGCTCACGACCCAGCCACTCGGTATGTCGCCGAACAGCTCACCGAGGAGGATCATCGACGCGATGACCCCGGCAACGGCGAGGGACGCCCCGAGGTTGTCGGCCACCTGCGGGATGATCGGGATGATGGCACCTTCGCCCACCGAGAACAGCAGGGTTGGCAGGATGGCGGGCAGCGCGATGGACCGGAAACTGAAGTCCGGCGTGCTGCTGCTCATCACTGTCGAGGCTACCCGCTCAGGGGGCGCAGCCCGGCACCCGGTAGTCTTGACGGCGATATGGACGAGCTCGATTTTTCTGAACAGATCGCCGCACTTCGCTCGACCTTCGCGGACATCCGCACCGTCGTCGGGGTGGAAAGACTCGAGCGGGAGATCGCCGACCTGAGCGCTCAAGCCGGTGTGCCCGACCTCTGGGATGACACCGACAAGGCGCAGAAGATCACGTCCGACCTCAGTCACCGGCAAGCGGAACTCGCCAGGATCGTGAGCATCCAGAGCCGCCTCGACGACCTCGAGATCATGGTAGAGCTTGCCAATGAGGAGGCGGATTCCTCGGCCGCCGCCGAAGCGCAGGCCGAGCTCACCAGCATCCAGAAGCTGCTCGGCGAATTGGAAGTGCAGACCCTGCTGAACGGCGAGTTCGACTCTCGCGCCGCCGTGGTCACGATTCGGGCTGGCGCCGGGGGCGTGGATGCCTCGGACTTCGCCGAGATGCTGATGCGCATGTATCTCCGCTGGGCGGAGCAGCACGGCTACCCCGCGAAAGTGCTCGACACGAGTTACGCGGAAGAGGCGGGCATTAAGTCGACCACGATCGAGGTCGACGCCCCCTATGCCTTCGGCACGATGAGCGTGGAAGCCGGAACACACCGCCTCGTGCGGATGAGCCCGTTCAACTCGGCGGGAAAGCGGCAGACCAGTTTCGCGGCGGTCGAGGTGATCCCGCTCATCGAAACCACCGATGTGGTGGACGTGCCGGAAGGCGATATCCGGGTGGACGTTTTCCGCTCGAGCGGCCCGGGAGGCCAGTCGGTGAACACCACGGACTCCGCGGTGCGCATCACCCATATTCCGACCGGCACCGTGGTGTCGATGCAAAACGAAAAGAGCCAGATCCAGAACCGGGCCGCCGCAATGCGGGTGCTGCAGTCCCGGCTGCTGCTCATCGAACGGGAGCGCGAGGCCGCCCAGAAGAAGGAACTCGCCGGGGTGATCACGGCGAGCTGGGGTGACCAGATGCGCAGCTACGTGCTGGCGCCGTACCAGATGGTGAAAGACCTGCGCACGGATTACGAGGTCAACAACCCGACGGCGGTATTCGACGGCGACCTGGATGGTTTCATCAATGCCGGTATCAAGTGGCGCAAGCGCGACATAAACGCCTAGTGATGTGGCGGCCGTCCGGCCACCCCCGTGGGGTGTGTCGCTTTCTGAGAGTCGGCGCATCCGGCCTGTCGCGCTTCCCGATTCGCGAGTAGCTCCTTAGAGTCGAACGGTCATGATTCGGTTTGATCAGGTAACCAAGCTCTTCAAGGGAAACGCGCGCCCGGCGCTCAATGCGGTGACGCTCGAGATTCTTCGCGGCGAATTCGTCTTCCTTGTGGGGGCATCCGGCAGCGGCAAGTCCAGCTTCCTTCGGCTCGTGCTGAAGGAGGAGAACCCCTCCCAGGGGCAGATCCACGTGCTCGGACAAAATCTCGCGCAACTCACCAGTCGAAAGGTTCCCTACTTCCGGCGCAACCTCGGCGTGGTGTTCCAGGACTTCCGGCTGCTTCCGCAGAAAAACGTCTTCGACAATGTGGCGTTCACCCTCCAGGTGATCGGCAAGTCGAAGGGGTTCATCCAGGAGGCGGTTCCGGACGTGCTCAAAATGGTCGGCCTCGCCGGCAAAACCAACCGGCTGCCCCACGAACTCTCCGGCGGCGAGCAACAGCGCGTCGCGATCGCGCGCGCAATCGTGAATAAGCCCGCCATCCTGCTGGCCGATGAGCCGACGGGAAACCTTGACCCCTCGACCTCCGCCGGCATCATGACCCTGCTCGAGCGCATCAGCCAGAGCGGAACCACGGTGATCATGGCCACCCACGATGCGGGGATCGTCGACCAGATGCAGCGCCGCGTGATCGAACTTGTCAGCGGCCAGATCGTGCGCGACGAGCGACAGGGCGGGTACCAGACCCAGACCATTCCGGTTCAGGGTTTCGGGCCGGCATCCGTCTCCCGCTCCAAACTCGGCATCGCCGGGCAGGCTGAGGAGGCGGCGCGATGAGGTTCGGCCTGATCATGTCGGAGGTCGGCAACGGACTGCGGCGCAACATCTCGATGGTGATCTCCGTCGTGCTTGTGACCTTCATCTCGCTCACCTTTGTCGGGGCCGCCATACTGCTGCAGTTTCAGATCGGGCAGATGAAGGGGTACTGGAACGACCGTGCACAGGTGTCGGTGTACATGTGCACCGCTTCCTCGACCGTGGGGAAATGCAGCCTTACCGACGCGACGAAGACCCAGAAGTCCCAGGTCGAAGCCCAGTTGAAGTCACCGGCGCTCGCCGGGCTTATCAAATCGGTTTCGTTCGAAAATCACGACCAGGTCTACAAGAATTACAAGACCTACTTCAAGGACACCACGGGCGCGGATTTCATCACACCAGACTTCCTCTCGGAAACTTTTTCGATCAACCTCAAAGACCCGTCGAAGGCGGATGTCATCCGGGAGAGTGTCGCGAGCCTCGCCGGTGTCGAGCAAGTCGTCGATCAACGCAAGTACCTGGATCCGATCTTCGCCGCTCTCAACGCCGCGAGTCTCACCGCGGTGAGCATAGCTGTGCTCATGCTGGTGGCGGCGGTGCTGCTCATCGCAACCACCATCCGGCTGTCGGCCTTCTCGAGGCGACGGGAGTTGGGGATCATGCGCCTGGTGGGAGCCTCGAACCGCTTCATCCAGACGCCGTTCATTCTGGAAGGGGTGATCGCCGCGCTCGTCGGATCCGTTCTCGCGAGCCTCGCCGTCGTGTCGATCGTGCGGTTTTTCGTGCAGGACTATCTCGGCACGCAGGCCCTCGACACCCCGTTCATCGGCATGTCGGACGCGTTCGTGGTGGTTCCCATCCTGCTAGCAGTAGGCGCCGTGCTGGCCGCAGCCTCTGCGAGCTTCGCGATCAGTCGGTACCTCAAGGTCTAGACCCCGTTAGAGTGGAGGGCTGCGCGCGGATGGTCTGTGCGCATCCAATCCGGGAGTGAATCGTGCCGAAGGAACGTGGCCAGAAGGTTGTGGCCACCAATCGCAAAGCGCGCCACGACTACACCATCGAAGACACCTATGAGGCGGGCCTGGTGCTGACCGGCACCGAGGTGAAGTCGTTGCGTGAAGGCCGGGCGTCCCTCGTCGATGGTTACGCCTTCGTCGAGTACGGCGAAGCCTGGTTGGATGCCGTTCACATCCCGGAATACAACCAGGGCACCTGGAACAATCATCCGCCCCGCCGCAAGCGAAAACTCCTGCTCCACAAGGCGCAGATTCTCAAGATCCAGAACAAGACCAAAGAGGGCGGCTACACCCTCGTGCCGCTGAGGATCTACTTCAGCGACGGTCGGGCGAAGGTCGAGATCGCGGTGGCCAAGGGCAAACGCGAGTACGACAAGCGCCAGGCGCTGCGCGAGCGCCAGGACAATCGCGAGGCGGATCGGGCCATGTCGGCTCGCCGTCACCTGGGCGACTGAGGGCGCTGGCACGCTTGGTGCCGGCCTCCAGGGGTGAGCCGGGCTGTTCTGCTACTGACTCTGCGCCCGAAAGTTGACTGTGCGGCGAATCGTTTGACCGCAGAGTCCACGATCGGCAGCATAGTTCTGGGGATGACCCGCGCGTCAGCTCGCAACGAACCTCGCGTCGACCACGGCGTCGACCTCGATGTCCTCTGGACTGAGCGAGAGCTCCGGCCCAACGCCAGAGGCCGTCATCCGAGACAGGGAATGGGACGCTCCGACTTCGGATGCCCCGACCCGGTCGCCGAGCATCCCCGGGTCGGCGAGGGCGACGGCTCGAACCGTGCCGAGTCCGATGCTCTGGGCGTACACGCTCGCTTTGGCCACCGCATCCTTCACCGCGCGCGAGCGCACTTCGGCGATCACCGCCGTCTTGCGCCCCTCGGTGAGCGCCCAGGAGACGCCACCGACGGTGAGGCCGTCGAGCACGGCGACCCGCTCGATCCACTCCGCCATCGCAGCGAAGTCGCTGAACTTCACGCTGAATGTCGCGCGCGAATGAAACACGGGGGGCAGTTGCACCCCGTCCTGGCTCCACGGTGTGGAGCTCCAGACCTGGATACTCTCACTCGACCACCAGGTGACCGGTCCGTCGCTGGGGGAGTGGAGCGCGGTCACGAGCGACCGGACAGTGGATGACACGGCCACGGTTTCGGTAAACACCGGCTCCCGGTCGGTCCTTCGAACCCGACCGAGAGTCGCACCGTGGCGCGTTCCGGGGGATAGAACGACGAGAATCGGCCCTGCACGGTGATGATGGTGTCGGTCACGCTGTCTCCCTGTCGAAGCTGTGGCCGAGGCGGTGCTCGAGGCCGTCCCCGTATCCTGCCATGCCTGCGAGCGGTGGCGGAAGCCACGCATCCGACGTATGCTAGAGGGCTGCCGAGAGGCAGGATGGCTCGCGTGCGGGCCGTGACAATTCAACAGCGCGCGATAGCTGCTCACTCTTCCTGCGACACGGGAAGGTGCACCTGGGGATGATCGGTTTCGACATTGCCTGCGTGAGTGTGAGAAGCGGGTCGAGGATGCAGGGTTATCTCGTAAACGATCTCTGCAAACAATAAGTGCGAAATCTAACCGCGCTGACTTCGCTCTCGCTGCCTAAGCAAGAGCACTAACGAAGTCCGTCAGACCGGGGATGCTCTCTAACCGGATCCTGGCGTAATTTAGAGGGATTGCTGCGGTGCTACGTCTCAGGACACCGCGGGACTTTCACTGGGACTGGGCTCGTCGGATTAGATGCCAGTGGCAAATTCCGGAGCCGAGCAGAACGCTTTCACTGGCTACACCCGTAGAAGGCATATGACCACAGCAGTGGACGGGGGTTCAATTCCCCCCATCTCCACCCTGGCGGCTGTCGCGCGTTGTCGAACTGTGGCCGAAACCTGCCGAACCAGGCATCCGGGGCGCTGAGGGCGGGACATCGACGCATGGCCAGGAAGCGTGAGCCGCGCCTCATTCCCGATCGCCCGTACGTGCGCAGTCCGGTTGCGAAGCCGATCTCCCTTGAGCGCGCCGTCGAAGAGGGGCTCCTGATCGCCCGCTCGGCCCTCACCATGGAGGTGAAGAATCGCATCATCGTGAGCGCATTGCGTGACGACCACCGGTTCGATGCGGGCGAGACGGCCTCCTGGGTCGGCCTCGAGCTGAAGAATCTCTCGCGCGAACAGGCCGAATACGCCGAGCGGATGGCCAAGCTCGCGAGCGAACTGACGAACGCCCGCGGCTCCACCAGCCGCGAGCACGACTACGGGCCGCGCGACTCCCGGATGCTCACCCGCCGCAAGCTCGCCTACGCCGGCCTGTCGGAGGAGCTGGCTCGTCTCGTGAACGACGCGGCGTTCGTCGAGAGCGTGGTGGAGGATGCCCGCGGCCAGGCCTGGTCCGAGCTCGGCCGGGCCATCGAGTCCAGCCTCGATCTCGCACCCTCGCAACAACCGGATGCCGACTACCCGGTCGAGCGGGACACCCGGGTGCGCGCTTTCGTCGCGATCGACCTCGCTCGACTGCAGCGCAGTGCGGGGACGATCCACGAAAACTGAGTGAGCCGAGGGGAGGCTCAGCCGACCCGCACCCGCACCCACAGGAACCGGTGAGCGCCGAGCGTGACCCCGCCCGACAGCGTCACCCCGTGCCCGTCGACAAGATCCGTCCCGCGATCGGGCATGCCCGAGAGTGTCTCGGCCGTGATCTCGGCCGGGCCATCGGAGAAGTTTACGAGCACGAGCACGGTGGTGTCGGGACCTGGGCGCTGGTAGCCGAGCACGTGTGGGTTATGGGTGTCGAACGGCACCAGGCGCCCGCCGGTGAATTCTGAGGTGTAGCCGCGCACCTCGATCAGCCGACTGAGGCCCTGGTAGATGCGGCCGGCATCCGTGGTGGGGTCGGCGCGAGTGGCGTACGAAGCGGTCGGGTACAGTGGCCGACCGACCCAGCGGCTGTCGTCGGCGTGCGCGGGAACCTCGAGGTACCCGTAGTCGTTGAGCTGGCCCACCTCATCGCCGAGGTAGAGCAGCGGGATGCCCCCGGTGCTCAGGACGATCGAATGTGCGAGCAGGATGCGGTCGATCGCTCCCGCATCGTTGGCCTCCAGTCCGGCGAGGGAGGCCGTCGTGCCCGAGATCCGGCAGTCTCCGGTGCGCGGGTTGTCCTGGAAAGGCACCCCGCGCGCGAAGCTGCCCTCGAAGCGGTTCACGTAGAAGGAGTTCAGGAACCGGCGGTGGTCGGAGCCGTTGATGCCGAGCTCCGCGGCATCCTCGTCGGCGAAGGTCCAGCCGATGTCGTCGTGGCTGCGCACGTAATTGACCCAGGCCGTGCCCGGCGCGATTTCGTGCCGGCGCTCGAGGGCCTGCGCGAGAAGACCGACATCCCTCGTTGCCAGCGAACTCCAGATCAGGGCCATCTGCAGCGGGTTGTAACTGAGTTGACATTCGCCCGGCCCGATGTATTTCGCCACCTCGTCGGGATGCACGATCGCCTCCGACTTGAACAGCAGGGAGGGCGCGGCGATGCGGCACACCGCGTTGAATGCCTGGATCAGCAGGTGCGCTTCCGGCAGGTTCTCGCTCGTGGTGCCGAGTTCCTTCCAGATGAACGCCACAGCGTCCATGCGGAGAACGTCGACGCCGAGATTCGCGAGAAACAGCATCTCGCCCGCCATCGCGCGAAAGACGGCGGGGTTGCGGTAGTTGAGGTCCCATTGGAACGAGTGGAAGGTCGCCCACGCCCAGCGGCCGTCGGCCAGGGGCACGAAGGAGCCGGGATGATCGTCCGGGAAGATCTCGCGCACGGTGCGCTCGAAGGCGTCGGGCATCGTGCGGTCGGGGAAGATCCAGTAGAAGGCTTCATGCTCCGGGTCCCCGGCGAGCGCCCGGCGAGCCCAGTCGTGCTCGTTCGAGGTGTGATTGAAAATGAAGTCGAGCACGAGGGAGATGCCGTTGGCGCGAAGTTCGGCGGCCAGGGCGGCCAATTCCGGCATGGTTCCGAGGTTCTGGCTGACGGCCCGGTAACTCGAGACCGCATAGCCGCCGTCGGAGTTCTCCTCCGGCGCGAGAAACAGGGGCATCAGGTGCAGGTAGCTCAGGCCGAGCTCGCGAAAGTAGGGGATGCGAGAGCGGAGGCCGGACAGGTCGCCCGCGTAGCGGTCCACGTAGCAGACGCCGCCGAGCATCCGGTTGGACTGGAACCAGTCCGGAAGAGCCGCGCGACGCGCATCGAGCGCTCGGAGGTCCCCCGGTCGACGCTGCCAGGACTCGGCGCACTCGACGGCGAGGAGGGCGAGCTGCTCGGTCGCGCCCGCGCCGTTGCCGTAAAGGTGCCGGAAGAGGCCTTCGAGCCGCGGGAATTCCGCGTCGAAGCGGCGCTCGAAGGTGTCCCAGTCGGCGTCGGTGGTTTCGTCCCGACGGGAGGCGACGACACGGTCCCTGACCGGTAGCGTCGTCCCCTGCTGTGTCCGGTGATCGGGCCGCTCGTGAATGGGGGACACGGCTGCAAGTGTAGTTAGGGCGTGGGGGAGACGGCGAAAGGCGGGTCCGTCTTTTCTCGAATCTCCGCGAGAGTCACGCCCGGTGCGGTCGATACCAGAATCAGTCCGGCCAGCGTCACATCGAAGACGGCCAGGTCGGTGATGATGCGGTCGACCACGCCGACGCCGGTGAGCGGAAGCGTGCAGGATGCCACGATCTTCGGTGAGCCGTCCTTGGCGGTGTGCTCGGTGAGAACGACGACCCGTGGTGTGCCGGCGACGAGATCCATCGCTCCGCCCATGCCCTTCACCATCTTGCCGGGCACGGACCAGTTGGCCAGGTCGCCGGTGGCGGAGACCTGCATGGCGCCGAGGATGGCCACCTGCACGTGCCCGCCGCGGATCATGCCGAACGATGTGGAGGAGTCGAAGAAACTGCCGCCAGGCAGGATCGTTACCGTCTGCTTTCCGGCGTTGATGAGATCGGCGTCCTCTTCGCCCTCGAAGGGGAACGGACCCATGCCGAGCAGCCCGTTCTCGCTCTGCAGGGTCACCCGCACGCCCTCCGGAATGTGGTTGGCGACGAGGGTGGGGATGCCGATGCCGAGGTTCACGTAGTCGCCGTCGCGCAGTTCAGTGGCGGCGATCGTCGCCATTTCGTCCCGAGTCCAGCTCATGCTCCAACCTCCGTCGTGGTGCCTGTGCCTGTGCCTGTGCGCCGACGCACGGTGCGCTGCTCGATGTCCTTCGGACGGTCGGTGGCGAGCACCACGCGCTGCACGTAGACACCCGGGGTGATGACGAGATCCGGATCGATGGCGCCGACCGCCACGATGGATTCCGCCTCGACCACGGTGAGCCGACCGCAGGTGGCGACGACCGGGTTGAAGTTGCGAGCCGTGTGCCGGTAGAGAAGGTTGCCCTCGGTGTCGGCGAGATGAGCTCGAACGAGGGCGACGTCGGCCACGATGCCCCGTTCACGGATGTGGACATGCCCGTCGAAGGTCTCGTGCTCCTTGCCGTCGGCGACCAGCGTGCCGACGCCGGTGCGGGTGTAGAAGGCCGGGATGCCCGCCCCGCCGGCGCGCAGGCGCTCCGCGAGGGTGCCCTGCGGCGTGAACTCCACCTCGAGCTCGCCGGCGAGGTAGAGCTCCGCGAAGAGCCTGTTCTCTCCCACGTAGGATGCGATGACCTTGGCGACCTGGTGGCTCTCCAGCAGCAGGCCGAGGGCCTTGCCGTCCACGCCCATGTTGTTTGAGACGACGGTGAGGTCACGCACGCCGGACTCACGGACCGCCTCGATCAGGTCGACCGGTACTCCGCTGAGCCCGAATCCCCCGACGGCAAGGGTCATGCCGTCCTCGAGGGCTCCCGCAAGCGCTTCCGCCGCACTTCCGTGCACTTTGGTCATCCGATCCTCTTCCTCGAGGCGGGCCGCCGACGCGCACAGTCCACACCTGATGGAGACTAGGGAGCGCGGAGAGCGGCTGTCAAGTCGCTATCGTCGGTGCACAATTGCACACACCCAGTGCGATATGGGCGATTGACCTGCCTTCTGGCTGCAGGAATACTCATTAGGTCGGGCCGAGCAGGCCCGGTACTCCGCCAGCGCCGCCAGAAGAGAGCACCGATGACCGACTCGAATCCTGTCGAAAACGGCACCCTGGCCGGGCGGCGGGCCCTCGTCACCGGCGGAGCGAGCGGCATCGGAGCCGCCGTGTCGCGCGCACTCGCCGCTCGGGGGGCGCATGTAGTGGTGGCGGATGTCGACGGCCCGGCGACCGAATCGGTCGCCGCCGAAATCGGCGGCACTGCCTGGCAGGTCGACCTCCTCGATGCCGACGCTCTCACCGACGCCGCGCTTGCTGAGCCGCTCGCCGATATCGACATCCTCGTGAACAACGCCGGCATCCAGCGGGTGAACCCGATCGAGGATTTCGATCCGGCGGACTTCCGGCGCATTCTCGCCCTGATGCTCGAAGCACCCTTCCTGCTCATCCGCGCCGCGTTACCCGGCATGTATGTGCGTGGGTTCGGGCGCGTGATCAACGTGTCGTCGGTGCATGGAATTCGCGCCTCCGCCTTCAAGAGCGCGTACGTTTCGGCGAAGCACGGGCTCGAGGGGCTCTCTAAGGTCACCGCCCTGGAGGGAGGACCGCACGGAGTCACCAGCAACTGTGTGGCCCCCGGCTACGTGAGGACCCCGCTGGTGGAGAAGCAGCTTGCGGAGCAGGCCGCGGTGCACGGCATCCCCGAATCGGAGGTGCTCGACCGAATCATGCTCACCGAGAGCGCCATAAAACGGCTCGTGGAACCGGAGGAGGTCGCATCCCTCATCGCCTGGCTGGCCTCGCACGAGGCGGCGATGGTGACCGGGGCGAGCTACACAATGGATGGCGGCTGGTCGGCGCGCTGAATGAATTGTGGCTGGTCGGCCGGGCTTCCGCTCATCGACTCGAGCGGCCGAGCAGCGCCGCCTTCGAGGCTGCCGTGCGTTCGCGGAGGGCATCGGCGACGGCGGCTACCGCTGGCTGGCGCAGCGACTCACTGCGGAGCACCATCCAGTAGGGCAACTGTTCCGAGAATTCGGAGGGCAACAGCCGCACCAGGTCGTCATGGCGGTCGGCCATGAAACAGGGCAGGAAGCCGATGCCTGCGCCCGCCCGCGTGGCCTCAACGTGGACGAACACGTTGGTCGAGCTGATCGAGTCCCGCATGGTCGGTACGAGTCGGCGCGGCGCATCCAGGTCATCCACCTGCAGCATCGAGTCGACGAAATAGACGAGCGGATGTGCCATCAGCTCGGTCGCGTCGGCTGGCACGCCGAACTGCGCGAGATAGTCGCGCGAGGCGTACATGCCGAGAACATACTCGCCGAGCTTCAGCGCTTCCGCCCGGTGCACCTGCGGGGCCCCCACGACCACCTCGATGTCCAGCCCCGACCGATGTTGCATCGCGCGCCGGGTCACCGTGACGATCTCCACGCTCAGGTTCGGATGCTGCCGCTGCAGGTCGGCGATGGCCGGGCTGGCGATGTAGGCGCTGAAGCCATCGGTGGCCGACATGCGCACCACGCCGGTGAGGGTGTTGGCGCCATCGCCGGTGCTGCTGAGCGCACCGATCGCCGACTCCACCGCTTCGGCGGCGAGCACCGCTCGTCTGCCCAGTTCGGTGAGTTCCCAGCCGCCGACCGTGCGCGAGAGCACCCGACCGGAGAGATCTGTCTCGAGCGCGGCGATGCGACGCGACACCGTGGTGTGGTTGAGGCCGAGACTCTCAGCGGCGGAGGTGAATCGGCCGGTGCGGGAGACCGCGAGCAGCACGAGCAGGTCGTCGGGGTTCGGCGGAGATGTCACAAGCGGGTCGGCCATATCTGCAATCATGCACACAAAATGTGCGCAAGTGGTCATTGAGGAGCCGTACCTCTGCGGCAATACTCAGTGCAGGTCCGATCGCTGGTCTTTACTAGCGTGCGGGTTCATCGACAGGTGTCAGGGACGACATCGGAGGAGAGCGACATGAGCGTCAACAGTAACGTCGGTACGACGCAATCGGATCGCGAGGGATCGGCGGATGCCGTCACCAGCACCTCGGGGCTCCGCAAGATCGTGGCGGCCTCGATGGCCGGCACCGTCGTGGAATGGTACGAGTTCTTCCTCTACGCCACAGCCGCGAGCCTGGTCTTCGGCACCCTCTTCTTCCCCAATGCGGGCACAAGGCTCGACGGCATCATCGCCGCCTTCTTGACCTACGCCGTTGGTTTCATCGCTCGACCCATCGGCGGAATAGTCTTCGGCCAGATCGGGGACCGCCTCGGACGCAAGCACACTCTCCAGGTGACGATCATCCTCGTCGGGGTCGCGACCTTCCTCATGGGCAGCCTGCCCGGTTACAACACCATCGGCTACTGGGCGCCCGCCCTGCTGGTGGCCCTTCGCTTCATCCAGGGCTTCGCTGTCGGCGGGGAATGGGGCGGCGCTGTGCTCCTCGTCGCCGAGCACAGCCCGAACAAGTCTCGCGGATTCTGGTCGAGCTGGCCGCAGGCCGCGGTGCCGGTGGGTAACCTGCTCGCAACCCTGGTGCTCCTCACCATGTCGTGGATTCTCCCGGTCGACCAGTTCCTCAGCTGGGGGTGGAGGGTGGCATTCTGGCTCTCGGCCATCATCGTGGTCATCGGCTACTACATCCGCTCGCATGTCACCGAGGCGCCGATCTTCCTCGAAGCCCGCGCACAGGTGGACGCCGGAAAGGCGACGAACTACGGCGTGCTCGAAGTGCTCAAGCGCTACCCGAAGGGCGTACTGCAGGCCATGGGACTGCGATTCGCCGAAAACATCCTGTACTACATCATCGTGAGCTTCTCCATCGTCTACCTGGTGACGGTGCACAAGTACAACACCAGCCAGCTGTTGTTGGCGCTCCTGATCGCGCACGTCATCCAGTTTTTGGCGATCCCGCAGGTCGGGCGGCTCTCCGATCGCTTCGGTCGCAAACCGATCTACCTCATCGGAGCCGTGCTCGGAGCGAGCTGGGCGTTCTTCGCTTTCCCGATGTTCGACACGCTCAACCCGGTGGTCATCGTCGCGGCCATCGCCATCGGACTCGTCTTCCACGCGTTCATGTATGCCGGGCAGCCCGCGATCATGTCGGAGATGTTCCCCACCCGGATGCGCTACTCCGGGGTGTCCCTCGGCTACCAGGTCACGTCGATCCTCGCCGGATCGCTTGCGCCGATCATCGCGAGCGCCCTCCTGCAGCAGTACAAGTCCTGGGTTCCCGTTGCGATCTACCTCGTGATCGCCTGTGTGATCACCGCCACCACGGTTCTCACGCTGAAGGAGACGAGGGGCTCGTCGCTCCGCGACGTGGACACGGCGGATGCCCACAAGCACGGTCTCGCGCCGGTCGCAGAGCGCTGACCGGCCGCTCGCGCAGATCAGGTGAAAACGCGAAAGTCGAGCAGCTTGTACACCGGCTGCAGCACGGCGAGGAGCGGCGCGAGCAGGCGGAGCAGGTAAGTGATCACCGGCACGTTCACGAAGTCGCCGAAGGCGAAAAGCACGATGCCGATGAGGGCGAGGATCACGGCGGCGACCAGCCCCGTGGTGGTCTTGAGGAAGGGGGCCGCGAACCCGACCGAGACGGCGAGAATGCCGATATCGACGACGAACGCTCCGGTCTGGGCATTCGGGGCGAGCGAGGAGATCGACCACAGGGTGATTCCGATGGCCCAGCCGAGCACGAAGACCAGGCCGGCGATCGGCTTGGCGAGATCCCGTGATGCGGGCATGGACGCTCCTCATTCCTAGCAGCCGAACAGTCGGCCGACCGAGTCGATCTTATCGCGCGGGCTGCCTATGCTTTCGCGAGGTTGTTGTTCGCCCAGACAGCGAGTTCGTCGAGCGCCGGAAGCAGGGCGAGCCCGGATTCACTGAGGCGATACGACACGGAGACCGGCGGGCCGACATCCACTGCGCGCTCCACGATGCCGGCACCAGCTAGTTCGGTCAGCCGCTCGGACAGCACCGAATCGCTTATTCCGTCGACCGAACGCCTGAGCTCGGAGAATCCAGAGGGCCCCGCGCTCAGAGTGCCGAGTATTACGCCGTTCCACCGTTTACCGAGGAAGTCGAAGGCGCGCGCGAGCGCGGAGTCGCACCTTCTCGCGTCGTGGGCGGCGGTGATCGGCTGGGGCATGCCATCCAGTGTAGCGTGCTACGGTAATACTAGTGACTATGTTTTTCCGAGCGCACTCCGCAATTTCCGAATGGAGCCACCATGAGCCTGTCTTCCCGCCCGACCCTCGATTCCCTGAACGACGCGGGCCGCTCCCTGCTCTTCACCCGGGCGCGCACCGCGAACACCTTCTCCGACGTTCCGGTGACCGACGGGGAGCTCGTCGGCATCTGGGACCTGGCGAAGTGGGCGCCGACCTCCGCCAACCTTCAGCCGCTTCGGGTGCTTTACGTCAACAGCGCTGACGGCCGTGCCCGTCTCGTCGAGCACATGAACGAGGGCAACAAGGCCAAGACCCTCGCAGCCCCCGCCGTCGCCGTGCTCGCCCTCGACTCGCGGTTCCATGAGCACATGCCGACGGTGATGCCCTTCATGCCGCAGCTCCAGGACGTCTTCGAGTCGAATGAGGATGCCCGCACGGGGAGTGCGAAGCTGAATTCTGCACTGCAGGCCGGCTACTTCGTGCTCGCCGTGCGTGCCCAGGGATTCGCGGCCGGCCCGATGACCGGCTTCGACGCAGACGCCGTCGACGCGGAATTCTTCCCCGACGGCCGCTTGCACTCCTTCATAGTCGTGAACATCGGCCACCCGGGCGAGGGTGCATTCCGCGACCGGCTTCCGCGTCTCAATGCCGCGCAGGTCGTCGACTTCGCCTAAGCGGCCCTAGGCCAGCGCCGCGACCACCCGGTCGTGCAGCAGCCCGTTGCTGGCGAGGGCGGAGCCGTGCCACGGCCCGTCTTCGCCGTCGACCGAGGTGAAGGTGCCTCCCGCCTCCAGCACGATCGGCACGAGCGCGGCCATGTCGTAGACCTGAAGGTCGTACTCGCCCGATACCTCGAGGAGGCCCTCGGCCACCATCATGTACGGCCACATGTCGCCGTAGTCGCGGGTGCGCCATACCTCGCGCGCAAGGGCGAGAAGCTGCGGCAGCTTGCCCGCGTTCTCCCAGCGGGTCAGTCCGCTCAGGCTGATCGAGGCATCCGCCAACTCCGACACCCTGGACACGTGGATGCGACGGGCCCGGTTCGTGGTCTCATATGCGCTGTTCGCCGTGCCGAGTCGCTCGTCGACGAAGGCCCCCTGCCCGGTCGCGCCCCACCAGCGAGTGCCGAGGGCCGGTGCGCTCACCACCCCGACCACCGGAACCCCGTCGATCGCCAGAGAGATCAGCGTCGCCCAGATCGGCACCCCGCGCACATAGTTCTTGGTGCCGTCGATCGGATCGATGATCCACTGTCGGCTGGAGCCGCCCTCGGCTCCCGGCTCGACGCCGAACTCCTCGCCGCGCACGGAGTCGCCCGCACGGCTGTCGGCGATCGCCGCGCGCAGGGCGGTCTCGACCGCCCGGTCGGCATCCGAAACCGGGGTCATGTCGGGCTTCACCGTGACCACAAGGTCGACGGAGCGAAAGCGGTCCATGGAGATGGCATCCGCCATGTCCGCGAGCTCCCGAGCGAGTTGCAGGTCGGCGGCGGTCGAATATTCAGTCACGACTGCAAGGTTAGGGCAGGCCTCAGGTGAGCGAGGCGAGGAGGCGCTGGAACGAGTCGAGACGCGGCTTTCCGGATTCGCCAAGCTCACCGGCCGCCACCCGCTCGTTCATCGCGCAGTCCGGCGCATCCGGCAGGTGGGTGCAGCCTCGCGGGCAGTCTTCGGCGATCGCCGCGAGATCGGTGAACGCCCGCAGGATGTTGTCTGTATTCACATGCCCGAGCCCGAACGATCGCACACCGGGAGTGTCGACAACCCAGCCGCTGCCCACCCGGTAGGAGATGGTTGATGACGAGGTGTGGCGGCCGCGCCCGGTGACGCTGTTGACGCGTCCGATTGCCCGATTCGCGTCGGGGACCAGCGCATTGACGAGGGTGGACTTGCCGACGCCGGAGTGTCCGACGGCGACCGTCGTGTGACCCTCGAGCAGTGCCGCGATCTCGGCGGTCGGCATCGCCCCGACACCGCTCCGCACGACGGTGATATCGAGCCCGGCGAATCCCTCGAGGAACTCTGCGGGGTCGGCGAGGTCGGTCTTGGTGATGCACAGGATCGGCATGAGCCCGGCGTCGAAGGCCGCAACGAGGTAGCGGTCCACCAGTCGCGGGCGCGGCTCCGGGTTGGCCGCCGCCACGACGATGAGCATCTGGTCGGCGTTCGCGACGATGATCCGTTCGACCTCATCCGAGTCATCCGCACTGCGGCGAAGCACGGTCGTGCGCGGCTGGATGCGAACGATGCGCGTGAGAGTGCCCTCGTCACCCGAGGTGTCGCCGACCAGGTCGACGTAGTCGCCGGTGACGATCGGCTGTTTGCGCAGTTCACTGGCGCGGGAGGCCAGCGCGGCGTGTTCCTCGGCGGTGCCCTCACCCACGATCACGGAGTATCGTCCGCGGTCGACGGTGAACACCCGGCCGGTCACGGCATCCGCGTGCCCGGGACGGATCTTGGTGCGCGCCCGGTTGCCCTTCGGATTCGGCCTGTTGCGGGCTTCGTAATCAGCGTACTTGTCGTCGTCTTCGTCGTCCTCATCGGTGAGCCAGCTCATGCGTCAGATCAGGTCGAGGGGATCGGACGAGCGCGCGTGCCGGCCGAGCAGGGAGCCGGACCACAGCCCGGGAAACTGGGGGAGGGTCTTGGCCGTCGTGGCGATGTCATCGATGAGCACCCCGTCGACGGCCAGCCCGATGATCGCGCCGGCCGTCGCCATCCGGTGGTCTTCGTAGCTGTGCCAGAGTCCGCCGTGCAGCGGCAGGGGGCGGATGACCAGGCCGTCGTCCGTCTCCGTCACGTCGCCGCCGAGCGCGTTGATCTCGGCGGTAAGGGCCGCGAGCCGGTCCGTCTCGTGGCCGCGCAGGTGGGCGATGCCGGTGAGCACGGTCTCGCCCTCGGCGAGGGCCGCGAGGGCCGCGATGGTCGGTGCCAGTTCGCTCGCATTGTCGAGACGGATGCCGCGGAGGCCGCCGGTGCCGGTCACTGTCAGTTCGCCGATGCCACCGTCCGTCTCGGCGAACGTCACCTCGCCGCCCATGTCAGTCAAAATGGCGGCCAGCTCGGCCCCGACCTGCGTCGTCTGTGCCGGCCAGCCGGTGACTGTGACACTTCCTCCGGCCACCAGGGCCGCGCCGAGGAACGGCCCGGCATTGGAGAGGTCGGGCTCGATCGCGATGTCGATGCCGGCGATCGGACCGGGCGAAACGATCCAGACTCCGGGCTCGGGGTTCTCAACCAACACCCCCCGCCGAGCGAGGCTCGCGACGGTCATGTCGATGTGGGCGAGGCTCGGCAACCCGTCGCCGACGTGACGAAGGGTGAGGCCGTCAGTGAAGCGTGCACCGACCAGAAGCAGCCCGGAGACGAACTGGCTCGAAGCCGAGGCGTCGATCTCGAGCTCACCTCCGGCGACGGCACCGGTGCCCCAGAGGCTGAACGGGAGTTTTCCGCGGCCGTCGTCGCTGACATCCACTCCGAGCGCCCGTAGCGAATCGATGGTCGTGCGCATCGGTCGTCTACGCGCGGACACGTCGCCGTCGAAGGCCACCGGGCCGAGCGCGAGAGCCGCAACCGGCGGGAGAAAGCGCATCACCGTGCCGGCGAGGCCGCAGTCGATTGAGGTGCCGCCGGAGAGTTCGGCTGGCGTGATCAGCAGATCGGCGCCGAAGGGGGAGTCTCCCGGCAGCTCGACGATGCTGGTGCCTAGCGCGCGGAGGGCTTGCACCATGAGGGCGGTGTCGCGGGAGTGCAGCGGTGCCCGAAGAATCGACGGCCCTGCGGCGATCGCCGACAACACCAGTTCGCGATTGGTCAGCGATTTCGACCCGGGCAGGGTGAGCCGTGCCGACAGTGGTCCGGTCGCCCGCGGGGCGGCCCACGGACCGGGTTCGCCGCCGACGAGGAGACCCTCGTCGCCGAAGGGGTTGAACTCTGGGCCGGAATACTTGAATACGTGCATCGGTTATCAAGGCTATCGGCCTCAGGGCCAGGGAAGAGGATGCACTGTGTCAGTTCTGCTTGATCGACCCGCCATCATCGGCCGGTCTTCGCGCACTGGTCGGCCGGTGCGCGGCAAGACCGGGAGCAGGTGGGGGGGCCTAAGCTTGACGACGATGACCACTTCGAAGGATTCCACCGCCGACCCCCTCGAGTCGCCCGTCGTCGACGTGCGCACTCTTTTTGAGGCCCAGGCGATCCCGTTCATGGACCAGCTCTACGCCGCAGGCTTGCGCATGACGCGCAACCCCTCCGATGCCGCCGACCTCGTGCAGGAGACCTTCGTCAAGGCCTTCGCCGCCTTCGCCCAGTTCCAGCAGGGCACGAATCTCAAGGCGTGGCTGTACCGCATCCTCACCAACACGTTCATCAACAACTACCGCAAGAAGCAGCGCGACCCCTACCAGGGCACCATCGACGATCTCGAGGACTGGCAGCTCGGCGGTGCTCAATCGGTAACCCAGGCTCGATCGACGCGTTCGGCTGAAGCGGAAGCGATCGACCATCTGCCCGACAGCGCGGTCAAGGACGCGCTTCAGGCCATCCCGGAGGACTTCCGGATGGCCGTCTACTTCGCCGATGTCGAGGGTTTCTCCTACCAGGAGATCGCCGACATCATGAAGACCCCGGTGGGTACCGTCATGAGCCGCCTGCATCGTGGCAGGCGGATGCTTCGGGACCTGCTCTCGGAGTACGCGCTCGAACGAGGCATCGACACCTCCGGCACGCGTGCCCAACCTGCTACTGCTGGGAGTACGAAGAAATGACCGACTGCGGATGCGATAAGGCGAAAGCCGAGCTCGAAGAATACCTGCACAACGAACTGGCGAAGACGGATGCCGCTGACATCGCCGAGCACATCGCCAACTGTGGCGACTGCACCGGTGAGGCCGAGGTGGGCCTCGTATTGACTCAGGCCGTGCAGCGCGCCTGCCGGGAGACCGCTCCGAGCGACTTGCGCGACCAGGTGTTGGCGACCTTGCGTTCGCTTCAGTCGAACCACTGATTGCGGGCCCCGGCGAAGCATCCGCGGTTCGGTGCTGTCGGCCGATCCGGTGGCTCGCTCGACCATGTAGCGGTGCGGTTCCGTCGCAAATGCAGGAACCAGTGTGACTGCTGGGGCGGATGAGCCACTCCAGCCACTCTGGTAACGGTGGTTCCTGCATTTCGTGCAGGCGTGGTGTCGAAGTGGATTTCCGGCGCGGGTGAGCGGCACACTGCGAGGGCCGCCGCCCGGTGCTACAGCCATCGCGCAGAGGCTACCTCACGGTCAGGGCGTGCTCGATCAGCTTGACTAGTTCGTTGGCGCTCCGCTTGGCAGAACCGGCGGCGGGCGATGCGGATGCCGGCCGCGCGGACACCGAGATGGTACGGCCCCTGAGGTGCTTGGCGAGTTCGAGACAGATGAACGGCCAGGCGCCCATATTCTCCGGCTCCTCCTGCACCCACATCAGTTCCGCTTGCGGATACTGCGCGAACACGGCATCGAGTTGGGCCAGGGGGAGCGGGTAGTACTGCTCGAGGCGCACGAGCGCGACGTCCTTCTGTTGGCGCTTCTCTACCTCAGCGAGCAGATCGTAGTGGATCTTTCCGGCGTGAAGAACGACGCGCTTGACGGCGCTCCGGTCGGTGATCGCCGCATCATCGATCACCGGTTCGAACTTGCCGCTCGTGAACTCGGCGATATTGCTGGTAGCGCCGCGAAGCCGCAACATCGCCTTCGGTGTGAAGACGATGAGCGGCCGGCGTGGGCGGGCGTACGCCTGGCGTCGCAACAGGTGAAAGTAGGATGCCGGAGTCGATGGACGCGCGACGGTCATGTTGTTCTCGGCGCAGAGTTGCAGATAGCGTTCGATTCGGGCGGACGAGTGGTCCGGACCCTGGCCCTCGTAGCCGTGCGGAAGAAGCAGCACCACGCTCGAGCGCTGGCCCCACTTCTGCTCGGCGCTGGAGATGAACTCGTCGATGATGATCTGGGCGCCGTCGGCGAAGTCGCCGAACTGGGCCTCCCAGAGCACCAGCGCGTCGGCGCGCTCGACCGAGTAACCGTATTCGAAACCCAGCGCGGCGTACTCGCTCAATAGGGTGTCGTAGATCCAGAACCGACCCTGGTTGTCGCTGAGGTTGCCGAGTGGCAGCCACTCCTGGCCGTTAACCCGGTCGTGCAGCACAGCATGTCGCTGCACGAAGGTGCCGCGACGGGTGTCCTGCCCGGCCATGCGCACGGGAGTGCCCTCGAGCAGCAGCGAGCCGAGGGCAAGCAGTTCGCCGAAACCCCAGTCGATCGAGCCGTTTCGGCTCATCTCGGTGCGCTTCTTGAGCAGCTGCTGCAGTTTCGGATGCACGGTGAAGCCGGCCGGCGGATTGTCGTGAGCATCGCCGATGGTCGTGATCACCGCCTCGCTCACCGCCGTGGTGGACGGCTCGCCGCTGCGATCGTCCTGCTGGGACCCCGGACGCTCGAGGTCGGCGATGGCATTGCCGTCGGTGGTGATGATGGGCATCGAGCCGGTCTGCGCGGCGTGGGTTTCCGCGAATGCGCGCTCGAGGCGATCCTGGAAGTCGGCGTGCGCCGCCTCGTACTCCTCCTGCGTGATGTCGCCGCGACCGACGAGAGATTCGACGTAGAGGGTGCGCACGCTGCGTTTCGCCTCGATGAGGTTGTACATGAGCGGCTGGGTCATCGATGGGTCGTCGCCCTCGTTGTGCCCGCGGCGGCGGTAACAGATGAGGTCGATGACGACATCACGGTGGAACTTCTGGCGATAGGCGAAGGCGAGCTCCGCGACGCGGATGACCGCTTCGGGATCGTCACCGTTCACATGGAAGATGGGCGCCTGGATCATCTTCGCGACATCCGTGGAATAGATCGACGTGCGACCCTCCGCGGGCGGCGTCGTGAAGCCGACCTGGTTGTTGATGTTCACGTGCACGGTACCGCCGGTGCGGTAGGCGCGCAGCTGCGACATCTGCAGGATCTCGGCGACGATGCCCTGGCCGGCCATCGCGGCATCCCCGTGAACCATGACCGGTAGCACGGTGAACGTGCCGATCGGCTTGCGGTCCTGTTTGGCCCGCACGATTCCCTCGAGCACACCGTCGACGGCCTCGAGATGAGAGGGGTTGGCGGCGAGGTAGACCGGGATCTGGTCGCCCTTCGCGCTCGTGAAGGTGCCTTCAGTGCCGAGGTGATACTTGACATCACCGGAACCCTGCACGGTGCGAGGGTCCTGCGTGCCCTCGAACTCACGGAAGATCTGCCCGTAGGTCTTGCCCGCGATGTTGGTGAGCACGTTGAGGCGACCGCGGTGGGCCATGCCGATGGCGACCTCGTCGAGGTCGGCTTCCGCTGCGCCCTGGAGCAGGGCATCCAACAGGGCGATCGTCGACTCTCCCCCCTCCAGGCTGAAACGCTTCTGGCCCACGTATTTGGTCTGCAGGAAGGTCTCGAAGGCCTCCGCTTCGTTGAGCTTGCCGAGGATGCGCAACTGCTCGTCCTTGGTTGGTTTGGTGTACACCTTCTCCACGTGATCCTGGATCCAGACACGTTGTTGCGGGTCCTGGATGTGCATGTACTCGATGCCGATCGTGCGGCAATAGGAGTCGCGCAGCACGCCGAGGATCTCGCGCAGGAGCGCAGCACGCTTGCCGCCGAATCCGCCGGTCACGAACTCACGGTCGAGATCCCAGAAGGTGAGTCCGTGGCTCGAGATGTCGAGGTCGGGATGTGTGCGCTGTTGGTATTCCAGCGGGTCGACATCCGCCATGAGGTGTCCGCGTACGCGGAACGAGTTGATGAGCTCCTGAACGCGGGCGGTCTTGCCGACCTGGTTGCCAAGGTCGACGTGGATGTCGCTGGCCCAGTGGATGGGATCGTAGGGGATCCGCAGGTCGGCGAAGATGTCCTGGTAGAAGTCGCGCTGGCCGATCAGCAGTTCGTGCACCTTCTTGAGGAACTCGCCAGAGCCGGCACCCTGGATGACGCGGTGGTCATAGGTTGAGGTGAGCGTGATCGTCTTGCCGATGCCGAGATCGGCGAGGGTCGTGAGCGCCATTCCCTGGAATTCGGCCGGGTATTCAAGCGCTCCCGCGCCGATGATGGCGCCAGCGCCCTTCATCAGTCGCGGCACCGAGTGCTCGGTGCCGATTCCGCCGGGATTGGTAAGAGAGATGGTGTTGCCGGCGTAGTCTTCGGCGGTCAGCTTGTTATTGCGGGCACGCCGGACGACGTCTTCGTAGCCGACGAGGAACTCCTGGAATCCCATGGATTCGGTGTGCTTGATGCCGGGAACGAGCAACGCGCGGGTACCGTCGGGCTTCGGGATGTCGATTGCGATCGCGAGATTGATGTGAGCCGGCGAGACGACGGACGGCTTGCCGTCCACTTCGGCGTAGTAGACATTTTGGCTGGGGAATTCCTTGAGCGTCTGCACGAGAGCCCAGGCGATCAGGTGGGTGAACGACACTTTACCGCCGCGGGCGCGTTTGAGATGGTTGTTGATCACGATGCGGTTGTCGATCATGAGTTTGGCCGGGATGGTGCGCACGCTCGTCGCCGTGGGAACGGTGAGGCTGGCATCCATGTTCGCGGCGAGCGACTTCGACATGCCCTTGAGGGGGGAAACGAGGTCAAGGGCTTCGCCGGTCGAGGCGTCCGGTGACGGTGGAGGGGACGGCTGGAGGGACGACGCGGGGGCCTGGGCGGGGATCGGCTGCGGCTTCGGTTGGATCGATGTCGTTCGTGCGATCGGCTGGCTGCCCGTGGTGGTGGGTGGTTCGATGGGACCAGCGGCCTCGACCGGCGTCGCCGATGGCGCGGCCTCGACCGGCGCCGCCGGTGGCGCGGGGGGAGTCGGCGCGCTTGGCTCGGCAGGGGGGGTGGGAGGGGTCGGCGCGGGCGGAGTCGAGGAGGCCTCGAGCGTGGTCTGGTGGTAGCTTTCGAGAATCGGCCACCATGACTGGTCTACCGAGTTCCGGTCGACGATGAACCGTTCGTACATCTCATCGACGAGCCATTCGTTCGCTCCGAATTCACCGGCTGATCCATCTTCCGATGCCACTCCGGTCACTTGGCTAGACACAGCCGATCGCCCACTCTCTTTGAATCACGGTAGTTGTCGGTTCTGACGTTCTCGGATTTGGCGCGCCCGCCTTCGACGCTGGCCATACTGCTCTCAATCTTAATCGCATCCGAGCGACCCACCACTCTGTCATCGAAGGATTACCCTCAAAACTATGGAGTTTTACGAAACGACACCCCGGCACGACCTCACCTATTCCGACGTCTTCCTGGTGCCGAGCCGTTCGGATGTGGGCAGCCGCCTCGCGGTCTCGCTCGCGCCGGAGGACGGCACGGGTGCGACCATCCCGGTCGTCTCGGCGAACATGAATTCGGTGAGCGGCCCGCGGCTCGCCGCCACCCTCGCCCGCCGCGGCGGACTGGCCGTGCTGCCGCAGGACCTGCGCCTGCAAGACCTGGACGCCGCCATCCGCTGGGTGAAAGCGCAGCCGGTGGACTTCGACACTCCGTTGCACTTCACCGCGGGCCAGACCGCGGCGGATGCGTTGCGCCAAATCCCGCCGATCGACGGGCACGGCATCGTGATCACGGATGACCGGGGCCTGTTCCTCGGGTGTATCCCGGCGCTCCGGCTCGGCACTGCCCTGCCCGATGCCCGACTCGGCGATCTGCTTCACGGCCAGCTCACGGCGATCGATGCCGATGACGTGACGGATGCCCGCGCCGCTTTCGACCTGATGGTTGCGGCGGACCTGGATTTCGCGCCGGTGCTGCACCACGGTGCTCTCGTCGGCACGCTCAGTCGAACCGGGGCCCTGCGCTCGACGCTCTACCAGCCTGCCCTCGACGGGAGCGGCCGGCTGCGGGTCGCTGCGGCGATAGGCATCAACGGGGATGTCCAGAGCAGGGCCGCAGCCCTCGTCGCCGCGGGGGTGGACGTGCTCGTACTCGACACAGCCCACGGCCACCAGGAGGGCATGCTGAGGGCCATCCGCTCGGTGAAGGCGCTCGGTCTGGCTGCGCCGATCGTGGCAGGCAACGTCGTGACGACCGCCG
Organism: Actinomycetota bacterium; assembly: GCA_040389685.1. Taxonomy (GTDB): domain Bacteria; phylum Actinomycetota; class Actinomycetes; order Actinomycetales; family Microbacteriaceae; genus Lacisediminihabitans. The sequence continues at coordinate 46,984 of JAZJZS010000009.1, forward strand.
CCGTCACCGACCTGGTGGCTGCGGGAGCGGACATCATCAAGGTCGGTGTCGGTCCCGGTGCCATGTGCACCACCCGCATGATGACCGCGGTCGGACGCCCGCAGTTCTCCGCCGTGCTCGAGACGGCCGAGGCGGCCCGCGAGCTCGGCGCCCACGTGTGGGCCGACGGTGGAGTGCGCTACCCCAGGGACGTGGCGCTCGCGCTCGCCGCCGGTGCGGCATCCGTAATGATCGGCTCGTGGTTCGCTGGCACGATCGAGGCGCCGGGCACACTGGAGACGGATGCCTCCGGCCGGCGCTACAAGGAGAGCTGGGGCATGGCGTCCAGCCGGGCGGTGCACGAACGCTTCGATCGGCTCGACCCCTACGATCTCGCGCGGAAAACCCTCTTCGCCGAGGGGATCTCCTCGTCGAGGATCTTCCTTGATCCGTTGCGACCGTCGATCGAGGATCTGCTCGACATGATCACCTCCGGGGTTCGCTCCTCGCTCACCTACGCCGGGGCGGCGACCCTGGCGGAGTTCCACGAACGCGCCAGGGTGGGCATCCAGTCTGCGGCCGGATACGAGGAGGGTAAGGCGCTGCCGGTCAGCTGGTAGGCATGCGCCTCAAGGAAGGGTCACGTACACTGGGGCGAATAATGGACGACCCCCCCAGATGGCGCCCGTGTCCTCTTCTCGCTCGCGGTGATGCTCGTGTATGAGTTCATCATGCTCGGTGTCGGACTCCTGCTCACCGTCGGCACCGGATTGTTCGTCGCGTCCGAATTCTCCCTCGTCAACCTCGACCGGTCGGAACTCGAATCGCGGGTAGCCAGGGGCCAGAAGCGTCTCGGTCTCACGATCGGCGCTCTCAAAATCACCGCGACGCATCTCTCGAGCGCCCAGCTTGGCATCACCCTCACGACCCTCCTCACCGGCTACACGATGGAACCGGCGATCGCCGGCCTGCTCGAGGGTCCCCTCTCAACCTTGGGCCTGAACGCCTCCGCCACGACCGTGATCGCCTCGGCGCTGGCGATCGTGATCGCGACCCTGCTGTCGATGATCATCGGGGAACTGGTGCCAAAGAATCTTGCGCTCGCGCTTCCGCTGCCCACCGCCAGGCTGGTGATCCCGTTCCAGGTGGGATTCACGACCGTGTTCCGTCCCTTCGTGACCCTGCTCAACAACACCGCCAACGGGATCCTCCGGTCGGTCGGGATCGAACCGAAGGAAGAGTTGTCGTCGGCGCGCACTGCCGAAGAACTTCGCTCTCTCGTGCGTCGATCGGCAATGGAGGGCAGCCTCGACCGTGACACGGCCACGCTGCTTGCGCGCACACTCGTCTTCAGCGCACACATCGCCGCGGATGTCATGACGCCGCGACCGCGAGTCTCGAGCGTCGATCGCACCGACTCCGCCCTCACCGTGATCACCCTCGCGCAGCGAACCGGATTCTCACGATTCCCCGTGATCGACGATTCGATCGACGACGTGGTTGGCCTCGTGCACGTGAAACAGGCGGTGGCCGTGCCGCGGGAGAAGCGAGCGGATGTTCCGGTCTCGGCCCTGCAATCCGATGCCCTTCGAGTGCCGGAGACCATGAAACTCGACGTGCTGCTCGGGGAGTTGCGTGCGCGCGGCTACCAGATGGCGGTCGTCGTGGACGAGTACGGCGGCACCGCCGGTGTCGTCACCCTTGAAGACCTGGTGGAGGAACTGGTCGGCGAGGTCGCGGACGAACACGATCGCACCCTGGTGGGCGTCGTGCGCTCGCGCGACTGGCTCACCTTTCCCGGCATGCTGCGGGCGGACGAACTGCTCGAGCGGGCGGATGTCGTGATCCCCGATGATGGGCCCTACGAAACTGTCGGCGGCTTCATCATGAGCAAGCTCGGTCGCCTCCCGCATGTCGGCGACATCGTGGCGATCGACGGCGGTGTGTTCCGGGTCGAGCGTTTGGACGGCCGCCGCATCGATCGGGTTCGCTATACCCCAACGGCTGATGCCTCGCCGGATCCGACAGCGGCCAGGGACGGGGCGTCCTCGTGAGCACATCCTGGGGCCTCGTCTGGCTCGTCATCCTGCTCGTGATCAACGGATTCTTCGTTGCTGCCGAATTCGCCGTCATCTCGGCCCGTCGCTCGCAGATCGAACCCCGGGCCGAGGCGGGAAGTCGTGCCGCGAAGACGACGCTCTATGCAATGGAACATGCGACGATGATGCTCGCGACCAGCCAGCTCGGAATCACGGTGGCCTCCCTCCTCCTGCTCAACGTTTCCGAGCCGGCCATCAGTCGGTTGCTGGAGGATCCGCTGACGCTCACGAACTTTCCGGAAGAGGTCGTCGGTACGATCGCGTTCGTCATCTCCCTGATCATCGTGTCCTTCCTGCACGTGGTGATCGGGGAAATGGTGCCGAAGAACCTCTCATTTTCGGTGCCGGACCGCGCGGCGCTCATCCTGGCGCCGCCGCTGGTGTTCATCTCGATCGTCTTCCGGCCGATCATTTTCGGGCTGAACGCCACGGCGAACGCGGTGCTTCGGCTCTTTCGCGTCGAACCCAAAAACGAAGCCAACAGCGCCTTCACCGTTGATGAGGTGGCCAACATCGTCGCCCAGTCGAGGAAGGCGGGCGTGCTATCCGATACCATCGGTGCGCTCAACGCCGCATTCGAGTTCAGCGCCAAGAAGGTGAAAGACATCGCCGTCGGGATGCCGCACCTGGTGAGTCTTTCGGAAGCGGCCACCCCCGCAGACGTCGAGCGCGCCGTCGCCCAAAACGGTTTTTCGCGCTTCGTGCTCGTGAATGACGAGGGAGAGCCGACCGGCTACCTTCACCTGAAGGATGTGCTCGATCTCGACGAGGCTGGCGAGTTCCACGAGCCGGTTCCCCCTAAGCGCATCCGCCGGCTCATCTCGATCTTCCGCGGGATGGACCTCGAGGACGCCCTTGCGACCATGCGCCGTTCGGGCGTGCACCTCGCGCGGGTGTTCGACGACTCCGGGCAGACCCGCGGGGTGCTCTTCCTCGAGGACATCATCGAGGAGCTCGTCGGTGAGGTTCAGGACGCGACTCGCCGCGGCTGATCCGGACCATCGCAGGGTCGGTCAGTCGGTCCATTTCGCCCGCAGGTACTGCGCCGGCCAATAATCCAGCTCGACCCCGAGTTCATGCGCGGCACGCAGCGGGAAGTGCGGATCGCGCATGATCGCGCGGGCGAGCATCACGGCATCCGCCTTGCCGGAGGAGATGATCTCCTCTGCTTGCTGTGCGCCGGTGATGAGCCCGACCGCGCTCACCTCGACCGACGAGGCATGTTTCACGAAATCGGAAAAGGGCACCTGGTAGCCGGGGGCCAGCGGAATTGTGGTTCCTGAGACGAGGCCTCCGGTCGAAATGTCGAAGAAGTCGGCGCCGGCGTCCCTCGCCCAGCCGGCGACCGTCGCCGTCTGCTCCCGGTCCCAGCCGCCCTCGGCCCAGTCGGTGGCGGAGAACCGCACGAACAGCACTGAATCCTCGCCCGCTTCGAGCCGCACGGCGGCGACCACCTCGAGAAGCAGCCGGGCCCGGTTCTCCAGGCTGCCGCCGTACTCGTCGGTGCGCAGGTTGGACAGCGGCGAGAGGAACTGGTGCAGGAGGTAACCGTGGGCGGCGTGCAGTTCAAGCACGGTGAAGCCGGCGTCGACGGACCGGCGGGCAGCCGCAGCGAAGTCGGCGACAACACGATCGATGCCGGCCCGATCGAGTTCGACGGGAACGTCGTACCCGGTGAAAGCCACCGGTGACGGAGCGACGGCGGGCCAGCCTCCCAGGGACGCTGGCACCGTCCCTCGTTCGGCAGCCCAAGGGCGCCAGGTCGATGCCTTGCGTCCGGCATGGGCCAGTTGGATGCCGGCGACCGCCTCCTGGGATCGGATGAATCGGACGATGCGCGACCAGGCATCCCGCTGCTCATCGGTGTACATGCCGGTGTCCTCGGGAGAGATCCGACCCTCTGCGCTCACTGCGGTCGCTTCGGTGAGCACGAGTCCCGCGCCGCCCCTGGCGAATCCGCCGAGGTGCACGAGGTGCCAGTCGGTCGGTACCCCGTCGTGGTTCTCCACCGAGTACTCGCACATCGGCGCCACCCACAGGCGATTGCGCATGGTGACAGAGCGAATGGAGTATGGCGTGAACAGCACCGGGTTCGGCATGGTCACCTGTCTCTGAGAGTGCGGAGGAAACGGCGTAGGTCGGGGGCGCCGACGAAGTGGTGACCGGTGATGCCAAGTGCCACTGCGCCGTCGACGTTGACCTGCTTGTTGTCGATGAAGACCATTTCGGCGCAGGATATTCCAAGTTCCCGTGCGACCTCGAGGTAGATGTCGGCCTCCGGCTTGAGTTTCAGCATCTCCGCGCTCACGAATATCCTCTCGAAGAATCGCGCGATGGGAGAGTAGCGGAACGGGCTCGCAAAGTCGTAGCCGGCATTCGACAGCACAGCAAGGCGGGTTCCTCCGGCATGCAGGTCGGCGATCACCTCGAACACCTCAGGGTCGAGACTGATCCAGCTGGTGAAATCGGCGCTCCAGAGCTCATGGATGCGCGCCTCCGACCAGTGCGCTCCGGTGTCTGCCGCCACGAGCATCCAGTAGTCACGGATGCTGGTGGTGCCGCGGTCGAGACCGTCCCGGTGGGTGTCGTAGGCGGCCCGGAAGCGCTCGGGCTCCACTCCGGCGAGTTGCTCGAGGGCGCCGCGCGCCGCTTCATCCGGGGCGAGCGAGATGACTTCGCCGTAATCGAAGACGACCACACGGTCGGGAATGCTGAGGGCACGCGCGGTATCGGACACACCATCCAAACTATCGTGAGTCCCATGACCACATTCACGGATTGGGGCCCGCGCGAGGCTGCCGACTTCATCGCCGTACCGTCGTCGGATGACGACAAATACTCGCGCGGGGTGCTCGGCGTCGTGACCGGGTCGGCCGCCTATCCCGGAGCGGCGGTGCTCTCAGTCGAGGCAGCACTCCACACCGGGGTCGGCATGGTGCGTTACCTCGGCGACGAACGGGCGACGACCTTCGTGTTGCAGCGTCGCCCCGAGGCGGTGACGGCGGCGGGCCGGGTGCAGGCCTGGCTGGTCGGTTCCGGGATGGATGCCGCGCTGCGGGACACCGCCACGGCCGACCGCCTCGGTGCGGCCCTCGAATCCGGGCTCCCGATCGTCGTCGACGCCGGTGCTCTCGACCTCCTCGACCGCGCGGCAGGACCGGCGATCATCACCCCGCACTTTCGTGAACTCTCGAGAGTCCTCGACGAATCACCGGAGGACATCGGCCGCGACCCCGCCGGCGCCGCGAGCCGGGCCGCACGACAACTCGGGGTGACGGTTCTGCTGAAAGGACACCGCACTTTTGTCGCAGCCCCTGACGGCACCCGGCTGGTCACCTCATCCGCGCCAGCCTGGCTCGCCACGGCGGGCGCGGGGGATGCCCTCGGCGGAATCCTCGGGGCCCTCGTCGCGACCCACGCCAGTGCGATCGCGGCCGACAGCGCCGTGCTCGCGCGGCTTGGCGCAACGGCCTCGGTCATCCACGGCGTGGCGGCATCGCGAGCGAGCGCGGGCGGCCCACTCACGATCCTCGATCTCATCGGAGCGGTGCCGGCGACGATTGCCGAACTGCTGAAGTAGCTCCCACGCGCCGAGATCGAGCGGCGAGTTGCACTCAATTGCGGCTTTGCCCGCGGCAAAACCCGCATAAGGGTGCAATTCGATGCCTGGATGTGCCTCTTGCGCTACAGCCCGGTGAACCTGGCGAGGAACTCCCGGGTTCGGGGCTCCCGGGGAGCACCGAACAGTTGCGCCGGCGGACCCTGTTCGGCGATCACGCCGGAGTCGAGAAAGACGACATGGTGGGCGATGTCTCGGGCAAACGCCATCTCGTGGGTCGCCATCACGATGGTGGTCCCGCCGACGGCCAGCAGGCGCACGAGCTCGAGCACTTCGCCGACAAGCTCCGGGTCGAGTGCGCTCGTGATCTCGTCAAGCAGCAGCAACTCCGGGTCGGTAGCGATGGCTCGAACGATCGCGACGCGCTGCTGCTGCCCTCCGGAGAGCCGATCGGGGTAGTCGCCCGCCCGATCAGCGAGGCCGACCTGGCCGAGCAGTTCCCGGGCTTTCCGCTCCGCGGTCGCGCGTTCGACGCCGAGGGCCCGGCGACTGGCGAGCGTCACGTTGTCGAGCACGGTGAGGTGCGGGAAGAGGTTGAACTGCTGGAAGACCATCCCGATGCGTGCTCGCACGCGATCCGAGTGGATGCCCGGCGCACTGATGTCCGTTCCGCGCAGGAAGACCTGGCCATCATCCACTCGCTCGAGCAGGTTGATCGCGCGCAGGAGCGTCGATTTGCCCGATCCGCTGGCGCCGATGAGCGCGACCACCTGATGGCTCGTGATGGTGAGGCTGACCCCGCGCAGCACTTGCGTATCACCGAACGACTTCCAGAGCTTGTCGAGGCGCAGCACCTCTTCGCGAGGGACACTCATACGAGCGATCCGGCCTGTTCGCGGGCCCGCATTCGCGCCGTGAACCAGTCGGTGAAACGAATCATCGGCAGTGCCAGCAGTACGAAGAGCAGGCCGGCCAGCACATACGGCGTGAAGTTGAACGACGAGGCCGTCTCGATCTGGGCGGCACGGACAGCGTCGATCGCTCCGAGCACCGAGATGAGGCCGACATCCTTCTGCATGGAGACGAAATCGTTCATGAGAGCCGGCGTCACTTTGCGGATCGCCTGCGGCAGGATCACGAGCCTCATGGCCTGGCCATGGCTCAGTCCGAGCGACCGGGCGGCGAGGCGCTGCGAGGGATGCACCGACTCGATTCCGGCCCGGAACACCTCGGAGACGTACGCCGAATAGGTGAGGATGAGCGCGATCGTGCCCCAGAATTCGGCCGGGAATCGCGGAATGTCCAGCCGCAACCCCGGGATCCCGAACCCGACCAGGTAAAGCACGATGATGAGCGGGAGCCCGCGGAACAGGTCGGTGTAGCCGGCCACGAGAGCGCGCACCGGAAAGAAAATGGGGCCGCGAAGCGTTCGAAGGGTGGCGAGGACGATGCTGAGCACGAGCACCCCGATAGCGGCGACGACCAGCACCCGGATGTTGAGCCAGAGCCCGAGAATCACTCGCGGCCATGCGTTTGCGAGCACCGCCGGATCGAAGAACGACCGTTGCACCCGCTCCCAGCCGGGGGTGTTGACGATAGCGAACCAGGCAACAGCGGCGAACACGAGGGTGCTGAGCACCGCGATCAGCACCGAACGCGAGGTTTGCCGTCGCCGGAAGGCCCGACGGCCCAGTTCGACAGCGCTCGGTTCGTGCAGGGCAGTCGTCATGCCTGCAAACTACTTGAGCACCGGCGCATCCGCCGAATTGGCAAGCCAGGTTGTCGCCAGCGTGTCGAGCGTGCCGTCCGTGCGGAGGGCATCAACGGCGGCGGTGACCTTCTTTGTCAACGGACTGCCCTTGGCCAATACCAGGCCGAGCTTGTCGCTGGCGCCGACTTTGCCCGGCAACTGTCCGATGATCAGGCCGCCTTTCAGTTCCGCGCCGGTGAGATAGAACGCGGTAGGCAGGTCCACGACCAGGGCGTCGATAGTGCCGCTCTGCAGTGCGAGTTTCGCATCGTCGTTGGAGTTGAAGGCCTGTGCCCCCGCGCTGGGTTTGATCTGCTTCTCGATCGCGTCGAAGCTCGTGGTTCCGGTCTGGGCGCCGATGAGCAGGCCCTTGAGATCGGCGAGAGACTTTGCCTTCTCGGCCTTGGAGCCCGTGATCGTGATGACGGTCTGCGTGGTGTCGTAGTACGGCGAGGAGAAGTCGACGGCGGCTTTCCTCTCCTCGGTGATCGAGAACTGCTGCAGGTTGAAGTCGAAGTCTTTCGCCCCAGGGGCGATGGCCTGATCGAAGGTGGAGCGCACCCACACGACATCCTTCTTCGCGAATCCGAGTTTGTCGGCCACCGCGTAGGCGACCGCGGACTCGAAGCCCTTGCCAGACTGCGGGGTGTCGTCGATGACCCAGGGGAAGTAGGCTGGCAGACCGGTGCCGATGGTGAGTTTGCCCTGGGTGACATACCCCGAGGATGCGCCCGGGGAACCCGCCGGGGACGGACCGGATGTCGAAGCGCAGCCGGCGAGCGCCGCGACGAGAAGCGCGCCGCCGAGGGCGGCAGAGAATCGAAGGAGTGCACGGGTTCTGGTCATCCTCCGATCATGGCCCAACCGCGAATACGGTGTGCGCACCGACTACGAATTGTTACCGGATACCCTTGCCACTGTGACCCCGTCGGCGTATCAACCTTCACTCCGGCGCAGCGCCGCCCTGCGCAGCCCCATTCTGGTGTGGGCAGCCTTCATCCTCGCCCACCTTTGGCTCGGGGCGTTGAACCTCTATGGACCCGGGCTCCCCTTCGGCGATGTGACGACCGTCTACAGGTTTTGGACCGAGCAGGCCGTGGTGTCGAACTACTGGGTGGGGATCGACGGCTCCTGGGTCTACCCGATCGTCGCCCTGGTCCCCATGCTCATCTCCCGGGTGTTCGGTCCCGAACTCTTCCCGAACACCTGGCTGAGCCTGGTGTTGGTGCTCGATCTCGCAGCCTTCGGCGTGCTCACCGGCTGGGGTCGTACCCCCCGTAACATCGCGGTGGCCTGGTGGTGGGTCGCCTTCCTCCTGGTGCTCGGACCGATAGCGCTCGGTCGCATCGACTCCATCACCGTGCCATTGGCGATCGTCGGGATGCTGCTGGTGGCGACCCGTCCGCGCGCCGCTGCCGTGATCCTCACCATCGCCACCTGGATCAAGGTCTGGCCTGCGGGACTACTGGCCGCCATCCTCATCTCGATTCGCGCGCGCCGGCAGGTTGTGGTCGGGACCGTCGTCACCAGCCTCGCGATCACCGCCGTCGCGTTGTCGTTCGGGGCGGGCGCGAATGTGTTCAGTTTCGTAACACAGCAGTCCGTTCGCGGTCTGCAGGTAGAGGCGCCGATCAGCACCATTTGGCTGTGGCGGGGATTCGCGGGGGCCGGCGACACCGTCGTCTACTACGACCAGGGCCTGCTGACCTGGCAGGTGCGCGGGCCGGGAGTCGACATCGCCAGCATGCTGATGAACCCGCTCATGATGCTCGTGGTCGCCGCCATCACCGTGCTCGCCCTCTTCGCGGTGCGGAATCGCGTGTCTGTCCAGGACCTGCTGCCGCCGCTCTCGCTCGCCTACGTCGTGGCCATCATCGCGTTCAACAAGGTCGGGTCGCCGCAGTACATCACCTGGCTCTCCGTTCCGGTGATCCTCGGCCTGGCGACCAATGCGGTCGGACGAGGCCGATCGTTCCGCATCCCCGCTGTCCTGGTGCTGGTGCTCGCTGGCCTCACGCAGCTGGTCTACCCCTACTTCTACCACTATGTGCTCGGGCTGAACCCGGCCATGCTCGTCGTGCTGACTTCCCGCAATCTGATCTACTTCGTGCTGCTCGGCTGGGCCGTCGGATCGCTGTGGACCTCGTCACGGGCTGGCCAACGGGCATCCGTCGCGGGGGAGCGCACCGAGGCCGCCTGGCTTCCCGCGGTCTGGCCGTTCGGTGGCCAGTTCACGGTTCTCGATGACCGTGACAGGCTTGGCGAATACCCGCGAAACCGGCGACCGGAGGAGATCACTTGCTCGTAGCATTTTCCGTGGCCCCGAGTGGGGCACCCGGCGTGGATGATTCGGTGCACGACGCCGTCGCTGCGGCCGTGCGCATCGTGCGTGAGTCCGGCCTGCCGAATCACACCGATTCGATGTTCACCACCATCGAGGGCGACTGGGACGAGGTCTTCGACGTGGTCAAGCGCGCGACCGAGGCGGTGTCAGCCTTCGGAACGAGGGTCTCCTTGGTGCTGAAGGCCGATATCCGGCCCGGCCACGTGGGCGAACTCATCGGTAAAGTCGAGCGTCTCGAGGACGCCATCGGCACGATGGAGTGAATGCTCCCGGGTGTCACCGCCGTACAGTAGAAGCCCGGGGCGTCGTTGACGCGCCCGACGATGCTCGACGATGAATCGCGATCGGTCCTGGTCTTCTTTGTGAAATCCCTCTCTCCCGCCCGAATCCGTCTCGCGCTGCTCGCCCTGGCACTCGGCGGATTCGGGATCGGATCGACGGAGTTCGTCGTGCTCGGCCTGCTGCCCAACATTGCGCGCGACCTGCTGCCGGCGCTGTACGCCCGCTCTCCCGAGCTCGCCAACGCCCAGGCCGGATGGCTGGCCTCGGCCTATGCCCTCGGCGTGGTCGTCGGCGCCCCAACGATTGCGGCCTTCGCCGCGCGCTTCCCGCGCAAGAAGCTGCTGCTCGTGTTGGCCGCCGCGTTCACCGTCGGCACGGTGCTTTCGGCAGTGTTGCCCACGTTCGGCCTGGTGTTCGCGGCGCGCTTCATCGCCGGGCTGCCACATGGGGCGTACTTCGGCATAGCCTCGCTCGTCGCTGCCTCCCTGATGGGTCCCGGCAAGCGTGGTGCGGGAGTGGCCTACGTGCTGTCCGGATTGACGATCGCCAATGTGATCGGGGTGCCGGCCATCACCTTTCTCGGCCAACAGGCCGGCTGGCGGGTCGCCTACTTCGCGGTCGCCGTCATTTTCGGTCTCACTTTCGTGGCCCTCGCCCTGTTGCTGCCGAACCAGGCCGGGGATGCCACAGCCACCATGAAACGGGAACTCCGGGCATTCGGACGCTCGCAGGTCTGGCTCACGCTGCTCACCGGTGCGATCGGATTCGGCGGCTTTTTCGCCGTGTATACCTTCATCTCGCCGATCTCGACGGAGGTGGCCGGGCTGCCGCCGGTGCTGGTGCCGATCGTTCTCGTGATGGTGGGACTCGGCATGACGCTCGGCAATGCCGTCGGGGGCTGGGCCGCCGACCGGCATGTCGTGAGAGCGATCTATTCGTTCTTCGGACTCTTCATCGTGTCACTCGCCGGGCTCGCCCTCACCGCGAGCACGGTGCCGGGGTTGTTCGTGTTCGTCTTCCTGGTCGGTGTCGCCGCCGCGGGAATCTCCCCGGCCATCCAGACGAGACTCATGGATGTCGCAGGCGACAGCCAGACACTCGCCGCGGCGGCCAATCACTCGGCCCTGAATATCGGCAACAGTCTCGGCGCATACCTCGGCGGTCTCACGATCGCCGCCGGTCTCGGCTACGTCTCACCCGTCTGGGTCGGTCTCCTGCTGTGCCTGCCGGGAGTCGCACTCATCACCTGGAGCGTGCTGTTGCAAAGCCATCGCGGGGGCACTCTCGACGGCTCCCATCGCACCTCGACCGTGCCTCTCGGGGCGGAGTGAACCGGGCGCTGCCCCTTGGGTCAGAAGCTGTTCGGTGCGTCCGTGGAGATGAGGATGCCGTCCTGGATCGCCCGCTTGCGCAGCGCCACCTTGGTGCCGACATCGATCCCCGCCACACGGTACTTCTCGCGAATGCGCTTCAGGTAGCTCTTCGCGGTCTCCTCGGAGATACCGAGTTGGAAGGCGACGGCCTTCACCGGCTCGCCACCGCCGTACAGGGCCATGACCCGGCGTTCCTGGGCGCTCAGCTTGGGGGCGCCGCCGACATCGCCGGCGTTCAGGGCGAGGTCGAGTTCGGCTGAGACAAACGAATCCCCGTTCGCAGCCGCGCGGATCGCCTCGACGATCATTTCGGCATCCTCGCTCTTGACCAGGTAGCCGAGAGCACCGGCCGCGAGCGCCTCGCGCACCACGTTCGGCTCGGAATAGGTGCTCATGAGCACGGTCTTGACTCCCGTGGTCTTCAGCGTGGAGATCTTGAGCGAGATTGGGATGTTGTCTTTGAGGTCGAGATCGAGCAGCACGACATCCACCGGGAATTCGCGATGCGTCAGGAGATCGGGCCAGGTGGAGACGGCGGCGACCATGTTGATGTCCGATGCCGCGTTTCGGATCCACTCGGTCAGCGCCCCGAGCAGCATCTTGTGGTCATCTACGAGGGCGAGTCGGATGCGATCGTCAGCGGTTGTCGAGGAACTGTCTGTCACGGGAACTTTCCATTCTGTGGACGCGTCTTACTCGATGCTATTGGTCTGCGGGGTTCGTGACGACACACTCGATCTCGACACGCAGGCTCGAGTTGTGGGTGGAGTCGAGGAATCGGCCCACCTTGCCGATCGCATCCCAGGTCGCTGGGTCCACCCGGTTGCGCGGAACCGCGGTGGTCGTGATCACGAGCGGGACCGTGATCGTCTTCGACCCGGGCTCCGGGATGGCGGTGACCGGGCCGATCGTCAACTGGGCGGTGGGAGACGACTTGTTCTGGTCACTCACCAGGAGCCAGACCGCCGCGAGCAGTCCGTCCCGCTGCTGGGGGGCGAGGAGTCCCGCGAGGCTTCCGCGGTCGGCGAGGGTCACCGACTTGCCCAGCTGTTCCGATTCTGTGATCGCGTGGTAGAGCCAGGTCTCGCGCCGGCCCTCGATGAGGTGCAGGCGCAGTTCCGTGGCCAGGGACGCCGCCGTCGAGGCCGTGCGGGGGGATAGCGGCAGCGTCGTGCGCCCGGTCGCCACGGATTCGAGCAGTTCTTCGGCGGCGAGGTCGAGCCTGGCCAGTTCCTCGGAAGCGAGCATCCCGACCGCGAAGCGAGGCGCGGAGACGGTGCTCTGCACCAGGACGCGGTCGAGTTCTAGTTCCACGATTCGGCGAAACCGCCGCACGACATACACCCCGAACACGACCGGCATGACCGCGGTGGCGATGAGCAGGATTTGTGCGGGGATGTTCGCCGGGGTCAACCGGGTGGTGAGTAGAACGGCCACGACCAGCACGAGGCCGAGGGCGGACGCCGCGGCCAGCAGTTCCCGGCCCCGGCGCAGTGTGAGTGCCGCGAGCAGTCCGAATCCGGCGGATGCCGCGGCCGTAGCATACCGTCCGATGTCGTTCAGCGGCCAGATGGCGATGAGGTCGAAGGCCACCACTCCGGCGAGGGCGAAGAGGAAGGTGCCGAAAAGCCAATCGGGCATCTGTTCACCGCGCCTGGCGATGGTGATGGCCACCCCGATGAGGGCCAGCGCATACACGACCCAGGACGCGGCGGCAGGCAGGATGTTGGGGTAGTCGCTCGCCTGACTCACGAACATTCCGATGCCGAAGACGCCCTGCAGTGCCGCGAGGACGCCAGCTCCGATGCCGAGGTATCCCGTGCCGAGGCTCGCGCCGCGGGCGCGGGCCTGCCGCATGGCACGTCCAGCGGTCGACCCGGCGGGCACGCCGGCACGATTGCGCTTGCCGAGGATGACGCCGAGGGTGTTCTCCTCGGGGCGGGCGAAATCGGTCACTTGGGGACCTCCAGTACAACGGTGGTTCCGGCCCCGGGGGAGGAGAAGAGTCTCGCGTTGCCGCCCACGTCTTTCAGTCGTGCCACGACTGAGTCTTTGAAGCCGAGCCGAGCCTCGTCGATGTCCGAGATGTCGAAACCGACCCCGGCATCGGTCACCATGGCCCGCACGGTGGATTCGTCGTCGGTGATGGTCACGTGAGCATCGGTTACCCCGGCGTGACGGCGCACGTTCTCCAGGCACTCGGCGAGGGCGAGCAGGAAGGCATCCAGCACGTCACTCGGTAACAGCACCTGGCCGGTACCGTGCCAGCTGACCTCGAGTCCCATGCGCCCGAAACGTTGCTTCACCGACTCGAGAGTGGTGCCAAGCGCGGTCTCCTCCACCGGTTCGAGGTTGTAGTCACCGGACGACTGCGGGACGGGCGTCGCCCCGAGCCGGAGTTGTCGGAGCAGCCGCGCATCCTCACTCGCCTGTTGTTGGAGGGCCGACGCCGCCACCCCGACACCCGAGTGGGCGAGAAGGGTGAGCGTTGCGAGCACGGTGTCGTGGAGTAGTCGCGCACCCTGTCGTCGCTGGGCCTCTGTCTCGCTGGCCTGACGTTCGGCGCGATGGGCGCGGCCGATGCTGTAGATGCGTCGTGCGGCACGGGGGATGCTCGCGGAGAGCCAGTAGCCGAAGACGGCGGCGAGCACCCAACCGACCGCGATCGCGGCATCCTGCACAGCGACTGGACCGGGGATGGCGCGGTCGGCGAGGGCGATGGTGGCGACGAATCCGAGGACGAGCACGATGATGCGGCCGAGCCCGGCAGTGAGCACCACGGCGAAGGACGCGATGGCGCCAGCGGCGAGCGGCACGATCGCGGTGGCGAGGGTGGGACTCGCCTGCGATTCGCCGGGCAACTGTACGACAACGAGGATGCCGAGACCGGAGACGATGCCGAGCAGTACCCAGACTAGCGAGTGGTTCACCCCCGCCCGGTAGAGACTGAACGCGAGCACCACGAAGAGGGGAAGCGTGGAGAGCAGCGTCGTCAGGGACACGACTCCCGGCACGGAGAAGGAGACGAGAGCGACGATCGTCGAGCCGAGGCCGATGAATCGCGCGGAGCGCTGCAGAAGGCGATCACGCTCTTTGGCGACGAGTTCCACAGAGTAATGGTCACACATCGCGCGTCCGTGTGGGGGTGCACGGCGCGCCGGGGTGCCGCCGATCGGGCAGGAGCTACTCCGGGGTGAGCCAGCCCTCGCGGATGCCGTGCCGCCTGAGCAGGATCTTGGTGCCGAGATCGATCCCCACGTCGCGGTACTTGCGGCGCGCCCGCTTGATGTACGACTTGACCGTTTCCTCGGTGGTCCCCATGTCGCCGGCGACCTCCCGAATCGATCGGCCGGAGGCGTAGAGCGTGATCGCCCGCAACTCCTGGCGCCCGAGTCTCGGGTCCACAGCCCGGCCATCGCCAGAGAGAGCGCCGGCGAGTGGCCCATTCTCATAGCGCTGTCCGGCGGCGGCAGAGCGGATGGCGCGCACGAGTTCGTCGGCCGATTCGGTCTTCGGCACAAACGCGAGCGCACCCGCGCGGATAGCACCATGAACCGACGACGGCTCCGCGTGCCGACTCATCACGATGGTGCTCGACCCGGCGGCGGTGAGCGCCCGCACCTTCGCTCCGATCGACACGTCATCGTCCAGGTTGAGGTCGAGCACCACCACATCCACCGGAAACTCGGAGTTCGCCAGAAGGGCGGCCCAACTGGATTCGCCGATGGCGACCTCGATGCCGTGTCGTCGGGAATGAAGCCGGGCGGCCAGTCCGTCGACGATCAGTCGATGATCATCGACGATCGCAATGCGGATGAGCGCAGGCTTCTCTCGCTTGTGAGCCACTGGCACGAACTCCCCCCAATGGGATGTGCCGGCTCGGGCGCTGGCACAGACCACTCTGTACACCGAGCATACTCAAGCTGATTGACTCTCGTGTGCCTGGAGCGCCCCCCAAAGGACCGGCTATGAGTCGAGCAGACGGGCGAGTTCCGGCCCGACGAGATCGTTTTCGATGAGAAAACCGTCGTGGCCGAACTCCGAGTGGATGACGACGGCCCGACCCCCGTCGATGTTGCCCGAGACTCCCGCGGCTATGTTCACCTGCTCGGCAAGAGGGAACAGCCGATCACTGTCGATGCCGAGCACGACATTCTTCGCGCTCACCCGCGAGAGCGCGGCGGCGACTCCACCGCGGTCTCGACCGATGTCATGCGAATTCATGGACTGCACGAGCAGCACGTAACTGTTGGCATCGAAGCGGCGGGTGAACTTGTTGCCGTGGAAATCGAGGTAACTCTCGACGGCGAACTTGCCCGCCGCTCCGAGCGGGCTGACGCTCGACTGCCAGCTGCGCTCGAACCGGTCGTTGAGCTCGTTCGGTGAGCGGTAGTTGAGCAGGGCCATGCGTCGGGCGAGAGAGAGTCCGCGGTACGGGCCGTCGCCATCCGCACTCTCGTAGTAGTCACCGTCAGCGAACCGCGGATCCATCTGGATGGCTTCGATCTGCACCGAGTTGAGGGCGATTTGGTCGGCGCTCGAAATGGTGGGCGCCGCGATCACCGCCATTCGTTCGAGTCGATCGGGGTGGCCGATAG
Source organism: Actinomycetota bacterium (assembly GCA_040389685.1). GTDB lineage: Bacteria > Actinomycetota > Actinomycetes > Actinomycetales > Microbacteriaceae > Lacisediminihabitans. The sequence goes on from JAZJZS010000009.1 coordinate 62,968, forward strand.
CCCATTCGAGGGACTGCATCCCTCCCATCGACCCGCCGAGCACTGCCGCCCAGCGGTCAATGCCGATGGCGTCGGAAAAGGCGATTTGCGCTGTGACCTGGTCGCGGATCGTGAGGTAGGGGAACCGCGGACCCCACTCACGCCCGTCGGGGGCGAGAGAGGCCGGACCGGTGCTGCCCTGGCAGCCGCCGAGCATGTTCGGCGCCACGACGAACCAGCGATCCGTGTCGACGTGTTTGCCCGGACCGATGATGCCGGACCACCATCCGGCGGTTGGATGCCCCGGTCCCGCGGCCCCGATCAGGTGGCTGTCACCGGTGAGCGCGTGCAACACGAGAACGGCGTTGCCGCGATCCGCGTCGAGTTCGCCCCAGGTTTCGTACGCGATGCGCCCGGAGGGAATGCCGCCGCCACGTTCGAACTGCTGGGCGCCGATCGGGACGAACAGCCGATCCCCAGGGTGATCGCCCTCCCGCCACGCGCCTGTCGCCGGGGGCTTGCCGATCATCGCCCGCGTGTTGGCTTCGGTCACGAAGCTCGATGGGACGGTGTCCTCGGGTGTCTGCCAATCCATGTCACGCCAAGTATCTCAGGGCACCTCGGTCTCCCGCGCGTTCATTACGCCATCCCGAGGTGCCCGATCCGCGATCGGCGCCGCTGCGCTATGCGTTCTGGGCAGCCTTCGTGACCGCTCGGGCGGCGGCGAGACCGGTGGACAGGTCGGCGATGATGTCGTCGATGTTTTCCAGTCCGACCGAGAGGCGCACGAGCCCGGGTGTCACGCCGGAGGTGAGTTGTTGTTCCGGGGTGAGCTGCGAGTGGGTGGTGGACGCGGGGTGGATGATGAGGCTGCGCACATCTCCGATATTGGCAAGGTGGCTGAACAGCGTGACGCTGTCGACCAGGGCCGCCCCGGCATCCACTCCGCCCTTGAGCTCGAACGAGAGTACCGCGCCGACGCCAAGGGGGGCGTAGGCGTTGGCCGCGGCATACCACGGGCTCGAGGGCAGACCGGAGTAGTTGACCGTTGCGACGTCCTCGTGGGTGTCGAGCCACTCGGCAACAGCTTGGGCGTTCCGCACGTGCCGCTCGATGCGCAGGCTCAGCGTCTCGATCCCCTGAATCAGCTGCCAGGCGCTCGCCGGGGCGATCGCGGAACCGAGGTCGCGCAGCAACTGCACACGGGCCTTGATGATGTAGGCGATGCCGTCGCCGAGCACGGTGGTGTAGCTCGCTCCGTGGTAGGACGGGTCGGGCTCAGTCAGTCCCGGGAACTTGTCGACGTTCTTCGACCAGGCGAACTTTCCGCCGTCGACGATGACGCCGCCGATGACCGTGCCGTGGCCGCCGAGGAACTTGGTGGCGGAGTGGACGATGATGTCGGCTCCGTGCTCGAACGGACGGATCAGGTACGGCGTCGCGATCGTGTTGTCCACGATGAGCGGAATGCCGTTTTCGTGCGCGACATCCGCTACCTTACGGATGTCGAGAATGTTGATCTTCGGGTTTCCGATGGTCTCGGCGAAGAAGAGCTTGGTGTTCGGGCGAACGGCGGCGGCCCACTCGGCCGCATCGTCCTGGTCTTCGACGAAGGTAGTGTCGATACCGAGCTTCTTCAGCGTGTATTTGAAGAGGTTGTAGGTGCCGCCGTAGATCGACGAGGACGAGACGATGTGGTCGCCGGCTTCGGCAATGTTGAGCACGGCAATCGTCGCGGCGGCCTGGCCGGAGGAGAGAAGGAGGGCCGCGGTTCCCCCTTCCAGGGCGGCGACGCGCTCCTCGACCACGTTCTGGGTCGGATTCTGGATGCGCGTGTAGATGTTGCCGAATTCGGCGAGAGCGAAGAGGTTCTTCGCGTGCGCCGCACTATTGAACACATAGGACGTGGTCTGGTAGATCGGGGTCGCGCGCGCGTTCGTCACCGGATCCGGAGCCGCGCCGGCGTGGATCTGCTTGGTTTCGAACTTCCAGTCGGCTGGGTTGTCGCTCATGGGTGTCTCCTCAAAAGTGGAGCGAGCAGGGGAGTGCTCGCTGCAGCGAGCCTAAGCAGGGCGCCGCACAGGATCAATGGGCCGTGACATTCGCCGTAACAGTGGCCTCGAACCCGGTTTGACACGCGCGAGTACTTTGGCAAGAGTAGTCGCGTGTCATCCATCCGTCTTTTCGTGCTCGGCTCCCTCGCGGACCGCGGTGCGATGCACGGGCACGGGCTGCGCCTCCTCGCCGAACAGGAACACATCGACGAGTGGACCGACTTTACGGTCGGTGCGGTCTACGGCGTGCTCAAGCGCCTCGCTGCGGAAGGCCTGATCGGGGTGGTGCGCACCGAACGCGAGGGGAACTATCCCGAGCGGCAGGTGTACGACGTGACCCCGGCGGGCACGCGGACGCTCGACGGACTTCGCCGGTCCGGTCTCGAGGTCTTCGAGCTTCACCCCGACTCCTTCGACCTCGCCCTCTCGCGGCTCGACCCGGACCGGCTCGACGAGCTCGAGGGGGTCATCGCCGCGCGCCTCGCGTCCCTCGAACAGATGCTCGATGAGAGCACCGCTCACCACAAGCAGATCGACCAATACCTGTGGAAGTCCGAGCAGTGGGCGATGAGCCATAAGCTCTCGAAACTCGACAGCGAAATCACCTGGCACCGTCGCCTTCTCGAGGCCCTGCCCGAGATCATCTCCGACGAACGAGCCAAGCGGTCCGCGAAAGGACAGAAGTAATGACCGAGACATCCGAGGCGACGGCCAACCGACCCCCGGCCTGGGTCGCGCCGGACGGGGTGACCGACAAGCGCGCGTGGGCATCCCTCGCTGTGCTCCTGATCGGGCTGTTCATGTCGCTGCTCGACACGACGATCGTGAACGTCGCGCTCCCGACCATCCGCGACAGCATTAGTGCCGACGAGGCGACTTTGGCCTGGATCATCTCCGGGTATGCCCTCGCGTTCGGACTCGTCCTCATCCCTGCGGGCCGGATCGGCGACCGCCTCGGTCACAAATGGGTCTTCTTCACCGGCCTGGCGATCTTCACGCTCGCCAGCCTGTTCGCCGGTCTCGCCCAGAGCCCCACCGAGCTGATCGTGGCGCGGGTGCTGCAGGGCGGCGGCGGCGGGATCTTCTTCCCCCCGGTGACGGCGTTCATCCAGCTGCTTTTCCCCCCGATGAAGAGGGGCAAGGCATTCGCCATCCTCGGCGCAGTGCTCGGTGTGTCCTCCGCGCTCGGTCCGGTGGTGGGGGGTCTGCTGATCCAGGCCCTTGGCGATGCGAGCGGCTGGCGCTACATCTTCTTCGTCAACCTTCCGATCGGGGTCATCGCGCTCGTGTCGGCAGCGATCGTTCTGCCGAAACTCGTCGTGGGAGAAAAGGCCTCGATGGACTTCGTCGGCCTCGTGCTTCTCGCCGGCGGCCTCGTTGCGATTCTCGTGCCGCTCATCCAGGGCCAGGACGAGGGCTGGCCTCGCTGGACCTACCTCTCACTCGCTGGCGGCGTCGTGCTCGTCGTGCTCTTCGCGCTGTGGGAGAAAGGACTCGCCGGCCGCGGTTCGTCACCGCTGGTGCCGCCCCACCTCTTCTCCCATCCGGCGTTCACCGGCGGCACGATTCTTGCACTGGTCTACTTCGCGGCATTCACCAGCATCTTCTTCACGATCTCGCTTCTCTGGCAGGCGGGCCTCGGCCACACCGCGCTCGAGTCGGGCCTGGTGTCGATCCCGTTCGCTGTCGCCAACATCATCGGGGCCTCGCAGAGTGACCGGATGGCGCAGAAGCTCGGTCGCGGAGTGCTCATCCTCGGAGCCGCGCTCGTCGCCGCGGGGCTGATCGCGCTGTGGATCATCTTCCTCAACGTGAAGCCGGCGGATCTCACCAGCTGGATGCTCCTCGGCCCTCTCGCGATCGCCGGCCTCGGAAACGGCTTCTTCATCGCACCCAACTCCCGGTTCATCGTAGCGACGGCGGATCGCTCCGAGGCGGGAGCGGCCAGCGGGGTGATCGGGACGATGCAGCGCGTCGGCAGCGCGATCGGTATTGCGGTCGTGTCGAGTGTGCTCTTCGGGGTGGCGAATCTTTCCGGGCTTAAGACCGAGGTAGCCGAAAAAGTAGCCAAGGCCATACCGGATGCGATGAAGAGCGGGGATTTCGCGACTCCGGCGGCGGCCGCGAAGGCGCTCGGATCCCGGATCTCCCAGTCGAGCCTCGCGACGCACTTCGGCGACGCGGCGACCGCGTCGATGCTGGTGAGTGCGATATTCGCCCTTATCGCGCTCGCGCTCGTCTTCGCCCTGCCGAAGCGGGTCGACCTGCATTGATCGTCATCAGCGGTCCCTGATCGAGCCGGTTGGATGCTTTCGGGAGGGCCCGGCAGGAATTCTCTGCTTCCCGGTGTCGAGTTCGATGAACAGCCAGCGTGGTTTCGGCTCGATTATCGGCAGGAAGACGCGGCGCACGAGCGGACTCGCGAGGGCTATGGAAACCGCGATTCCGCGGCGGATCATCGCCACCAGTAGAAGATTCGGCGCCGGAGTTCTGCCCAGGATGCCAGTCTGACCCAGCGGGTACAGCACAAAGCTGTGCAGCAGGTAGACGTACCTGGTCGGCTGGCCGAGCCGGTGTAGGAGTCGTCGTAGAACAGCCAGTGCACGTCGATCGACTTCCAGGACTGCCCGCAACAGGATGTCGGTGATGACCCTCTTCATCTGGCGCGAGTTCGGGGGTGGGGCATCCTCGAAATAGCCGCTGATCAGTGCGAAGGCCGGCACGCGGAAGGCGTAGATGAACAGGTAGACGATGAGGGCGTTATCGTTATCGGCCGTGAGGCGCTGCACCCCGTGCCCGATCACGACGAGTGTGACGACGGCGAAACGGGCGTTGTCCCGGGGTGTCACTCGCGGCCGTTTCGCCGTGCGCACCGGGCGGCGCGGGTGGTATTGTCGGCGCGCTCGTCACGCGGTCACCCTCGCCGCGCTACGGTGGGGGAGGGGTAGCTGAAGGAGAACAGTGACGTCACGACGCGTGGTGGTTACCGGGGCGAGTTCGGGCATCGGAGCGGCCACCGTGCGGCTCTTCCGTTCCCACGGCTGGGAGGTGGTCGGCGTGGCCCGCCGAACAGACCGACTGGAGGCCCTCGCCGCCGAAACCGGTGCCGATGTCTTCACCGCGGACGTCACCGACCAGCGCCAGGTGGATGCCCTTCGCGACTATCTCGCCGCGCTCGGTCCGATCAACGCCCTGGTCAATAACGCGGGAGGCGCATTCGGGATGGCCTCGGTCGAAGACAGCCTGGCCGCGGACTGGTCACGCATGTTCGAGGTGAATGTGGTCGCGGTCAAGCGGGTCACCAGCGCACTTCTGCCGCTGTTGCGAGCTGCGGCCGCGGAACCGGATGTCGCGGGGGTCGCCCATGCGGACATCCTCACCGTCACCTCGATCGCCGGTCACATCGCGTATGAGGGAGGTGGTGGCTACAACGCGGCCAAGTTCGCGGCGCATGCGCTCGTGGCGGTGCTGCGACTCGAGCTTGCCGGCGAACCGATCAGGGTGCTCGAGGTCGCACCGGGAATGGTGAAGACCGACGAGTTCTCCCTCGTTCGATTCGCCGGGGACCGGGCGCGGGCGGATGCCGTCTACGACAACGTGGTCGATCCTTTGCGCGCGGAGGACATCGCCGAGGCGATCGTGCATTCGATCGAGCTTCCTGGTTTCGTGAACCTCGACCTCGTGACCATCAAGCCTGTGGCGCAGGCGGCACCGCACAAGGTGATCCGCGGGCCGCTCCAGCCGAAGCGGTAGCGCCGGCGAGCCGCCTCCGCCCGGCCGGCACAGCGTGAAATCCATGCATTCGGACCGACACTCCACAGAGTTTTTCATGTCGTCGGCGAGTCTTCCCACACGCATGGATTTCGCGCGTGAGGGGTGGCGCGGAGAGCGGCTATTCGTCCGCGACATCCGCGAATGCGAGCTTCGGCACGAAGAAGAGCAACACTGCCGCGACGAGGGCGCCGACCCCGCAGACGATCCATACGGTCAGGTAGCCGCTGAGGCTGGACGCGGTGCTGGTCGCCGCGGCCAGAACGCCCATCGCGAGCACGATGCCGAAGATCGCCGAGGCGAACGACCCACCGATCGTCTTCGTGGTATTCGTGAGCGCGGCCGCGATGCCGGTCTGGCCGCGCGGGGCCGCGGCCGCGGCCGCGGCGGGCATCGCTCCGACCAGGGCCCCGGATCCGACGCCCGCGATGAACATATTCACGAACACCTGCCAGGTCTCCCGGTGGAATGGCACGAACAACAGGTAGCCGATCGCCACGAGGAAGGCCGCGATGATGAGCGCCACCCGGGGAGTGAACCAACGGGAGACGAGAGGGAAGAGCAGGGCCCCGACGATCATGGAGATGAGGTAGACCCCGATGAGAGTCGACCGGTCGGCGGAGTCCAGCCCGAGGCCGTAGCCGTTCGCCGGGTCGGTGCCGGCGTAGGCGCTGAGCGGGGCCTGGGCGCCGAGCAGGCTTATGCCGATGAGCCCGGCCGTGAGCTGGACCGGCCACATGTTCGGCTGCCGCAGCACCCGCAGGTCGATGGCCGGATCATCCTGTCGCAATTCGTACAGGCCGAACGGCACGAAGACGAGCAGCCCGAGCACGACGAGGATGTAGACCCACCACGCAGTCAGCCCGTTGAGTCGCAGGAACGTGAGGCCGGAAGTGATGAGCAACAGCCCGATGGTGAGCATGCTGAAGCCGACGACGTCCAGCCTTCGGCCGGGCAGCGGGGTCGACTCCGGTACGCCGAAGAGCACCGCGAAGAACACGAGCGTAACGGCGATCGCCGGGATGACGAGGGTGAGGGGAACGTTGTTTCCGAACCATCCAAAGACCCGCCCACCCAGCAGCGCACCGAGGATCGCTCCCAACTCGAGGGCGACGACGAGGAAGCCCGCCGCCCGCCGGGTCTGCGATGCGCCGCGCCCGGTTCGGCGCCCGCGGTCGAAGATGAGCGCGACCTCGAGCGGCAGCCAGACCACATAGAAGCCCTGGAGCGACCAGGCGATGAGGAAGGTCGGGAAAGTGTCGGCGAACACGAGGGCCCAGCTTGCGCCGGCGGTGAGAACGGTGGAAATGAGCAGCATGCGTTTGTGGCCGAACATGTCGCCGAGCTTCGCGAGAATCGGCACGACCAGCGCGGAGAGCAACAGCTGCGCCGCCTCGAACCAGTTGAAGTCCGCGTCGCGGATATTGAGGTACTTCACCAGGTCGCTGATCAGAGGCACGTAGAAGCCCTGGAGGATGCCGCTGACGATCTCGACGAGGAACAGGTAGCCGACCAGGCCGACCGTGATCGCGCCGGACTTCCTGCGCACGATTGTCATGATCGGATGCTACTGCCGGTCGATCTCCGCTAGGGTCCGGGGCGGCTCGAACCGCCGGTGGGGTGAAGAGGCTACCGTGAGGTCATGGGAATGCGCGAGCCGCATACCGGAGTGGAGCTGCCCTTGCCTCCGGACACCGGTGTCGAACGGTCACAGCGTGGCATGACCGTTCGACCGCTCGCCGAACTCATCGACCCTGGGTGGGCGGCCGCGCTCCAACCCGTCGCGGGAACGCTCGCCGAACTCGGTGGCTTCCTGCGCGCGGAGACCGCAGCGGGTCGCGGGTACCTTCCGGCCGGAGACGCAGTATTGCGGGCATTCACCCTCCCGCTTGCCGAGGTGCGCGTGCTGATCGTGGGCCAGGATCCCTATCCGACGCCGGGGCATGCGATCGGCCTCGCGTTCGGGGTTGATCGCGCAGTGCGGCCGGTACCGCGCAGCCTGCAGAACATCTACCGTGAACTCCGCGACGACCTCGGCATCGAGCCCCCACCGCACGGCGATCTTGGTGCGTGGTCACAGCAGGGGGTCATGCTCCTCAACCGGGTGCTCACCGTGCAGCCCGGCAATTCGGGCGCGCATCGCCGAAGGGGCTGGGAGGCTGTCACGGCCACCGCGATCCACGCCCTCGCCGAGCGTGGTGGTCCGCTGGTCGCGATCCTGTGGGGGCGGGATGCCATCTCTCTCCGGTCGATGCTGGCACCGGTGCCGGTGATCACGTCGGCGCATCCGAGTCCGCTGTCCGCCTCAGGGGGGTTCTACGGATCCAAGCCCTTCAGCCGGGCGAACGCGTCGCTGCTTGCGCAGGGCGGCGCTCCGATCGACTGGACCATCCCGGCGTAAACTCTGCACATGCTCGAGGAGGAATACCAAGCCACCCATCGTCCCCGGGAGGCGCAGCGCAATCTGCCTCCCCTCGAGGTGCCTTTCGAGTATTCGATTCGGCACGCCCGCCTCGAAGACATGCCCGACGTGCGCGAAATATACAACCACTACGTGGCCAATTCGACAGTGACCTTCGACGAGACCCCCCTCACCCTTCGTGAGCTTCGCGCCAAATTCCAGCATGTCACGAAGCTCGGCATGCCCTTCCTGGTGGCCGAGAGCCCGAGCCAGCAGATCCTCGGATATGCCTACGTCTATCCGTGGAAGGAGAAGGCGGCGTACCGGTTCACCGTCGAGAACTCGATCTACCTGCGGGCGGCCTCCACCGGAAAGGGTCTCGGCAGGGTCTTGATGGGGGAGCTCATCACGGCATCGAAAGCGGCCGGGCTTAAGGAGATCATCGCGGTGATCGCCGACCGGGGGGCCGAAGCGTCCATCGCGATGCACCGGGAATTCGGGTTCAAGGAGATCGGTCGCATGGGCAGGGTCGGGTTCAAATTCGATCGCTGGCTGGGAACGGTTCTGATGCAGAAATCGCTCAAGTAGCGGGAGCGGGAGCCTGAAGGATGTCACGCAGCGTCGTCTCCACGTCGGTGACCGATTCGGGGTCGCCGCGCCACAGCATCCGCAGTATGAGTCCGTCAACGGCGAGCGCCGCGACCCGCGCGTTGCGCGGATCCGGCACGAGGGGGCTGATTGCCTCGTCGAGGGCGCGATACCAGAGGTCGGCGGCGGCGCGAAGGTCGTCTCGACGCATCGCAAGGAAGAGCAACTCATATTGCGCGATGACTGATGCCCGTGAGCCATAAACCACCTCGTGCAATGCCCTCGCGACCCCGGCAAGGGAAGCCGTGCCGAGCCGGGCAAACAGGTCGACCTGTTGTTCGGTGACGCGGGTGAGGGCGCTCACCAGCAGGTCGTCGATGGTGGCGAAATAGTAGGTCGCGGCGGCAACGGGAAGTCCGGCTTCAGTCGCGACGGCACGGTGGGTGACGGCGCCGGGACCGCCGCTCTCGAGCACCCGGACCAGCGCATCCTGCAACGCACGCCGGCGCGCTTCGCCCTTGGCCGTCGTGGTGACCACGTCAGGCCTTTCCGCCGAGTTCGAGAAGCGTGACACCGCCGACCACCAGCACCATTCCGGCGATCTGCACCAGCGTCAGCGACTCCTTGAACAACAGCCAGCTGATCACCACCACGAGCACGACCCCGGCGCCGGCCCAGATGGCGTAGGCGACACCGAGCGGCACACCAGTCGCGAGCGAGCGGGATAACAGCACGAAGGAGGCGACATACCCGAGCGTGACGATGGCGTAGGGGACTATCCTGCTTCCGCCCTCGCCCGTGGCGAACTTGAGTGCGGCGGTACCAATGACCTCGGCCACAATCGCCCCGGCGAGCAAAAGGTATCCCATGACGATCTCCCTATTCTGGAACAAATGTACCAGACGGCGGACTGGTTGAGACGCTCTGCGGGTGTCGAGTTCGGTCCGGCCGGGCGTTACAGTCGTGGGATGCCCGAAGCGCCCCGCAGCCGCCCCTCGCGCTTCGCCGTGCTTCATACCTTCCGCGGTCACGTGCGAGCCAGGCCCGCGGCGGTGTTCGCGGCGCTGGACGCGCGATTCCGGCCGAGCGGCGCCTCCGACAGCCTGTACCTCGCCGATCCGGCGGCCTTCCTCCTTGTTGCACAGGGTGGGTGGTGGTACCGAGGGGAGTATCGGGTGGTTCCGGACGAGCACGGTTCGCATGTGGAACACGTGATACTGAACGTGGCCACGACCGGGCGATCGCTCGGTCGGTTCACCGCGCGCCGAGTGTTGGCGGATGCCCCGGCAGCATTCGATACGCTGATCCGCCAGTTGCGCCTCGAGCTCGAGTAGCGGTGCCGGGCTCGGCTGGCGCCTCAGCCCTTCGCCCGCTGGCCCTTGGTGCAGGTGGCCTGCGCGGCAGTCTGGCCGGTCGCACTGCTCGGTAGCGCAACGGCGGGCGGCCGGGTTGCCGAGGTGCTCGGCGTGGCCGACCCGCTCGGCGTGGGAGCAACGGTGGCGGTGGGATCGGTCGTCGTTCCCACCCCGGTCTTCCCGGTGAGGGTGACCGGCTGGTTGTTCTTGATCGCGGTGAACAGGATGTCCGCGGCGCTCTTGATCGGCAGCACGCCGCTCTGCCCAGCCGCAGATCCGTAACTGCCCGGGTACTGCACGAAGACGATGTTCTCGAAATTGATGTTCTTCACGGCCAGGGCCATGCTCACCAGTGTGGTCGGGTTCTTCAATGACGTGGTGAGGGTCATGTTGCTCGCCACCGCTTTGGCGAGAGCGTAATCCTTGATCGGGTTGCCGAGCGTCTCCGGGGTCTTGATCTTCCGCACAAGAGCCGAGAGGAAGAGCTGCTGGTTGCTGATCCGGGCAAGGTCGCTGCCATCGCCGACCCCGTACCGCACCCGAAGAAACTGCACCGCCTGCTGCCCGACGAGGGTCTGCTGGCCGGCGTCAAGGGTGAAGCTGATCTGCTCGTCCCTGATGGCCTTCGCGACGCAGACAGTCACGCCACCGACGGCGTTCGAGAGTCCGACAACCCCCTGGAACTCGGTGAGCGCAGCATAGGGAATGGTCAGGCCGGTGAGGTTCTCCACAGTCTTGACGATGCAGGGCAACCCGCCGTAGGTGAGAGCCACGTTGATCTTGTTGGTCTGGGCGGGGAAGTTACCCCCGTCCGGGTTCGGGCAGGATGCGATCGGCACGATGAGGTCGCGGGGAAAGCTCACGACCGTGGCGTTGGTGTGGTCGGCGGACACGTTCACCAGCATGGTCACGTCGTTGAGGCGTTCGCCCCGCTTGCCGTAGGTGCCGACATCCCCGCCGCCACTGTCGCTCGCCGCGACGAGCACGTTGATTCCACCCTCGAAGGAACCGATGCCGGGCGCTGGACCGTCGGTCTGCCCGATGAGGTTGACCCCCGGTTTGGCTGTACTGGCCACGTCGTAGACGGCAAAGGCGCCCACGGCACCGGCACTCACCAACACGACCCCGAGAGCCGCCGCGACGAATTTGAGCACGGTGGCCCAGGGTTTCGAACGCGGCAGGCGGCCGTGTCGCGCGAGGGGGGCTGGGGGAGTACTCGACATAGCACCCGACCCTAGCCGACTGCGCCTTCGAAGCCCCAGCCCCGAGGATCTAGGCTCGAACGGTGTTCGAACTCCATCACCTCAGCGCCCAGGAGCAGTGGGACTGGTTGCAGCGCGGCGAGATCTCCCCTGCGGAGTTGACCCGGCACTATCTCGACCGAATCGATCGTCTCGACGCGGGACTCGGCGCCTTCGCCACCGTCACCGCCGAGGCGGCTCTCGCCCGCGCGAGGGCGCTCGCTGACACAGTGCCGAAGTCGGCTCCGCTGTGGGGCCTGCCCTTCGCTGACAAGGACCTGGTAAACCGGGCGGGCGTTCGCACCGGTTACGGTTCGCGACTCATGGACGACTTCGTGCCCGACAGTTCGGATGCGCTTGTCGAGGTGCTGGATGCCGCGGGCGCGGTGAGCCTCGGCAAGACGAGTGCCCCGGAGTTCGGCCTCCCCTCCTATACCGAGACTCTCGTCGGTCCGCCCGCGCGCACACCGTGGAACATCGCGCTCGGAGCCGGCGGATCCAGCGGGGGAGCGGCGGTCGCCGTCGCGGCCGGCCTGCTGCCCTTCGCTCCCGGCTCGGATGGCGGGGGTTCGGTACGCATTCCCGCGGCCGCCTGCGGCCTGGTCGGCCTCAAGCCGTCGCGAGGGCTCGTGCCGAGCGGCACCGGTCTCAGCTCCCTCGCCGGCCTGGTCGTACCCGGCCCGCTGGCGCGCTCGGTCGCGGATGCGGCGATGCTGCTCGACGCGATGATCGAGGGCGGCGAATATCCCTTCACCGTGCGCGCACCCCGCTGGAACGGCGGGGCACTCCTCAGCGCGGCCGTGCGCGGCGAGGGGCGGTTCCAACTCGGGGTGATGACGACCTCGCCGTGGGATGACTCCTACGACATCGCGATCGCGCCCGAGGCATCCGCGGCTCTCGGCCTGGCACTGACGGAACTCGATGCCATCGGGCACGGTATCGAGGAGTTCGCGCTCGAACCGGACACCTCCTACGCCCCCAACTTCCGCACCGTCTGGCAGGCCGGGGCCGCCGGAATTCCCGCCGAAGGAGAGCAGCTCGAACTGCTCGAGCCGCTCACCAAGTGGCTGGTCCTGCGGGGTCGCCAGCTTTCAGCACGCGAGCTGTCGAGTGCCCTCGGAGCCCTCACCGAGTTCGAGCGATCGATCGTCCGGCAGTTCCGCCGCTTCGACGCGGTGCTGACTCCCGCGTTGGCACTCACGCCGCGCCCGATCGGCTGGTATGACAGGGAGGATGCCGAACACAATTTCGCGCAGCAGGTGCAGTACACGCCGTTCACGTCGTTCGCGAACGTGAGCGGCCTGCCCGCCATCACTCTGCCGGTCGCCGAGACGATCGACGGCCTCCCAATGGGAGTGCAACTCGTCGGCCGCCCGGGCGGCGAGCACGTGCTGCTGGCGATCGGTGCGCAGCTCGAACGCCGCCTGAACTGGCAGCGGCGCCATCCGCCCCAGTGGTAGCGCGGGCGGCCGATTGCTCGGCTGTGTCCCAGCTTCGACCCTCGTGGAAGTTAGGTTAGGCATGCCATACTTGTTCCATGGCCACCCCTGTATCCCGCTCCGCGTCGAACACCGCGTCGATCGCGTGGAATCCGGCGCCAACCGATCGCCTCCTCATCGCGGGCGACGAGCGATCCCTTCCCGCAATCGTGACTCTGCTCGCCACGCTACCCGCCGACTCACGCGGCCAGGTGTTCGTCGAAGTCGATGCATCCGACGACGTCGGAGTGCTCGTGACCCCCGGACGAGTCGTGGTGTGCTGGTTGGTGCGCGAGCGCGGGCAATCGCTTCGCCGCTCCGTGGATGCCTGGCTCAGCGAAATGCTGCCGACCGACCTCGCCCGGGAACACACGATTTACTCGTGGATCGCAGCGGATGGCCCGGCCCGGGTGCTCAGCTCGGACTGAATCCCCCCTCTTCGCCCCCGAGTCGGGTCGGGACTCGTTGCGACCTGAGGCCGCTCGGACCCGCATTTTTGCTCGCCCGGCTCGATCGCTCCGTGATCCGCCGTTCGCGATCGAGACGTCGTGGCCCGCGGCCGGTGCGGCTGTCGGCACTCGCAATGTCAGATTGCGACCAGCTCGGCACTCCGTGCCCAGAGCGCCCGGCGAAGCGCCTCGTTGGAGGCGGTCTTCGCCTCCCTGCCGTCCGGGCTGAGCCCGTCGAAGTATGTCCCGCTCGGCGCGGCGATGTCACGCTGGGAGGCGAGGTGGATCAGCGGTGCAGCGCCCTGCTCCGGGCTGATGCCGAGAGATCCGCGACTGATGAACTGTCCGAACCTCATGAGGAGGGAGTCGGCGCCGAAACCGGTCGCGACGAGTCCGGGATGGAACGAGAACGCGTCGACGCCCGTGCCGGCGGTGCGGCGTGCGAGCTCGCGGACGAACATGATCGTTACGAGCTTGCTCGTGCCGTACGGCAGCCATCCGCCCGCGTACGCGCGACGCGTCCAGTCGAGATCGTCGAGGTCGAGCCGCGAAAAAAGATTGGCCGCGCTCGCGGTGGAGATCACCCGACCGCCGCTCTCCGTGATGCGGTCGAGGAGCAGGTTGGTGAGCAGGAAGGGCGCGAGGTGATTGTGTTGGAAGGTGCGTTCGTGACCGTCTGCCGATTGGCCGCGTGCACTCACGAGCCCCCCGGCGTTGTTGGCGAGCACGTCGATTCTCGGGTAGCTCGCGAGCAACTCCTCGGCGAGAGTCCGCACATCGGACAGGCGATCGAAATCCGCAATGAAGGGGAATCCTCCCACTTCGTTCGCCACGGCTCGGGTGCGCTCTGCATTGCGGCCCACCACGGCGACGGTCGCCCCCTTGGCGGCGAGTGTCACCGCAGCGGCGCGCCCGAGCCCGGAACTCGCCCCGGTGATCACGATGACCGTTCCGTCCAACTCTGCACTGGCTCCGTTCATCGGTAGCCCCCTTTCTCAAGTCCTGCTTCTCGTTCGAACCGGTTGTCTTCAGCGATTGGTCCCGCCGCGAGATAGAGCGGGATGTACGCGAGCCCATAGTGCTTCCACTGGGCTCGGTGCACCGCTTCGTGCTGGAGAACCGGCGGCGAAACGTTGTCGTCGGTGAGGTACACGGCGCCAATGGTGGTGCCGCCGCGACCGAACGCCCAGCGCGGGCACCCGCTCGCGATTATCACTCCTCCAGCCGCGGCGAGCCGACCTGTGCCGAGGATGCCACCCCAGGCCAGTCCGGCCAGGGTCGCGAACCAGTAGCCGGGCCGGGCCACCACAGGGCTCAGCAGAACGACCCGCAGGCCAGGTATCGCCGTTCCGGTGCGGACCAGCCGCGTCATCGCACGCTGGAGCGGCGTCGGCGGGGTTGGCATGATTCGTTTCTACACCGTCCGTGTCGAAGCGCCCAACCGCTCCCGGAGCCCGCCAAGTCTCCTGCCGGCATCGGTCCGCGTACAGTTGCCCTATGACCGGCACGCCGCACCGAGTCGCGCTCGTGTCGATGCATTCGTCTCCCGCGGCGCTCGCCGGCCGGGGAGACTCCGGCGGCATGAACGTCTCGCTCCTCGCGACGGCGGAGGAACTGGCCCGCCGGGGAATCGAAGTCGAGCTCATCACCCGGGCGGTCGTGGATCCCGCGGTCACCCTGCTCGGTGAGGGGATCACCCTGCACGAACTGTCCGCCGGTGGGCGCGGGGCCATCCCCAAGGCTCGCCTCGCCGAGGTCGCCGACGAGTTCGGCGAAGCTGTGGCGCGGCTCGCCGGGCGTCCGGAATCCCGCTTCGACCTCATCCACGCTCACTACTGGCTGAGCGGGCTCGCGACCCTGCCCGTCGCGCTCGAGCTCGGCCTGCCCTTCGTGCAGAGTTTTCACACCCTGGCCGCCATGAAGAATGCGGCCCTCGCGCCGGGCCAGGCGCCGGAGCCCGAGCAGCGACTGCGCACCGAGATGTATCTCGCCGACCAGGCGAACGCTGTCGTCGCCGTGTCGTCCGCCGAGGTATCCAGTCTCATCGACGAGATGCACGCGCCCGCCGAGCGGGTCTGGGTGATCCCCCCTGGAGTCGATGTCGACTTCTTCACGCCGACTCGGGCGGATGCCGCGGACGCGCGGGTGCGCGGCGAACTCGGCATCGCCGCCGGCCGGCCGATCATCACGGTCGTCGGGAGGGTGCAGCCGCTCAAAGATCAGGAGCTCGCGATCCGCGTGTTGGCCGAGCTGCGCGGTGTGCACGATTCCTCCCCGGTGCTCGTGGTGGCGGGGGAGACGACCCCGGGTGACGACGGCTACCTGTCCTCGTTGCGGTCGATCGCTGCGGAACTCGGTGTACTCACCGAGATCCGGTTTGCCGGAGCCCTCTCGCGGGAACGGCTCGCCGACCTTCTGGCCGTCGCGACGGTAACGCTCGTTCCCTCGCACTCGGAGACCTTCGGACTTGTCGCCCTTGAGTCCGCCGCGAGCGGTACCCCGGTAATCGCGTTTCGCGGAGGTGGTCTGGTGGAGTCGGTGTCCGCCGGGGTGTCCGGCCTGTTGATCGACTCGCGCGACCCCCGAGCCTGGGCCCGCGCGACCAGGGAGCTGCTCGAGGACGGCGCCCGGCGCCACCGCCTCTCCGGCTTCGCCCGACAATTTGCCGAGGGCTTCACCTGGGCCGCGACGGCGACCGCGCTCATCGGGCTCTACACGAGCCTGCCCTGAGTCTGCGGCTCAGGGTCGACCGTAGGCCTCGAGCAGCCGCAGCCAAATCTCGTTCATGGTGGGGTAGGCCGCTACCGCATGCCAGAGCCGGTCGATCGGCACTTCGCCGACGATCGCGATCGTGGCGGCATGCAGCAGCTCCGAGACATCCTGCCCCACGAAGGTGACGCCGAGAATGACCGAGCGCTTCTCGTCGACGACCATACGTGCCCGACCCTCGTAGCCATCGGCCTGCACCGACGCCCCGGCCACCCAGCCGAGGTTGTAGTCGATCACCCGGATGTCGTAGCCGGCCTTCTCCGCTGCCTTCGCCGTCAGGCCGACCGATGCGACCTCCGGGTCACTGAAAGTCACCTGGGGCACCATCTCGTGGTCGGCGGTCGCGGCGTGCTTTCCGAAGCGGTTGGCGTGCACGCCGGTGCCGTGGGCGCGTGCGGCGATGACGTCCCCGGCGGCCCGGGCCTGGTACTTGCCCTGGTGGGTGAGCAAAGCCCGGTGATTCACATCCCCGCAGGCATAGAGCCAGTCGAAACCCTTCACCAGCATGGTGTCATCGACGTCCAGCCAATCGCCGGGGGTGAGGCCGATGGTCTCAAGGCCGAGGTCACCCGTTCGGGGCACCCGACCGGTGGAGACGAGCACCTTGTCGGCCACGACCGACCCGCCGTTGTCGAGCCGGAGGGTCACCCCGTGCGCGTCCCGGCGGGCGGAGGTGATCTCCACCCCCCGAAGCACCGTCACACCGAATTTCTGCAGCGACGCCGTCACCAGCTCGCCTGCGAAGGGCTCCTGGGTGCCGAGGAGGCCTCTGCGGGCGATGATCGTCACCGCGGTGCCGAAGCTCTGGTACGCGGTCGCCATCTCGACCCCGACCACCCCGCCACCGATGATCGCGAGAGTCTTCGGCGCGATCTTCGCACTCGTGGCATCCCGGCTGGTCCAGGGTGCGGCATCCGCGAGGCCCGGGATGTCGGGGAGTAGCGGATCGGATCCAACGCTCACCGCGACCGCGTGCCGTGCCGTGTAGACGGTGCCGTCGACCGTGACCTGCTTCTCGCCGGAGATGCGGGCGTGGCCGCGAACGAGGGCGATGCCCGCCTTTTCGAGCCAGGCGACCTGCCCGGCGTCGTCCCAGTTGCTGGTGAATCCGTCGCGGCGGGCGAAGGTTGCGGCGACATCCAGTTCGCCCGTGACGGCTTCGCGTGCTCCACCAACGGCCGCGGCCGCACGGAGGACGATTCCGCTGCGCAGCAGGGCCTTCGATGGCATGCAGGCCCAGTAGGAGCACTCGCCGCCCACGAGTTCGCTCTCGATGACCAGCGCGGTGAGACAGCCCTGCACCGCCCGGTCGGCGATGTTCTCTCCGACGGCTCCGGCGCCGATCACGATGAGGTCGTAGGTGGTTTCGGACATGTGCGCTCCAAGCGATTCAGCGGTGGGGGACGGGTGTCGCCGGCGGGCTGGCGGATCTTAGCCAGGAGACGATCTCTGCCGCATGACTCTGGGGATCGCTTACCGGGAAGATGACCTTCTCGATGGTCGACCCGTTTGCGATGATCGTCAAGCGGCTGTAGAAAGTCTGCCCGTCGACCTCGAAGGTGGGCAGGTCAAGCGACTCGGCGAGCAGCAGACCGGGATCGGACAGCATAGCGAAGGGGAGACGGAGGGCTTCGACAGCCTCGGACTGGTACTCGGAATCCTGGCTGGACACCCCGAAGACGCGAGTGACCCCTGCCGCCCGCAGTTCGGCGAAGTGGTCGCGGAAGGAGCAGGCCTCGGGCGTGCAGCCTCTCGCACCCGGGATCACCTCCCAGCCAGCGGGCGATTCGGTGCCGGGCCTGCCGGTGCGCGGGTAGAGGTAGAGGACGGTTCGGCCGCTGAGGGCGGCGAGGTCGACGTTCGATCCGAAGGTGGCGCTGAGCGTCACCGAGGGGAGTCGGGTGAGCTCCCTCACCGGCCGACGAAGTCTGCGGTCGTGCGCGTGACGAACGCCGCCATGCCGATGGCGGCATCCTCGGTCTGAACCAGCCGCACGAGTTCGGGTTGCAGCGCTGCAGCGGCCGCGACATCCCCCTCACGCACCGCGAGTCGTGCGTTCGCGAGGGCGGCCTGCACCGCGAGCGGGGCCTGCGCGGCGATCCGGTGCGCGAGTTCGAGCCCTCGGTCGTACTGTGTTCCATCCGGTACGACCTCTTGAACGAGCCCGATTCGGTGCGCCTCGGCCGCGTCGAACGGGTCGCCGGTGAGGATCCAGCGCATCGCATTGCCCCATCCGACCGCTCGCGGGAAGCGGATGGTGGCGCCCCCGAAGGGAAGAATGCCACGGGCGACCTCGATCTGCCCGAATCGTGTCGACGCGGCCGCGATCGCTATGTCGCTGGCGAGCATCAGTTCGATGCCGAGGGTGAGGCAGGTGCCCTGCACGGCTATCACGACGGGCTTGCTGAGCTGTAGTTCGGACAGCTGCCACGGGTCGATGCCGCCTTCGGGCACGCTCTGGAGCCCGTCCGCGCCGATGCGCGGAGCCACATCAGCCAGATCGAGGCCACCGGTGAAGTGATCGCCATGGGCGAAAACGAAACCGGCACGAAGCTCCGGATCCCGTTCGAGCTCGCCGTACGCGAGAGCCAGCTGCTGCAGCAGCGCGAAATCGGCTGCGTTGCGCTTCTCCGGTCTGTTGAAGCCGATGAGCAGCACGTGGCCGTCCCGTTCGACCGATATTCGCGGGGTGCCGATGGTGGGGGCAGTGGTGTCGGTCAACGTTGGCCTTTCGCGAGCTCTGTCGACGGGAGTCGATCCGTGCGTCTATGGTAGGCGCTGGGTGCGGCGACGACCCTTCGGCAGCGATCCTGCCCGCCGGTTACGGATCGTGGCACAGCTCAGCCATCTCCCGTTTTTACGATCCCCGACGGGTTTGCACACGCCGGTGGTCGTAAAAAGGGGAGATGGCCGACCGGGTCAGCTCGCCAGCGCCCCGATGATGCGCAGGATGCTGCCCAGATCATCGGCCGCCGCGTCAGGGGAGGCCGGCGCGAACTCGGTGACCGCGGCACCCGCGAGGGGCAGCGCGGCCTTGGCTGCGGCGATCACCGAGAGCAGGTTGTCGAGGGAGACGCCGAACGGTTCGGGATACCCGACAGAGCCGAATTCGGCCGGATCGAGTACGTCGAGGTCCACGTGCAGGTAGACCGAGGTGGCGCCGCTCGCCGCGAGAGCCTCCGTGAGCGACTCGGCGGTCAACGAGTCCGGGGTGAGGATCGGAATGCCCACCGTCTCGATGTAGGCAAGCTCGCCGCCGTCGAGCGCACGCGTGCCGGCGAGAATCACGCGTCGGGGCGAGAGCGGTGGGTTCGCGAGTAGAGCCTGCGGCCCGTCGCCGAGGAGGGTTCGCAACACCATGCCGTGGAAGGCCCGGGATGGCGACTCTTCGGGGGAGTTGAGGTCTGCGTGCGCGTCGATCCAGACCACCGCCATCTCCTCGTGCTGCACCGCGGCATGCTGTACCGAGGCGAGATCCGCTCCGCAGTCCCCGCCGATCGTGATTACGAGGCCCGGGATGCCCGCGAGCGACGTCAACTGAGCGTCGCGTACCTGGCGAAGGGAACTCAGTCGAAGCACCGTGCTGCCCTCATCGGTGCCCGCCTCCGGCGGCACTTCGACGTATCGCGTGGCGGAACCGGGAAGGTCGCCGCGGATCGTCCCGGCGCCTTCCGCGAGTCTCATCGCGCGGGACGAACCCGAGCCCTGCCATTGGGGGACAACGAGAAAAGTGGCGACCACCTGTCAAGTATGGCCGCCACTTGCGTGTTCCGTGCTCAGACGATGCGCGTGGCCTTGGCAAGTCGGGCGGACATCTCGGCAACGTTTCCACTCGCACCGTAGGCGGCACGGTCCCGGTCGACGCGCCAGCTCTCCGATAGCGGTCCCACGTTCACGCTGTCAAAACCGAATTCGTCGTAGAGTTTCGTCACGAAGTCGCTGGCATCCGCAAAATCGGAGGATGTGACCAGGGCGCGACGGTTCGGGTCACCGGCCGGGAGCGAGTCCTCGGTGATCAGGGGGGCCTGGATGGCGTTGAACGCCTTGGCTACGCGCGAAGTTGGCAGGTGCTCCTGCAGCATGCCCGACACGGTCGAGGTGCCGTCGTCGAGTTCCGGGACGCGTCCGTCACGCTCGAAATAGTAGTTGTTGGTGTCGATTACGATCTTTCCCGCCAGCGGCTCGACCGGGATCTCACGGAAGGCCTTGAACGGCACGGTCACTACGGCGACATCCGCAGCATCCGCCGCCTGGACCGCGGTGCCGGCGGTGGCCTTTGGGCCGAGTTCCGCCACGAGCTCCGTGAGGGTCTCAGGTCCGCGGGAATTGCTGATCACGACGTCATAGCCGCTTTCGACCGCCTTGCGTGCGATCTGGCTGCCGATGTTTCCTGCTCCGATGATTCCAATAGTTGTCATGTGGGGCCATAACGCTACGGAGGCCCCACATGTTCCCGATGGGTCCGGGCGCCTACTGCTCGATAGCGGATGGTGTTGGCGTGCCCGCCTTCAGGGCGGCGAGACGGGCGTCAAGCTCCACGGAATCGTCCGAGGCATCCAGCTGCTCGAACTGCGCATCGAGGCTCGAGGCGGCGAGTTCCTGCTGGCCGAGCACCGTGGCCTCCTGGCGACGGATCTTCTCCTCGAACCGGCTGATCTCACTGGTCGGATCGGTGAGGTCGATCGACTTGATGGCATCCTGCACCTGCGTTTGCGCATCCGCGGTCTTCGAACGGGCGATCAGCTCGTCGCGCTTCGACGACAGTTGGCCGAGCTTGGTGCGCATGGCCTCCAGGCCCCGCTTGAGCTGCTCGACGACAGCAGTTTGGGATGCGATGGTCGGCTCGGCATCCGTCGCTTCCTTCTCAGAGGCGATCTGGCGTCCGAGCGCCACCTTCGCGAGGCTGTCGAACTTGTCGGCGTCGACGGAATTTCCCGCCGTGCGCAACTCATCACCCTTCCTGCTCGCGGCCAGGGCCTTGCGGCCCCAGTCAGCGGCGTTGGCCACGTCTTCGGCGTGGTCCTGCTCGAGAAGACGGAGGTTGCCGATGGTCTGTGCCACGGCGCTCTCGGCCTCCAAGATGCTGCTCGTGTAATCGCGCACCATCTGGTCGAGCATCATCTTCGGGTCTTCGGCCGAATCCAGCAGCGCGTTGACGTTGGCCTTCGCCATCTGCGCGATGCGTCCGAGGATTGATTGCTTTGCCATTTGCGTTTCCTTATCGTCGTGTCCGTTGCGAACTTGTATACCTACGTGTTGATAACCGAACCTGCATCAGAACCGTCCGCCGCTCGAGTGACCGCCGCCGCCTCCGAACGAGCCGCCGGAGCTCCGCGAACTGCCCCCGAAGCCGCCTCCCATGCCGCCGCCCATGCCGCCTCCCATCCCGCCACCACTGAGCATGCCGCCGATGATCCCACCGAGGATGGCCCCGCCGAGACCGCCGCCGAAACTTCCGCCATGGCCACCCCCCATACCACCGTGGCCACCACCCAGGCCGCCGAGACCGCCGCCGGCGTCGACGTCTCTTTGGGCGAGTGAGAGCGCCTCCGCGGCGAGCGCCTGGGCGGCGGATGCCTCGGCGAGGGCCTGCACCGGGTCGGCCTGCGCGAGACCGACCGCTGTTTCGAGGCGACGGGTGGCTTCGGACACCCTCGTGCGGGCGGTGCTCCCGACGGCGCCGCGACGAGTGGTGATGAAGTCGCCGGCGGCGGAGATCTGGCTGGATGCGGCGCTCATGGCGATCGGCAGCTGCGAGGCCGCCGAACGCAGTTTCTGCTGTTCGTCGCGCACTGCATCGAGCACGCGGTCGAGTGCGGCGTTCGCCGTGCTGAGTGAGGCGAGGCTGGCCAGGGGATTGGCCGGACCGCCAGTCGTAGCCGCGATGAGCGCAGCCTCCGCCGCCGCGGTCGGAGCGGCGAGGGAATCGGATGCCGCGGCGGGCAGCCCCCGAGCCGTGGCAAGATCCTGCTGCGTGTCGGCCATCGCGGCAGCGAGTGCGGTTCCCGCATCGGCCAGCCCTGCGGCGAGAGTGTCGACCGAGTCGAGCAGTTGCGTCATCTGGCCCATAGCGGACTGCGCCGCGCGCACATTGATCGCTGCGCCACCGGAATCACCGCTCGTGATGGCCGCCTGCGCCGCGGTGCCGGCCGAACCGACGAATTCCAGCAGCGTGTCCACCTGGTCGGGGTTGCCGACAATCGATGAGAGTGCCTCCGGCGAATACGTGGCCTGCAACCGGGCCACGGTGGCGCGAGCACCCGCGAGTCGCGCCTTCACGGCTTCGGCATCCGTCACCACTGCGGACAGGGCCTTTGGCGCGTTCTGTTCGAGCTTGCGGAGGTCGTCGAAGGCATCCGCCTGGGCGTCGAGTTCCGTGTCGGCGGCCTCACAGAGCTCGATGATGCGTTGGGTCATCGCGCGCTTCTCTTCCGGGGTCTCCGGCACGGAATCATCGAGCTTCTGGCGCAGCGAAAAGGCCTCCGCGACCTGGGTCTTCGCGGTCGCGAGGCTCGCACTGAACACACGGGTGGCCTCCGCACCGAACTGTGCGACCGCGAAATCGAGTTCCTGCGCGCTGGTCTTGAGCGAATCGTCGAGCTGCACGAGCAGGCTGCCGGCCTTCTGGTCGAGTTGTTCACTGGTCGGCCCGACCGGAGCGGATGCCGCACCGCCGGCCGTCCGCCTCCGTCGCGACCGCAGGAAGAAGACGACGCCGATCACCACGAGGCCGAGCAGGATGAGAAGAATCACGACCGGCAGTGCGGATGCCGGGCCGGGGTCCGTGCTCGACCCCGTGCTCGACCCTGTGGCATAGCCGGTCGCCGCGGCAACCGCGGCACCGACCCAGTCGCTCTTCTTCAGCGCCGGGACGATATCCTCAGTTTCGATCGCCGTCGTTGTGGTGGCCTCTGGGGCGGCCGCGCCATAGTAGACCGAATAGTTGCGATCGACCGTGGCCACCGCCAGCAGGATGTCGTTATCGCCGAGGCCATTCCTCTGCGCAACACTCGTCGCCCAGCTGGTCTTGTCGGCGACGCCGCTGAACCGATCCACGTACACGACGAAGAGCTGGAGTTTGGTCTTCGCGTAGAGCGCGTCGGTTGCCGCGGTGATCTCCGCCCCTCGCGTGCCGACGACGTTGACGGTGTCGACGACGTAGGCCCCGCCGAGATCGACGGGGGACTGCGCATTGGCCGCCATCGGCACCGAGACGGCAGCGACCACGGCGAGCGCTGCCGCAGCGATCACTCCGCGGAACCGAGCCGGATGGGGGGTGCGAATGACAGGCTCCTTCGACCGCGCGGTATGCCGTTCCTGTGGACACTGGCGAGTCTACTGAATCCCCTTCGGCGGGGAGGCCCCGCTATCGCAGGATCACCGGCGAAACGGGGCCGGTCACCAGGTCGGTGCCGAGGAACGACCCGTCCGGCGCCTGACGGCTGAGGTCGATCGCGCCCGAGGTCTGGTACTCGCCCGGCGCGACGCGAGGCAGGTCGGCGCGGAAGCTGCCCGCCGAGTCGTCTTCGATCGCGCACCTGACCGGCACGAAGGAGGCCTGGTAGGTGAGGGATGCTCCGGGAGCGAGGTCGACGAGCGCCGCCATCTCGATCGTCGGGCCGTTGCTGTGCCACAGCACGATGCCGTCCTTGGAGAGGGTGATCGCGGGCGAGGCGGCCGTGCTGCCGGTGATGCGCTCGGCACCGGTGTTGGTGAGAGTGACCGTTCCCGGGACTTGCTCGGCGGAGACACTTGCCGGGTCGAACCGGGTGGTGAGCACGAGGCCGGAGGCGTCCGGAGCCACCTCGGCCAGGCTGGCTCCGCACAGGTTGATCTTCTCGGCGGGCGCGCGCTTGCTCGCCCCTTCGGTCGCAGAGCTCCCGAGTGAGGGGGAGCCTCCCCGCGAATCCGGTGCGTTCGCGGTGGGGGCGGAACCCGCGGTCGTCGACTGGCCGAGGCCGCGGATGCCGGTGAAGCCGGCGAAACCGATGCCGGCCACCGCCAGGGTGGTGGCGCTCCCGACCGCGGCCTTCTGTGCGACGCGGCGTCGCGAACTGCGGCGGAGAACACGCGACAGGTCGACCGGACGCAGCGTGGGATTCGCGTGGTCGAGCAGGTCCTTCAGGTCAGATTCGGTGGACATGGGCGGCTCCTTGGTTATCGGCGGTGAACGGGGGAGTGACATGTGGCGCTTCGGCGAGGGCGATGGCCATCTTGCCGAGACCGTCGCTGAGGTAGCGCTTTACCGCACCGGAGGAGATACCGAGCCATTCGGCGACGTCGTCGACCTTGAGGTCTTCGTAATAGCGCAGCACGATGCAGGCGCGCTCTCGCGGGGTGAGTTTCGCGAGCTCGGTGCCGAGGTCGAGGCGACTGTCGGTGGCCGGGGCCATCGACTCCTCGGCCTCCGGGACCGCGGTGAGGTGAGCGATCCGCCGCCAGCGTGTGGTGCGTCTGCCGCCGTCAAGCCAGCTGTTCAGGATCGCTCGGCGCACGTAAGCCTCGGCACTCACCACCGTGAAGCCGTTGCGCAGGCGGCCGAAGGTCTTGACCAGGGCGTCCTGCACGAGGTCGGCCGCATCATCCGCACTGCCGCTGACCAGCCAGGCGTACCGCGTCAACGCGTCCCCTCGCTCGGCGACGAGCGTGGTGACGACCGATTGCCAGCCCTCGCTAGCGGCCTGGTCCTGTCGTGCTGTCGCGGCCATCCGGTTCCCCTCGTGCGTCAGGTAAGACGAGTGTCTACCTTCTAAGACGCGCGAGGGGCTTTAAACGTTGTGTCGTGCCTCGCGAATCAGTTCTCGATCGACAGTTTCAGGCGTCGGCGGATGTCGCTGAGCTGTTTCGTGAGGCTGGCCGGCAGTCGGTCGCCGAAGGTACCGAAGAACTTCTCGGTGGAATCCAACTCGGCGAACCATGCCTCGGGGTCAACGTCGAATAACTCCTCGAGGTCGCGATGCGTCACCCCGGTGCCCTCGACGTTGAGGCCGGTATCCGTCGGTTTCCAGCCGAGGGGGGTGTCCACGGCGGGGGCGCGTCCGTCGACCCGCTCGAGGATCCACTCCAGTACCCGGGAGTTCTCGGCGAAGCCGGGCCAGAGGAACGACCCGTCGGTGCCCTTGCGGAACCAGTTGACCTGGAAGATCTTCGGCGCCTGTGTGCCGAGTTTCGAGCCGATGTCGAGCCAGTGAGACCAGTGGTCGGCCATGTTGTAGCCGCAGAACGGCATCATGGCGAAGGGGTCGCGGCGAAGCTCCCCGACGGTGCCTTCGGCGGCCGCGGTGCGCTCCGACGAGACCGTCGCGCCGACGAAGACGCCGTGTTCCCAGCCACGCGCCTCCGTGACGAGCGGCACATTCGTGGCGCGCCTCCCGCCGAAGATTATCGCGTCGATCACGACGCCATCCGGGTCGTCCCAGTCGTCGGCGATCGCCGGGCACTGTGACGCCGCGACGGTGAAGCGCGAATTGGGATGGGCGGCAGGGCCACCGGATGCGACACTCCAGGGTTTGCCCTGCCAGTCAAGCAGGTTGGCGGGAGCCCGCTCGCTCAGGCCCTCCCACCACACGTCGCCGTCCTCGCGCAGGGCCACGTTGGTGAAGATGGTATTGCCCCAGAGCGTGTCGACCGCGGTCTCGTTGGTGGAGCGGCCGGTTCCGGGCGCGACGCCGAAGAATCCGGCCTCCGGGTTGATTGCCCGCAGGCGGCCGTCGGCACCGGGACGCAGCCAGGCGATGTCGTCCCCGATCGTCTCCACCTTCCAGCCGGGGATCGACGGTTTGAGCATCGCGAGGTTGGTCTTGCCGCAGGCCGAAGGGAAGGCGGCGGCGACGTGGAAGACCTTGCCGCGAGGGTTCGTGACCTTGAGGATGAGCATGTGTTCGGCCAGCCAGCCCTCATCCCGGGCCAGCACCGAGGCGATGCGCAGCGCGAAGGATTTCTTGGCCAGAAGCGCATTTCCGCCGTAGGCCGAGCCGAAGGACCAGATCTCCCGTGACTCGGGGAAGTGCGAAATGTACTTCGTTTCGTTGCAGGGCCACGGCACGTCCTTCACACCGTCGACCAGGGGCGCGCCGACACTGTGCACGGCGGGCACCCACTCGGTGTCGGGGCCGATGAGGGCGAGGGCATCCGCTCCCATCCGGGTCATGATGCGGGTGCTGACCACCACGTAGGGCGAGTCGGTGAGCTGCACGCCGAGTTTGGCCAGCGGGCTGCCGAGCGGTCCCATGGAGAAGGGCACGACGTACATCGTGCGACCTCGCATGCTGCCGGAGAACAGTCCGGTGAGGGTCGCTCGCATCTCGGTCGGTTCACGCCAGTTGTTGGTTGGGCCGGCGGCATCCTCCGATTCTGAGCAGATGAAGGTGCGGGCTTCGACGCGAGCGACATCGCTCGGGTCACTTCGGGCGAGGAAGCTGTTCGGGCGGTGCTCAGCGTTGAGACGAATCAGCGTGCCGGAGTCGACCATGAGGCGGGTCAGGCGGTCATTCTCGGCGAGCGACCCGTCGCACCAGACGACGGCATCCGGGGTCGTGATCGCGGCGATGGAGGCGACCCAGGCCACGACGCGAGAATCGGCGTTCGGCGGCGGCGCGCCCGCGGCATCCGGGGAGCTTGCGAGGGTGGTCGGTCGGGCTGAGGTGATGGTCATGTCTCGTCCGTTTCGTCAGGCTGATGCTGCTATCGAGGCAGGAAGTGGCGGGCCGGACTCCGCAAATTCCGGCCCTCAGTCCAGAATGCGCCAAATTACTCGACCTTTCCATCGGATCGACTGGTAAAAATACGCAATCTTTCACTATTGTCAAACGTATGACCGATCTTGCGACACTGGGCCAACGCATCCGCCATTTCCGCAACGAGGCCGGGCTCACCCTCGACCAACTCGGCGAGAGGGTCGGCATCGCGGGCAGCCAGCTCTCCCTGATGGAGAACGGGCGGCGTGAACCCCGACTCTCTCTGCTGCAGACAATCGCCGGCACCGTCGGCATCCCGGTGTCGGAGCTGCTCGACGACGCACCCCCGACGCCGCGGGCCGCACTCGAGATCGAACTGGACCGGATGCAGAAGGCCGCCGTCTACCAGGGGCTCGGCCTCCCGGCCATCCGTCCCTCCCGCACCATGCCGGAGGAGACCCTCGAGTCGCTCGTCGGCCTGCACCGGGAACTGGCTCGGAGGGCGCGGGAAGCGATCGCGACGCCCGAGGAGGCCAGGCGGGCCAACACCGAACTTCGCCAGTACATGCGCACCCAGGACAACTACATGCCGGAGATCGAAGCGCTCGCCGAGGAGACCGTGCGGGGCGTCGGGTATGTCGGCGGTGCGATCACGCACCGGGCGGTCAACCTGATGGCGGTCAAGCTCGGATTCGAACTCATCTTCGTCAATGACCTGCCGCATTCCACCCGTTCGGTCACCGACCTCGCCAACGGGCGGATCTACCTGCCTCCGGCATCCATCCCAGGCGGTCACGGCTTGCGGTCGATGGCTCTCCAGGCGCTCGCACACCGTCTTCTCGAACATCACGAGCCGCAGAGCTATGCCGAATTCCTGCGCCAGCGACTGGAGATCAACTATTTCGCGGCGGCCTGTCTCATGCCGCTCACCCAGTCGGTGGAGTTTCTCAACCGGGCCAAGGCGGAACGCAATCTCGCGGTCGAGGACTTCCGCGATGCCTTCGGCGTCACGCACGAGGCGGCGGCGCTCCGGTTCACGAACCTCGCCACGAGGCACCTCGGAATGCCCGTGCACTTTCTGCGGGTGGGCGAGGACGGCGCCCTCTACAAGGGCTACGAGAACGATGGCCTGCAACTCCCGACGGATGTCACCGGCTCCACCGAGGGCCAGCTCGTCTGCCGGCACTGGAGCGCTCGCACCGCGTTCTGGCGGCCCAATCGCACGAACGAGTTCTACCAGTACACCGACACCCCCACCGGCACCTACTGGTGCTCGACCCAGACGGGCACCTCGAGCAACGAAGAGTTCTCCATCACCTTCGGTGTTCCCTTTGCCGATGCCAAGTGGTTCCGCGGGCGCGACACGACCAACCGGGAGGCATCCCGCTGCCCGGATGTGAGCTGCTGCCGACGACCCGCCACCGAGCTGTCGAAGCGCTGGGCGCACCGGGCCTGGCCGAGCGCGAAGCTGCACGCGCACATCCTGGCCCCGCTTCCCTCCGGCACCTTCCCCGGAGTCGACGACACCGAGCTCTACGCCTTTCTCGAGGCGCACTCGGGGGAGTAGCGGGCGTTACGGCAGGTGCATGCGCGCCGATCGCGACGGATCACGGGCCCGGCTCGGCGCGTCCGGTAAAGATGCGTTCGGCCCGCGGGTCGACCGCGATCACCACGGCGAGGAGGCTCTGCTCGAGAAACGACACGATCTCCTCGTTGGTCATGTCGGTATCGAGTGCGCCAGCGACGAGCGTCTCCTCGGTGAAGGCGACCCAGGATCGCAACGTGAGGGTGAGCAGGGCCGACTCGGTGATTCCGAGGTCGAGAAAGAGCGCGGCGAGACGGGCGGAGTGCACCCTACGGGCACCCTCCACGATGTCCCGCACCTCCTTGTCGCCACTGGCGGCCCCACGCACGAGCGAGAAGAAGGTGCCGCGGTGATCGCGAACGAACTGCACGATCCGGGCCAGGGAGTCTCGCAACCGCAGGAGCGGGGGCAGCTCAGTTGCCGGTTCCGTCGCCCGCAGCATGCTGTCGCCGGCGACACGAACCACCTCGCGGTGGAACCCCTGCTTCGATCCGAAGTAGTAGAACAGCAGTCCGCGGGACACCCCCGCCGTCGCGGACACATCCTCCAATGACAGGGCTTCGAGCGGCCGGTCGGCGAGGGCGGCGACTCCGAGCGCCACGAGTTGCGCGCGGCGTTCTTCCGAATTCAAGCGGATGCGTCGAGGCTCGACCATGGAGCCGAGCATAGCGAGTCGCACCCGGCGCTGACCGGGTGGACGGGCATCCGCCGGTGATCTTCCGACAGTCGCATAGCCACAACGGGAGGGCAGCTTATTGGCTGATAGTCAGTTGTTTACTGACAACGTGACAGTTGCTTATTGACAACTGGACAGCAGGGTCCCTAGGGTCTGCCAAGGGCGGCACAGCCGCTCGTCTGCACACCCGGCATGTATCAAGGAGGATCCATGAAGTTCAGAAAGCTCACCCAGTCCCGAGCGGGGCGAATCGCCCTCGCCGCCGTCCCCGTCGCGATCGTCACGAGTCTTCTCGGAGCGGGGGTCGCCAACGGCGCCGTGCCCGTGGCATTCGCCGTCTCGGGCGGACAGTTCCAGATCGGCGCCGCCAAGCTCGACGGCGTCGGCTTTTCGCAATATTCGGGCGTCGCGGTGGGCAAGGACGGCGCGATGCACCCGGTCGCGATCGCGAACATTGGCACGGCGAAGCTCTCTGACCTGTGCCAGTCGGTCGTGCAGCAGACTCCGCTCGGCAAACTCGGCCTGCTGATCAGTGCGGGCGGCGGGGGCAACCCGGCCCAGGCGACGGACCTGCAGATCGGGATGACCGACCTCCAGGGCGACGCCACGTTCAAGAACATCCGCATCGGTGTCGACGCGTCCACCGTCAAGACCGCCGCGAAGGGCACCGTCGGGGACTTCGCCCAGGATGCCGACAGCCTGACGATCACGAACCTGAAGCAGACGGCGTGGAGCACCCAGGCCGGAACCTTCGCCCTGACCGGGATGCGCATGCAGCTCACCGCCGGAACGACCTGCTTCTAACCACGACGCAGGCGTTCCATCGTCGGGATGCCGTCCGGGTCCATTGACACCGGCCGGCATCCCGGTTCTTCTCCCATTTCCCGAGCGAAAGAGTCCATCGGTGAGCACGAATCGTCGCGCGAAGATCGCGAGCGCAGAACGTCCGAACGCGTCCGGAGCCCGCTTTCGATTGAGCCGATGGTACCGGAGCCGGCCCGTGATCGGTGGACTCCTGACCGTGCTTGCGGGTCTCGAGATGGCGCTTTCGGGGCAACTCGATCTCGGCAGCATCCGTATCCAGGTCGGAATCGAAGGGATGCAGGCGATGATCCTGCCCCTCGCACTCGCGACGCTGGGCGTACTCATCATCGTGATGCCGGTCCATCGCATCTTCTACGGGGTCCTGTCGCTCGCTTTCTCGATCTACGCGATCGTCGGCGTGAACCTCGGCGGTTTCTTCATCGGTACCGTCCTCGGGATCGTGGGTGGCATCATGTGCGTCTCGTGGGCGCCACGGAAAATGCTGGTCGCGGATGCCGACGACCCGGTGCAAGAAAAGGCCACCTCCGCCGCCGGACTTGCGCCGGTACCCACCGTGGAACCCGTCGCAGCGCTCCCACTTTCCGTGGCGCCGGGAGCCGCCGCCAAGGGTGTCGCGATCGTCGCGGTGCTGCTGCTAGTGTTCGCCTCGGCCGCGGGTCTCTCCGCGAGCCCGTCGTTTGCGGAAACGCCGGGGCCGACGCCGTCCGCGACGGCTGATCCGGTCCCGTCCGCGTCGGCATCCCCGGATCCGGTCCCGTCCGATCCCGGCCCCGCCCCGGTGACCATCCAGCCCGCACCAACGCCACCGGCACCCACGCTGCCGAAGCCGAGCGCACCGCGCGCACCGCTCAACGCGGCCGCGACATCCGATCCGCCGATCGATCCGGATGCTCCGCTGGCAGCGATACCCTCGGCCCGGCTCCGGAGCAGCGCGGTCGCTCTCGAAGGCGCACTGTTCGTCGGTACGGTGCGGGTCGCCCTCGCCGGGGGGTCTACCGCGACGGTGCTGAAGATCACGGCGAACCGGGTGTCGATGGAGCGATTCACGCTCGACTCGACTGACCCGACGGCCCGAATTCTCGGCACCACTGCGGTCGGGCTCACCCTGGACGGACCGGTCACGATCTACGCGACGGCCCTCTCGGGTACCCGTGCCGACGGGTCCGTGATCAGCGTCGATGTGTCGTCCCCGCCGCCGCCCGGCGTCGCCCTTCCGTCCCTCACGGACGCGACCATCGCCGTGGTCAGCGTCGCCAGCGCGACCGCGACCCTGGCGGGTGCCGTCGAGACTGTGCGCTGACCGGCATTCCCGCCGACGGCGGCACGCCGTGATCCGTCGATGATGACTCCTTTCGAGGCCTCTGGGTTCTGGGCTAGGTACGGCGCAGCTCTGCGGTCCCCTCTGCGATCGCCGCGGCAGCACCCGCGGCGCGCAGCCAGCGGGCGGGGTCGGCCATCGCCGACTCCGCCGAGCCGGCGATTCCGGCGAGCCCGGTGGCCCAGAGCGGGCTGCCGTCCAGTGCAAGCGGCGGCACCGCTAACTGTCCCGCGATCACCGCGACCCGCACCCCGCGTTCACCCGCAAGGTCGATGAGTGTGCCGACGATCTTGCCGGCGCTGGATGTCGCATCGAACCGCCCCTCGCCGGTGACGAGCAGATCAGCTTCCGGGAGCGCCCCCGGCATTCCGGTGAGGGCCGAGAGGTAGGCGGCGCCGGGCTCGATCCGCGCGCCCCACGCCGCGGCGAAACCGAAGGCGGCGCCACCGGCGGCACCCGTTCCCGGCAGGGTCGGGTCGGTGCCGAGAAGCCCCGCGAAATGGGCGAGGGCGCCGTCGAGCAGCGCGACTTCGGCGGGTGAGGCGCCCTTCTGGGGGCCGAACACCGCGGCGGCCCCGGTGGGTCCGAGCAGGGGAGCCGCGACATCCGTCAGCAGGATGACGCCGCCTTCCGGCGGGGGGATGAGCTGCGAACGGTCGAGAGCGCCGAGGGCTCTGAGGCCGCCACCGCCCGCGGTGAGCGGGGCGTCCGCGCGCAGCCCGAGGGCCGCCAGGGCTCCAGCCGCACCATCCGTCGAGGCCGATCCCCCAAGTCCGATCACGAGACTGGATGCGCCGGCGGCGAGCGCGGCGCGGATCACCTCTCCGAGCCCCACGGTTGACGCGCCGAGCGGGTCGAGCCGATCCATCAGCGGGATCCCGCACATTTGTGCAAGCTCCACCACGGCCGTGCCATCCGGCAGCGCGAGCCAGATACCGGGGATCGACCTTCCGTCCGGACCCGTGACTGCGCCGACCTCGCGTCGCACCGATCCCGGCACCGAGGCTTCAACCGCGTCGAGGGTTCCTTCGCCGCCGTCGGCCTGGGGGATGAGCGTGAGGCAATCCCCGGGACGCACTGAAGCCCAGCCCGCGGCGATGGCCTGCGCGACCTCGACAGCGCCGAGCGATCCTTTGAACGAGTCGGGGGCGATCACGACCCTCATCAGAAGTGCGCTCCGCACCGCCGAAGGGCCAACAACGTGAGGGAGCGCGCCACAGCGAAGAGCTCGGCGAGCTGCACCTGCTCTCGCGGTGCGTGCGCGAAGTTCACGTCTCCCGGGCCGTAATGCAGCGTAGGGATGCCGCCGAGCCCCGAATACAGGCGTAGGTCGCTGCCGTATGGGGCGGCCGTACGCTCGGGTTCCGGTGTGCCGCGGATGCTCCGGATCGCGTCCGACAGTTCGTCGATGAGCGCGTGGTCGTCCGCGATTCGTCCGCTTGCGAACTGTCCTCCGGGCCAGGTGACCGTCGCGGGGTGGTCCCGCAGCCAGGGGTCGGCGTCGCAGGCGGCCGCGACCGCGTATTCGAAAGCGGCCCGGGCATCCGCCGGTTCCTCATCGAGAATCACTCCCAGCCGCCCTTCCGCCACCAGCAGGTCTGGCACGCTCGATGCCCAGTCGCCGGCCCGGATGCGTCCGATGGAGATCGGGTACGACAGCGTCGTGGTGAGGAATCGCGGATCGGGTCGAGCGTTGCGTTCAGCTTCGAGGGCGGCGATCGCCCGATTGAGGGGCAGGAAGGCATCGAGTGCGCTCATGCCCTGCAAACGGGTGCTTCCGTGAGCGGCGCGGCCGGGCACGGCGAGCGCAAAGGTGAGGGCCCCGGCGCAGGCCGTCACGATGCGGTTGCTCGTCGGCTCGGTGAGCACGGCCGCCTCGCCGCCGTGGCCGCGCAGCATCGTGCCGAAGGCCCCGAGTCCGCCGTCTTCCTCGCTGATCACAGAATGGATCGCGAGCGGACGCTCTAGCGTGACCCCGGATGCCCGGATCGTCCGAACCACCGCAAGATTCGCCGCAACCCCGGCTTTCATGTCGCACGCACCGCGTCCGTGGACCACGTCTCCCCGGATCACCCCACTGAACGGGTCACCGTCGTGCCAGCGCTCGAGATCACCCGTCGGCACCACGTCGACGTGTCCCTGTAAGACGAGCGCCGGATAGCCGGGGCCGGTCATTCCGACCACGCCGTAGCCCTCGGTCCGGCCGGTCTCCTCGCCGGGAAACCGGCCGTCGGCTCGGAGCGCCGCGATGTCGAACTTCCAGGTGTCGACATCGAGGCCGGCGTCGCCGAGCAATTTCGCGTGGGCGTGCTGCAGGTCGGATTCGGCATCCGTACCGGTCACACTCGGCACCCGGATGAAGGCGACGAGGCTGTCAACGAGGAGCAGTTCCTCCAGGTGCCCGAGAACGCGGGACTCGA
Source organism: Actinomycetota bacterium (assembly GCA_040389685.1). Classification (GTDB taxonomy): domain Bacteria; phylum Actinomycetota; class Actinomycetes; order Actinomycetales; family Microbacteriaceae; genus Lacisediminihabitans. The sequence continues at coordinate 96,553 of JAZJZS010000009.1, forward strand.
CATCGGTGGGCTTCATGGTCCCACTGTGCCATGCACGGTACCTGGCCGTGCGCAGGCGACCAACGCGCCGGTTCGCGGATAACATCGATGGATGATCGACGGCGACGAGGGAACCCGCGTCGAGGGCACTCTCACGTCGTGGAATGACGACCGCGGCTTCGGCTTCGTGACGACCGTTGTCGGCGACCGTCGGGTGTTCGTGCACATTTCGGCCTTTCCGCGCGGCGCCCTCCGCCCGGTGCTCGGCGAGCCGGTCAGCTTCGAGATCGAGACCGCAGCTGACGGCCGTTCGGTCGCCAGGCGGGTCAGAGGACAGCGGATGTCGCCAGCTCAGGTGGTCGCAGCCGAACCCCCCACACCCCCGGAACTGTCCGCCGTGCAGCGGATGCTCGCGGCCCGGCGTCCGGCATCCTTCGATTACCTGGCGATCATCGGTTTCTTTCTGGCCTACGTGGTCGTGAGCGTGCTCTGGCCGATGCCGGCCTGGCTTCTGGGGGTGTACCTGGTCACGAGCATCCTGTCCTTCCTCGTGTACGCGGCGGACAAGAAGGCCGCGACGACCGGGGGGTGGCGCATTTCGGAGAGTTCCCTGCTCGCACTCGGCATCATCGGGGGGTGGCCGGGGGCGATTGTCGGCCAGCAGGTGTTTCGCCACAAGACTCGAAAACCAGCGTTCCGATCCGCATTCTGGGGCACGGTGATCCTCAATGTCATCGCCTTCGTCACCTTCAGCATTGTTCTCTCGGCGCGGCTCCAGGAGGTAGTCTGACGCCCAAGAGGGTCAGGGCGGCTAGAATCTCGATGAACCAACGGGTCATTCCGGTGTGTGCAGGAAGGGTGGTTAGCGCATGACGATACAAGAAGAAGTGCAGGAAACGAGCGTCGGTGAGAAGCTGCAGGCCGCGGTCGACCAGGCCAGCGAGCTCTACCAGGCAGGTCCCAACACCCTCAATCGCAAGATCAACGAGGTCGACACTGTGCTCGGCGCGGCGGTCGAGGCCATCCAGGAGCTCGACGAGCGCACCTCCTGACCGAATGGTGGCAGGTCCTGGTCGGCGTTGTGGCTGGTCTGGTGGCGCTCTGGCTCGTGCTCGTGGTCGTGCTGTGGATCGAGCAGCGTCGGACTCCCGGCACCGTGTCGCTGGGGGACATCCTGCGCCTGGCACCCGATGTGATTCGGCTCGTCACGCGACTCGTGCGTGATCGCACGGTCTCGATCGGGGTACGGATCTGGCTCGGCGTGCTTCTTGTCTACCTGCTGTCGCCCATCGACCTGATCCCGGATTTCATCCCGGTGCTCGGTTATGCCGACGATGCTCTCGTGGTGGCGATCGCGCTTCGCTTCGCCTCCCGGCGGGCGGGCAGCGCCGCCATCGAACGGCACTGGCCGGGGACCCCGCAGGGGCTCGCGGCCGTGCTTCGCCTGGTCGGACTCTAGCCCGGATGACGCATGCCCGGCGTTGGCGCAGGTGCCGTCCCTATGCGCACGGTTCACCTGCCGACACGGATGGTCGCACTCTGGCGGAGAGGAACCGATCACCGGGGACATGACCAAGAAGGAAAAAATCATTTCGATCCTCGCAGCCGCAACGTTCCTCGTCACTGCGGACGCGGTCGTCGGTTTTGCACCGAGCGAGCAACGAGTCGGCCGCGCGAGTGGCCCGTTCATGATCGATTCTGGTTCTTCCGGCTCGGACCCGTTTGCCAGCAGCAGCTCGTGCGATCCCGCCGCGTCGTACCGCGCCGCCGAGCGCATCCATTGAGAATCCGCACTCGATCATGCCGGGCACCGCTTTCGCCGTCAAGACGGTGTCGGTGCACCGATCGGTCGGCGAGGTGCCACAGCCCGCGTAGAGCATCATCGCGAAATTGACCCGCCCCGGCCGACGGGCTTTAGGGCGAGAGGGGTCAGCCCTGGCGGATCCCCAGGGTGTTACCGTCCGGGTCGTGGAACCAGGCGGCACGGGCCGGCCCGAGTTGGGCAATGTGACCGGTGGTGGCCAGTGGCCCCTCGGCGTAGTCGATGAATTCCACGCCTGTGGCGACCAAGTCCCGCACCACTGACGCGACATCCGTCACTTCGAAGTGAGCGAGCGTGTGCACAGTCTCTACGGGTGGGCGGACGAAGAGCGAGATCTCGCTGACCTCCCCGCAGCGGAACCGAGCCCCGGCCGGAGTTTCCCACAGGAAGGTCAGACCGAGGACGTCGCCGTAGAACGTCTTTGCGCGCGCCAAATCCGTCACCGGAATCGTCGCCACGACCATCGTTGCCGTAAGCATCGCGGTCGCCCGTCAGGAGACGATGTTCGACACGTCGACCACGGTCTCGACGGGCGGTGCTTCGAATCCGCCCGCAATGCCAGCCTGCATCTTCGGCATCAGGATGCCGTCACGGAACCGTTCCCAGCTCTCCCGTGATTCGTGCACGGCCAAGATCGTCCATCCCCCGTCGGAGGCTCCCGCGGCGTGGAAGATCTGCCCCTCGGGCAGAATCCCCTCGCCCGGGTGCACTGCGGCAATCGATGCCCGGTACTGGTCTTCGGTGCCTCCGGGGAAGAAGTGCACCACGCCGCATGCTTTCGCGTCCATGTCATGTCCTTGGGTTGGGGGAAATGTGCTCGAGAGCGCGGATTATCCTCTATAGCAGTCGAACCGTCAACCGATCTAGGGCCTTTTCGAAGTCGTGAATGTGTTTGATGCGTCTTCGGTTCTCCGGAGTGGTGTCCACGATCACCAGTCTGGCCGCGACGAAGGGTCTTGATTGAGCGGGAGTCGACTACTAGCATTCTGAAAAGTGGGCTGGTGCTCCGCTGGCCCGTGGAGAGGACGAATCGTGCCAACGGTAATCGGCCACCACGATGTCAAAGACAAGGATCATTGGCTTGCCTCTCCGAAGCGCGAAGAAGTCTTCGGGCCGCTCGGCGTCACCAACATCCGCACTTTTGTGAATCCCCAGAACCCCACGCAAGTCGCGGTGTTGATGGATGTCGCGGACCTTGATGTGTTCATGGCCGCAATGCAGACCCCTCCCATGGCTGAGGCCATGGAGTACGACGGGGTGCTGCCCGAGACCCTGGTTCTCCTCGTCGAGGAGTAGTCGGGGCGCACCGTCGCTCGGTGTCCCCTCGACGAGCTGGTTGCGCTGACGATCTTAAGCGCTTTCGTCGGTTTGGCGAACTCCGGGAATTGCGCTGCAGTGTCCGCACAGAAAGGGGTGGCGAGCGAGACTCGAGAGCGCTGCTTGACGTGCTCGGAGGACTCGACTAACGGAGTTCGCTGTTTGTGATCGCGTCTCCCGGGCGTAATCTTTCGCTCAGGAGGTGGTTGACAATGGAGGCAACACAAGGAGACCGCATCGTGATCCGCGGTCGCACCGTCGAGTCGCCCGACCGACACGGCGAGATCATCGAGGTTCGCGGCGCGACGGGCGGCCCGCCCTACATGATCCGGTTCGATGACGGCCATGAGAGCCTGATTCAACCTGGATCCGATTTCGAGATCGCGCACAATCAGCACACGTAGTTGGCCGCGGGTTGGCAGCCCTGCCAGAATCGGTCTGGGATCTGACAGCTATGAGGGTTTCGCAGCGCCGATGCTCGGGCTAGCCTTCCTCCAAATGGCGGTCGGAGAAGTTCTTGGCGAGGCGGAGGATCGGATGGCAGCGAGCCCTCGAGTGCGCGTCACGGCTGGAGATGGGCAGTGGGGCTTCTTCTTTCTTTCGGCCTAGGTCGGGGCCGCGATCTACTTCATCACCCAATCGGATGGTTCATTCTGGGGATTCATTCTCGGGCTGCTTCAGGCGACTGTCTGGCCGATTTACGTCGTCTTTCACGTGTTGGTGGTGATAGGCGCCTGACCGATTCCCGCCCGTGATGCGGGTTGTGGCCGATGATTGTCGATCAGATTGGCGAGGAAGGTGTGGAGTTAGTGCTGCTCCGTCACATCGAGCAACTGGAGCAGTTCTTCCCGAACGGCGTCGGCGTGCTGCAGTAATTCGTCGCGGTCTTGTCTGCCCGCGTCGGTGAGATTCCCCAGAGTACTGACATTGAGGCGCAGGTGCTCGCAATCGGTCTTGCGGTGTGAATGGTGTCGAGCCTGCGAGATCATCGAGGCGCTGCCTCACGGATCTTTGGGTTCGATTCCATAGCTTGCCGGGCTCGAAGCGATACGCCATAACTGTCGCGGAACGGGCTGAGATTCTCCGGCGGAACCAATCAATCCTGGCCGATCTCCTCGCATCATCCGGCCGCTCGCGAATTCGCGTGATCGGTGAAGACTTCGACGTGAACGATAGTGCAAGCGGCCAGCTCAGAAGACACCTTCCTGGGGCGTGGCCGTGGCGGAAACACCTTGAACCGGACGACTACGGACCAGATGAGAGTCCCCGATTCCGGTACTTTTGGGTTTCGTCAATCGAATCGATCGATGAGCTCGATGAGTTGCTTACATTGGTGGCGGATAATGTCTGTCAGTTCATCGTCACCGACGATGAGTTGACATGGATATTCGCGCCCTACAACGGGGGCTTCGACGTCATTCTTCCGAATGCCGTCGCGCGCGACGAGATTGCGCTCCATCACCAAGGCTGGCTATCCAACCACCCTGAAGGACTCTGACTCGGGAGACCTCCCCGGCCTTCAGATCCCAGAGGGCTTTGTGGGAACCCTTTGCTGAACGGTGACCGCGACAGCTACTGGCGTCGCGCGAGCACAAAACCTTGAGCGTGTCGCTCTGACGTTCGCGGGGCACGATCCAGCTTCGCGATGAGGTCGAAACCACCGTTGGTGAGAGTCGCGATGACGTCGTCGGTTCGGTGCAGGAATGCCCGCAGCTCGACGTCGTGTCCGTACGGCCTGTTCAACTGGCGTTCTCCGGTACCGACCTGGTAGCCAAGCAGGACTAGCCCCTCAGATCGGAGAATTCGGGCGAATTCAGCAACGATCTCGGCGAGCTGATCCGGCTCGGTGTGGATGATCGAATACCAGGCAAGAATGCCGTCGAACTCAGCTTCCGGATATCGAGTATCCGAAAGATCTGCCTGTCGGAATTTGGCGGTCGGGTGCGCAGACTGGGCGAGCGCGATCATCTCCGCCGACAGGTCAATGGCGACTACTTCAAGTGACGGGGATCGCGACTGGAGGTAGGTCACCATCCGGCCGGCCCCGCATCCAGCGTCCAAGACCTTCGAAGCAGGACGCTTGGCAACCTCGCTCACGAATTCATTGACCATCGCCAGGTCAAGCGGCGCCTCGAAGCCTGTGTCGGGAATTATCGTCGCATAGTCAGAAGCCACCGCATCATATGCCGATCGAGTTTGCGCGCGCAGTTCTTCGTTCACGGACACGACCATATCGAACATGCCCGCAAGCGAACGTCAAGCGCCAACGCAACGAACCAGCTCGGGTGCTCTTTCAGATGTTCGAAAAGACCGATCGTGATCTCCGCAACACCGTGCGGGTCACCGTGCCACGACGCGGAACCGCACCAGCGTGACGAGGGTGGCGTCGGTGACCCGGTAGTCCGCATCACCCAGCTCGGCGACAACCTCCGGGCTGTGCCAGAACTCCTCATGGGCTGCACGCCACTGCGCGACGGTCTCGAAGCCCTCGCCCTCGTCACGTGCATGCTGCTCATCGACGTCAATAAGAGCAGCGATACGCACGGCGGTGTTCTCGATGATGCAGACCGGCTCCCCGGCAGAGTTGACGACGACACCCCGGTCACCGACGACGGGCAACGGCTCGTCATCGCGATAGCCCTCAACCAGTGCACTGGTGCTCGTCTTTGATCCGTCAAGGATGGCGCCAACGAGTTGGTCACGCAGCGGCCCAGGAAACGCGAACTCTTCGAGCGGGAGACCCGGAATGTTGGCAAAGGTGAGCACGACGTCACGCTAATGGAAACAGCTACCCCAGAACCACCAACGCCGTGGACCACCACTTTCCATTCCACCGGTCGCCGAACGAATGAGTACGGGGGCTACGAGCGTCCCTGGAGTCCGATAGGGGAACCTCTTGCGGGACGGTCGACGTACATATGATTTTCTTATCGTACGAAAACCGAATAAGACGTACGCTTGGGGCATGTCTACTGAAACTCCGCTCAGCGTCTCAGACGCACGCGATCAGCTCGCCTCGATCATCAACCGCGCTCAAGCCGACCATGAGCCCGTCTTCTTGTCACGCCGAGGCCGACGGGTCGCTGCTGTCATCGACGCCGACGACTTAGAGCGCCTGATCGAATTGGCGGAAGACATGGCGGATATTCGTGCGGCCGAGGAATCACGCGAAGAAATGCGTCGCACGCAAACGGAACCGACACCGTGGGATCAAGTCAAGGCAGACCTTGGCCTCGTATGACCTACTCGGTGAAGATCGCACCAGCCGCGGAACGGCAACTACACAAGTTCGACCCACAGATTCGACGCAGGGTACAAGCCGCAATCGATCTCTTGGCGGCGAATCCGCGACCGCCCAAAGCGATTCAACTGGTCGGAGGTGCCGGCGAATGGCGAGTACGAACGGGCGACTACCGCATCATCTATGAAATCCACGACGACCAACTGATCATCCTCGTCCTCAGAGCCGGGCATCGCCGAGAGATCTACGAATCCCGATAGCCGAACGTTAAGCGGACACCCCACCGTTCCGAAGCGAATCTCGCCGTGGAGGGGCGGTGTCTCTATAGCTGCAAGTGAAGACGCAATGCGTCGTCAAGCTGCGCCATGACCTCTCCAGAGGCGTGCCCGAGGATCGCGCCCAGTCTCTCGACGGCGATTGAGCGGACCTGCTCGGCCTGGGCTTTGGAGTCCTGCGGCAGCCCGGTCGCGCCGGCGGGCAGTAGAGCTTGAAAAGGGAAGATCCGGTCGGTGTTGCTGGTGACAGGCACGACGGTGACCACTCCGCGGCCAAGCCGCGCCGCAATCGAGTTCGCGCGATCGTTGCTGACGACCACTGCCGGACGTCGTTTGTTGGCCTCGCTTCCTCGCACAGGATCGAGATCCACGAGCCGGATCTCACCGCGCAGCATCAGCGATCCCGTCAGTCGAGGTCACGCTCCACGCGGCTTGGTCCCCCGAGGCCTCCCACTCGTTCCAAGCGGCCTCGTAATCGTGTTCCAGTTCGGGAAGGCGCAGCAAACGCACCGCATGATGCACAGCGGCAGATCTCGAGGACAGGCCGGCAGCGCGAGCAAATTCATCAAGCACGGCCACATCCTCGTCGGGCAGACTGACGCTGATCTTCATACCCGAATACTACCGTAGTACTACCACAATGGGGTAGGAGTGTCGGCTGCTGTCGCTACACAGCCCCACTCCCGCAAGGGGGACCCTATTCGGACAGCGTCCCTCCTTGTCGATCCGGATTCCGCGACGCGGATAGCCGGCTTCGTCATCGCGCAAGGCCCTTCTCCTCGGGGGTGTCCGTATAGCCCGCCCGTTGAGATTCGCGCTGATGGGGCGACAAACGCATCAACGGCGGCGTCGTCCGACCGTCTCGCCGATGTCGTCGGTACCTACGAAAATCGACCTCATCTCGTAACGAAATGAGGTCGAATCGTGAGGAGCATCACCGCCCATCAGACCGCCTCCGGCAGGCGCTATCGCGTGATCTACCGCAAGCCGGATCACGCCCAAACCCAGAAGCGTGGCTTCGCCACCAAACGCGACGCCGAGCTGTTCCTCGCCCACGTCGAGATTGACAAGAGTCGCGTCGCGGATGTCGATCCGTCGAAGGCGCGCGTGCTGTTGGGGGAGTGGCTCGACTCCTGGATGGCCAGCCGCTCGGACTGGAGGCCGAGTTCGCGGGAGCGGGCCCGCGGCATCGTCGTGCGGCACATCAAACCGCAGCTCGGGAGCTATCCGCTCGGCGCGCTCGATCATCGGGTCGTGCAGACCCGGGCGGGCAGGCTGTCGCAGAATCAATCGCCGGCGAGCGTCCGCAAGATCCTGAATGTGCTGTCCGGCAGCCTCGAGATGGCGGTCAAGGATGGACGGCTTGCCGCGAACCCCGCCCACGGTCTCAACCTGCCGAAGGTCACCCAGGCGTCGAAACGGTATCTCTCCCACCGGCAGGTGAGGGAGCTCGCCGACGCCGTCGATGAGCTCGGCCGCGGGATCTACCCCGGGCGGCGGAATGGCTACGGGCTGCTCGTGCGGGTGCTCGCCTATTGCGGGCTACGCTGGGGTGAGGCATCCGGCCTCCGCGTGCAGGACATCGACTTCGGTCGAGATCGGCTCGAGGTGCAGCACACGATCGTCGAGCTCGACGGCGTTCCCAAGGACTACGAGGCCCGGTCGATTCCCGTTCCGCCATCCATCCTGACCGAGCTGAAGATCCTTGTGGAGGGCAAGAAGTCCGGCGCGCCGGTCTTCGCGGCAGCCCGAGGCGGCTGGCTGCGCGGGCGCGTGTTCCGGCGCGGCTGGCTCGACCAAGCGGCAGATCAGATCGGCCAAAAGGGCCTCACCTCGCACGAGTTGCGGCACACCGCCGCGAGCCTTGCGATCAGCGCCGGGGCCAACGTCAAAGCCGTGCAACGGATGCTCGGACACGCCTCTGCCGCGGTCACTCTCGACGTCTATTCAGACCTGTTCGACAGTGACCTGGATGCCGTTTCAAGGGCCCTCGATCACGCCATCGTCGAATCAACTGTTGCCAAAACGTTGCCACTGGACGGATCCGCGGAAGAAGGAGAAAAACGAACTGCCCTCTGACCAGCGTTTTTGTGCGGTGCCCCCAGGCAGATTCGAACTGCCGCCCCTGCCTCCGGAGGGCAGTGCTCTATCCCCTGAGCTATGGGGGCCCAAGTGCAGGACTAGGTTACCAGCCTCGGCACAGCCCGAAACGTAGGCTGCAGCTATGAGCGATGCTTCCTGGCGCGACCGGCTGCGGACGCTGCCCGTCTTCAGTGGCCAGCTGCCGACCTTCGACACGGATGCCGCCCCGGCGGACCCGACCGTCCTGTTCACCGAATGGCTGGGCTTCGCTCTCGAATCCGGGGTGTCACAGCCCCACGCCGTCACCCTCGCCACCGTGAGCGGCGAGGGTGCAACATCCGCCCGCACGCTGCTGCTCAAGGATGTGACGTCGGCGGGCCTGTGGTTCGCCACACTGTCGTCGAGTCCGAAGGGGCGGGACCTCGCCGGGAATCCGCGCGCGGCGCTCCTCCTGTATTGGCGGGAGCAGGGGCGGCAGATCCGGGTGGTGGGCGACGTGGAACCCGGATCGCGCGAACTCGCCCGCATCGACTTCTTGAAGCGGCATCCCAACGCCCGGGCGATCGCGGCGGGCGGGCAGCAGAGCGAACCGTTGCCGGCGACGGATGCAGAATATGTCTCCGCGGTGAGCGCGGCTCGCGAGCGCATCGACGCCGATCCGGACTACGTGCCGGACGAGTGGCAGGCCTACCTCGTGCGCGCGGTGGAGTTCGAGTTCTGGCAGGCCGCGCGGGAACGCGACCAGCTGCGCCTGCGCTACCGGCGGGACGGCGACGGGTGGGCGCGCGAACTCCTCTGGCCGTAGGGCGGGCACCGGGAAAATGGGCCGAAACGTGCAGAACGGGCCGACG
>JAZJZS010000009.1:106129-243992 GCA_040389685.1 Actinomycetota bacterium
GCATCGGCCCGTTCTGCACGCGACGGCCCGGATGCGACACCATCGCACATGGCAGGATCGACGCATGCTCCGTAACGTCGCCGCCCGCCTCGAACTCGACATCGCCGGCCGCACCACCATGGTGCTCAGCCTCGCCGTCGCACAGGGCGCAACTCTTGCGTCCGAGCGACTCGACATCAGCCTCGACGGCGTTTCGCTCAGCCCGGACGAGCTCGTCGACCGTCACGGGTCGCGCCTGCACCAGCTGGTGAGCGGCGCGGGACGCATGACCATCGACTACACGGCAGAGGTGATCGGCCAGTCGCTTTCGGCACCGGCCGACGACCTCGACACCATCATCTACCTGCGCCCGAGCCGCTATTGCGAGTCCGACACGCTGTTGCCGACCGCGGCATCCGAGTTCCGCGGCCTCACCGGCCTCCCGCTGCTCACGGCCGTGAGTGCCTGGGTGCATGACCGCCTCTACTATGTTCCCGGATCGAGCCGGGTGACGGATGGCGCGGTCGGCACCCTGCTCGCGCGCCAGGGAGTCTGCCGGGACTACGCCCACCTGGTGATCGCACTGCTTCGTGCGATCGACGTGCCCGCCCGCATGGCCGCCGTCTACGCGCCCGGCCTCAGCCCGATGGACTTTCACGCGGTCGCCGAAGCCTTCATCGACGGCAGGTGGCACGTGGTCGATGCCACCGGACTCGCCCCGCGCCAGAGCCTCTTGCGCATCTCCACTGGGCGGGATGCGGCGGACATCGCCTTCCTCACCAACCACTGGGCGAACCTCACCCTCCTCGACCTGCAGGTGCTCGCCATCGTCGATGAGCTGCCGACGGATGACTTCGAGCAGCAGGTGCAGCTGCGCTAAGGCTGCCCGCGCACTATTTCAGGGCGCCGAGGGCCGCCGTGACGAGGGCGTTCGAATCCGTGCCAGGTCCAAAATCCGCGGCCGACCCGAAGTAGACGGATGTCGCGGCCAGCCAATACGCGCCGGTGAACACGTCGACCCGGCCGACTCCACCGCTCGTCGAGAAGTAGGCCGCGCCGCCGAGCCCAGCCGCCGGAGTGCCCGAAGCGGCCGTCGATTTGAGCGACGCGAGTTCCGTCGCTGCGGGCCGGGCGACGGCGACAACGAAGGTGTCACCGCTGGTCTGGTTGAGCCAGTTGCACGCGGTGCCGTTGTCGGCGAGCGCGCGTGCGGCGGCGGTGCCGGCTTTCGGGGAGAAGGAGCCGTCGAGCCCGAAATTGGGGTTGAAGTCGTAGACCGCCTTGGCCGAAAGGAGCGTGTCGCATGGGATCTTCGTCGGCCTCGCCCCCGCCGGTGCCGAGGGCACCGACGACGGAGTCGTGCCGGTGGAGGGCGAGGAATTCGGCCCGGGTGCGCCCGGAGCCGGTGAGCTGCTCGGTTTCGGGCCGGCCGAGGTTCCCTGCCCGGGAACGCATCCGGCGAGAGTGAGTGCCACTGTCGCCGCAAGCGCGGCCACGAAGACGGACGAGCGCAGTCGAGAGTCGGCGATGGTGTTCAAGGTGTGAAGCCCCCCGGAGTGAGTGCCTCCATCTTCGCCCAGTCCCGTCCGTCGCACCTCGCGGCGCGCCAGCGAAAGGCCAGGGGCGCGCCAGCACGGGCCAGCGGGGTTCCGGCGGGCGCCCGATAGAATCGGTGCTCGTGACTCCCGCCGAACTCTCCGCCCAGCTGCTCGCCGTCGTCACCGGTGCGCTCCAGCGACGGGGAGCGGATGCCTCGAACCTGTCGCTCGACGACGTCACGGTGGAGCGCCCCAAGAATCGCGACCACGGAGACTGGGCGTCCAACATCGCCATGAAGCTCGCGAAGCAGGCGGGGGTGAATCCGCGGGAGCTCGCTCTCGAGCTGGCCGAGGGCATCCGCTCGATCGACGGCGTGTCGAAGGTGGATGTCGCGGGCCCCGGTTTCATCAACATCAGTCTCGAAGCCGCTGCGGCCGGCGCCCTGGCGAAGGCGATCGTCGAGCAGGGGGCGTCCTACGGCAACGGCACCCTGTACGAGGGCGTGACGATCAACCTCGAGTTCGTGTCGGCTAACCCCACCGGCCCGATCCACCTCGGCGGGGTGCGCTGGGCTGCTGTCGGAGACAGCCTCGCCCGCATTTTCCAGGCCGAGGGCGGGCTCGTCACCCGCGAGTACTACTTCAACGATCATGGCGGCCAGATCGACCGCTTCGCCCGCAGCCTGGTGGCATCCCACCTCGGCGAGCCGACCCCCGAAGACGGCTATGGCGGGCAGTACATTGCCGATATCGCCTCACGGGTGGCGGCGATCGCTCCCGCCGAACTTGTGGCGATGCCGCGAGACGAACAGCAGGAGACCTTCCGCGCGATCGGCGTCGACCTCATGTTCGGCGACATCAAGACGAGCCTCCACGAGTTCGGCGTCGACTTCGACGTCTACTTCCACGAGAACACCCTGCACGAGAACGGCGACGTCGAAAAGGCGATCGCGCGGCTGAGCGACCTCGGCCACATCTACGAGTCTGAAGGCGCAACCTGGTTGCGCACCACCGAATTCGGCGACGACAAAGACCGGGTCGTCATCAAGAGCGACGGCGAGGGCGCCTACATCTCGGGCGACCTCGCCTACTACCTCAACAAGCGTGAGCGCGGTTTCGAGCGCAACCTGATCATGCTCGGTGCCGATCATCACGGCTACGTGCGACGCCTCATGGCGATGACGGCGGCCTTTGGCGACATCCCACGGGTGAACCTCGAGATCCTCATCGGCCAGATGGTCAACCTGCTGAAGGACGGCACCCCGCAGCGCATGAGCAAACGCGCCGGCACCGTCGTCGTGCTCGAGGACCTCGTCGAGGCGGTGGGGGTGGATGCCGCGCGGTACGCCCTGGTGCGCTCGTCCAGCGACTCCCAACTCGATATCGATCTCGACCTGCTCACGAAGCGCACCAACGACAACCCGGTGTTCTACGTGCAGTACGCCCATGCCCGCACGCACCAGGTCGCGCGCAACGCGGCCGACAGCGGAGTCGATCGCAGCGCGTTCGACGCGTCGCTGCTCACCCACGAGACCGAGAGCAGCCTGCTCGGAATCCTCGCCGAGCTTCCCCGCGTCGTCACTCAGGCGGCCGAGCTGCGTGAGCCGCACCGCGTCGCACGGTACGCCGAGGAGCTCGCCGGCGCATATCACCGCTGGTATGACAACTGCCGGGTCACCCCCCTCGGGGACGAGACGGTGACCGACCTGCATCGCACCCGCCTGTGGCTCAACGACGCCACCGGCACGGTGCTGCGAAACGCCCTCGGCCTCCTCGGCGTCTCTGCGCCGGAGCGGATGTAGGCCATGGCACCACAGGGAAGCGAGCCATACGACTGGAATCTCGGCCGATCGGGACGCCGGTATCCCGAAGACTCAGCTGCGAATGGCGCCGCCGCTAACGAGCCCGATTCCGACCCCTTCGGCTTTGTCGAGACCGAGATCGTCAGGCGCCGCGGCCGCGGCTGGATCGGCCTCGGTGTTTTCCTGGTGATCGCGATCATCGCGGTCATCGCTCTCGACAACGGGGCGCGCTGGTATGTGGGCAGAGTGGTCGAGTCCACGGCGCGCAGCTCACTCTCCCTCGCGGATTCGACTCCCGTCACCGTCACGATCGGCGGCAGTTCCGTGCTGTACCAGGCGGCGACCGGAAGGTTTCAGCGAGTGGATGTCACGATCGACACACTCGGTTTCGGGGACCTCAGCGGCAAGGCCACCCTCACGGCCACCGGCGTGCCGCTCAACAAGTCCCAACCGGTCGCGCGCGCGCGCGTGGTCTTCGCCGCCGGCCCGGACGAACTGAAGAAACTCCTCGCCGGGCTCACCGGGCTCCCGGTCACCTCGGTGGCGATCGCCTCCGGGGCCGTGCAGCTCGGCACGGTCATCACCGCGCTCGGCGCCAGCATTCCGGTGGCGGTCGCCTTCGTGCCCTCTGCGGTCGACGGACAGTTGGCGCTCACCCCGAAGTCCCTCGTCGTGAACGGGGCGACGGTCACGCCCGCCGGCCTGCGGGCCAGCTTCGGCGCCCTGGCAGAACCGGTGCTGGCCACGCAGAAGCTGTGCGTTGCCAAATACCTGCCGAAACAACTGCCGCTCGATTCAGTGACCGTGAACGGATCCTCTCTCGAACTGGCGGTCTCCGGTCGATCGGTCACCGTCGGCACCGCGCTTCTCAGCACCAAGGGCGTGTGCGCGTGATCGCGAATCCGTTGGCCCCGGCGTGGCTCAACCCTCCCGCCGACGCGAACGCGCTGCCTGCGACCGTGTGGTCGCAGAATGCGGTGCGGGCGCAATCCGGAAGCCTCGAGGTTGCCGGTGTTGCGGCATCCGCTCTCGCTGCCGAATTCGGCACCCCGCTCTACGTGGTGGACGAGGCGGACGTGCGAGCTCGCGCCACCGAAGCCCGGGAGAGCTTCGACCGGGAGTTCGCGCGCGTGGGCTCGGCCGCCAAGGTCTATTACGCAGGCAAGGCTTTTCTCAGCACCGAGATAGCCCGCTGGGTGACCGAATCCGGGCTGTACATCGACGTCTGCAGCGGCGGGGAGCTCGCGGTGGCGCTCGCCGCCGGTGTCGACCCGGCTCGTCTCGGCTTCCACGGAAACAACAAGTCCCTCGCCGAGATCGACCGCGCCGTGCGTGCGGGCGTCGGCGTGCTTGTGGTCGACAGCCTGGTCGAGATCGAGCGGATCGCGGATGCCGCCGCCCGCCATTCCCGGGTGCAGGCTGTGCGCCTCCGCCTCAACAGCGGGGTGCACGCCCACACCCATGAGTATCTCGCGACCGCGCACGAAGACCAGAAGTTCGGCATCACTCTCGTCGATGCGCCCGACGCGGTCGCCCGCATCCGCTCGGAGGATTCGCTGCGCTTTCTCGGGCTGCACAGTCATATCGGATCGCAGATCTTCGAATCCGAGGGCTTCGTCGAGTCCGCGAAGCGGCTGCTCGCCCTGCACGCCGAGCTGCTCCGCGGCGGACCGATCCCCGAGCTCAACCTCGGCGGCGGCTTCGGCATCGCCTACACCTCCGTCGATACGGCCATGCCGATGCCCACGATCGCGGCCCGGTTCGCGGCGATCGTCGCGGCGGATTGCCTGCGCCTCGGCATCCCGGTTCCCGTCGTCGCCGTCGAGCCGGGCCGGTCGATCATCGGCCCGTCGACATTCACCCTCTACGAGGTCGGCACGACCAAGGATGTCGAGGTGACCCTTCCGGACTCCGGCACGGCCATCCGCAGTTATGTGAGTGTCGACGGCGGCATGGGCGACAACATCCGTCCCGCCCTCTATGCCGCCGACTACTCGGTGCGCCTGGCCAACCGCGCCTCGACGGCAGCGCCCGCCCTCGTACGCGTCGCCGGCAAGCACTGTGAGAGCGGCGACATCGTGGTGCACGCGGACTACCTGCCCGGGGATGTCGTGCCGGGCGACCTGCTCGCCGTGCCGGCCACCGGCGCCTACTGCTGGGCAATGGCCAGCAACTACAACTACCTCGCCCGTCCCGCTGTCGTCGCCGTACGCGACGGGGTCGCCCGCGTGATCGTGCGCGCCGAGACCGAGGCCGACCTGTTGTCGCGCGATGCGGGCGTCCGCGCCAATCTGAACGGAGCACCATGATCGAGTACCGCAACCTGCGAGTGGCGCTGCTCGGTGCCGGATCGGTCGGAGCCCAGGTAGCCGCCCTGTTGCTCGAACACGGCCCGGAACTGGCCAATCGCGCCGGCGCCGGACTCGAGCTCGTCGGCGTCGCCGTGCGTGACCTCGACGCGTCGCGCAGCGCCGAAATCCCGAGAGAACTGCTGACCACGGATGCCGAGTCCCTCATCCTCGGCGCGGACATCGTGATCGAACTGATGGGCGGTCTCGAACCGGCTCGCACGCTCATCCTGCAGGCTCTCAATTCGGGCGCGGATGTCATCACCGGTAACAAGGCGCTGCTCGCGACCCACGGACCGGAGCTCTTCGAGGCCGCGGAGCAGGTCGGCGCGCAGCTGTACTACGAGGCCGCCGTCGCCGGGGCGATCCCGATCATCCGTCCGCTGCGCGACAGTCTTGCCGGCGACCGGATCAAGCGAATCCTCGGCATCGTGAACGGCACCACCAATTTCATCCTCGATCGCATGGACACGGCGGGGGAGTCGCTCGAGGCGGCCCTCGCGACGGCGACCGACCTCGGCTATGCGGAGAAGTCCGACCCCTCGGCCGACATCGAGGGCTATGACGCCGCCCAGAAGACGGCGATCCTGGCGAGCCTGGCCTTCCACACTACGGTCCCGCTCGAGTCCGTGCACCGGGAGGGAATCACCCACATCACGCTCGAGCAGGTGGAGGCCGCGAAGAAGTCCGGCTATGTGGTCAAGCTGCTCGCCATCTGCGAGCGACTGACGGATGCCGACGGCGTCGAGGGCGTGTCGGCCCGCGTCTATCCCGCCCTCGTTCCGCGCGATCATCCGCTCGCCGCCGTGCACGGCGCTAAGAACGCGGTCTTCATCGAGGCCGAGTCCGCCGGCGATCTCATGTTCTACGGCGCCGGCGCTGGGGGCATCGAGACCGCATCGGCCGTGCTCGGCGACCTGGTATCGGCCGCTCGACGGCACGTGATCGGCGGGCCGGGGGTCGCAGAGTCCACGCACGCCAACCTGCCCATCCTGCCGATTTCGCGGGTGATCACCCGGTACCAGATCACGCTCAGCGTCGTCGACGCTCCGGGAGTACTCGCCGCGGTTGCCGCCCTCTTCAGCGACCACGGCGTGTCCGTCGAGACGCTCACCCAGTCCGTCTACGGCGGCGCAACCACCGCTGCGCCCACCGCTACCCTTGTGATTGGCACGCATGAGGCATCCGAAGCCGATCTTTCGGCGACAGTTCTCGGACTCGAGTCGAGCGAGGTCGTCGTGCGGGTCACCTCCGTACTGAGAGTAGAAGGTTCATAATGGCCCACCAGTGGCGCGGAGTCCTCCGCGAATACGCCGACCGTCTCGATATCTCGGACGCGACCCCGATCATCACGCTCGGAGAAGGTGGCACTCCGCTCATCCCCGCTCCCGCGCTCTCCGCGCGCACCGGCGCGAGGGTGTGGGTGAAGTACGAGGGCATGAACCCCACCGGGTCGTTCAAAGACCGTGGGATGACCATGGCAGTGTCCAAGGCCGTCGAAGCCGGCGCCAAGGCCGTCATCTGCGCGTCGACCGGCAACACCTCCGCCTCGGCCGCCGCCTACGCCACCCACGCCGGCATCACGGCCGCCGTTCTCGTGCCGGAGGGCAAGATCGCGATGGGCAAGCTCGCCCAGGCGATCGCCCACAACGCGGAGCTGCTGCAGATTCGCGGCAACTTCGACGACTGCCTCGACATCGCCCGCGATCTCGCCGCGAATTACCCCGTGCACCTGGTCAACTCGGTGAACAACGATCGTATCGAGGGCCAGAAGACCGCGGCCTTCGAGGTCGTGGAGGTGCTCGGCGACGCCCCCGACATTCATATCGTGCCGGTCGGTAACGCCGGCAACTACACCGCCTACTCGCGCGGCTACGGCGAATCCCTCGCCGCCGGTGACTCCACGAAACACCCGCGCATGTTCGGTTTCCAGGCCGCGGGGAGCGCGCCGATCGTACTCGGCCACGTGGTGAAGCACCCCGACACGATCGCGAGTGCGATCCGTATCGGCAACCCAGCATCGTGGGAGCTCGCGATCGCCGCCCGGGAGCTGACCGACGGATACTTCGGGGCGATCTCCGACGCGCATATCCTCGAGGCTTACCGCATCCTCTCCGCCGAGGTTGGCATCTTCGTGGAGCCCGCGTCGGCCATCAGCGTCGCAGGCCTCCTCGAGCGTGCCGCGGCGGGGAAGATCCCGAAGGATGCCACCGTGGTTCTCACGGTCACCGGCCACGGACTGAAGGACCCGCAGTGGGCCTTGAAGACCGCAGACGGAGCGGATGTCACCCCCACGGTCGTCGCCAACGATGTCGACGAGGTGGCGGGCGTGCTCGGTCTCGCCAAAGTCAGCGTGTGAACGCATCCGGTTCACCATCGGCTTCGGTCGAGGCGTTCGCCGGGCGGTCGGTGACCGTGCGCGTTCCCGCGACAACGGCCAATCTCGGCCCGGGGTTCGACACCCTCGGACTCGCCCTGTCGCTGTACGACGAGCTCACCGTCACGGTGAGGGATGCTCCGGGGGCGAGCGTCGAGGTCATCGGGGTCGGCGCGGGCGAAGTGCCCACCGACAGCACGAACCTCGTGGTCACCGCCATCGCCTACACTTTCGCCGCCTACTCCCAGGCTCTGCCCGGTCTCGATCTCGTGGCGCGAAACGCCATCCCGCACGGACGTGGGCTCGGGTCATCCGGAGCTGCGATCGTCTCGGGCATCATGGCGGCCAAGGGCCTGTTAGGCGGGATCGTCGACATCGATGCGAACGCGCTGCTCGCCCTCGCGACCGCACTCGAAGGCCACCCCGACAACGTGGCACCGGCGCTCTTCGGCGGCCTCACGATCGCCTGGACCACGGATGCGGGCCCGCAGCACAAGAAACTCATCGTGCACCGCGGGGTGTCGCCACTCATCGCCGTGCCGGAGTCGACCATGTCGACCGAGCTTGCCCGCAGCCTGCGCCCGGCCTCGGTGCCGCACGAAGACGCGATCTTCAACGTGTCCCGGTCGGCTCTCCTCATCGCCGCCCTCATCCAGAGCCCCGAGCTCCTACTCGCGGCCACGGAGGACAAGCTGCATCAGAGCTATCGCGCATCGGCCATGCCAGAGACCGAGTCGCTCATCACCGAACTTCGTTCCCAGGGCCTGGCGGCCGTCGTCTCCGGGGCGGGTCCGTCGATCCTGGTGCTGTGCAGCGATCCCGCCCAGCGGCTCGTCGCGGCCGGGCTGATTGCGGCCCGACCCGGCTCGCCGTGGCAGTCGTTGCTGCTGGCCGTGGACTTCAAAGGTGCTACAGTGACAATGCATCCGGTAGAAAGCTCGGGTTAACCGAAGACCCCGGAAAGCACACTCACCAGCACAGCTTCGCCATTCATCCTTGCTTTGCCCGCGTAGTTGCGAGAATTCGCACAGGCGCTACCCGAAGCGAAAGCGCCGAACGTCAAACTCTCCCGCAAGGTTCACTTGCACCTGTCAGGTGCGGAACTTGTTCGGGGAAAGGAACCCTCTTAGTGACTGACCTCACTGTCCGTGCCGCAGGTACGGACCCCATTGCCCTCGCCAAACTCCGCCTCCCCGAGCTGCAGGCTCTCGCTTCTGAACTGGGACTCAGCGGCTCGTCCAAACTTCGTAAGGGAGAACTCGTGGATGCCATCTCCGAGGTCCAGAACCGCAACGCAAGCCCCGTCGCTTCCGAATCGGTCGCCGACGCACCGGTTGCCAAGAAGCGGGCACCGCGCCGCGCCAGCACCTCGATTGTGGATGCCGCGGCTGCCGAAGCCCCCGTCATCGAGTCGACACAGCGCGAACCGCGCCGTGCGGTAGCAGCCCGATCAGCCGGGAGCGCGGAGCCGAAGTCGGTCACCCGCCACGTGAACCGCGCGGAGAGCGGCCTCGACCGCCTCCCCGGCCAGGAAGCCGAGCGCATCGCGCTGGCCGACGCCGCGCTTTCCGCCGGTCTCGACCGGATCCCCGGCCAGGAGGCCGAAGCGGAGGCACAGGCAGATGACGCCCAGCCCATCCGTAACTCTCGCAACCGTAATCGCAACCGCGGCGATCGCCAGCAGGGCGATGGTGCTCAGGCCCAGAACAATCAGGCCCAGAACAATCAGGTCCAGAACGCCGAGCAGTCCGACGGGCAGCGCACCAACGGCCGGAATGCGAACAACCGCAACCAGCAGAACCAGCAGAACCAGCAGGGCAGCAGCCCTCGCCAACAGCAGAACAACGATCGCGGGCAACAGCTGCTCGAGGACGAGGACCGCGGTGGGCGAAATCGTTACCGCGACCGCAAGCGTCGCGGCGTCGCCGGAAACGACGACTACGAGCCCGAGATCACCGAGGATGACGTGCTCATCCCGGTCGCCGGCATCCTTGACGTGCTCGATAACTACGCCTTTGTGCGCACCAGCGGTTACCTGCCGGGAAACAATGACGTCTACGTCTCGCTCGGCCAGGTGAAGAAGTACAACCTGCGCAAGGGTGACGCCGTGGTCGGAGCAATCCGCCAGCCACGTGAGAACGACAACTCCGGTCGGCAGAAGTACAACGCGATCGTGAAGATCGACTCGATCAACGGCCTGCCGATCGAGCAGGCCGCCGATCGCGTCGAGTTCGGCAAGCTCACCCCGCTCTATCCCTCGGAGCGCCTGCGCCTGGAGACCGAGTCGGGCAAACTCACGACCCGCATCATCGACCTCGTCTCGCCGATCGGAAAGGGCCAGCGCGGTCTCATCGTCTCGCCCCCCAAGGCCGGTAAGACGCTCGTCCTCCAGGCCATCGCCAATGCCATCGCGAAGAACAACCCCGAAGTGCATCTGATGGTCGTGCTGGTGGACGAGCGTCCCGAAGAGGTCACGGACATGCAGCGAACGGTGAAGGGTGAGGTCATCGCCTCCACCTTCGATCGGCCGGCCGAGGACCACACGACCGTCGCCGAGCTCGCCATCGAGCGCGCGAAGCGACTGGTGGAGCTCGGACACGATGTCGTCGTGTTGCTCGACTCGATCACCCGACTCGGGCGGGCCTACAATCTTGCTGCGCCCGCATCCGGTCGAATCCTCTCCGGAGGAGTCGACTCGTCGGCCCTGTACCCGCCGAAGCGCTTCTTCGGTGCCGCCCGCAACATCGAGGACGGCGGATCGCTCACCATCCTCGCCACCGCGCTGGTCGAGACCGGGTCCAAGATGGACGAGGTCATCTTCGAGGAGTTCAAGGGCACCGGCAACATGGAGTTGCGCCTCTCACGTCAGCTCGCTGACAAGCGCATTTTCCCTGCGGTGGATGTCAACGCCTCAGGCACGCGCCGCGAAGAGATGCTCATGGGCGTCGACGAGACGAAGGTCAACTGGAAGCTCCGCCGTGCACTCGCCGGCCTCGAAACCCAGCAGGCACTCGAACTCGTACTCACCCAGCTGAAGGACACCTCGTCGAACGTCGAGTTCCTCATGAAGATCCAGACCTCGCTTCCGGGTGCATCCGGCTCCAAAAAGGAGTAGCGCATGTTCGAGTCAGTGAAGACACTGCTGGCCGAGCATGAGGAACTCCAGGAGCAACTGGCAGACCCTGAGCTCCACTCCAACCCGGCCAGGTCGAAGAAGGTTAACCGTCGCTACGCCGAGCTGAGTCGCATCGTCGACGCCTACCACCGCTGGATCGCCCTCACGGACGACTTCACGGCCGCGGCCGAGATGGCTGCGGACGATGAGTCGTTCGCTGAGGAGCTTCCGAACATCAAGGCCGAGCTCGACGTCATGGAAGAACGCCTGCGTCGACTGCTCATTCCGCGCGACCCGAATGACGGTCGCGACGTGATCATGGAGATCAAGATGGGGGAGGGTGGGGCCGAGTCCGCGCTCTTCGCGGGTGACCTGCTGCGCATGTACCTGCACTACGCGGAATCCAAGAAGTGGAAGACCGAGATCATCGAGCAGACCTCGAGCGATCTCGGCGGCATCAAGGATGTCCAGCTCGCCATCAAGGGCACCTCCACCGATCCGGCCGAGGGCGTGTGGGCGCACCTCAAGTACGAGGGCGGCGTGCACCGCGTGCAGCGGGTGCCGGCGACCGAGTCCCAGGGGCGTATCCACACCTCTGCGGCCGGCGTGCTCGTATTTCCCGAGGTGGATGAGCCCGAAGAGGTCGAAATCAGCCAGAACGATCTCAAGATCGACGTCTACCGTTCGAGTGGCCCCGGCGGCCAGTCGGTGAACACCACCGACTCCGCCGTGCGCATCACCCACCTGCCGACCGGGATCGTGGTGGCAATGCAAAACGAGAAGTCGCAGCTTCAGAACCGCGAGGCCGGGATGCGCGTGCTGCGTGCCCGGGTGCTCGCGCGCCAGCAGGAGGAGATCGACGCCGCGGCATCCGTCGTGCGTAAGAGCCAGATCCGCACCATGGACCGGTCGGAGCGCATCCGCACCTACAATTTCCCCGAAAACCGAATCGCCGACCATCGCACCGGATACAAGGCCTACAACCTCGACGCCGTGATGAACGGAGCGCTCGAGCCGGTCATCCAGTCCGACATCGAGGCCGACGAAGAGGCGCGCCTCGAGGCCCTGGCCGGCGACGTCGACTAGTTTCCCCGCTTTCACCCATGATTGCCTCTGAACCTGCCACCATCACCTCCGTGCTTGGCCGCGCCGTGAACCTGCTCACGAGCGCCGGCGTGCCGTCGCCGGACGTCGACGCCGAGTTGCTCCTCGGCTTCGTGCTCGGGATGAACCGGGGTGAAGTGCAGGCGAAGTCCATCACCGGCAGCGCGGTGTCGACCGCCGATGCCTCGGCGATCGCGGCTCTCGTGGAGCGTCGCGCCGCCCGGGAGCCACTCCAGCACATCACCGGTCGAGCGCCGTTCCGATCCCTCGAGCTGGCGGTCGGCCCCGGCGTCTTCGTGCCACGCCCGGAAACCGAGCAGGTCGCCCAGTTCGCCATCGACGCCCTGCGTGCGGCGGCGAGTCCCGAGCCGATCGGAGTCGACCTCGGCACCGGCAGCGGTGCGATCGCGCTCGCCCTCGCCACGGAAGTGCTGCACGCCTCGGTCTACGGCGTCGAGAACTCGGCCGAGGCGTTCCCCTGGACGCGCCAGAACTTCACGGAGAGTGGCGCCGACAACGCTCACGCCGTCTTCATCGACCTTGCGTCGGCCCTGCCGGAGCTCGACGGTACAGTCGCCGTCGTCATCTCCAATCCTCCCTACATTCCGCTCGGTGCCATTCCGCGCGATCCGGAGGTGCGGCTTTTCGACCCGGAGCACGCCCTCTACGGCGGCGAAGACGGGTTGGATGTGGTGCGCCAGGTCTCGCACACAGCCAGGCGACTCCTGCACCCTGGCGGCACCCTCGTTCTCGAACACGGCGAACTGCAGGCATCCGCGATCGCGGACATCCTCGTCGCCGACGGCTGGCGTGCCATCGCCACGCACCACGACTTGCTCGGGCGTGACCGCGCGACTACCGCCCTGCGCTGAGGCCGCGGAGCGCGGACGGCTGGGTCGAGCGCGTTCAGCCCTGCCGCGCCGCCGCGAAGGCTTCGATCGCGGCGAGGAGCGCGGGGGCACCCGTGAAATGGTGCGCGGTGATCCCCACGCTCAGCGCTCCGTCGATGTTTTCGCGCATGTCGTCGGCGAAGAAGGCGTCTCGCGCGTCTATTCCGTAGCGCGAGAGCACGCTGCGGAACACCTCTGGTTCGGGTTTGCGCGCCCCGTAGTCGGACGAGGTGTAGAGATGATCGCCGAACACAGACACGAGTTCTGGGGCCAGCTCCCGCAGGTATTTGCCGGTCAGCGGGCCATTGTTGGTGAGGAGTGTCACCTGCCCGAATTCGGCAGCGCGCCGCACGGCGGCGATTGAATCACGCCACGGTTCCATTGCGTCGCCGCGGATGCGCACCCAGTCGGCTTCGGACACCTCGACACCGATTGCATCGTTGAAAGCCGCGAGGTAGTTCTCGGCATCGGCGAAGCCACCGGCCTCCGCGGCAATCTCGCCGTCCTCGTGCCACCAACGTTCCCGGAGCTGCTCGAGCGACAGCCCGGTGATCTCGGACATCCCGGCCATCCGTCGCCGCCAGTCGTAACCGTAAAGCACCTCGTCCATGTCGAAGATGAACAACAGCATCAGGCGGGCAGGTTCGCACAGCGGGTGATCGCCGCATCGAGAGCGTCGGTGCTCACGAGATAGGCAAGAGGCCGTAGACATGCACGGCTCGGTCGAAATCGAAAATAGTGGTCCACTGAGCTCCCGCCGGTATCTCGATTGTCTCAGGTCGCGCGGCGGGGATGCGCGCGGCAGGGCCACCCGAGTCGGTCGACATAGAATGTCTAGCGACATGGCGACGATCTACGACTGCTCGAAGCAGGACGAGCTTCTCACCGGCATGCGACTCGCCAGGGTCGCGATCGGCCGCGGGGAGCTCGTGGTGCTGCCGACCGACACGGTGTACGGCCTCGCCGTCGACGCTTTCAACAGCTACGGGGTGCAGCGCCTGCTCGATGCGAAGGGTCGCACTCGCCAGTCACCGCCGCCGGTGCTGATTCCAGGCATCCCGACCCTCGATGCCCTCGCCGAGACGGTGCCGCCGGAGGTCCGCGCCCTGGTGGCCGCGTTCTGGCCGGGCGGGCTCACCGTGATCCTTCCGGCGAATCCCTCGCTCGACTGGGACCTCGGCGAGACCGACGGCACCGTCGCCCTGCGGATGCCGAACAACCGGATCGCCCTCGAACTGCTCTCCGAGACAGGCCCTCTCGCCGTCTCTTCGGCCAACCGCACCGGAGAACCGGCCGCCCGCACCATCGGGGATGCCGAGCGGATGCTGGGACACAGTGTCGAGGTCTATCTCGACGACGGCGAAGTCGGTGGGGCCTACGAGACGGATGCCTCACTCGGGTCGACGATCATCGATGCGACCGGCCTGCTGACCGCGGGGGGCACGCTGCGCATCGTGCGTCACGGGGTGATCTCCGAGGCCCAGATCGACGAGGTGCTCGCCGGGCTCGTGACGCCACCGGAAGCACCTCGCGGCGCAGAACCCACGCCGTGAGATTCATTCTCTACGTGGCCGCGGGCGGGCTTTCCGCCGTGGTCACCTTCGTGCTCTCCATGGTGATCGCGCGGCTCGGAATGAAGTATCGGCTCTACCCGGCCATCCGGGAGCGCGACGTGCACAGCCGCCCGACGCCGCGGCTCGGCGGGGTCGCGATGTTCCTCGGCATCCTCACCGCTTTCGGGGTCACGTCCCAGCTGCCACAGTTTCATCTCATCTTCGCGAAGCCAGGGCCGATCTTCGCGATCCTCGGCTCGGCCCTCATCATCGTGTTGATCGGTGTCGCCGACGACATCTGGGATCTCGACTGGGTCACCAAACTGGCCGGACAGATCATTGCCGCTGGGCTTCTCGCCTGGCAGGGCGTACAGCTCACCAGCCTTCCGATCGTCGGTGGTGTCGTCGTGCTCTCCTCCTACACCGGCTTGATCATCACGGTATTCGCCATCGTTCTCGTGATGAATGCGATCAATTTCATCGACGGCCTCGACGGCCTCGTCGCCGGGGTCGCGATCATCGCGAACGGCGCGTTCTTCATCTACAGCTACATTCTCGTCACGCGCATCGCGGCGGCGGAGTACTTCAACATCGCCCTGCTCATCTCGGCAGTGTTGATCGGTGCCTGTGTCGGATTCCTGCCGCTCAACTGGCATCCGGCGAAACTCTTCATGGGGGATGCCGGCGCCCTGCTTG
Organism: Actinomycetota bacterium; assembly: GCA_040389685.1. Classification (GTDB taxonomy): domain Bacteria; phylum Actinomycetota; class Actinomycetes; order Actinomycetales; family Microbacteriaceae; genus Lacisediminihabitans. The sequence continues at coordinate 121,532 of JAZJZS010000009.1, forward strand.
TCGGACTGCTCATGGCGACCTCGGCGATCTCGGTCACCGGGCAGGTGGATCTCGCCGCGCTTCAGTTCTCCAAGCAGATCATCCCCGCGTTCATCCCGATCCTGCTCCCCTTCGCCATCCTGGTCATCCCGCTTCTCGATTTCGCTCTCGCGGTCTTCCGTCGGCTGCGTGCCGGCAAGTCACCGTTCAGTGCCGATCGCAAACACCTGCATCACCGGCTGCTCGACATGGGGCACTCCGACATCCACGCCGTGCTGATTTTCTACGCGTGGACCGCGGTCGTCTCGATCGGCACGCTCATGTTCATCTTCTTCGACGCGATCTGGGGAGTGCTGTTCATCATCGTGGGCTTCATCGTCAGCGCGGCGTTCACCCTTGCTCCGCTGACCCGTCGGAAGGTGGTCGAGAGTTCGGTGCAGCTCGCACACGCCGACGATGAGACCGAGGCGGCCGCATCCCGGTTCGATCCCCTCGACGAGGCCTCCCACGACAGCGTCCCCCCTGGCGCTGCCCTGTCCGAAACGTCCCCGAAGGAATCTTCATGAGCGCCATACCGATCCTCAAACGGATACTGGCCTACGGCGGCATCCTCGCGATCGCGATCGCGATCGTCGGTTCTGTCGTCGGACTCATCCTTGCCGGAACCGTCGGTCTGGTCAGTGCCCTCATCGGTACCACCATGGCGGTCGTCTTTCTCGGAATCACCGCGGCAAGCATCGTGGTCGCGACGAGGGTGGCCAGGGGCGATCTCCTGAGCGTCGCCTTCTTCGGGATCGTCATGGGGGCGTGGCTGCTGAAGCTCGTGCTCTTCATCGTGCTGATCGTGCTTCTGAAGGACCAGCCGTGGATCCAGACCCAGATTCTGTTCGTCACCGTGGTGGTCGCCGTGATCGGAACTCTCGTGGTGGATGTGGTGGTGATAGCGCGATCGAGGATGCCCTATGTCAGCGATATCGCCCTGCCCGCAGCCGGCGACGGCAGCCCCGACCGGGCGGAGTGAGGGTTCGGATGCCCCCATTCTCTTGGTAGAGTTATGACGAACGCCCCCCTTCCTCTCGCCGCGTGACCACACGCCCCGACTCTGGAGTTAGCGCTGCTACCCCACGCCCTCACCCCTTTCGTCCCCCTCGCCGAAGACGGCGGTGGTGGTGGTGGCTTTGTCGGGCCCAACATCGGGGAGTTCTTTCCCCCGGTCGTTCTGTTCGGTGGCACGCCGTTCGAACTGAACCGGATCATGTTGCTCCGCATCCTGGTGGCGCTGGTCATCATCGTCGTGTTCTGGGCGGGAACCCGTCGCATGAGCGTCGTGCCGGGGCGTGGGCAGTCGATCATCGAAATGGGTCTCGATTTCGTTCGCGTCGGCATCGCAGAAGACCTGCTCGGCAAAAAGGATGGCAGGCGATTCCTGCCGATTCTCACGACCTTCTTCTTCATGATCGTCGCGATGAACCTCACCGGCGTCGTTCCCGGACTGAACATCGCCGGAACCTCCGTGATCGGTGTCCCGCTGCTGCTGGCGGCGATCGCCTATGTCACCTGGATCTATGCCGGCCTGCGCAAGCACCCGGGCAAGTTCCTGCGCAATGCACTCTTCCCGCCCGGCGTTCCGAAGGGCCTGTACATCATCGTCACGCCGATCGAGGTGTTGTCGACCTTCATCGTGCGGCCTGTGACGCACACGCTCCGACTCCTGATGAACATGATCGTCGGTCACCTCCTGCTCATCCTGTTCTTTACGGCGACCTCGTTCTTCTTCTTCGAAGCTCCCGGACTCTTCAAGGCATTCGGCATCGGCACCCTGGCCTTCGGCTTCGTCTTCACGCTCTTCGAATTGCTCGTCGCCGTGCTTCAGGCGTACGTCTTCACCATCTTGACGGCCGTCTACCTTCAGCTCGCGTTGGCAGACGAGCACTGAACGAACCGGCACTATTCGAGTCGGGCGACCGCCCGTCTCACCATCACGGAAGGAAACACACCTGTGGACACCACAACTGTCGCCGCCCTCAGCGGAAACATCGCGACGGTCGGATACGGCCTCGCGGCCATCGGCCCGGCCATCGGCGTAGGAATCGTCGTCGGTAAGACCATCGAGTCAGTGGCCCGCCAGCCCGAACTCCAGGGGCGTCTCACCGTGCTCATGTACATCGGTATCGCCTTCACCGAGGCGCTCGCCTTCATCGGCATCGCCACGTACTTCATCTTCACCCAAGGCCAGTAGTGCTTTCCGCAGTCGTGGCGACAGCCGTGGCGGAGAACCCGCTTCTTCCCTCGGTGCCCGACCTCGTCTGGTCGGCATTGATCTTTGTGATCCTGTTCATCTTCTTCTGGAAGAAGATCCTCCCGAACGTGCGGAAGACGCTCGACGCGCGTGCGGAGCTCATCGAGGGTGGAATCAAGAAGGCCGAGAACGCGCAGGCCGCGGCCACCGCGGCGCTGGAGAAGTACAACGAGCAGCTCGCCGAGGCACGGGCCGAGGCCGCGAAGATCCGCGACCAGGCCCGTCAGGACGGCACGAAGATCGTGGCCGAAAGCAAGGAGCAGGCTTCAGCAGAGGCGAGTCGCATCACGGCGAACGCGCAGGCGACGATCGAAGCGGAGCGCCAGTCGGCACTGGTCTCCCTTCGATCCGAGGTCGGATCGCTCGCGATCGACCTCGCCTCCGGTGTCATCGGCCAGAGGCTTGCCGACGACAAGAATGCCGCGAACCTCGTCGACCGGTTCCTTGCGGACCTGGAACGCTCGGAACAGACTGCCAAGCCGGAGTCGGTGAACTGACGATGGGATCAGCGACCAGGGAGGCGCTCGCCGCGGCTCGGGCGGAGCTCAGGTCGACCGGTATCGCCGACCTGGCGACCGCCGACGAGTTGTTCTCGGCCGGTCGGATCATCGGCGGTTCGTCGCAGCTGATCTCGATGCTCTCGGATACGTCGACGGATGCCGCGGAGAAGAGGGCCATCCTCGCCGCCGTCTTCGGCACCAACCTCGGATCGTCCACCCTCGGCCTGCTCGGTACAGTTGTGTCGCACCGGTGGTCGAGCACGGACGACCTGCTCGCCGGAATCGAAGAACTCGGGCTGCGAGCCGCGGCGGATTCGGCACCGGCCGGCGTCGCCATCGAAGCCGAACTGTTCGGGTTCGGCACCGCGGTCTCGTCGGACTCAGAACTCGAGCTGGCGGTGAGCAGCAAGCTCGGCAGCGCCGAATCGAAGGTGGCACTCGTCGAGGCGCTCCTGTCACAGAAGGTCTCCCCGCAGACCCTCTCGATCGTTCGCCACCTGATGCAACAGCCGCGCGGCCGTCGCATCGGCGAGTTGCTCCGCACCGCGGCATCCGTCGTCGCCGACCAGTCCGGACTGGCTGTCGCCACGATCACGAGCGCGACACCGATCGATGCCGTTCAGCTTGACCGCCTGCAGAAGGGCCTCGCCGCCCGATTCGGGCGGGCGCTCGGCTTCAACCTGGTCGTCGATCCCGCGCTCATCGGCGGGATACGCGTCCAGGTCGGCGACACGGTCATCGACGACAGCGTCGCATCGAAACTCACGGAACTCCGGCTCCGGATCGCCGGCTAGACCCCCCGCTCGCAACACAGACCCACCGGAGCCGCTCGGCTTCGCGAAGAATAAGGAAACAAGGGAAATGGCAGACCTCACGATCAGCCCGGACGAGATCCGCGACGCGCTCAAGGACTTCGTCAAGTCGTACGATCCCGCATCCGCCTCAACAACCGAGGTCGGTTACGTCATCGACGCGGCCGACGGTATCGCGCACGTGCAAGGACTGCCCGGCGTGATGGCGAACGAACTCATCCGCTTCGCCGATGGCACCCTTGGACTCGCCCAGAACCTCGACGAGAACGAGATCGGCGTCATTGTGCTCGGCGAGTTCGCCGGAGTCGTCGAAGGATTGGAAGTCACCCGCACCGGGGAGGTGCTCTCTGTTCCGGTGGGCGACGGTTTCCTCGGTCGGGTGGTCGACCCGCTCGGTGCCCCGATCGACGGGCTCGGTGAGATCGTCAGCGAAGGTCGTCGGGCCCTCGAGCTCCAGGCCCCCGGGGTGATGCAACGCAAGAGCGTGCACGAACCGATGCAGACCGGCATCAAGGCAATCGACGCCATGATCCCGATCGGCCGTGGCCAGCGCCAGCTCATCATCGGCGACCGCCAGACCGGCAAGACCGCCATCGCGATCGACACGATCATCAACCAGAAGGCCAACTGGGAGTCTGGCGACACCTCCAAGCAGGTGCGGTGCATCTATGTCGGCATCGGCCAGAAGGGCTCGACCATCGCTTCGGTGAAAGGCGCGCTCGAGGATGCCGGAGCCATGGAATACACCACCATCGTGGCATCCCCGGCCTCCGACCCGGCCGGCTTCAAGTACCTCGCTCCCTACACCGGTTCGGCCATCGGCCAGCACTGGATGTACAGCGGCAAGCACGTGCTGATCATCTTCGACGACCTGTCCAAACAGGCCGAGGCGTACCGCGCAGTGTCCCTTCTGCTGCGTCGCCCGCCGGGGCGCGAGGCATACCCCGGTGACGTGTTCTACCTGCACTCCCGCCTGCTCGAGCGTTGCGCCAAGCTCTCCGACGAGCTGGGTGCTGGGTCGATGACCGGACTCCCGATCATCGAGACCAAGGCCAACGACGTGTCGGCCTACATCCCCACCAACGTGATCTCCATCACCGACGGCCAGATCTTCTTGCAGTCAGACCTCTTCAACGCCAACCAGCGCCCCGCTGTCGACGTGGGAATCTCCGTCTCGCGAGTCGGCGGCGACGCCCAGGTCAAGTCGATCAAGAAGGTCTCCGGCACGCTCAAGCTCGAACTCGCCCAGTATCGGTCGCTCGAGGCCTTCGCGATGTTCGCCTCCGATCTCGACCCGACGAGTCGTCGCCAGCTTGCGCGTGGCGCACGCCTCACCGAGCTGCTGCGCCAGCCGCAGTACTCGCCCTACCCCGTCGAGGAGCAGGTTGTCTCGATCTGGGCCGGAACTAACGGAAAGCTCGATGAGGTCGCCGTCGAAGACGTGCTGCGCTTCGAGCGGGAACTGCTCGACTACCTCGCTCGCAATACCGAGGTGCTGTCCACGCTCAAGGCCACCAACGTGTTGGACGACGACACCGTCAGAGCGCTCGACGAGGGTGTCGACTCGTTCAAGCTCGAATTCCAGACGGGCGAGGGCAAGCCGCTCGCGTCGGTCGGTACCGAACAGTTCGAGGCAATCGAGCCGGAGAACATCGCCCAGGAGCAGATCGTCAAGCACAAGCGGTAGCGGGTCTCGATACGGGCGCTTAGCGCCCTACTCGACCACCATTTCATCACCACAGGTTCTACAAGCAGAAAGAACAGACATGGGAGCGCAACTTCGGGTCTACCGGCAGAAGATCAAGTCTGCCCAGACGACCAAGAAGATCACCCGGGCCATGGAGTTGATCTCGGCGTCACGCATCCAAAAGGCGCAGGCAAGGGTCGCGGCATCCGGCCCCTACGCGCGCGCGGTGACCCGAGCCGTGTCGGCCGTCGCCACCTTCTCCAACGTCGATCACATCCTCACGACCGAGCCGGAGAAGGTCGAGCGAGCCGCCGTCGTGCTCTTCACCTCCGACCGAGGTCTTGCCGGCGCGTTCAGCACGAACGTGGTGCGCGAGTCGAACGAACTCGCGACCCTGCTGCGCGAACAGGGAAAGGAGGTCGTCTACTACCTGGTCGGACGGAAGGCAGCGGCATACTTCGCGTTTCGCAAGCGTGCCGCCGAGGAGATCTGGACCGGAGGCACCGAGAAACCCGAGTTCGACACCGCAAAGACGATCGGCGACACCCTCGTCGCGAAGTTCATCGAGCCGACCAGTGAGGGCGGTGTCGACGAGATCCACATCGTCTACAACCGCTTCGTGAGCGTTGTGACCCAGGTGCCCGAAGTCGTTCGATTGTTGCCGCTGGAGGTAGTGGAGGGTGTCGATGCCCCCGATGGCAACGAGATCCTTCCGCTCTATGAGTTCGAGCCCGAGGTCGGTGACGTTCTGGATGCCCTGTTGCCGGTCTACATCGAAAGCCGTATCTTCAACGCGATGCTGCAGTCCGCGGCATCCGAGCACGCAGCCCGTCAGCGGGCGATGAAGTCGGCGAGCGACAACGCCGACAAGCTCATCACCACCTACACCCGACTGGCGAACAACGCCCGCCAGTCGGAGATCACCCAGCAGATTTCCGAGATCGTCGGCGGCGCCGACGCCCTCTCGTCGAAGAAGTAAACGCTGAAGCGTTCAGAAGCCAAGGAGAATCGAGAAGCATATGACTATCACAGCCCCTGCTGAGAAGGCCACGGCTCAGCCGGCCGGAATCGGACGCATCGCCCGGGTCACCGGACCCGTCGTCGACATCGAGTTTCCGCACGATGCCATTCCCGGGATCTACAACGCCCTGAAGACCACGGTCACCATCGGCGAGAACTCCACCGAGATCACGCTCGAGGTCGCCCAGCACCTCGGCGACGACCTCGTTCGCGCCATCGCCCTGAAGCCCACCGACGGTCTCGTACGCGGCCAGGAGGTGCGTGACACCGGCGGGCCGATCACTGTCCCCGTCGGAGATGCCACCAAGGGCAAGGTGTTCAACGTCATCGGCGAGGTGCTCAACGGCGAGCCGGGCGAGACCTACGAGTGGGCCGACCGGTGGTCCATCCACCGCGAGCCGCCGCCCTTCGACCAGCTCGAGTCCAAAACCGAGCTGTTCGAGACCGGCATCAAGGTCATCGACCTCCTCACGCCGTATGTGCTCGGCGGAAAGATCGGCCTCTTCGGAGGTGCCGGCGTCGGCAAGACCGTGCTCATCCAGGAGATGATCCAGCGCGTCGCACAGGACCACGGCGGAGTGTCGGTGTTCGCCGGAGTCGGCGAACGCACCCGTGAGGGCAACGACCTCATCGCGGAGATGGAGGAGGCGGGCGTCTTCGACAAGACGGCCCTCGTCTTCGGCCAGATGGACGAACCGCCGGGGACGCGTCTGCGCGTCGCACTGTCGGCGCTGACCATGGCGGAGTACTTCCGCGACGTTCAGAACCAGGATGTCCTGCTCTTCATCGACAACATCTTCCGGTTCACCCAGGCCGGCTCCGAGGTCTCTACCCTTCTCGGTCGCATGCCCTCCGCTGTGGGGTACCAGCCGAACCTCGCCGACGAGATGGGCATCCTGCAGGAGCGCATCACCTCGACCCGAGGTCATTCGATCACCTCGCTTCAGGCGATCTACGTGCCAGCTGACGACTACACCGACCCGGCTCCGGCGACGACCTTCGCGCACCTCGACGCGACGACCGAGCTGAGCCGCGAGATCGCGTCGCAGGGCCTCTACCCGGCCGTCGACCCGCTCACCTCCACCAGTCGCATCCTCGACCCCCGCTACCTTGGCGCCGACCACTACCGGGTGGCGACCAACGTGAAGCAGATCCTGCAGAAGAACAAGGAGCTGCAGGAGATCATCGCGATCCTCGGCGTCGACGAGCTGTCTGAGGAAGACAAGATCACCGTCTCCCGCGCCCGCCGCATCCAGCAGTTCCTTTCGCAGAACACGTACATGGCGAAGAAGTTCACCGGAGTCGAGGGGTCGACCGTCGCACTCAAGGACACGATCGAGTCATTCGACGCGATCGTGCGCGGCGACTTCGACCACGTGGCGACGCAGGCCTTCTTCAACGTCGGATCCATCTCCGACGTTGAAGAGCAGTGGGCGAAGATCCAAAAGGAGAACGGCTAGCAATGGCCGAGACTGGTGCTCATGAACTGAGGGTGAGTGTCGTGTCGGCGGACCACGAGGTGTGGACCGGCGCGGCATCGATGATCGTTGCGAAGACCACGGAGGGCGAGATCGGCATCCTGCCGGGTCACGAGCCACTGCTCGCCATATTGCGTGCCGGCGAGGTGCGGATCACTCCGAGCTCGGGATCGGCCGCGGTACGCGCGACCGCAGACGACGGATTTCTCTCGGTCGAGCACGACACCGTCATGATCGTTTCGCGTAACGCCGCCCTCGTCCAGGGCTGACCCGTTTCATGCTGATCGCGATGGCGGGACTGCCGGCGGCCGGCAAGAGCACGATCGCCGGGATGCTCGGAGCGCGACTGTCCGCCTCGGTCGTCTCCGTCGATCCGATCGAATCGGCGATTCTCGAAGCGGGAATCGACCGGGACCAGCCGACCGGGCTCGCGGCATACCTCGTCGCGGAGACGATGGCAGGACTCGTGCTCGAGTCAGGGCATGATGTGATCGTGGATGCTGTGAACGGGGTGGATCCAGCCCGGGAGCAGTGGGTGGATCTCGCCCGATCACGTGGCGAGACCCTGCGGTTCATCGAGGTGATCTGCTCCGACGCCGATCTGCATCGCGAGCGTCTCGAATCACGCGGGCGCCGGCTTCCGCACGTGAATGAGCCCAGTTGGCATGCCGTTGAGCAGAGTCTGGACGAATACTCGCCTTGGGCTGGGGTGAGCGCTGCCACGCCACGGATCACTCTCGACTCGGCCCGACCTCTGGGCGCGAACGTGGAAGCCGCACTCGCGTTCGTCACCGGCTAGTGCTGGTGCTCCTACCCCCCTCCGAGACCAAGCGTGACGGGGGCGACGCCGACGCGCCGCTTGACCTGGCCCTGCTCAGCCATGTCGAACTCACTGCGACCAGGCGCACCGCTCTGGCGGCCACCCGGGCGCTCTCCCGCAATCGCACCGCCGCCGCAGCCGCCCTGAAACTCGGTGCGACCCAGCAGTTCGAGGTCACGCGGAATCGCGAACTTCGAACCTCGCCCACCCTTGCCGCCCTCGATCGCTACACCGGCGTGCTCTACGACGCCCTTGATGCGGGCAACCTTGATGCCTCGGCCCGACTGTTCGCCCGCGATCATGTGCTCATCCACTCGGCCCTGTTCGGCCTGCTCGGAGCGGATGACCCGATACCCGCGTACCGCCTCTCCCATGACTCGAGGCTGCCGACCCTGCCGTTGAAATCACTCTGGCGCGAGAGGATCACTGCCGTGCTTGCGGCCTCGGGTGGGGTCATCCTCGACCTGCGCTCGGAGGCCTACGTCGAGCTCGGTCCGGTTCCGGCGGGCGCGCAAAGGACGTTCCTCCGTGTCGTCTCAGATTCCGACGACGGACCCCGCCGGGCCCTCAACCACTTCAACAAGAAGGGCAAAGGCCAGTTCGTGCGCGCCCTGTGCGAAGCGGCGATCGACCACCCCACCATCGAGTCCGTGCTGGAGTGGGCGTCCGGCGTCGGCATCCGCCTGGACCACGGTGCGGAGGGCGAACTCGACCTCGTCGTCTGAGCCACCCGCCGTGGTCTCGAATGATGGTACGGCCATGCCGGAGTGTCAGTTCGCGCGCCAGCATCCCCGCACATGGTCGTCGACCATTCCCGACGATTGCATCAGGGCGTACATCGTGGTCGGTCCGACGAATCTCATCCCCATCGCCCGCAGCGCCGAGCTCAACGCCGTCGACTCTGCCGTCACTGCGGGGATCTCGCCGAAGCTCGCGGGGCGCGGGCGTGATCCGCGCGGGGGCGCAAAGCCCCACATCAGCCGGTCGAGGGCGCCCGGATCGTCCTGCACCAGTTGGCGAACGAGCGCGGCATTGCCGATGGTGGCCTGGATCTTCGCCCGGTTGCGGATGATGCCGGCGTCGACCATGAGGCGTTCGACATCCAGTTCGGTCATGTCGGCGACCCATTCGATATCGAAATCGTGGAACGCCGCCCGGAAGGTTCCTCGGCGGCGAAGGATCGTGATCCACGACAGCCCCGCCTGGAATCCTTCGAGACTCAGCTTCTCGAACAGTGGACGATCGCCTCGCAGTTCCACGCCCCACTCCTCGTCGTGATAGCGGCGATACTCTTCGTCACCAGCACTCCAGGCGCAACGCATACGGCCGTCGTCGCCGAGCACCACGGCCGACCGCGGCTGGCTCACTCGCGATGTCCGATGCCCTCGTGGTCGAGCAACCAGACCTTGGTGGAAATCCCGTTTCCCCCGCTGTAGCCGGTGATCCGGCTGTTCGACGCGAGCACTCGATGGCAGGGGACGAGGATCGGAACAGGGTTGGCGCCGACCGCTCCTCCCACGGCCCGGCCCGCGGTCGCACGGCCGGTGGAGAGGCCGAGCTCGCCGTAGGAGGTGACTTCGCCGAACTTCAGCCTGGCGAGCCCGGCCCACACTGCCTCCTGGAATTCGGTGCCGTTCAGGGCGACGGGCACGTCGAAGGCGGTTCGTAAACCGGCGAAGTATTCGGAGAGCTGCCCGGCGGCGCGATCGAGCACGGGATCGCTGCATTCCTCATCCCCGTCATGCGGCAGCCTGCCGGCACGCTCGATGGTGAGGGACACGACGGCGGCACCGTCGCCGACCAGCTCGATGCGGCCGATGGGGCTGTCGATCCGACGGAGCGGGAGCGTGCCCGGCGTGGCGGACGCGACGACCGGGGGAGCGCCGATACCGGGTGTGGTGGTCATGGTTCGACTGTAGCTGCGTCGGCGGACGGGCCTCTCGCGCTTTTCGGACATGGGATAGTGGCGCCTTTCGAGCGGCACTGTGGAGGAGGGGACGCACCTAGGCTGGAGGCATGCCTGCCATCGACTATCGCGCGCTCGGCGACTCCGGGCTCATCGTCTCCACCATCGGCCTCGGCTGCAACAACTTTGGCCGGGCCAACACCGCCAGTGAGTCGCAGGAGGGCACGGATGCCGTGATCAATGCGGCGATCGACGCCGGAGTCACCCTCTTCGACACTGCCGACATCTATGGGTCCGAGCGCGGACTGAGTGAGACCCGCATGGGTCATTCGCTCAAGGGCCGTCGCCACGAGATCGTGCTCGCCACCAAGTTCGGCATGGATATGGCCGGCAGCAACGGACCCGACTGGGGAGCGCGCGGCTCGCGTCGCTACGTGAGGCTCGCGGTCGAAGCATCCCTTCGCCGTCTCCAGACGGACTGGATCGACCTGTACCAACTGCACGTGCCCGACCCGCTTACGCCGATCGAGGAGACCCTTTCGGCACTCGACGACCTCATCGCCGAGGGTAAGGTGCGCTACATCGGCCACTCCAATCTCGCCGGTTGGCAGATCGCGGATGCCGAGTTCCGTGCGACCCTCGGCGGCCATCCCAAATTCATTTCGGCCCAGAACGAGTACTCCCTGCTCGTGAGGGATGTCGAAGAGGAGGTGCTTCCCGCGGTGAACCACTATGGGCTGGGCTTCCTTCCGTTCTTCCCGCTCTACAACGGGCTGTTCACCGGCAAGTTCAGCAGGTCGGGTGGGCCGGCGGACAGCCGGATCGTGACCCTTCGCCCGCACCTGCTCGAGAGCGCGCCGTGGGACACGATGGACAGGTACGAAGGCTTCTGCCGGGAGCGGGGCATCACCATGCTCGCGGCCACCCTCGCCTGGCTGTTGGCGCAGCCCGGACTCACTAGCGTGATCGCGGGCGCGACGAAGCCGGAGCAGGTCATCCAAAACGCGGGTGCCGCCACCGAGTGGACCCCGTCGGCCGCCGAGGTCACCGAGATCTCGGCCATGTTCACCGATCCGGTCTGACCGCGTCCGGGCTCCGGTGTTCGAAATCCATGCATTCCGTGCACCACACGGCTAAAGAGTGCGCCTTGGCGGCGTGTCGCCGAGAACTGCATGGATTTCGTGCGGGGGGCGGGGTTGAGCGCGCCCGCGGACGGGGGCCCGCAGCGGAAGGCAGGCTCAGGGCACGGTGAGCACGATCTTGCCGCGCGGATGGTGGGATTCGAGCAGCTGGTAGGCCGCGCGCACTTCGGAAAGCGGAAAAGTAGCGGCAATCGGCAGGACGACCGAGCCGCCCGCAACGAGCTGCGCGAGTTCACCGAGCTGCACGGCGGTCTTACCGCCGCCTCCGATCGCGCTGATGCCGTATTTCTCGACGCCGGCGAAGTAGACGATGGTGTTGATCCGGGACGGATCGACCCCCAGCTGGAGCGCGGCTTCGACTGTCTCCGCGCCCGAGGTGTCGATCACCGCGTCGATTCCCTGCGGCGCGGCGGCGCGAAGTCGACCGACCAGTCCCTCACCGTAGCTCACCGGGATCACGCCGAGGCCGCGCAGATAGTCGTGATTTTCCTCGCTGGCGGTTCCGATCACGGTCGCTCCCTCGGCGAGGGCGAGTTGTGCCGCGAAGTTTCCGACGCCCCCGGCCGCCGCACTCACCAGCACGGTTTCCCCCGCACGCGGCGCCAGCGCGCGGGTCGCCCGGAACGCTGCATTACCGACCAGCCCCAGCCCTCCGGCGGTCGCCCAGTCGAGGCCGGCCGGCTTCACGGCTACCTGCTGAGCCGGCACGACAACGAAGTCCGCCTGGGCGCTGAAGTTACTCCACCCGAGTACCTCTTCGCCCACGAACGCTCCGCCTACAGCATCGCCCACTTCGTCGATCACCCCGGCAAATTCGAAGCCCTGGCCGCTGGGAAGCGTGCGATTCGGCAGCACCGTGGGGGAGCGGCGCGCCGTGACGTCGAAGACGTTGAGGCCCGCCGCGCGCACGGAGACGCGCAGCTGGTCGACATCCGCGTGGGGTTCGTCGACGGAAACGATTTCCAGGACGTCCGGTCCGCCGTAGCGGCTGTACTGTACGATTCGTGACATAGCCTGATTCTAGGATTCGCCGATCCCCCAGCGTTTTCTTCGGCGTTGCGGTCGCGAGGTAGAAGCGATGCTCAGCCTCCGGCGCCGGTCGCGGGCGCGGGGGTCTGGATAGTGCTGCCGGGCGGGCCCTGGTTGAGGGCACTGTTGAGTCCGGCGGTCTGCTCGGAGATGGCATTCAGCTCGGCGAGGTCGGCGTTGTATTCTGCCGTCTTGGCGAGGATGTCGGCGTAGCGGGCGTCGAGATCGGCCCGCCGCGCCTCGAGGGCGCGCTTCGCGATGTCAATTTGGCGGTTGGAGGTGAAGTCGGTACGTCCATTGAATCGGCGGATGTCCGCGTTCAGCTGCGCGTAGCCACTCGTGTAGGAGGAGTACTCTTCGTCGATCGCGGATCGGATCTGCCCCAACGTCGCCGACAGTTCGGCTCCACGCTTCTCCAGGTCGGAGAAGACGGCGTCGGTCTTCGTCTGGAGGGCCACCAGCGACTGTCGGCTGCCGAGCCATCTCGCATAGTAACGCTCCAGTTCGGGAGAGATCGTTGCAATCTCGGTGCCGATGATCGAGTGCAATTCGTTGACCCGTTCGCCCGGTTCATTCTTGGCGTAATAGGCGAGGCGGGCTTGAAACTTCGGGTCCCCCGCGAGTCGTGCCGCTTCCCTCTCGAGCGCAGGCGCGAGCTGCTGTCGTTCGGCGGTGTTCAGCCGGTCCCAGACCGCATGCAGCATCTCGTGCGCTGCGACCACATCGGTGAGACCGAGTAGTCGGGGCTCCGTCACGGCGAAGAGGTGGATCGACCGGTCCCGGGGGAGGTAGCAGCCGAGGATGCCGCTGCCCTCCAGTTTGTTCGCGCAACTGGCGGCGAAGGTGGTGGAGCTTTCGATCACCGGCGTGCTCGCCAGGAAGACGAACTTGCCCTCGTCGGTCAACTGCGACGACCGGATGAGGGTCGACACCGTCGCCGAGGGACGGAAGGTCCACACCGTGTACTGGTCGACCAGCCGTTGGAAGCCGAGGAACGCGAGCGCTCCCGCGGCGACGAGCAGCAGTGCAATGACGGTCGGGAGCACTCGAGCGAGACGCCCGCGCCGGCGCCGGGCGTGTGTCGGCACCGCGAGGGTGTCCTGGTCGAACAGCGTCATGATCCCCCGATCCGCGAGCGTGGTGCGCCACCCGGTACGAATCGTAGCAGCGGGACGCGACAGGGCCAGCGCGCCGTTACAACGGCACCGGGAGTGTTCAGTGCCCGGTGAGCGGCGCCATCAGCCGTGCGGCGATCGACGCCCGCCCGGTGAGACGTTCTTCGGCGTCGGCGATGCCCATCGCCGCAGTGCCGAGATTCGCCCCGATGAACCGCACGGGCTCGGGCTCCCACAGCGGCGAGCGGTGGTTCACCCACGGCAGGCTTGAGATCGGCGTATCCCGACGCAGGATGAGGTCGGTGAGCGTGCGGCCCGCGAGGTTGGTGGTACTCAGGCCGTCTCCCACGTATCCGCCGGCCATGGCGATCCGGGTGGCGGGATCGAAAGTCGCGCTCGCGTGCCAGTCTCGCGGCACGCCAAGCGGTCCGCCCCAGCGGTGCGTGATCGCCACGTCCCTGGCTGCCGGGAAGATGTCACCGAGGGTGCGGGCGAGATGATCGAACACCGGCGGAACGCGATCGTATTCCCCTCGGATGCTGCTGCCCCAGTGGTATCTGGCGCCGCGACCACCGAAGGCGAAGCGATTGTCAGCGGTTCGCTGGCCATAGACAAGTAGGTGCCGGAAGTCGGTGAAGGTCTGGCCGTGCTCGATGCCGATCTCTTCCCAGGTCTCTTCGCCGAGGGGCTCGGTCGCGATCATCAGGGAGTAGAGCGGCAGCACCCGTCGGTGGGTTTGTGCAAGGTCTGCGCCATAACCCTCGAGGGCGACCACGATGGTCTCGGCGGTGACGGATCCCCGGTCGGTGGCCACCGACCCTCGTCGCCAGGAGACCACCTCGGTCTGCTCGTAAATGCTCACCCCGAGTCGCTCCACCGCGCGAGCGAGCCCGCGCACGAGTTTCGCCGGATGCACGCGGGCGCAGGAGGGGTCGAAGGTGGAGCCAAGGGCGCTCGCCGCGCCCCGAGCGGTGTGCTCCGCATCCCGAAATTCCAGGTGGTCCACGCCCCAGTGGGCCGCCTCGGCGACCTCGGCGTTGGCCGCATCCAGCTGCGTCCGGCTTCGCGCGAGAGTCACCGTGCCACCTCGAATGAAGTCGCAGTCGATCCCTTCGGCGGCAGCGACCCGCCCGACCTCGTCGACGGTGTCGATCATCGCCCGTCGCATCGCCAAGGCCGCGTCACGTCCGTGGCGGCGGGCGAGGGAAGCGGTGGATGCCGGGAACAGTGCGGAGCACCAGCCGCCGTTGCGCCCGGAGGCCCCGAATCCGGCGATGTGCTTCTCCAACACGGCGATGCGCAGGCTCGGCTGTGCCGTCGCGAGATAGTACGCCGTCCACAGGCCGGTCAGTCCGCCGCCGACGATGGCGACATCCACCGCGAGGGCACCGGCCAGCGGCGGGCGGGGTGAGAGGTCGTCGACGGAAGGGTCGAGCGAATCGAACCAGAAGCTGAGTTCGCGATACTCGTTCACTGTCTCTTCCTCGCGCTCATCAGTCGACCACTCAACCCGTATTTCGAGCCGAGATGCCGCTGCCTATGAATCAAATGCAGGACTGGGTGTTACTGGTGTTGCAGGAGTTGCACTTATGGCAACTCCTGTCGCAGGGAATCCTGCATTTCGCGCGCGACGCACGCGGGACGCATCGCCGCGCACGCGGGAGGCATGCGGGACGCACGCGGGACGCACGCGCGACGCACGCGGGACGCATCGCTGCGCGAGCCGGCCGGATGCGTCGGGTGAATGTCTCCCGAGGCCCGAGACCTAGAGCCGGGTCCAGGCCTCGGTGAGCACACCGCGCAGGATCTGTTCGATCTCGTCGAATTCGGTCTGACCGATGGTGAGCGGCGGGGCGAGCTGGATCACCGGGTCGCCGCGGTCGTCGGCGCGGCAATATAGGCCGGCGTCGTAGAGCGCCCGGGACAGGAAGCCGCGGAGCAGGCGTTCCGACTCGTCGTCGTCGAAGGTCTCCTTGGTGGTCTTGTCCTTCACCAGTTCGATGCCGAAGAAGTAGCCGGCACCGCGCACGTCGCCGACGATCGGAAGGTCGTTCAGCTTCTCCAGCGTGGCGCGGAAAGCCGGCGAGTTGAGGCGCACGTTCTCGTTGAGCTTCTCCTCCTCGAAGATGTCGAGGTTGGCGAGGGCGACGGCCGAGGAGACCGGATGACCGCCGAAGGTGTAGCCGTGATAAAACGAGGTGTTTCCGTGTTTGAAGGGCTCGTAGATGCGGTCGCTCACGATGGTGGCACCGATCGGTGAGTATCCGCTCGTCATCCCTTTCGCGCAGGTGATCATGTCGGGCACGTAATCGTAGGCGTCGCAGGCGAAGAACTCGCCGATGCGCCCGAACGCGCAGATGACCTCGTCGCTGACCAGTAGCACGTCGTACTGGTCGCAGATCTCCCTCACGCGTCTGAAGTATCCGGGAGGAGGAGGGAAGCATCCGCCGGAGTTCTGCACCGGTTCGAGGAAGACCGCGGCGACCGTTTCCGGTCCCTCGAACAGGATCATCTCTTCGATCCGGTTGGCGGCCCACCGCCCGAAAGTTTCGAGATCTTCGGTCGGAGCGCCCATTTCGGCGGCGCGGTAGAAGTTGGTGTTCGGCACCCGGAACCCGCCGGGGGTCACCGGTTCGAACATCTCCTTCATCGCCGGGATGCCGGTGATCGCCAGCGCCCCCTGCGGAGTGCCGTGGTAGGCCACGTTCCGCGAGATCACCTTGTGCTTGGTGGGGCGGCCCTGCAGCTTCCAGTAGTACTTGGCGAGTTTGAAGGCGGTTTCGACGGCTTCGCCTCCGCCGGTAGAGAAGAAGACACGGTTGAGGTCGCCCGGGGCGTAGTCGGCGAGGCGATCGGCGAGCTCGATGGCCGACGGATGCGCATAGGACCACAGCGGGAAGAAGGCGAGTTCTTCGGCCTGCTTGGCCGCGACCTCGGCGAGGCGGCGGCGGCCGTGGCCGGCGTTGACCACGAAGAGTCCACTGAGCCCGTCGAAATACTTCCTGCCGGTGGAGTCCCAGATGTGGTGACCCTCGCCCTTGACGATGATCGGCACGCCCGGGCCGTCCTCCATGACGGACTGGCGGGAGAAGTGCATCCAGAGATGGTCCTTCGCCTTCTGCTGAAGCTCGGTCTCGCTGAACTTCGAAGAGCCGACGGTCTTCGATGAATCGGCGGCGGAATCGGCGGCGGCGCTGGTGGCGTGGGCCAGGTTGTCGATTGTCATTTTTCTCATCTCGTTCCCCAGTTGTAGAACTGTTTCTGAAGTCTCAAATAGACGAAGGTCTCGGTCGACTGCACCCCGGGAATCCCGCGGATCTCCTTGTTGAGAAGATCGATCAGGTCGTCGTCGTTCTCGCAGACCACCTCCGCGAGGATGTCGAAGCTGCCGGCCGTGAGCACCACGTAGTCGACCGCCGTGATGCCGCCGAGTTTTTCGGCGACCGTGGTGGTGTCCCCGGTCACCCGGATTCCGATCATCGCCTGGCGGTAGAAGCCGAGTTGCATCGGATCGGTGACGGCGACCACCTGCATGACGCCGGAATCTGTGAGTTTCTGCACCCGCTGGCGCACGGCCGCCTCGCTGAGACCGACCGCCTTGCCGATCTCGGCATAGCTGCGGCGGCCGTCGGCCTGCAGCTGCTCAATGATGGCCTTGGACACCTCATCGAGATGCACCGGCTTCGGATTCGGGCTCATGCCCTGATTCTGTCAGTGCGGCGGTGTTGTCACAAGTGAATCCGCATCCTTGGACGTGTTTTGCTGCGGAATCGGTGGCTCGAGTCTCTCGCGGCCGAGCGTAAGGCTCGCTATGTTGGGAGCATGGGCACCCCCTCTCTGCAGAATTTCATCAACGGCGACTTCGTCGCGGCGAGGACCGAGTCCTCCTTCGATCTCATCGACCCGGCGACGGAGGAGGTCTACGGATCCTCGCCAGTCTCGAGCGCTGCCGATGTCGACTCGGCCTACCGTGCCGCGGCCGCGGCCTTCGAGGGGTGGGGTGACACCACTCCGGGCGAACGCCAGCTCGCCCTGTTCCGCATTGCCGACGCGGTCGAGGCGAACGCCGAGAAGTTCGCCGATCTCGAGTCGAAGGACACCGGGAAGCCGCGAGCGACCCTGGTGACCGACGAGATCATGCTCTCGGTCGACCAGATCCGGTTCTTCGCCGGAGAGGCGCGCCACCTGGGCGGGATGTCCTCCGGCGAATACCTGAAGGACCATACCTCGCAGATCCGGCGCGAGCCGATCGGAGTCATCGGGCAGGTCACACCGTGGAACTACCCGCTCAACATGGCCGTCTGGAAGTTTGCTCCGGCCATCGCCGCGGGCAACACGACGGTGCTCAAGCCCTCGGACACCACGCCGTCGGCAACCCTGTTCCTCGCCGAGATCGCCGCGGAGTTCCTGCCGAGGGGTGTGCTCAACGTGATCACCGGTGACCGGACCACCGGCGGAGCGATGATCGCGCATCCGACTCCCCAGATGGTGTCGATCACCGGGTCGGTTCGCGCGGGGATGGCGGTGGCGACGGCCGCAGCGGTCGACCTCAAGCGCGTGCACCTCGAGCTCGGGGGCAAGGCACCGGTGATCGTCTTCGACGACGCCGACATCGAATCGGCGGTCGAGGGCATCGCGACGGCCGGTTATTTCAACGCCGGACAGGACTGCACCGCCGCCACCCGCGTGCTCGTGCAGGCCGGCATCCACGACGAGTTCGTGGCCGCTCTCACCGCCTTTGCGCGGGAGAACGCCCGCACCGGGGCACCCGGGGAGGACGGCGTCTTCTTCGGCCCGGTGAACAATGCCAATCAGCTCGCGCAGGTCCAGGGTTTCGTCGAGCGCCTTCCGGAGACCGCGACCGTCGAGCTCGGCGGACACCGCCAGGGCACTGTCGGGTATTTCCACGAGGCCACGATCGTCTCTGGTCTGGCGCAAACGGATGACGCGGTGCAGAACGAGATTTTCGGACCGGTCATCACGGTGCAGAAATTCACTGACGAAGCGCAGGCCCTCGGATGGGCGAACGGCGTGCAGTACGGCCTGGCGTCGAGCGTGTGGACCCAGAACCACGGTCGCGCGATGCGGTTCGCCAAGCACCTCGACTTCGGCTGCGTCTGGATCAACACCCACATCCCGATCGTGGCGGAGATGCCCCACGGAGGGTTCAAACACTCCGGCTACGGTAAGGACCTCTCCAGCTACGGGTTCGAGGACTACACCCGCATCAAACACGTCATGAGCTACATCGGTCGCTGATTCCGGCTGCCGGTCCGCTACTACGGGTTCGGCAACTGCTGCGCTGCGCCCATACTGACGACAGAATGGAAGGCATGCAACCGGATGACGCGGGACCGACCATCCTCCGGCCGCGCCCCGATGGTGCCGTCTCGCGGGCTGGGGATGCCGAGCCCGCGGACCTCGAGGCGGACACGATGATCCGTGCCCCGAGCAGCGCCCCGACACCAGCCCCGATGACCGGGATACGAGTCGGCCCAACGCCCGCCGTCCGCGTCGACCCGGCCGCCCCCGTCGAGCCCCCCGCCCTCGTCGAACCCCCGCGTGGCCACCCGGCGATGATCGAGCGGCCGGTCGCGCCGCGGGCGGGACTCCCGACGGACCCGGCCGGGCTTAGGGTGCCCTGGTACGGCATCCGGGTCAATCGTCACGCTCCGATCCCGCTCGACGTGCCCGCACTGATCGGTCGCCGACCCGTCCCGCCGCGCGTCGCACTCGGGGGGCAACCGCGATTGGTGCGCGTGCCTTCCCCGGGTCGCGAGGTGTCGGCCACGCACCTTGAATTGCGCCAGCACGGGGCATCCGTGATCGTTACCGACCTTCGTTCGACCAACGGCACCATCGTGTCGATCCCGGGATCCTCGTCACTAAAACTCCGCCAGGGCGAGTCGTTCGTTGTCTCGGCCGGAACGGTAGTGGATATTGGTGACGGTAACACCATCGAAATCCTTCCCATCGAACGCCTGGTCTGACGAGCGGACCCCCAATGACTCGCGAAAGGCTTCCGTGACCGAGATCGGCAGCAGCGTCGTGCGACTCGATGTCGACATCCCCGGGCATCCCGGTGCCCGGCTCGTGCTCGGCTGGGGTGCCGCGACCGATACCGGGCGCCGTCGAGCGCACAACGAAGACAGCTTTTTAGCCCGAGCGCCGATCTTCGCCGTCGCGGACGGCATGGGGGGACATTCGGCCGGGGACATCGCCAGCGCCGCGGTCGTCGCCCGGTTGGCGGAGGCGGTCAGCGGGGCGTTCACCGATGCCGACTCGATCGAACGCGGGCTGCGGGCAGCCACCGTCGACATCGGACTCGCGGCCGACGAAAAGGAACTGGGCGTCGGAACCACCGTCACCGGAGTGGCCCTCTCGCTGCAGGGCGACGAACCGTTCTGGACCGTCTTCAACGTGGGCGATTCGCGGGTGTACCGGTACGAGCGGGATGCCCTCGTGCAGGTGACCGTTGATCATTCGGTAGTGCAGGAGCTCGTCGATGCGGGCGTGATCCTGGCGGAAGATGCCGAGGCGCATCCCGACAGCAATGTGATCACCCGTGCCGTCGGATTCAACGTGGAGCCGGTGCCCGACTACTGGGTGGTGCCCGTGCGCACGGGGTTACGACTGCTGGTGTGCTCCGACGGGCTCACGAAGGAGCTGGATGCCGATGACATCCGCTCGATGCTCGCCGCGGGACTTCCCGCGGACCAGACCGCCCTCGCTCTCGTGCAAGCGGCTCTCGAGGGCGGCGGGCGGGACAACATCACCACGATCGTGATCGATGTGCTCGAAAGCTCAGGACTCGGAGAATTCGAGAACACGCTCCCGCGCACCGCACCCACCCCGACGATGGAGGCCTGACCCCCAAAGGGGGGACAAAAACAGGCCTGTGACCAGCGGATTTGTCAGGCTGACCCCGATCGAAGCGTGTCTAGAATAGGACATCGGCAGGTGGGACCGACCACTCCACCGAAGGCCTGCCGTGAGGGTCATCACCGCCAGAGGCGTCGAAGGAGGAGAGATGGCCCGAAGACTGCCGTCCCCGCCTCCCGTCCTGCCCGGATTCTCCACCATCCACGTGCTCGGCTCCGGCGGTTTCGCGGACGTATTCCTCTATGAACAGAACATGCCGCGTCGCCAGGTCGCCGTCAAGGTGATGCTGAGCGAGGTCGTCAACGACCAGGTGCGGCAGATGTTCCAGGCAGAGGCCAATCTCATGGCGCAGCTGAGCTCGCATCCGTCGATCCTCACGGTCTACCAGGCGAGCGTGTCATCCGACGGTCGCCCCTATATCGTGATGGAACTCTGCTCGTCGGCGTTGAGCGAACGATATCGACGCGAGCGGATCCCGGTGCCGGAGGTGCTTCGCATCGCCGTCAAGATCGGCAGCGCGATCGAGACCGCCCACCGCGCGGGAGTGCTGCATCGCGACATCAAGCCGTCCAATATCCTGCTGACGGCCTACGGGCATCCGGTGCTCTCCGATTTCGGGATCGCATCGACCCTGAGCGAGGCGGACAGCCACGAGTCGGTGGGACTTTCGATACCGTGGTCCGCGCCGGAGGTGTTGATGGATGAAACGCCAGGCAGCATCCCCTCCGAAGTCTGGTCCTTCGCAGCCACCGTATATTCGCTGCTCGCCGGCCGGTCGCCCTTCGAGATCCCGGGCGAATCGAACAAGTCCGCCGACCTGATCTCACGCATCAATCGCGCCCGGCCTCAGCCCATCGGACGCTCCGATGTGCCGCCGAGTCTCGAACGGGTGCTCGCGCAGGCGATGTCCCGAAAGCCGGAGAATCGACCGGGCAGTGTGCTCGAACTGGTGCGGGAGTTGCAGTCGGTAGAGACGGAGCTCGGGGTGCCGCAGACGCCGATCGAGGTCGCAATGGATGATTGGGCGCTCGCGACCGTGTCCGACCTCGAGGATCGCACCCGCATCCGGGGAGTGGGCGGAGTCGTGCCGGGCGACCGGGGTCGTCGTCGACGTCGTTCGGCGAGTGCCACCTATGCTCCGGTCGGCACCATGAAGCGAGAGACCGCCGGTGGCAACAGCAACCGCCAGAAGGGCCAGAGCAGCGGAACACGGCCGGTGGAACGCGGGCGCGGGATGCGCGCGCTCGCCTGGGGGCTCATCGTGAGCGCGGTACTCGTGATCGCCCTCGGTGCGACCGCCACCTTCGTGCTCATCCGAGCCAACTCGGACAGCATTCCGCAGGTCACCGACATCGTGGCCACGTCGGGAACAAACTCGATCAAATTCAGTTGGAAGGATCCTGGCCTGAAAGCGGATGACTCGTATCAGGTGACCACCGGGGACGGTCGATCGGCGCTGCAGACCTCCACGGACTATTCGGCCCAGAATGCGAAGGCCGGAGACCGGGTATGCATCACGGTCGCGGTGAACCGCCAGGGTAAGACCGGTCCGTCCAGCGCGGAGAAATGCGTCGACTTCGGAGCGACGACACGCTGATGACACTCAGAAACTGGCTCTCCGCCCACCGTTCGCTCGCCGCCACCCTTACGAGCGGCACGGTGATCGCCGCGCTCGTCGCCACCGTCGCGATCGTGTCGACCGGCTACACGGCGCAGCGCCTCGATCTCAACGACGGCTCGGTCTGGGTGGCCAATGGCAGTTCCCAGGTCATCGGACGGGCCAATACCCAGGTGCTCGCCCTCAACACCGTCGTCGCCTCGAGCGGCGCGGACATCCAGACCATCCAGCGCGGCGCGACCGTGCTGCTGTTCGACCGAACCGACAGCAAGGTCGACATCATCGACCCGGCCACCTCGAAGGTGCTGGACAGCGTGCCGCTTCCGCCGCAGGACCCGCAGCTCGCGCTGGCCGGCGACAACGTCGTGATCGCCGCCGGCGCCACCGGTCAGGTATGGATCGTGCCACTCGCCCAGCTGCCCACCTTCGACGCACAGTCGCAGGCCACCCTCAACCTGGGGGCGAACCTCGTCACCAGTGTCACACCGGAGGGCATGCTGTTCGGCTACTCCGCGGACACCCGGCAGGTGTACCGGGTCGATGCCGCACAAGGCGGCACCGTGGCCGATTCGTCCCGGGCACGCCTCGGCGGTGCGCAGCGGGATGTCTCGGTGACTTCCGTCGGCGGGAGCTGGGTGCTCTACGACTCGGTGAGCCGCACGATCCTCACCGCCAACGGAACAGTCGATCTCTCTCGCACGATCACCGCCGGCGCGAATGCCGTGTTGCAGCAGGCGTCGACGACGGGCGATGCGGTGCTCATCGCCACCGCGTCCGAACTATTGAGACTGCCGCTCGGCGGTGGCGCGCCGGCCGTGCTCGCAAAAAACACCGGGGGAATCGCCGCGGCCCCCCGCGTGATGGGCGGATGCGTCTTCGCCGCCTGGTCGATCGGTACCGCCTGGCGACAGTGCGGTTCTGCGGCCGCGGTGACGCTCTCTCTCGATTCGGTTCCGGCATCCGCTTCCGGGCTCACCTTCGTGGCGAACGCAGACCGGCTTGTGCTGAGCGATCCTCGTGGCGGTGGTGCCTGGGCGGTGCAACAGGGCGGCGAGCTCATCGACAACTGGGCCGACCTGATCGCCGTGCGCAAGGACCAGCAACAGGTCTCCCAGAACAGTGAGGACACCCCACCCGAGTATGAGAAGACGCAGGCGCCGCCCGTCGCCGTCAACGATTCGTTCGGGGCGCGGCCGGGGCGGGCGAGCGTGCTTCCGCTTCTCCTCAACGACTACGACCCCAACGGAGACGTGCTCGTGATCTCCGATGTGACGGCGGTGGATCAATCGGTGGGGCGCCTCGACCTCATCAACGACAGCCAGCAGGTGCAGCTCACGCTCAGCCCTTCGGCGAGCGGAAAGATCTCCTTCGGCTATTCGATCAGCGATGGGCGCGGAGGCACCGCGAGTGCCACGGTGACGGTCTCCGTGCGGCTGCCCTCGGAGAACTCGCCGCCCTTCCAGGTGCGCCAGACGAAGGCCATCGTGGCCTCGGGGGGCCGGGTGACCCAGACGGTCCTCGGTGACTGGGTCGATCCCGATGGGGACGCGTTCTATCTCACGTCGGCCGCCACGGCGGGTCCCGATACCGTGAGCTACAAACCGGAGGGCACCGTCGTCTTCACCGACGGCGGATCGACCACCGGGCTTCGGTCGGTCGCGCTGGTCGTCTCGGACGGCAAGGCGAGCGGCACCGGGGGACTCGCGGTCACGGTGAGAGCGGTCGGCTCGGTGCCGATCATCCCGGACGCCTACGTCAAGCTGGCCTACGCCGGCCAGGAGATCACGCTCTCCCCGCTCGAGCACGTGCGCGGCGGTTCTGGCGCGCTTCGGCTCGCCAGCGTGCCGGCGAAGAGCGGCGTGACGATCACGCCGAGCCTCGAGACGGGCACCTTCCGATTCCTGAGCGACCAGGTGGGCACCCACTACATCGACTATGTCGTCAACGACGGGCAACAGACCGCCAACGGCATCGTGCGCATCGATGTCGCAGCACCCCCGGACCCGAACACCAAGCCGATCACGATCCCGAAGAACATTTTCGTCAAGTCCCTGAGCGCCCAGACCATCGATGTGGCGTCCACGGATCGCGACCCCGCAGGGGGCGTGCTGCTGGTCACCGGCGTGTACAACATCCCCACCGGTTCCGGCGTGAACGCCGACGTGATCGACCAGAAGTCGATCCGCGTCACCCTCACCGCACCGCTCGAATCCGGGCCGGTCAGCTTCAACTATCGCATCAGCAACGGACTGGCCGAGGCCGAGGGCGTGGTGACCGTGGTGGAGATTCCCCGGCCGGTCCGGCCACAGCCACCGATCGCCAATGACGACAGCGTGACGGTGCGCGTGGGAGATGCCATCGACATCCCGGTGCTCGACAACGACGTGCAACCGGATGGTGACCCGCTCACGCTCAATCCGCTGCTCTCAACGACGCTCGGAGGCAACTCCGGGTTGTTGTTCGCCTCCGGCAACGTCCTTCGCTACCTTGCTCCGCAGAAGACCGGCGATTTCACCGCCGTCTACGAGATCACCGACCCGAGCGGCCAGGTCGCCCAGGCCCGGGTGAAGATCTCGGTGCGGGAAGCGGTGGAAGCCACCAACAACCCGCCGGTGCCGCGTACCGTCACCGCGCGGGTGCTCGCCGGCGAGAAGGTGCGGGTGTCGATACCGCTCACCGGCATCGACCCCGATGGGGACTCGGTGCAGTTGCTCGGCCAGGCGACGAGTCCGACCAAGGGCTCGGTGACCGCGGTCGGCACCGACTACCTCGACTTTCTCGCCGGTGACTATTCGGCCGGCACCGACACCTTCAGTTACACCGTCATCGACGCTCTCGGTGCCCGGGCGACCGGAATCGTGCGGGTGGGAATCAGCCCGAAAGTCCAGGGGGCACGCAACCCGGTCGCCGTCTCCGACGAAGTTCGGATCCGCCCGGGGGGAACGGTCTCGGTTCAGGCGCTCGCCAACGACTCCGATCCGGACGGAGGCACCCTCAGAATCGTGAAGGTCGAGCCGAACACGAAAGACACGGTCGCCCGGATCGAGGGGGACATAGTGAAGGTGACCCCGCCGACGAAGCCGGGCACTTACGGCCTCGTCTACACGGTCGAGAACACCTTCGGCGGGGCGAGCTCCGCCTTCATCACCGTGATCGTGAGCACCGATGCCCCGCGCGCCTTTCCGGTGGTGCGAGACACCGTGCTCACCCTGTCCGATGTTCTCGGCCGAGAATCGATCGACGTCAACGTCTTGAAGAACGTCTTCTTCGCCGACGGCAACGTGTCGACCCTTGCGGTGTCGGTGCTGCCCGGGTACTCGAGTGCGGCGACCGTCACGGCGAGCAAGCGCATCCGCGTAACCGTGCAGAACAAGAGCCAGATCATCCCCTTCGCCGTCGCGCATCCGGATGACCCGAGCGTGGTCTCTTATGCCTTCGTCTGGGTGCCCGGGCTCAACGATGCCCTCCCGCAGTTGAACCGCAAGGCACCGGCGCTGACCGTGCCGAGTGAATCCACCCTGACGATCGACCTCAACGACTACGTGCTCGCGGTCGGGGGCAAGCAAGTGCGTCTCACCGACAGTTCGACCGTACAGGCCACCCACTCCGACGGCGCCAGCCTGGTCGTGAACGACCGCACCCTTCGATTCACCTCTGCGAGCAAGTACTTCGGACCGGCGTCGATCTCGTTCGAGGTGACCGACGGTTCCTCCGCGAGCGATCCGGCCGGCCGGAAGGCCACCCTCGTGCTTCCCATCAGGGTGACCCCGCGGCAGAACCAACCGCCGGCCTTCATCGGCGGGGTCGTCGATTTCGAGCCGGGGGCGTCCAGGGAACTCGATCTGCTCAAGCTCACGAATTATCCGTACCCGAACGACTCGCCCGAACTCACCTATTCGGTGCTCAGTCCCCTGCCTGCGGGATTCACCTACACGCTCACCGGGCAGAAGCTCGTGCTCCGCGCCGACGAGGCTGCGGTGAAAGGGGCGACGACCGCGATCCTGATCGGTGTGCGGGATGCCACCTCGGCGGGACTGCAGGGCCAGATCACGCTGAACGTGGTGGCGTCGAGCCGCCCACTCGCGCGACCAGCGCCCGACTCCGTGCTCGCACCGCGCGGCCAGACCACGACGGTGGACGTGCTGGCCAACGACGAAGCCACCAACCCGTTCCCCGGGAAACCGCTCAGGGTGCTCGCCATCCGCGGTCTCGATGGAGGATCGGTGCCGAGCGGGCTGGCGATCACCCCGAGCGCCGACAATCGCCGGCTCACGGTCACCGCGTCGGCATCCGCACTCCCGATGGACACCAACCTCCAGTACGAGGTCGCCGATGCCACCGGCGACTCCGACCGCTATGTCTGGGGTTCCGTGACGGTGTCCGTCCAGGACAAGCCGGATCCGGTGACCGGCCTGAGCGTGTCCGCCTTCGGCGATCGTGTTCTGACGCTGCGCTGGAGTCCGGGCCAGTCGAACAACTCGCCCATCACCGGCTATGACGTCATCGCGACCTCGGGTTCGGGCAACGCCTCGACGACCTCGTGTGCGGTCGCCGTCTGCGACATCACCACTCCAGGAAACGGCCCGGCGAACTCTGTGCGACTTGCGGTGAGGGCCATCAACGCGATCGGATCGTCGGATGCGGCGGACCTCGGCACCGCCGTCTGGTCTGACACCATCCCGCCCTCCCCGGCCGGCCTCGCCGCGGCGCCGCTCGACGGCGGCCTCCGCATCACCTGGGGCGCGGTGACGACGCCAGCAGGCGGAAGTCCGGTGAACAACTATCGACTGTCGGTTGGCGGTGCGACGACGGATGTCGATCCCTCCGCCTGCAGCGGCGGCACCTGCACCACCGATGTCACCGGTCTTCCCAATGGGCAACCCGTCTCGGTCACCCTGAGCGCCCGTAACTCGGCTCTCGCGACACTGGCGACCTGGAATACCGCCAGCACGAGTGGCACCCCTGCCGGTCGGCCGCTGTCGATCGCGTTCCCGTCCGCGACAGTCTCCGACAACACGATCGCCCTGACCTGGGACGGTTCTTTCAGCTCCAACGGCCGGGAGATCACCGGCTACCGGGCGATCGCGTTCACCGGGAACAACCCGACCTGCGCAGACCCGAACCCGTCCGGGGCGATCTCGCAGTCCGTCGGCACGTCGACGGCCGCCACCTTCGCGGGTCTTTCGAACGAGTCGCGCTACTCACTAGTCGTGCTCGCCGACAACGCCATCGGTTGCACCGCAAGTCCAGCGGTGTCGGCACGCACGGGCCCCGGGGTCATCACGGCCGCCGACTTCAGCGGTCCGAACAAGAACGGGAACGCCTACGATTTCACGCTGGTCGGGGCCTCGATCGGCTCGCCTCTCACCAGCGACTACAGTTTCTACTACCGCCTTCTCGGCACCGGCGTCGACGGTTCCCAGTCGACGAGTCCCGTGCCGTTGGGAAGCTTCCTCACCGCGTCGGGCACCCAATACGGTCGGGACGTGTCGGTGCAGCTGCGGGCCTGCCGCGCCTACCCGGGCGCCGGCACGATCTGCCAGCAGACCTGGTCGGCGGCCTTCCCCCTCGGCACACCGGTCGATCCGCGAATCGGGCCGGTAACTTTCACACCGCTGGCCGTCCCGGCGACCCCGGATGACCCGAGCGGCACCTTCACCTGGCCGAGCTGGACCTCCGCGGCCTACGACGGAATCCAATACTCCTGCGGCAGCGGATCGGGGGACACCCTTCTTCCTGCGGAGGACACCAGCCAGGGCGGCCAGTGTCTCGCCCTGGTGTCTCCGGGGCAGGACCCGATCCTCACCATCGTCGTGAGCACCAATGGCGGCAGCACCTACACGATCCAATACGACCGGGACGGTAATGTCCGATAGCGTGCGGAGACCCCCGCTTAACCGAGAGGAACCCGCATGACGATGACCCCCGAGCAGGCCACCTGGTTCTCCGACATCTTCAATCGCCTCGTCTCGAATGTCGACCAGGTGCTGCTCGGCAAGACATTCGTCATCAAGCTGTCATTCACAGCGCTGCTCAGCGAGGGGCACCTGTTACTCGAGGACTTCCCGGGAACGGGGAAGACCTCGCTCGCGCGCGCGATGGCACAGAGTGTCAAGGGCTCGACCAACCGCATCCAGTTCACCCCCGACCTGCTGCCCGGTGACATCACCGGGGTGAGCATCTACGACCAGGGAGCGGGGGAATTCGAGTTCCACCGTGGCCCGATTTTCGCCAATATCGTGCTCGCCGATGAGATCAACCGCGCGAGCCCGAAGACCCAGGCCGCCTTGCTCGAGGTGATGGAGGAGGGACGGGTCACGGTCGATGGGATCTCTCACGACGTTGGCGCGCCCTTCATGGTGATCGCCACCCAGAACCCGATCGAGCAGGCCGGCACCTATCGGCTGCCGGAAGCCCAACTCGACCGTTTCATCATGAAGGCGTCGATCGGCTATCCGGACCACGCTTCCACTGTGCGCATCCTCGAAGGCGCCGGGGTGAAGGCGCACGACACCATCCTCCCGCCGATAGCCACCGACGAGGTCATCGTCGAAATGGGTGCACTCGCCCGCACGGTGCACGTGGACCCCACCATCAACGACTATGTCTCGCGCCTCGTCGAAGCGACACGGTCGGCCACCGAGGTGCGCCTGGGGGCGAGCGTGCGGGGGGCGTTGGCCCTGATCCGCACGGCCAAGACCCTCGCCGCGGCAAACGGCCGGCACTATGTGATCCCGGATGACGTGAAGGCCCTCGCCGAGCCGGTGCTTGCCCACCGGCTCGTGCTCGATCCGGAGGCGGAGTTCGACGGTGTCACCTCTTCGAGCATTGTGAGCCAGTTGCTCATCGAGACGCCGCCTCCGAGCGACAGGCAAGCGGTGTGAGCAGCCAGGCGGAGCGGCAGGCATCGAGCGCGCGGTCGGCACGAGGACAATCGGGTCACCGCTCGAGATCCGCGATGTCGTCCGCGCACTTTGATGCCACGAACCCGACGGCCACCCTCGGCCTCACCAACGCCCGCACGCGAATCGTCGGCGATCGCACCGGTCTGTTGGCAGACACGATCATTTCCCTCGTGCGACTCTTCCGTGCCATCGGCGCCGGAGTCGCCGCCGTTTTCCAGCGGATCTCCTCGGTCGTCACCCCACTCGGCTGGTCGATGCTCCTGGTGGTGCCGGCCGCTTTCCTGCTCGGCTACGGGCTGGGCTGGGTGGAACTCGTTGCGGTTGCCTTCGCCGGCACCGTGCTCATCCTCGTCGCGGCGATCTACCTCGTCGGCCGCAGCGCTTTCTCGATCGAGCTCTCGATGCCGCACAGTCGGGTTGTGGTGGGGGAGCGCGCGAGCGGGTTCATCACCGTGGGAAACCCGACCCGCCGTCGGCTGAGCGGTGTGACGGTCGAGGTGCCTGTCGGTCGCGGCCTCGCAAGGATCGCCATGCCGGGTCTCGCCCGGGGTGCCTCCTTCCGCCACGAATTCCTCGTGCCGACCACCCATCGCGGAGTGCTCACGATCGGTCCCGTGCGCACAGTTCGAGCCGATCCGGTGGGACTCGTGCGCCGCGAACTGGTCTGGACGGAGGCGAAGGAGCTGTTCATCCACCCACGAACTATCGGAATACCCTCCACCAGCACCGGTTTCGTGCGCGACCTCGAGGGGAATCCCACGAGGGACCTCTCGAACAGCGACGTGTCGTTCCACGCCCTGCGCGAATATGTCCCGGGCGACGAGCGTCGATACATCCACTGGAAGAGCACGGCGAAGACCGGCACCTACATGGTGCGGCAGTTCGAGGAGACCCGGCGCAGCCACCTCGTGATCGCTCTGAGTCTCGCCACGGCGAACTTCGCCTCCGAGGAGGAATTCGAGCTGGCGGTGAGTGTGACCGGGTCGCTCGGCGCCCGGGCGATCCGGGATGCCCGAAACGTGGCGGTCGTGGTGAGCGAGAAGACGCCGGAGTTCGCCAAGCGGAAGGTGCTCGCCGTGCGGCACCTCGACACCCTCACCCGCACTCGGCTGCTCGATGATCTGGCCCTCGTCCAACATTCGGAGTCGGCTCTCGGCATCGCGGATGTCGCGCGTGTCGCCGCGGAGGAGGTGACCGGCGTGTCCGTGGCCTTCCTCGTCTGCGGCTCCCTCGCCACCCCGACGGAACTGCGGGCCGCTTCGACCAAGTTCCCCGCCGGAGTCGAGGTGGTCGCCGTCGTGTGCGATCCGGAGACGATACCGGGGCTCCGCCGGGTCGCCGGACTGAGCGTGCTGACCATCGGCTACCTCGAAGATCTGCAGAGGTCCTTGGCGCGAGCGGCGGCAGCGTGAGCACCGGGTCCGACAGCATCCGCCGGATCGACAGCAAACGCAGGTCGAAGGTCGAGAAGCGCCGCACCGTCATCCGTCTGTCGCGCGCTCGACTGCCCCTCGGCTTCACCGCTGTGACGATCCTCATGCTCTGGCTGACCACTCTCGTTGCGTCGGCCGCGCTCTGGCCGATCTACCAGTCGCTCCAACTCGTCGGGCTCGTGGCATCGACCGTGCTCGTCGGCACGGCCATCGCGTTCTCCGGGGCGCTGTACCGCTGGTCAACCCTCACCCTCACCCTCGTCACAATCGGCGTTTACCTGCTTCTCGGGGTGCCGGTTGCGATCCCCGATCGTGCACTCTATGGAGTGCTCCCGACCGTCGGGGGAGAGCTCGAACTCCTGCGGGCCACAGCCCTCAGCTGGAAGCAACTCCTCACCATCACCCTCCCGGTCGGCTCGTACCAGTCGCTCCTGGTTCCAGCGTTCATCCTCGTGCTCGTCAGCACCGTCGTCGGCGCATCGGTGGGGCTCCGCGCCCGCTGGGGCGAACTCGGAGTGCTCGCGCCGATTGCCCTCTTCGTCACGGCGATCCTCTTCGGAGCGGCCACGGCCACCTGGCCTCTCGAACTTGCCCTCGGCCTGCTCGCGAGCGCGCTGGCGTGGCTGGGCTGGCGACGGTGGTACCGGCGGCGCGCGTCGATCAGGGTTCTCGCCACCCAGGCGCCGGATTCGGGCGGCCGGCCGCTGGAGACGGCGGGAAGCACCGCCTTCGCGGGAATCCGCACCGTCCTGAGGACCGGTCTCATCGTCGTTCTCGCCGCCAGCGGCGCCGTGGCCGCGACCACCGCCCTGCCGCCCACCGTGCAGCGCAACGTGCTGCGAACCGCGGTCGTGAAGCCCTTCGACCCGCGGGCCTACGCGAGTCCGCTCAGCGGCTTCCGCCGCTACGAGGCGACCCTCAAGGCGAACACGACGATGCTCACCGTGACGGGATTACCGATCGGTGGCCGCATCCGCATCGCCACTCTCGACACCTACGACGGAATCGTCTATTCGGTGGGCAGCGCGCTGGTCTCGAGTGAGTCCGGATCCTTCACCAGGGTCCCCTCCACGTTCGACCAGTCGAGCACCGCGGGATCGCCGGTGACGCTCCGCGTGAGTATCGACGACTACTCCGGCATCTGGCTGCCGACGGTCGGCAAATTCACGAGCGTCGCCTTCTCCGGAGCGGATGCCTCGGGGCTTCGTGACTCGTTCTTCTACAACGACACCAGCGGCACGGCGGCGGTGCTGAAGCCGCTGCAATCGGGCGACAGCTACACCCTCGAGGCCGTCGATCCGCGCCAGCCCTCGGCCGATCAGCTCGCATCGTTGCGGCCGGGAACCGCCGAAGTCCCCCGCACCGCGGAGCTTCCCGACCAGCTCTCCGCCACGCTCGACCAGTGGACGCGTTCCCAGACCAGCGCCGGTGCCCGCCTCACCGCCATGATCTCGGCGATGAAACAGACCGGCTATGTCAGTCACGGCGTCGACCCGGAACAGCCGCCGAGCCGCTCCGGTCATGCCGCCGATCGCATCACCCAGCTTCTCACCGACCAGCGGATGATCGGCGACCAGGAACAGTACGCCGTCACGGCGGCGCTGATGGCCCGTCAGCTCGGCTTCGCGGCCAGGGTCGTTTTCGGATTCGTGCCAGAGGTGAACACCCAGGGACCGACCCAGGTGCTCGGCAAGGACGTCTCGGCCTGGATCGAAGTCGACACGGCACAGTACGGGTGGGTCACGATCGACCCGACACCGCCGGAGCGCGAAATCCCGGCGGCGGTGCCCCAGGAGCCCACCAGGGTAGCCCGGCCGCAGCCGCCGGTGCAGCCACCGGTCGAAACGCCGCCCCGGCCGACCACCCAGTTGCCTCCAGACAGTACCCAGGATCCGCCGACCGCTGACAACCCGCTGTTGGCCGTGCTGCTCACCGTGCTTCAGGTGCTCGGCTGGGTGGCGGTCGGTGCGGCCGTCATTCTCGCGCCGTTCCTGGCGGTCGTCGCAGCCAAGGTGCGACGACGGATGCTACGCCGGCGTGCGCCGACGGCCCTCCAGCGGATCAGTGGCGGCTGGCAGGAGTTCGAAGATGCCGTCGTTGACCACGGATTCGACCCTCCGGCGTCTCCCACTCGCACCGAGGTCGCGTCGACCGTCGGCGGAGTGCCAGCGCTCGTGCTCGCGGCGGTCGCCGATCGGGCGGTGTTCTCGCCCGACGAGCCGCGGGACGGGGAAGCCGACCAGGTGTGGCGTGCCGTCACCGACCTGCGCGAGTCGATGAGCGACGGCCGCACCCGCCGGCAGCGCATCCGGGCGGCGATCTCGCTGCGCTCGCTCGGTGGATATAGTGTCAAGAGACTGTTCAGGAGATAGTCGAATTGGCGCGGCGGGATGATGCGGTGGGGGAGAGTGCGAATGCGATGACCTGCTCCTTCTGTGGCACCGAATTGCCGCCCGGCGCTCTTTTCTGCGGGGAGTGCGGCAGGCCGGTCGCCGGCGCGACGCCCATTTCGGTGGATCTCGCAACGGCGCCTCCGCCCCTGATCGAGCAGCGGCAGACTGTCGAACATCTGCGCTACCCGGTGTGGCCGAGCGCAGAGCATCCGGTTCCCCCGCTGGTACTCCCGCGGTCGGACGGTGCGGCGACTGTCGTCTGTGAGCAGTGCGGATCGCCCATGTCGGAAGAGGACATCTTCTGTGGAGAATGCGGGTTTGTCTCCCGGGCGGCGAGCGAGGACTTCGGTCGCTCGCGCGACACGGCCATCATCGAGTTGTCCGCGCAACGCATGGCGGAGCCGCGGCGCGAACCGCCGCCGGTCATCGATCGGCTTCCGGATTTCGAAGTCCCGTCGGAACAGGGGACTTCCCCGGTCGTCCAGGCTCCCGTCGGGCCGCCGATCCAGCCGGAGCTTGTGCTGCCTTTCGAACCGGCCGCGCTCGGGCGGGAGCGCCCGTTCGACGATTCCGTCGATCTGGAGGCCACCCGCATTTCTCCGGGTCGACGTGCCGGTGAGCGATTCGTGCTGCAGTTCAGCACCGGCGAGAGCTTCACGGTCTACGGCAGCGGCCTCATCGGGCGTAATCCGCGTTCGGAGCCGGGCGAATATTTCGACCAGCTCGTGCGCGTGCTCGATCCGAGCCGATCGGTCTCCAAGGTGCACCTCGAGTTCGGCCAGGACTCCGGACGGTTCTGGGTGATGGACCGCTTCTCCGGCAACGGCACGATCGTGCGTGAGCCGGAGTCGGCCGCGGTTCGGTGCCAGCCCGAGAAGAGATACCGAATCGCGCGGGGCACCCGTGTCGACATCGGGGAGCAGTTCTTCATCGTGAGCTGAGTGCCACCACTCCTCGACCGCCGGCATGCGGGGCTGACTATCCCGAGATCGCCCGTCGCCGTGCGGATTCTGCGCTTTCGGCTGGTTGTCTTCTGCGATGACCGTTCCCGGCCCGCCGAATCCCCTCGCGCCGCCGCCTGCGCCGCCGGGCCACTCGTCCAGGCCGGTGCGGCCGAGATCCCTCGCTCCGCCGCGGGCGCCGGAAGCTGCCCGGCCCTACGGTTTTCCGATTGTCGCGGTGCTCGCACCGATCCTCGGGTCGGTGGTGATCTGGGCGATCACCCGGTCACCATTCGCGCTCGTCTTCGCTCTTCTCGGGCCGCTTGTCGCCATCGCGAGCGTGGCGGATGCCCGGATCCAGTCCCGGCGACTGGCGCGGCGGGAATCCGCCCGGTTCGGCCGTGACCTCGCCGCCACGCGCGTCGCCCTTCGGCGACTGCAGTCGGACGAGCGCGAGCAGTTGCTGCGGGCCGAGCCGGGGGCGATCGGTCTTCGGGTCCGACCGATTCACGATCCCGAACGGTGGCGCCTCGCGGCGGCGACGGGCGTTCCCGTGCGCCTCGGACTCGGCCGGGCAGCGAGCACGGGACATCTCGACGGAGACTCGACGGCACGCGTCGCCGGCGAAGATCCGGTCCAGAGCGCCTTGGATCAGCTCCACGAGGAGGCATCGACGGTCGATGGAGCACCGATCGTGGCGGATGCTCGGCTGGGGATCGGAGTGTGTGGCCCGCGGACTCTCGCGGATGCCGTCGCCCGCGGCATCCTGGTGCAGCTCGGTGACCGGTTGCCCCCGCCTTCGACGGTCTTCGCGCTTGGCGGAGCGGCGGAGCGAGGCTGGATGGAGTCACTGCCCCACCGATCCGTCGCGGAATTCCGCGCCGGTTCGCCCGAGGAATCCGCCTCCCGGTCGCCTGCCGCGGAAGCCACCGTGGTGGGCTGGCGCTGTGACGGGCAGGACGGAGTCGTCGCGGTTGCCGCACGCATGGAAGGCCTGCCGGTGGAGTGCCGGGTGGTCGTGCAGGTCGGCGCCGGGCGTAGCGCGCGGGTGATCCGCGCTCCGGATGGCGCGGGTCTCGGTCTTCTTCCAGTGGCGCTCGCCGCGGAGTTCGTCTCGACTGAGCAGGCCAGGGATCTCGCACGGTTTCTCGCGGCATCCGCCGCGGTCCTCGGGCGTCAACCGCCGGTCTCCGAGACGTCGGCGCAGGATTTCCAGTCGCTTTCGCTGCCGGATGCCCCATCGGCGTTTCCCGGTTCGCTCGCTTGCGTTTTCGCTCGGGCAGAGGACGGGGGCGACGCGGTGGAAGTCGACCTGACGCTGCACGGTCCGCACGCCATCGTCGGGGGAACGACGGGCAGCGGAAAGAGCGAGCTCCTCGTCAGTTGGGTGCTCGCGATCGCCCGCGTCCACCCGCCATCGGCGGTCAACTTCCTGCTCGTGGACTTCAAGGGCGGTGCCTCCTTTGCGCCAATCCGCGCGCTTCCGCATGTGGTCGGGCTCGTGACCGACCTCGACGAGCGGACCGCGCAGCGGGCAATGCTCAGCCTCCGAGCCGAGTTGCGCTTTCGGGAGAAGGTCATTGCGGCGGCCGGTGCCCGCTCGATCGATGATCCCGGTGTCGACCTGCCGAGGCTCGTGATCATGGTCGACGAGTTCGCCGCACTGGCTTCGGACTATCCGCACCTCCACGAACTCTTCGCCGACCTCGCGGCGCGCGGTCGATCGCTCGGCCTCCACCTGGTGCTGTGCACCCAAAGACCCGCCGGGGCGATCCGAGACGCGGTGCTCGCCAATGCGACCCTTCGCCTGTCGCTTCGAGTCAACAATCGGGCCGACAGCGTGGCGGTGCTCGGCACCGCCCAGGCGGCCGAACTCTCCGGTGACACTCCCGGGCGGGCCTGGATTTCGATCGGCGGCGATTCGGCGCGCCTGGTGCGAGTGGCTCGCGCGACCGAAGAGGACGTGCGTCGCGTGATCGAGATGCACCCGGTCTCGGCGGGCTCGATCCGCCGACCGTGGTGTGACGACCTCCCACGGTCGGTGTCGCTGTCATCGCTGTCGTCGCGCGGGAGCGGGAGCGGAGAGTCGGAAACCGGCATCGTCTTCGCGCTCGTCGACCTGCCTGGCGAACAGCGCCAGGACGTCGCGCGGTTCGAACCGTCCCAGAGCGGCAGCCTGCTCGTGATCGGCGCTCAGGGCTCGGGAAAGAGCGAGCTGCTCCAAACCCTCGCCGCGGCATCCGGCGTGGAGATGCTTCCCGCGCTGCCCGATGAGGCGTGGGATGCGGTGGAGGTCTCGCTCAGCAGGCTGCGGTCGGGACTGGCCGGCCCTCGACTGTTGCTCGTCGACGACCTCGATGCGCTCGTCGGGCGATTCCCCGATGAGTATCGGTCCGCTTTCATCGACCGCCTGGGGGAACTCGCCCGGGACGGTTCCGCGGTGGGGCTGCAGCTCGGCCTGGCGGTGAGGCGCATCCCGCCGGCTCTTCATACCCTGGTGGCGTTGTGTGACGACCGGGTCATCCTGCGTCTCGGCTCGCGCGAGGATCATCTCATGGCCGGAGGCACCACCTCCGGCTTCGTCGGGGATGCCCCGCCCGGTTCGGGCGAGTGGAGAGGGTCCCGCATCCAGGTCGCCCGTCGATCTGCGCGGGCAGGCAGTTCGACGGCCCGGTCGGTGTCTCGGATCGCTCCGTTCGATCTCTCTGGCCATACTACGGTCGTCGTCGTGACCACCCGGATGATCGAGTTCAGCCGGCGACTGCGCGCGATCGACCCTCCGGTCGGCGAGGTGTGCACCCTCTCGGCGCCCGGTAGGGTGACAGCGAGCCCGGGAGCACTCGCGATCGGTGACGCACAACTGCCGCGCGTGATCGTGGGAGATCCGGACGGCTGGCAGTCCAACTGGGCGCTGCTTTCCACTCTGCGTGCGGATGCGCTCGTGCTTGTCGATCGTTGCAGCGTCAACGAGTTCCGGGCGATCAGCGGCCAGAGAACCCTGCCGCCGCCAATCCGGTCGGGTGCCGATCACTGTTGGGCGCTCGACCCGGACGGCTCCGTGCTACGGATGCGTGCACCCTCCGCCTGAAAGCCTGACGCCGGCTTCGTCCGGATCCGTCCGGGCTAGCCGAGCACGCCGGCGAGGGCACGGAAGCCGAGGCCGTGGGCGGCCGCGACCGGTTCGCTCACGATCTCGCCCGCGTGGGTGTTGAGACCGAGCGCGAGGGACGGATCGGCGCGAAGCGCATCGACCCAGCCGGCGTTGGCGATCGCCCGCACGTACGGCAGCGTCGCGTTCGTCAGGGCGTAGGTCGAGGTGTTTGGCACGGCGCCGGGCATGTTGGCCACGCAGTAGAAGAGCGAACCGTGCACGGTGAAGGTGGGGTCGGCGTGGGTGGTCGCGTGGGAATCGGCGAAGCATCCGCCCTGGTCCACCGCGATGTCGACGAGCACGCTGCCCGGCTTCATGCGGGACACGAGCTCGTTGCTGACGAGTTTCGGGGCCTTCGCACCCGGCACCAGCACCGAGCCGATGACCAGGTCGGCCGCCACGCAGGCCCGGTCGATCTCGAACGAGTTGGAGGCAATGGTTTTCACTCGCCCGGCGTAGAGGGCGTCGAGTTCGCGAAGGCGCTGGAGGTTGGTGTCGAGCACCGTCACCTCGGCGCCGAGGCCGACCGCGACAGAGAGCGCATTCGTGCCGGCGACACCGCCACCGAGCACGACGATCGAGGCCGGTCGGGTTCCGGGGACCCCAGGCACGAGGAGACCCGGCCCGCCATTGGGTTTGAGCATGGCATTCGCCCCGACGAGGGGGGCAAGCCGGCCGGCGACCTCACTCATCGGAGCCAGCAGGGGAAGCGCCCGGGACGGCAGCTGCACCGTTTCGTAGGCGATGGCGGTGACGCGGCGCGCGAGCAGCTCGTCGGTGAGGCGTCGCTCCGCGGCGAGGTGAAGGTAGGTGAACAGCAGGAGATCATCGCGGAAGTGAAGGTATTCGCTCGCGACCGGCTCCTTCACCTTGAGCAGCAGTTCCGCCGCCGACCAGGTGGATGCCGCATCCGGGCCGATCGACGCGCCGGCGTCGACATAGGCTTCGTCCGGGATGGACGAACCGGATCCGGCCCCGCTCTGCACGATGACCTCGTGACCGTTGGCCACGAGGTCGTGCACCCCCGCCGGCGTGATCGCCACCCGGAACTCGTTGTTCTTGACCTCGGACGGAACGGCGACTCTCATGACACTCCTGGGTGGTTATCGGTGCGACGATGGCACCGGTGCTCCACGGCACCGTTGCTCCACGGCACTGTGGCGATCACGCGACCGGATGCCCGATTCGCGTCCTCCCAGCGTAGCGGCGCGGAACGCGTGATTCCGCATCGATTTCGGGCGTTCAGGAACTGATTTCGTGAAGATTGTGTTTCGAAATGGTTGATTTGCCCCTTGGCGGGGTGCGCTCCGGGCACGGGCTGTGCCAGTATCTCTACCAAGGCGGCTCGACCACAGCGGTTCGACCACAGCGGTTCGCCGATGTCCCCATTCGCACACGTCGAGAAGGAGTCGCATCAATGACCAGGCCAATTCCCACGGATCCGATGGTCCGACGCTTGATCGGCGAGGCGCGCAGCGCCTCGCTCTCCCGCCGAAACCTGCTCACCGGCGCCGGAATCGGAGCGGCGGCACTCAGCCTCGCCGCCTGTTCGACCGGCGGCACCACGGCCCGCCCGACGGCCGCAGTCGATAAGTCGAGCAGCGACAAAACCCTCAAGTGGGACAACTGGGCCGCTTACCTCGACCAGGATGCGTCGGGCAAGACCTATCCGACACTCGAGGCGTTCGAGAAGAAGTCGGGCATCACCGTCAAGTATTCGGTCGCGGTCGATGACAACAACACCTACTACGGCAAGGTCAAGGACCAGCTCGCCCTCGGCCAGGACATCGGTGCCGACCTCGTCTGCCTCACCGACTGGATGGTGAGTCGCCTCATCAAATTCGGTTACGTGCAGAACTTCGACCTCTCCAAGATCCCCAACGCGAAGAACCTGACCCCCTCACTGCAGAAGGTCGATTTCGACCCCGGGCGCAAGAAGTCCCTTCCCTGGCAGGGCGGGTTCGCCGGCATCTGCTGGAACAAGGACAAGGTTCCCGGCGGACTCAAGTCGGTGAACGACCTCTGGGACAAATCGCTCAAGGGTCGGGTCGGTGTGCTGTCGGAGATGAGGGACACGATCGGCCTGATCATGATGCAGGACGGCGTCGATATCTCGAGCAAGTGGGCGGACTCCAAGTTCGAGAACGCGATCGAGGTGTTCCGCAAGCAGGTGAACGACGGCCAGATCCGCAACATCAAGGGAAACGCCTACCTCGAAGACCTCAAGAGCGAAGACACGCTCGCCGCTATCGCCTGGTCGGGCGACATCACCGTGATTAACGCGGAGGCCGGCGACAAGTGGGAGTTCGCGATCCCGGACGGGGGCGGAACGCTCTGGAACGACAACTTCGTGATTCCGATCGGCTCCCAGAAGAAGTCAGCGGCCGAGGAACTCATCGACTACTACTACCAGCCGGAAGTCGCCGCACAGGTCGCCGCCTGGGTCAACTACATCACCCCCGTCGTCGGTGCGAAGGAGGCGATGCAGGCCATCGATCCCGCCCTGGCCGACAACCAGCTGATCTTCCCCGACGAGGCGACGCTGGCGAAGACCAAGGTGTTCCGCACTCTCACCGGCGCCGAAGAGAGCAAGTTCGGCGCGGCGTTCCAGGCCGTGCTGCTGGGGTCCTGATGGCCACGGCAGGGTTTGCCGAGTCCGGCGCCGATCTCGAGCTCGTCGGCATCCAGAAGCGATTCCCCGGATTC
Organism: Actinomycetota bacterium; assembly: GCA_040389685.1. Classification (GTDB taxonomy): domain Bacteria; phylum Actinomycetota; class Actinomycetes; order Actinomycetales; family Microbacteriaceae; genus Lacisediminihabitans. Next base: position 161,348 of record JAZJZS010000009.1, read on the forward strand.
ACGGCGATCGAGGAGATGGACCTGGTGATCCCGGCCGGGTCGTTCTTCGCCCTGCTCGGACCCTCGGGCTGCGGGAAGACCACGACCCTTCGCCTGGTTGCTGGCCTCGAAGAGGCGACCGCCGGTCGCATCCTCATCGGCGGCACGGACGTCACGCATACCAAGCCGTACCAACGCCCGGTCAATACCGTGTTCCAGAGTTATGCGCTGTTCCCGCACATGTCGATCATCGACAACGTGGCGTTCGGACTTCGGCGCCGCAAGATCTCGGATGCCTCGACCCGGGCCCACGAAGCCCTGCGACTGGTCGAACTCGACCACCTCGCTGCACGCCGCCCCTCGCAGCTCTCCGGAGGACAGCAGCAGCGGGTAGCGCTCGCTCGAGCCATCGTCAACCGACCGGCGCTGCTCCTGCTTGACGAGCCTCTGGGGGCACTCGACCTCAAACTCCGTCGGCAGATGCAACTCGAGCTGAAGTCGATCCAGGAAGAGGTGGGCCTCACCTTCCTGCATGTCACGCACGACCAGGAGGAGGCCATGACCATGGCCGACACCGTCGCAGTGATGAACAAGGGCCGAATCGAGCAGCTCGGAGCGCCCGAGGTGCTCTACGAACTTCCGCGCACCGCCTTCGTGGCCAACTTCCTCGGCCAGTCGAACCTCTTCACCGGCCCGGTGGCCGGCACTTCGCCGGACAGCATCTCCGTCGACATCGAGGGAAGCAAAATCGTCGTTCCGAAGGCTCGGGCAGCGCGTCACTCCGGCGAGGTCACCGTGGGAGTGCGACCGGAGAAACTCAGCCTTCACCTCACCGAGCCGGCCTCGGCAGCCGGCACCAACATCCTCGGTCCGGGTCGGGTTATCGATGTCTCCTTCAGCGGCGTGAGCACCCAGTACATCGTCGCAATCCCCGGGCTCGGTTCCGTGGTGGTCTTTGTGCAGAACACCGGCTCCGGCCCGCTGGTGCCTGACGGTGTGGAGACGTGGGTTTCGTGGAGTGTCGAACACGGATTCGGCCTCGAAGACGAAGCACCTCCCGCGCCGCGCTTCGATGCGGACACCGACACCGCCTCCATCGCCGTCCAGAAGAGACGGGCCCTCATGTCGGAGCTCGAGGAAGCCTGAGCCGATGGCATTCTCCGCATTCGCCACCGGCACCGCGCAGGAGCAGGCTCCGCGCCGGAAGAGCCGCATCGCCCTGTTCCTCCTCCTGCCGGGCATCCTCTACCTCGTGCTGTTCTTTCTCGTGCCGCTCGTGTCGCTACTGATCACTTCGCTGCAGGCGCCATCGGCTCTCGGCGATATCGGCGCATATCAGACGGCCTTCCAGTGGCAGAACTACGTCGTCTCGATCACACAGTACGGCGGCCAGATCGGCAGGTCGTTCCTCTACGCGGTGCTCGCGACGGTGTTCGCCCTGTTCTTCAGCTACCCGCTCGCCTATTTCATCGGCGTGAAGGCCCGCCGCTGGCCGCTCCTGCAGAACCTGATGCTCGTGCTCGTCATCGCCCCCTTTTTCATCAGCTTCCTGCTACGCACCCTCGCCTGGAAGTCGCTGCTCTCCGATGAGTCGGTCGTGGTGACCGGGCTCAAGGCCCTTGCACTGCTGGCTCCGGATGCCCACCTCACCGGCACTCCGGTCGCCGTCGTGTTCGGACTCACCTACAACTTCATTCCGTTCATGACCCTCCCGCTCTATGCGGCCCTCGAACGGCTCGATACCCGGTATCTGGAGGCGGGAGGAGACCTCTACGCGCATCCGTTCACCGTCTTCCGCACGGTGACCATCCCGCTGTCGATGCCCGGCATCGTCTCCGGGGTGCTGCTCACCTTCATCCCCGCGGCCGGCGACTACGTGAACGCCAGTCGGGAGTTCCTCGGCGGCACCGGCACCCAGATGATCGGAAACGTGATCGAGAGCAACTTCCTTGTGCTCCTCAACTACCCCGCGGCGGCATCCCTGTCCATCATTCTCATGGTCGTCATTCTCGTCATCGTCAGCGTCTATGTGCGCCGGAGCGGCACGGAGGACCTGCTGTGAGCGCGCAGGAGGGTCTCGCCATCGCAACGGCGGTCGACGCGCCGCGAGCGCCGCGAGGACCACGTCGGCGGTTCAGTCTCGGCAGCTGGCTCCTGCCCGTGTACACGGCCCTCGCCCTCGTGTTCCTCCTCGTCCCGATCGCCTACACCTTCGTGTTCTCCTTCAACGATTCGATCAAGTCGAACATCTCCTGGCGCGGTTTCACCCTGCGCAACTGGCTCGAAGTGTGCAACGCCCAGGACGTCTGTTCCGCTTTCGGCAACAGCCTCCTCATCGGAACCGTCGCGACCGTGCTCGCGACGACCCTCGGGACGATGATCGCCATCGCTCTGGTGCGTTACCGGTTCCGCTTCCGGTCCGCGATCAGCCTGCTGCTCTTTCTCCCGATGGCCACACCGGAGGTGGTGCTCGGAGCGGGACTGGCGGCCGAGTTCCTCGGTGCGGGGGTGCAAAAGGGCATTGTTACGATCATCCTCGCCCACACCATGTTCTCGATCAGTTTCGTCGTCGTCACGGTGAAAGCCCGCGTTTCGAGCCTCGATCCCGCGCTCGAGGAGGCCGGCCGGGACCTCTATGGGTCCCCGGCTCAGGTTTTCTGGCGCATCACCTTCCCGTTGCTTCTCCCCGGCATCATCGCAGCGGCCCTCTTGTCGTTCGCCCTGAGCTTCGACGACTTCATCATCACCAACTTCAACTCCGGATCGGCCACCACCTTCCCCAAGTTCATCTACATCTCGGCGGCCCGCGGAATCCCGGCGGAAGCGAACGTCATCGCGTCGGCGGTGTTCCTCATCGCGATCGTGCTGGTGGTTTCGCAGCAGGTCAGCGCCGCCGCCCGCCGCAAGCGTCTCGCCAGGGTCGGCTGATGGTCTACGACGACCGTGCCCGACTCGCCGGGCTCTGGCGGACCGAGGTGGACCTGTTCCGCGTGGCGCGTCCGAGGTCCGCCGAGCTGTTCGCCGAGGCGAGCCTGCACCTGCCCGACGGCGTCCCGATGCTGTGGATGGCCAAATGGCCGGGCCCCTGGCCGGTCTATGTGGACTCAGCGGCGGGATCGCACTTCGTCGACGTCGACGGCATCGACCACGTTGACCTGTGTCTCGGCGACACCGGTGCGATGTGCGGCCACGCGCCCGCCGCCGCGGTTTCGGCGATCTCCGCACAGCTCAGCCGGGGATCAACTTTCATGCTTCCCACCGCGGATGCTGCCGCTGCGGCGGGCCTGCTGGCCGGTCGCTTCGGGGTGCCGGCCTGGCAGTTCAGCCTCTCCGCGACGGATGCCAATCGCAGCCTGATCCGCTACGCGCGTCAAGTCACCGGCCGGGCGAAAATCGTCGTGCACGACTACTGCTATCACGGCACCGTTGACGAGGCCTATGCCACGCTCGACGAATCGGGTGCGGTGGTCGAACGTCGCGGCACGATCGGGGCGCCGGTGGCGCCGTCGCTCACCACGGCGGTCGTGCCGTTCAACGACGTTCCGGCGCTCGAGGAGGCTTTCGCCAGCGGCGACATCGCGGCGATGCTGATGGAGCCTGCGCTCACCAACATCGGCATCGTGCTTCCTGACCCCGACTATCACCGCGCGGTCCGCGAGCTGTGCACCCGCTACGGTGTGATCCTGATCATCGATGAGACCCATACGCTGTGTGCCGGTCCCGGTGGCATGATCGCGAGGGATTCGCTCGATCCCGATGCGGTTGTCGTCGGCAAGAGCATTGGCGGAGGCATCCCCGCCGCGGCATACGGCATGACCGCATCCTTCTCGGCGATGGTGCGTGCCTCGCTCGACCTCGAGGATATCGATGTCGGGGGAGTCGGCGGCACGCTTGCCGGCAATGCGCTGTCCCTCGCGGGCATCCGAGCCACGCTTTCGGAAGTGCTGACCGCAGAGGCGTTCCCCGGCATGATCGATCGCGCCACCGAGTGGACCGTCGGCGTGCAGTCGGCGCTCGACGAGTTCGACGTGCCGTGGCAGGTCACCCGGCTCGGTGCCCGCGCCGAATACAGCTTCCGGGCCACGGCACCCCACGACGGAGCAGAGGCCGCCGCCGCCGACGACTTCGAGTTGCAGCAGTATCTCCACCTGCATGCCCTCAACCGCGGCATCCTGATCACGCCGTTCCACAACATGGCGCTGATGGCGCCCAGCACCACAGCGGCCGACGTCGAACGTCACACGGTGGCCTTCCGTGAAGCGGTCGTGAGCCTGTACGGCTGAGCGGGCCACTCTGCCACAGCCAGCCCTGGCCTGCCCTGCCCTGGTCGCGCGTTGCACCGTTGTGCGACCTCCTGTGCCAACCGCGGAGGCCGCAAAAGGCTGCAACTCGACTAGCGAGACGGGCTTGGCTGGCGGCGGTGCTGCCGCGAAACGGACGGCTCTACGCGCCGCGCACCCGCTCCGAGACGCGGATGGCTCCCACCGGCAGTCCTCCGCCGAGCACCGTTTCCGTGGTGAGGGCACCCACTCGGTCGGCATCCTCCACTGCGATCGCGCCAACCGAGGCGAGCAGTCCGAGGGCGACGAGGGTGGTGGCTCGCGCGCCGCCATCGAGCATCTTGAGGGCCACGGCCGTGCCGTCCGGGGCCGCCATCACGATCACGCCCTCCGCTCCACCCTTGGTGAGCAGGCCGAGTTGCTCGATCACGACGGTGTTCGCGCGACCAGGGCCGTCGATCGCCCAGGGCTCAGCGAGCACTGCGGAGGTGAGGAGCGCGGCAGCGGGATCCTTGCCCGCCGAGACCCGACCAACCGCGGTCGCCAGGGCGCGTAGCGAGGTGGCGAAGACCGGTGCCCCACAGCCGTCGACTCCGACATGGGCGACCGACTCCCCGCTGAACTCCTCGATGGTCGCGCAGATGAGTCGCTGCAACGGATGCTCCGGGTCGAGGTAGCTCGCCGTCGGCCAGTCGTTTTGGGCGCAGGCCAACAGGAAGGCCGCGTGCTTGCCGGAGCAGTTCATCGTGATGCGGGCGGGAGCGGATGCGGTGGATCGTGCCGCGCTGTCGAGCGGCCAGTCGAGCGGACACTGCAGGGCATCCTCATCCACTCCGGCGCGAGCCAGCAGCTCCTGCACCACCCGCACATGCGCCGCCGTTCCCGCGTGGCTCGCCGTGGCGAGCACAAGTTGTGCGCCTGTGAGGGGCACTCCCGATCTGAGCACGGCGATGGCCTGAAAGAACTTGAGCGACGATCGGCCGTAGACGAGGGCATCCACGTCGCCGAGCGAGCGGGCGATCGTGCCGTCGGCGGAGACGACCGCTGCGGCACCGAGATGGCGCGACTCGTCGAGCCCGGACCGCGAGAGGACCGCCAGTTCGACGACTCCGGCTGAGCCGAGGGGGTGCCTCACAGGGCGAGACTCACAGGCTCGCGAGCGCGTCGTCGAGCACCTGGAGCGCCTCGCGCAGTAGGTCATCCGAGATCGCGAGCGATGGCAGGAATCGGATGATGTTGCCGTAGGTGCCGGCGCTGAGCAACAGTACGCCGTGCTGGGCGGCGAATGCGGTGATAGCGGAGACGGCGGCGGCGTTCGGGGAGTGCGTGCCAGGCTCAACGAGTTCGATCGCGATCATCGCGCCGATGCCGCGCACGTCACCGATCACCGGGTAGCGCTCCTGAAGGGCGAACAGGGCCGGTTTCAGGGTGCCCTCGATGCGCGCGCCCTCGGCGAGCAGGTTCTTCGACTCGATCTCGTCGAACACGGCGATCGCGGCCGCTGCAGCGACGGGATTGCCGGCGAAGGTGCCTCCGAGGCCGCCCGGGTGGGAGGCATCCATGATCTCGGCGCGCCCCGTCACCCCGGCGATCGGGAGACCGCCCGCGATCCCCTTCGCGCTGAGCACGAGGTCGGGCACGACGCCGGAATGTTCGATCGCGAAATACCGTCCCGTGCGGGCCATGCCACTCTGGATCTCGTCGGCGGCGAAGACGATGCCGTTTGCGGTGCACCACTGGCGAAGGGCGGCGAAGTAGCCATCGGCCGCCACGACGAAGCCGCCTTCACCCTGGATCGGCTCGACGACGAGGCAGGCGAGATCACTGGCGCCGACGGACTTCTCGAGGTAGGAGATGGTGCGGGCCGCGGCATCCGCTCCGCTCAATCCGTCGTGGAAAGGGTACGAGTTGGGAGCGTGGTGCACGTCGCTGGCGAAGGGGCCGAAGCCGAGCTTGTAGGGCATGGCCTTGAAGGTCATCGCCATCGTCAGGTTGGTGCGGCCGTGATAAGCATGGTCGAGCACGGCCACACCGCTGCGCCCGGTGTACTTGCGGGCGATCTTCACGGCGTTCTCCACAGCCTCGGCACCGGAGTTGAGCAGAACCGTCTTCTTCGCGAAGTCGCCCGGCGTGTGTTCGGCCAACAACTCGGCGACCCGCACGTAGCCCTCGTACGGCGTCACGGTGAACATCACGTGGGTGAACGCGGCAAGCTGCGCGGATGCCGCGGCCACGACGGCCGCATTCGTGTGACCGATGGTCATGACGCCGATTCCGGCGCCGAGGTCGATGAACTGGTTGCCGTCGACATCCACCACAATCGCGCCGTGGGCGCGCTCGATGAAGACGGGAAGCGCGGATGCCACTCCCACCGGAATCACGGCGAGCCGACGTTCCTGGAGCGCCTGCGAACGCGGCCCGGGGATCGCCGTGACTATGCGCCGCTCCGGCACGATTTCGGACGAATTCACGGCGGGGGCGAGGGTGTCGGTCATGCCCAAAATTCTACCGGTGCACGGGATAGCGTTGGCTTTGTGAATCTCGAACACCACTTCGCCGTCTCGCTCGAATGGACCGGAAATCGGGGCACCGGAACGAGCGCCTACCGGGCCTACGGTCGCGACCACATCGTGCGCGCCGAGGGCAAGCACGAGATTAGCGGTTCGTCGGACCGGGTCTTCCACGGCGATGCCGCCCGGTGGAATCCCGAGGAGATGCTGATCGCCGCTCTCAGCCAGTGCCACCTGCTCAGCTACCTCCACGTCGCGGCCAGCAACGGCGTGATCGTCACGGATTACACGGATGCCGCGATCGGCACCATGGAACAGACGGCGGATGGCGGCGGCCACTTCACCTCGGTGACCCTCCGCCCGGTCGTGACGATCTCGGCGGGCGACCCCGATCTCGCCCTCGCCCTTCACCATGACGCGAGCCTGAAATGTTTTATCGCCAACTCCGTGAACTTCACGGTCGGACACGAGCCGCGGATGATCGCACCGGCCCGCTGACCCGTCGAGTTCGCGACATACAGCCTTTGGTCAGCTTGATCAGGGCCTCTGCCCCCACACTTGTCCGGTGAAGAAAACACTCTCGGTCCTCGCCATCGCCACGCTCGCCTTCACCCTCGCGGGCTGCAGCGCCAGCAATTCGGCAGCGGTCTGCACTCCGGCGAAATCCGGATCGAACTCGAGCAAAGTCAAGGTGACTGGACAGTTCGGGGAGGCTCCCAAGGTCACCTTCACCAAGGGACTCACGACCAAGACGACCGAACGCACCGTGGTGATCGAAGGCAAAGGCGCCGGCGCCCGGGCGAATGGCACGGTCGAAGTGGACTACACGGCCTATGACGCCGCATCCGGCAAGAAGATCGACGCGACGACCTACAAGAAGGGCGCCCAGACGGCGTTCCAGCTGAAGAACTCCAGCATCCTGCCAGGGATGATCAAGGGTCTCGAGTGTTCGCCGGCTGGCAGCCGCGTTGTCGCGGTGATTCCCCCGGCGGATGCGTTCAAGTCCGCCGGTTCCGCCGGGCTCGGCGTCAAGGGCACCGACTCGCTCGTCTTCGTCTTCGACGTAGTGAAGGTGACCGCCCCGGTGAAGGCGCTCCCGAAGTCGAACGGCGTCGCGCAGAAGGCCGTCGCGGGGCTCCCGACGGTCACGCTGGCGAAGAGCGGCGAGCCGACCATCACCGTGCCGAAGACCGACCCGCCGTCGAAGCTCACCATCGAGGATCTCAAGAAGGGCACCGGGACGACTGTGAAAGCCGGCGACACCGTCACCGTGCACTACACCGGAGTGGTCTGGGCCACCGGTAAGGTCTTCGATTCCAGCTGGACCCGCGGCACCCCCGCGAGTTTCGCCACCACCGGTGTCATCCCCGGTTTCGGAAAGGCCCTGGTCGGCCAGAAGGTCGGCTCTCAGGTCATCGCGGTGATCCCGCCCGCCGACGGGTACGGCGCGACGCCGCCCACCGGGCAGACCGACATCACCGCGACAAGCACCCTGGTGTTCGTCGTGGACATCCTGGCCACGTCCTAGCGTCCCGAGAGCGGTTCGAACGGGGTTACCCTAGCCGCATGCGTCGTGTCATCATCCTCGGATCCACCGGATCGATCGGCGTCCAGGCGCTCGAGGTGATCGCGGGCAATCGCGACCGCTTCGAGCTCGTCGGCCTTGGTGCCGGCTCCCAACGCGCCCCCGTCGAGGCCCAGGCCGCGGCGTTCGGCGTCGAACACGTCGCCCTCGGCGAGATCGAAGCCGAGCAGCTCGTGCGAACGGTCCAGGCGGATGTCGTGCTCAACGGGATCACCGGATCCGTCGGCCTCGGTCCCACCCTCGCCGCGCTCGAGGTCGGCGCCACGCTTGCCCTTGCCAACAAGGAAAGCCTCATCGTCGGTGGGGAGCTCGTGCGAGGGGCGGCGGCCCCCGGCCAGCTCGTGCCGGTCGACTCGGAGCACTCGGCGATCGCGCAGGCCCTGAGGTCCGGCACGGCCGCGGAGGTGCGGCGACTCGTGCTCACGGCATCCGGCGGTCCGTTCCGGGGCCGCTCGCGCGGGTCCCTTCGGGATGTCTCGCCGCGCGAGGCACTCGCGCATCCGACCTGGGACATGGGGCTGGTGATCACGACCAACTCGTCGACCCTCGTGAACAAGGGGCTCGAGGTGATCGAGGCCCACTATCTGTTCGACGTGCCCTACGATCGCATCGACGTGACGGTGCATCCGCAGTCCATCGTGCACTCGATGGTCGAGTTCGTCGACGGCTCCACCATCGCGCAGTGCTCGCCTCCGGACATGCGGCTGCCGATCTCCCTCGGCCTTGACTGGCCGAATCGGGTGCCCGGGGTGGGTGCGCCGCTGGACTGGAGCACGTCGAGCACCTGGACCTTCGAGCCGCTCGACACCGTCGCCTTCCCCGCGGTCGAGCTCGCGAAGCGCGTCGGGCGTGAGGGCGGCACATTTCCTGCGGTCTTCAATGCCGCGAACGAGCAGGCGGTACACGCGTTCCATGCGAACCGGATCGGCTACCTCGACATCCTCGACACCGTCGCGGCCGTCGTCGACGCGCACGAATCGTCGGGTGCGCTCACCCGCGAGTCCCTCGCCGAGGCGGAGCTATGGGCACGCGCCGACGCCGACCGTCGAATCGCCCGGCGCTAGTCGTTCTTGCCGTTGCCGCCATCGCCCTTGCCCGGCTTGTCGGACTTCCCGGGCTTCGCGTTCTGCGCGGCGATCACCGCCTCGAGGTCAGCACGCACGAGCGCGATCGCGGCCGAGATGCTGTCGAAGCGAGCCGAGGTGACCTCACCCCGCGCTCGGGCGTCCGAAAGCGTCGTGGTGAGCTCGTCGAGGCGGGTGAGTGCCGCGGTCGGGTCGTTGCCCGCGGCGCTCGAGCTCACTGACAGCACGGCGGACTGAAGCCGGGCCGCGACGTCGAGCGGGTAGGTGGGGGTCGTCGTGGAGGTAGCCGGTGTCGCGGCTGGCACGCTGGTTCCAGAGCACCCGGTGAGCGCGATGGCGACGCTCATCACGCCGGCGGCAAGAAGCACTGCCCGCCTCACGGTGCGACGCTCCGCTGGAGTTGTCGGAGGTGCTCGCCAAGCGTTCCCGCGACGTCCGGATAGGCGACCCTCGAGGCGCTCGGCTGCGGAGCCGGCGACGTGACGGTGGCAGCGGGGGCCGTCGGACCGGGTCGGGAGGCGGACACGACGATCAGGACCACGATGACGACGGCCACGACAGCGGCGACGGCGGCGGCGGCGATGAGGGCGATGCGCCGCCGAGGCGGGGCGGGCCGGGCCGGGATCGTCCGAGATTCCGGTGCACCGGGTGTCGCAGACGCGCCGAGAACGACCGTGGGAGTGGACTCCGGTGGAGCGGGCAGGAGCTTCGTGGCCGCCAGGCGCTCCGTCTGCAGGGGCAGCGTCTCTGGGCGCTCCGTCTCCGGGGGCACCGTCTCCGGGGGCACCGCAGCTTCCACGAAAGACGGCTCGAGGAGAGTCGCGGCCACGCTGGCGGCATCCGGTCGGTCCTCGGGCAGCCGCTGGGTCATCCCGAGGAGGAGTCCACGCCAGGAATCGCCGAGGGTGGACGGAATCTCGGGATCCCGGGACAGCCGCGCGAGCACCGACTCGATCGCGGTGCCGGGGAACGCCCGTTCACCCGTGAGGCACTCGAGCAGCACGAGCCCGAGCGAGTAGACATCGCTCGCCGTTCCTACCGTCGCGCCCTCCGCCTGCTCCGGGCTCAGGTAGGTCGCGGTGCCGATCACGGTGCCGGTCGCCGTCATCCGCGCGTCGTCGAGCAGTCGGGCGATACCGAAATCCGCGAGCTTGGCGAGCGGTGCTCCCAGTGCGGAATGGTCATGCGGAAGAAGGATGTTGCCCGGTTTCACGTCGCGGTGCACCACTCCCCGGCTGTGAATGTAGGAGAGAGCGCCAGCGACGTCCGATCCGACGCGGGCCACCAGCGAGTGCTCGGGGAGGCCATCGAGCAGCCTGGTGCGGAGGTCGACCCCGTCCACGAATTCGAGCACGAGGAAGGCGCGGCCGTGGTCGCCGACGCCGCCCTCCGCGACGGCATCGAACAGCGTCACGAGTGCCGGGGCGTTGAGGGAGGCCAGCAGCTGCACCTCATCGCGCTGCCGGCGCACGTCGTCGGCATCCGCGAGTTCGGACCGGAATACCTTGAGCGCCACCGTCCGGCCGAGCCACTCGTCGCGGGCGCGATAGACGGTCGCCATCCCGCCGACGCCAATCGTCGACTCGATCCGGAACCGGTCGCCGACCAGATCGCCATCGGCGAACTCGCCGGTCGATGACCGGTTCGACTCAGTGTTCATCTGTCCATTGTGCGCCATAGGAAATCGCAAGCATTCCACCGCCGACCTCCAGCCTCGGGCGGATACGCTGTGCTGCGTGGAAACCGTCCTGCTCTACATCCTCGGCATCGTCGTTGTCGTCATCGGCATCGCCCTGTCGATCGGACTCCACGAGATCGGTCACTTGGTGCCGGCCAAGCTTTTCGGAGTGAAGGTCGCCCAGTACATGATCGGCTTCGGGCCGACGATCTTCTCGCGCAGGAAGGGGGAGACCGAGTACGGCGTCAAGGCGATCCCGCTCGGCGGTTACATCTCCATGGCCGGCATGTACCCGCCGGCGCGCAAGGGCGGCCCACCCCGCACCTCCGGCACGGATGCGGCCTTCCTGGAAGAGGAATACGAGGCCTCGGGTCGCACCTCGAGCACCGGGTTCTTCCAGACCCTCGTCCAGGATGCCCGCACGGCCAGCGCCGACACGATCACGGCCGGCGACGAGCACCGGGTCTTCTACAAGCTCCCGATCTTCAAGCGCGTGATCATCATGCTCGGTGGTCCGTTCATGAACCTCGTGATCGCTGTCGTGCTGTTCGGAGTCGTGCTCGCCGGGTTCGGCACCCAACAACTCGCGGTCGGCAGCGTCTCTGCGTGCGTGCTGCCGGCATCCAGCACCGCGGATGCCTGCGGCCCGAGTGATCCGGAGGCGCCGGGTTCGGCGGCCGGGCTCAAACCCGGCGACCAGATCATGCGCATCGCCGCGATTGACTATCCCACCTGGGAGCAGGTGACCGGAGTCATCCGCGTTTCGGCGGGGAAGGCCATAGACATCACGGTGAAGCGTGCGGGAGAGCTCAGGGTGCTCCGTGCGGTGCCGTTGCTCACTGAGCGCAACGTCCTGACCACGAGGGGCGCCGTCGTCACGGGTCCTGACGGCACGGCCGTGACCGAGAAGGTCGGCTTCCTCGGGATCGGCCCTGCGGTCGTGCTCGCCAAGCAGCCCCTCAGTCGCGTGCTTCCGACCCTCGCCACCAACATCAGCGCCGATGCGCGCCTCATACTGAATCTCCCGCAGCGCCTCATCGATGTTGCGAAGGCTGCTTTCGGTACGGATGCTCGCGATCCCAACGGCCCGGTGAGCGTCGTCGGCGTCGGTCGGATTGCCGGAGAGATCACCGCGACCCAGACTTCGCCGCTCGCCGAACGCTTCTCCTTCCTGCTCGGACTCATCGCCTCGCTCAACGTGGCACTCCTGGTCTTCAACCTCGTGCCGCTGCTGCCTCTCGACGGTGGCCACGTAGCCGGGGCGCTCTGGGAAGGCATCCGCCGAGCCTTCGCGAAGCTGTTCAAGCGACCGGATCCGGGCCCGGTCGACATCGCTCGGATGGTGCCGCTCACCTTTGCCGTGGTGCTCGTGCTCGGGGCGATGAGTGTGCTGCTCATCTACGCGGACATCGTCAAGCCGATCGCCCTCAAGTAGTCCCGGAGGTCATTCCCGCGCCGCCGCTTAGAATTGTTCCGTGCCAGCAATCAACTTAGGGTTACCCCTCGCCCGTCCCGTCCTGGCCCCGCGCCGGAAGACCCGCCAGATATCCGTCGGCAAAGTGAAGGTCGGCGGTGACGCCCAGGTGAGCGTGCAGTCGATGACCACGACCCAGACCACGAATATCAACGCCACGCTGCAGCAGATCGCCGAGCTCACCGCGACCGGTTGCGACATCGTGCGCGTCGCGGTCCCGCACCAGGATGACGCGGATGTGCTGCACATCATCGCGGGCAAGAGCCAGATTCCGGTGATCGCCGACATCCATTTCCAGCCGCGCTACGTCTTCACCGCAATCGACGCCGGGGTCGGTGCCGTGCGCGTCAACCCGGGCAACATCCGCAAGTTCGACGACCAGGTGGGCAAGATCGCCGCGGCGGCCAAGGCGGCCGGCGTCAGCATCCGCATCGGCGTGAACGCGGGATCGCTCGAGCCGTCGATCCTGCAGAAATACGGCAAGGCCACGCCGGAGGCCCTCGTGGAAAGCGCCGTCTGGGAGGCGAGCCTGTTCGAAGAGCACGACTTCCACGACTTCAAGATCTCCGTCAAGCACAACGATCCGGTGATCATGGTCAAGGCGTACCGCCTGCTCGCCGAGCGCGGCGACTGGCCGCTGCACCTCGGCGTGACCGAGGCCGGTCCCGAATTCCAAGGCACCATCAAGAGCGCCACTGCCTTCGGAATCCTGCTTGGAGAAGGCATCGGCGACACCATCCGAGTCTCCCTTTCGGCGCCTCCAGTCACCGAGATCAAGGTGGGCCTTCAGATCCTGCAGTCGCTCAACCTTCGCGAACGCAAGCTCGAGATCGTCTCCTGCCCGAGCTGTGGGCGTGCGCAAGTGGATGTCTACCAGCTCGCGAACGACGTCACCTCGGGACTGGAGAAGATGACGGTTCCGCTTCGGGTGGCCGTGATGGGCTGCGTCGTCAACGGGCCGGGGGAGGCGCGCGAGGCCGACCTCGGAGTCGCCAGCGGCAACGGGCGCGGTCAGATCTTCGTCAAGGGCGAGGTCATCAAGACCGTGCCTGAGGCCGACATCGTGGCGACCCTGATCGAGGAAGCCAACCGGCTAGCCGCGGAGATGCCCCCGGGTGAGGTCGGATCGCCCGTGGTCGTCACCGCCTGAACAGAATGGGTGACGCACCGGCCTCGTTAGATCCGTAGCGGACACGGGATCGGATTGAAATTTCGGCCGATTCGGTCGGTGGTGTACGGCGGCTACAGTGTCTAGGTGCCCACTCGCCTCTCCCAGCTGTTTGTCCGGACTCTACGCGAAGACCCTTCCGATGCGGAGGTGACGAGCCACCGTCTGCTTGTGCGCGCCGGCTACATCCGTCGTCAGGGCCCCGGGATCTTCGCCTGGTTGCCGCTGGGACTCCGGGTAAAGCGGCGCATTGAGGCAATCATCCGCGAGGAGATGGACGGTATCGGCGCCCAGGAGGTGCACTTCCCCGGGTTGTTGCCGCGCGACGCCTACGAGGTCACCGGGCGGTGGACCAAGTACGGCGATGGCATCTTTCGCCTGAAGGACCGCAAGGGTGCAGACTACCTGCTCGCCCCGACGCACGAGGAGGTCTTCACTCTTCTGGTCAAAGACCTGTATTCGTCGTACAAAGACCTGCCGTTGTCGATTTACCAGATTCAGGACAAGTACCGCGATGAGGCTCGTCCCCGTGCGGGCCTGCTGCGCGGCCGCGAGTTCACCATGAAGGATGCCTACTCGTTCGACTACACCGACGAGGGTCTCGAACTGTCCTATCAGAATCAGCGAGACGCCTACGAACGCATCTTCGCCCGCCTCGGACTCGATTATGTAATCGTCAACGCGGACAGCGGTCTCATGGGTGGTGCTCGGAGCGAGGAGTTCTTGCACCCCACCCCGGTAGGTGAAGACACCTTCGTGCGCTCGGACGGCGGATACGCGGCCAACGTCGAGGCGTTCCGCACCGCCGCTCCCGAGGCACGATCGTTCGAGAAGCTCACGCCGGCCGAGGTGCTCGACACCCCGGACACCCCGACGATCCAGACCCTCGTGGATGTGGCGAACGAGAAACACCCGCGTCCGGACGGCCGCAAATGGACGGCCGCCGACACGCTCAAGAACATCGTGCTGGCACTGATCGCGCTCGACGGCACTCGCGAGCTCGTCGTTGTCGGGCTCCCCGGCGACCGCGAAGTCGACCTCAAGCGCGCCGAGGTCGCATTCGCACCCGCAGCGGTCGAAGCCGCCAACGAGGGCGACTTCGCGCGATATCCGGGCCTGGTCAAGGGCTACATCGGGCCCTGGACCGCCGCCGGGCCGGTGCTGGGCGACTCCACCGACGAGCGGACCACCGCCACGGGCATCCGCTTCCTCACCGACCCACGGGTCTCGACCGGCTCGGGTTGGATCACCGGGGCAAACGAGCACGGGAAGCACGTCTTCGGGCTCGTTTCCGGGCGCGACTTCGCCTCGGACGGCATCGTGGAGGTGGCAGAGGTGCTCGCGGGAGACCCGGCTCCGGATGGTTCGGGGCCGGTCGAACTCGCGCGCGGCATGGAGATCGGTCACGTGTTTCAGCTCGGTCGCTTCTTCTCTGAGGCTCTCGGCCTGAAGGTGCTCGACCCGAACGGCAAGCTGGTGACAGTCACCATGGGGTCATACGGCATCGGCGTCACCCGAATCCTCGCGGTGGTCGCGGAGGCGAACAATGACGGGCGTGGGCTTATCTGGCCGCGAAACATCGCGCCGTTCGATCTTCACGTTGTGGCCGCCACGAAGGAGATCGAGGTGCTTGACGCTGCCGTTGCCCTCGCGGTCGACTTCGAGAAGCGCGGCTATGAAGTTTTGGTGGATGAGCGCCCCAGGGTCTCGCCGGGGGTCAAGTTCGGCGACGCTGAGCTCATCGGGGTCCCCCTGATCGTGATCGTGGGCAAGGGTTTCGTCGACGGCATGGTCGAGCTGTGGGATCGCCGCACCGGCGTGAAGTCACCGGTGGCACTCGCGGACGTCGTGGAGGCGGTCGCAGCGCTCGACTGAGGTGGGGGCGCGCGCCGTTCGCCCGCTGGACGGTACCGGGACGCGCCGTAGCGCGTCGTGCACGCCGGGACACGGGCCGCCGGGCCGATACCCGGCTGACGCCCGGCGCACCCTGCTAACTTAGACGCAGACTTCGTGCGCGCGACTGCAGCACACGACTTGACAATCGAAAATAGTGGAGGCCCTCAGTGGACATCGACCTGAGCGTGCTGCGCCTCATGGAGCGCGAGCGCGAAATTCCGTTCGACGAACTAGTGCTGATCATCGAGCAGGCCATCCTCACGGCCTACCTCAAGCACACCGAAACACCCGAAGCCTCGCAGGGCAACCCCAGCGCGCGGGTGTCCCTCGATCGTAAGTCAGGCCACGTGAGCATCTTCGTGCCGGAGCTGAATGACGAGGGCGAAGTGATCGGTGAGGCCGAGGATGTTCCGGAGGACTTCGGTCGCATTGGCGCGTATGCCGCGAAGCAGGTCATCAATCAGCGCCTTCGCGACATCGGTGACGACCGGGTGCTCGGGGAGTTCAAAGGCCGCGAGGGTGACATCGTCGCCGGGGTCATCCAGCAGGGTCCGAACCCGCGAATGATCCACGTGGACCTCGGCTCCATCGAGGCCATCCTGCCGCCGGAAGAGCAGGTTCCCGGCGAGGTTTACGCCCATGGGTCCCGCATCCGCGTATACGTGACCAGCGTGAGCCGGGGGCTGAAGGGTCCGCAGATCACTGTTTCGCGCACCCATCCCTCACTCGTGCGCAAGCTGTTCGCCCTCGAGGTGCCGGAGATCGCCAGTGGTGTCGTGGAGATAGTGTCGCTCGCTCGTGAGGCAGGCCATCGCACAAAGATCGCGGTGAAAGCGAACGAGCCGGGAGTCAACGCCAAGGGTGCCTGCATCGGTGAACTCGGCCAGCGTGTGCGCGCCGTCACTGCCGAACTGAACAACGAGAAGATCGACATCGTCGACTACAACGAAGACCTCGCGACCTTCGTCGGCAACGCACTCTCGCCGGCGAAGGTCACCTCCTCCTACGTAATCGATGCGTCGAGCAAGGCGGTGCGGGCCCTCGTTCCCGACTACCAGCTCTCGCTCGCCATCGGCAAAGAAGGCCAGAACGCCCGCCTCGCGGCCAAGCTCACCGGTGCCCGCATCGACATCCAGCCCGACTCGATCCTCGACCAGGACTGACCCGCTTCGATCGGGGGAACGTTCGCGGAATGCGGTGCCTCAGCGCGTCGTTGAAGAAGGGGATAAGATGAACCCCGTTAGAACCTGTCTCGGCTGCCGCGAACGTGCTGACAGATCCCTCCTCGTGAGGATAGTTGCATGTGATGGCGAGGCCGTTGTGGATACTTCCGCGACACTTCCCGGCCGAGGCGCCTGGGTGCATCCGACAATCCGCTGTGTGGAGACGGCGATCGCTCGCAAGGGGGTCGCCCGTGCTCTTCGGGCGGAAGGTGCCCTGGGCTCCGAAGGCCTCCTGGCGAAACTGGCACTACCGGCGGAACCACCACCGTCGAATCCGCACGACACAGTCGGCGTTCCATCCGGAACGCCCTAATGAACAGGCTGATTGACCAATGGACAACTAATGAGCGGCTCGAAATGAGACCCGTCCACTAAAAGGCCCTCTCCTGATCGGGAGTCGGCCCGACAAGGAGAAAACTGTGGCAAAACCACGCGTGCACGAGATCGCAGCAGAGCTCGGCATCGACAGCAAGAAGGCCCTTGAAAAACTCAAGGAAATGGGCGAGTTCGTCAAGGGACCGTCCTCAAGCATCGAACCTCCGGTAGCCCGCAAGTTGCGTGCCGCCCTCGAGGCCGACGGCATCAAGGCGCCCGAAAAGCCGGCGGCCGTTGCGGCCCCCGCGGCTCCGGCCTCTCCTCCGCGCCCCGCGCCCGTCGCCGAAGCCCCGGCGGCTCCGGCGCCCGCTGCCCCGGCGCCCCCCGTCGGGTCCGGTGTCCAGACACCGGCGGCTCCCGCAGCGGCGGCACCGGTCGCTCCGGCGGCGGACGGATCGGTTATCCCGCGGCCCGCGGCCGCACGCCCCGGTAACAACCCGTTCGCCAGCACCCAAGGGATGCAGCGCCCCGGTGCCCCGCGGCCGGGCAACAATCCCTATGCGTCGACACAGGGTATGAACACTCGCCCGGCGGCCTCGCCGACCGGCATCCCACGTCCCTCCGCCCCGCGCCCGGGAGCCCCGCGCCCCGGAGGCCCCGGCCAGGCGGCCCAGCGTCCCGGTGGATTCGGCCAGCGCCCGGCCGGTGCTGGAGGGTTCCGTCCCGGTGGACCCGGTGGCGCACGTCCCGCGGGTGCCGGCGGATTCCGCCCGGGTGGCGCCCCTGCCGGGGCTCCCGGCTCGAACTTCGGCCCGAACCGTCCCCCCGCCGGCGGCGGTCGCGGTCGCGGCCCCGGTGGCGGCACTGCCGGTGCCTTCGGTCGTGGCGGTGGAAAGAGCAAAGCCCGCAAGTCGAAGCGTACGAAGCGGGCAGAATTCGAGCTTCGCGAAGCTCCCTCTCTCGGTGGCGTCAGCGTTCCGCGGGGAGATGGCAAGACATCCATCCGCCTTCGTCGAGGAGCCTCGATAACCGACTTCGCCGACAAGATCGACACGAGTCCGGGCAATTTGGTGACCGTGCTGTTCCACCTCGGGCAGATGGCGACGGCCACCGAGTCCCTCGATGAGGCGACATTCGACATCCTCGGAAACGAACTCGGCTTCAAAATCGAGATGGTCTCGCCAGAGGACGAGGATCGCGAACTGCTCAGCGGCTTCGACATCGACCTCGACCAGGAGCTGGATGACGAGACCGACGACGACCTCGAGGTCCGACCGCCCGTGGTCACCGTCATGGGTCACGTGGATCATGGAAAGACTCGACTGCTCGACGCGATCCGTAACGCGAATGTGGTCGCCGGTGAAGCGGGCGGGATCACCCAGCACATCGGTGCCTACCAGGTCGTGACGGAGCACGAGGGTATCGAGCGCGCCATCACCTTCATCGACACCCCTGGCCACGAGGCGTTCACCGCCATGCGTGCCCGTGGCGCTCAGGTGACCGACATCGCGATCCTCGTCGTCGCGGCGGATGATGGCATCATGCCGCAGACCATCGAGGCTCTCAACCACGCCCAGGCGGCCGGTGTGCCGATCGTGGTCGCGGTCAACAAGATCGACAAGGAGGGGGCGAACCCCGCCAAGGTGCGCCAGCAGCTCACCGAGTTCGGTCTGGTCGCGGAGGAATACGGTGGGGACACCATGTTCATCGACGTCTCTGCGCTCAACAAGATCGGCATCCCCGAGCTTCTCGAGGCGGTGCTCCTCACGGCGGATGCCGGACTCGACATGCGCGCGAACCCCAACAAGGATGCGCGCGGCGTCGCAATTGAGGCCAAGCTCGACAAGGGACGAGGTGCGGTCGCGACCGTGCTCATCCAGTCGGGAACCCTCGAGGTCGGAGACGCCATCGTCGCCGGTACGGCCTACGGCCGGGTTCGGGCGATGTTCGACGAGAACGGCACGGCGGTCGAATTCGCCACGCCCGCCCGCCCGGTCTCGGTGCTCGGACTCACCTCCGTGCCACGAGCAGGCGACACCTTCCTCGTCACCGACGATGACCGCACGGCCCGGCAGATCGCCGAGAAGCGCGAAGCGGCGGAGCGCAACGCCCTGCTGGCCCGCAGCCGCAAGCGGATCAGCCTCGAGGACTTCACCAAGGCCCTCGAAGACGGCAAGGTCGAGTCGCTCAACCTCATCATCAAGGGTGACGTCTCCGGTGCCGTCGAGGCGCTCGAGGAGTCGTTGCTCAAGATCGAGGTGGACGACAGTGTGCAGCTGCGCATCATCCACCGCGGTGTGGGTGCGATCACCGAGAGCGACGTCAACCTCGCGACGATCGACAACGCGATCATCATCGGATTCAACGTGCGTCCCGACACGAAGGCGCGCGAGCGTTCCGCTCGTGAGGGTGTGGATGTGCGCTTCTACTCGGTCATCTACGCGGCCCTCGAAGACGTCGAGAACGCCCTCAAGGGAATGCTGAAGCCCGAGTTCGAGGAGGTGCAGTCCGGTGTCGCCGAGATCCGCGAGATCTTCCGTTCCTCCAAGTTCGGAAACGTCGCCGGAGTCATCGTGCGCAGTGGAACCATCACGCGCAATGCGAAGGCTCGCGTCATCCGCGACGGTGTGGTGGTCGGGGACAACCTGGCCATCGAGTCTCTGCGTCGATTCAAGGACGACGTCACCGAGGTGCGGACGGACTTCGAGGCCGGCATCGGTCTCGGCAAGTTCAACGACATCCAGATCGGCGACGAGATCGAGACGATCGAACTCAAAGAGAAGATCCGCGTCTAGCTCGTATCTAGTGGTCGGCTACGGCCGGTGTACAGGACAGAGGCGGAGCTTCGCAAGCTCCGCAAGCCTCTTTACCTGCACACCGGCCGCAGCCTCCCGTACTTCCTAGTCCGCTATGAAAGGTTAAGAAAATGGCTGACCCGGCTCGCGCCGCCAAGATGGCGGACCGCATCAAGGTGATTGTCGCGAAGACTCTCGAGCGTGGTCTTAAGGATCCGCGACTCGGATTCGTTACGATCACGGATGTCCGGGTGACCGGCGATCTGCAGCATGCCTCGATCTTCTACACCGTTTACGGCAGTGACGAGGAGCGCACGAATTCCGCTGCCGCCCTCAAGTCGGCGACGGGGATGCTGCGCAGTGAGGTCGGCAAGAACATCACCGCGCGGCTCACCCCCTCGCTCGAATTCATCGCCGACGCCGTGCCGGAGAACGCACAGCACATCGAGGCGCTCCTGGCCGAAGCGGCCAGCCGCGACAGCGAGATCGGCGGCCTGCGCGGCACCGCGAAGTACGCCGGCGACGAAGACCCCTACGTCAAGCCGCGGGTGGTTCCCGACGACGAGGACTGACCGGCGGGTGTCGCTGGTCGAGTAGGCCCGCAAGGGCCGTATCGAGGCCGGGTGAGTGTCTGGTCTCGATACGCTCGCTGCGCGAGCTACTCGACCGGCGGGTGTCGCTGCGCGAGCTACTCGACCGGCGGGTGTCGCTGCGCGAGCTACTCGACCGGCGGGTGTCGCTGCGTTTCGCACGATCCCGTCTACCGGGGGAGTTCATACCCGTCCGCGCGAGAGCCGACCACCAGCCCGTCGGCGAGCAGGCTGGCCAGCGCTCTGGTTCGCTTTGCGGCATCCGCCCAGATGGTGTCGAGTTCCGCGGCCTGCACCGGAACGTCCGAGGCCCGGAGCTCGGCGAGGATCAGGCCGCGCACCTGCCGGTCTGAGCGGTCGAACCGCTTCTGCACCGCCTTGCGCGCTCCGAGATAGGGCGGATACCCGGCCGCTCGCCACGCGCAGGTCGCAGCCAGCGGACACTGGTCGCAGCGCGGCGCGCGGGCCGTGCAGACGATCGCGCCGAGCTCCATCGCGCCAGCGTTGAAGATCCGGGCCCCCTCGTCGTCCGCCGGCAACAGGGCCTCCATCGCGGCGAGGTCGCGCCTCGTCGAGGGTGGCCCGGCTTCGGCGTCACCGTCGATCGCCCGGGCAATCACTCGTCGCACGTTCGTGTCGACAACAGGATGCCGGTCACCGTAGGCGAACACCGCCACCGCGCGCGCGGTGTAGTCGCCGACTCCGGGCAGTGTGAGCAAGGTGCTGACATCGCGAGGCACGACCCCGTCCAGGCGTTCCGTGATGGCGAGGGCCGCCGCATGCAGGAAAAGCGCGCGGCGCGGATATCCGAGCCGATTCCAGGCCCGCACCGCCTCACCTGCTGGCACCGCGGCGAGTGCCGCCGGATCCGGCCAGCGCTCCAACCACTCCTCGAGGCGGGGGATCACCCTCGCCACCGGCGTCTGTTGCAGCATGATCTCGCTCACGAGCGTGCCCCACGCGCCGAACCCCGCCCGTCGCCAGGGCAGGTCCCGGCCGTTCGCCACGAACCACTCGTTGACGGTGCTCGCGATACTCATCGGTCCACTCTACGAACCCCGGCCCGCCACAGAATCCTGCGGCGTAGGCTAGCGCCCATGGCCAGATGGCAGCCGGACAAGAAAGATCTCTTCGACGCGCTCGCCGCCGAGATCGCCGCCCTCTACGTCGGCGGCCGGGTCGTCATCGCGATCGACGGGATGGATGGCGCGGGCACGAGCCACTTCGCCGACGATCTCGCCGTCGCGCTGAGTGCCACCGGCCGCTCGGTATTCCGGGCGTCCATCGACGATTTCCACCGCTCCCAGGCCGAACGCCACGCGCGCGGGGCAGACTCGCCCGAGGGCTACTACCGCGATTCTTTCGACTACTCCACATTCCGGCGCGTGCTGCTCGAGCCCTTCCGTATGGGGGGAAGCACGGCGTTCGTGACCGCGGCGTTCGACCGGGTGCGAGATCGTCCGGTGCAGTCGAAGTGGCGTACCGGGCCGAGAGACGCGATCCTCGTGCTCGACGGCGTCTTCCTCAATCGTCCGGAGCTCGCTGGCCTGTGGAACTACTCGGTGTGGCTCGACGTGCCACGCGACATCGCGGAGCAGCGGATGCTCGACCGGGACGGCCCGACGGAGAATGTCGAGCGCTATCGCGGCGGCCAAGACCTGTATGTCGCCGAGGCGAGCCCGCGCACGGTCGCCTCGAGCGTCGTCGACAACAGTGACTTCGAACATCCGCGGCGTGTATTCACCGACTCCTGTTGACTCGGGCGGCACGGCGTCAGCGACCGAGAGGCCGACGCATCCGCTCGATCACGGCAGTCGGGACGATGAAGTCTCCGCTGCGCTCGACCTCGTGCACCAGCTCAACGAGCTCGGCGCTCACCGGAGTCGGCACCCCCAGCGCTGCGCCGCGCTGGACCACGGCTCCGTTGAGGTAGTCGATCTCGGTCGACTGGCCGCGACGGATGCTCTGGAGCGTCGATCCCGGATTAGCCCGCGACCCCATCCGGCGCCTCATCAGCAAGGGAAGCAGCTGACCGAACGCGGCCGGGAGACGATCGAGAAGCGCGAGCAGCCGTGGCGAGAGCCCCTGCAGCGCCGCGAAATCGATGCCACTGGCCTTCGCCACCCTGACGGCCTCACGCATCGTCTCGGTCATGATCGCCCGGAGCTGCCGGTCGCCGATCACCTCCTGCACACTCAGTCCGGTGGCGGCTGACAGCCCATTGACATGATTCACGATCAGCTTCGTCCACTGTGCACCCTCAAAGTTGTCGGTGAGCTCGACGGGCATCACCGCCCCGAGAATCTTCGACGCGTACAGGGCCGGCAGAACGGGCCCGCCGAGAAAGGTCGGACCGGTCGTGGTGACCGTGATGATGCCGGGGGAGAGGTAGGACGAAGCGTAGAGGGCGAGCGCTCCCACGATGTCCGATCGCGGAGCGGCACGCCGGGCCGTACTGATCGCTTCGAGGCCGTTCTGCACGACGACGACGGGGATTCCGACCAGGATCGCGGCATTCGCGTGCAGGGCGACCCGAGCATCCTGCGCTTTCGTGGTGAGGAAGGCGAGATCAGGAGCCACTGTCAGACTCTCGACGGCGTCGACGCGAACGGTGAATTCCCCCCAGCCCCCGGTGAGCCGAAGGCCATCGCGAGACAGGGCCGCGAGCTGTTCGCCGCGCGCAACGACCTGAACGTCGTGGCCTGCCTTCGCCAGGAGGGCCGCTATCGTGCCGCCGATCGCCCCGGCGCCGATCACCGCTACCCTCATGCCCCGAGTCTAGGCCGGGCTTCGACCGTCCTTTCGCCCATGGCGTCGACGAATCGCGGAACCTGGCCGCGGGTGGCATGCTGGTCTGTACGATGACCGCACCGCGAACGACCGATCAATGAGCGACGCACACGGTCGCAGCGGCATCCTGCTCATCGACAAGCCGGCCGGCATCACCAGCCACGACGTCGTGGCACGCACCCGCAAACGCGCGGGCACCCGCAAAGTGGGACACGCCGGCACGCTCGACCCGATGGCCACCGGCCTCCTTATGCTCGGCATCAATAACTCGACCCGGCTCCTCACCTATCTCGTCGGCCTCGATAAGGAGTATTTCGCGACCATCCGTCTCGGTGTGAGCACCAACACCGACGACGCCGACGGCGAGCCGACCGCGATCGCCGAGCTCGCACTGGTCGAGGCGCTCACCGAAGCGGCCGTCGCCGAAGCCTTCGAGCCCCTCACCGGAGCGATCAGCCAGGTTCCGAGCAGCGTGAGTGCCATCCGCATCGACGGCAAGCGTGCCTACACACTCGTGCGCGAGGGCGAGAGCGTTGAGCTCGCCCCCCGGAAGGTGACGGTCTCCGAGATGGAGCTGCTGGCTTCGCGGCGCGAGGCGGGCTTCTACGACCTCGACGTGAGGGTGCGCTGCGGCTCCGGAACCTACATCCGTGCGATCGCTCGAGATCTCGGCGCCGCCCTCGGCGTTGGTGGACACCTCACCGCGCTCCGGCGCAGCATGATCGGACCCTTCAGCGTCGCGGATGCCGCGGAGCTCGAGTCGCTCGACGTCGCCGCGGCGCTGCTGGCGCCCGCCGTCGTCGCGAAAGCGCTGTTTCCGGTCTTCGCGCTCGACTCGGACCAGGCTGTTGACCTCGGGCACGGCAAACGACTCCTGGCGGAGCGCCCGCTCGGGCCGCCCGGTGCCGTGGCCGCGATCGCCCCCGACGGCCGCCTGGTCGGCCTCCTCGACTTCACCGACGGAGTCGCCAGGCCGATCGTCAACTTCCCTGCCGATATTCTCGCCTAGGCGGCGGTGCAATGATCGAGTGGTTCACCTGGCTGCAGGTGGGGGTCGCGGTGCTGGCGGGACTGTTCTGTCTCGTGCTCGGGCTTCTCGGACGCCAGCCCAACGATTACTCCCTCGGCGCAACGCTGGTGGTTGAGGTGCTGCTCATCGGCCAGCTCGTGGTCGCCATCGTGGCTCCGTTCGTCGGCAACCCGCCGAGCGGGAGCCTTCCCGAGTTCTATATCTATCTCATCTCGGCCCTCCTCCTGCCACCGCTCGCCGGATTCTGGGCTCTTCTCGAGCGCAATCGCTGGGCGACCGTCGTCCTCGGCACGGTCTGCCTCGCGGTTGCGGTGATGGTGTACCGCATGTATCAAATCTGGACCGTCCAGGTGGCCTAATCTTGACGTGATGTCTACCAAAACTTCTCACCGCCCGGCTCGCTCCAATTCGCTGGGAGTCGGGCGAGTGCTCGTGGCCGTTTACGGCATCCTCGCGGTCGCCGCAACCGGACGCTCGGTCTTCCAAATCATCGACCGGTTCGAGGAGGCTCCGCTCGCGTTCTCGCTCTCGGCGCTGTCGGCTGCGGTGTACATCGTCGCCACGATCGCCCTCGTCGCTCCGGGAGCGACCTGGTACCGTGTCGCTCGACTCACCATCGGATTCGAACTTGTGGGGGTGCTCGTGGTCGGCACCATCAGCGTCGTGGCCCCCGGCCTGCTCGGGCTCAGCGGCATCAACCCCTTCGGGCGGGAGGCAACCGTCTGGTCCGCCTATGGACTCGGTTACCTGCTGATCCCGCTCGTGCTCCCCGTGCTCGGGCTGCTCTACCTGCGCCGCCGGCGCCCCGCCGCACCCGATGCGGTCACGGGGGATGTACCGGCGTGAAGTTCTACCCGTCCCTTTCCGACCTGCCAGAGGACTTCGGCCCGTCGGCGGTCACGATCGGAAAGTTCGACGGCGTGCATGTAGGCCATCGACGGGTGATCGCGCGGCTGCGGGAGGAAGCCGAGGCAGCCGGGCTGGTGTCGACCGTGCTCACCTTCGACCGGCATCCGCTCGCTCTTCTTCGGCCGGAGCAGTGCCCGGAGAGCCTCACGAGCAACGAACAGAAACGCGCAGTGCTCGAAACCACCGGCATCGATACGGCAGTGATGATCGAATTCACCAGGGCCCTCAGCCTCGAGCGGCCGGAGGAATTCGTTCGGGATGTCCTCGTCGATGCACTGCACGCGAAGCTCGTCTTTGTCGGACCCGACTTTCGCTTCGGCCATCGGGGACTCGGAACGGTCGAACAGCTCGAAGGTCTCGGCGAGGCCAACGGATTCGCCGTGCGCACGGTCGACGCGGTACGCCCCTACGGTGACCGAGTGATCTCCTCCACTTGGATTCGCGAGCTGCTGGCGACGGGGCGGGTCGGCGAGGCGGCGGCACTGCTTGAGCGAGCGCCAACCGTACGCGGCGTCGTGGTGCCTGGCGAGCATCGGGGTCGCGAACTCGGCTATCCCACCGCGAATCTGGCCCGTACGGTGGAGGGCTTCGTGCCAGCGGACGGGATCTACGCCGCATATGCGACCGTGGACGGTCGCACCATGCCGGCTGCCGTGTCGATCGGAAACAACCCGACCTTTGCCGGCGTTCCCGACAGGCAGATCGAAGCCCACCTGCTGGATGAAGACCTCGATCTCTATGGCAAGACCGTCGAGATCGCGTTCGTCGACTACATCCGCGCAATGGAGAAGTTCGCGAGCGTCGGGGAGCTCGTCACCCGGATGACCGTCGACGAGGCGCGGGTGCGTGAACTTCTCCGGATGCCGGCGCGCACCACCCCGATCGGGCCGCGCGCGTAGCCGACCGGCCCAGTCGCACTGGAGGGGGGTGCCCGGTCAGGCGACGACCTCTGACCGGAACACAAGCGCCGCGGCGCCGATGAGCGGGCCGTCGCTCGACAGCCCGGAGGGAACGACTTTCACCTTCGTCACGAACTCGAACTGCCAGCGTTTCGCGATGGCCGTGCGCATGTGGTCGAACAGCACGGGCGTCACCTGGGAGAACCCGCCGCCGATGGCCACGATCTCGAGGTCGACCAGGGATGTCGCGGAAGCGATCACCTGCCCGATCGCGCGGCCGGATCGCTCGATCGCGGCGGCGGCGATCGGGTCTCCGGCGCGGAAGCTCGCCCCGAGCTCTTCCCCGGTGGTGCCGGTCCAGCCCTGGCGGCGCGCCCAGCCGACGGTCTTCGGACCGGATGCGATCGCTTCGACGCATCCGATCCCCCCGCAGAGGCAGGGATCGTCGAACCCGGCGACCTCGACATGACCGATGTGGCCCGCGTTTCCGGTGGGGCCGGACACTGTGTTGCCGTGGAGCACGAGGCCGCCCCCGATCCCGGTGGACACGATCATGCCCATCACGTTGTCATAACCGCGCCCGGCACCGACCCAGTGCTCGGCGAGAGCGATGCAGATGCCGTCCATGCGCAGCAGGACCGGGATGTCGGGCAGGGCGGCAGCGACCTGGTCGCGGAGCGGATAGCCGCGCCACGCCTCGAGATTGAGGGGTGACACCCGCCCCTCCGCCTCGTTGACCGGCCCCGCTGACCCGATACCGGCACCAATCAACGTCGCCCCGACCGGAAGAGCCCTCGTAGCGAGCGCGACCACCTCATCCACCGACCGGGAGAGCCCGTCGGAGTCACGCTCCGGTCCGGTGGGCGCGCGAAACCGGCTTCCGGCGAGCACGACGCCGGTTGGATCGACGAGAGCGGCTTCGACCTTTGTGCCGCCCACATCCACGGCCAGGGCATAGACGTGGCTCACGCCGCGACTCTCGAGGCGATGAAGAGCACGAGGTAGTAGAACGCGAACATCGCAACAATGCCGATCAGCGGCCAATAGAAAGCGAATCGTCCGCGCACCTCGAAGAGGATGAACATCGCGGTGCCAGCGAACCAGGACACGACGGCGAGGATCTTGGTGAGGATGCCGAACACCGGCAGAACGAACTGGTCGGCGTAGAAACCGGCCAAAGCGAGCATGAAGATGAGGCCGACGAGGCTGATCAGAATCGCGACGACGATGTCGAGGATCACGAGCGGTCGAGGCCTGGTCGTTCCGTTTGCGCCCCACCGTGATGGCGTCTTCGTCGTCATGGCAACAGTGTATGGGACGGCTCACGGCGTAACGTTGACCCCGTGCCTGTCGCCGACCTGGTCTTTCAGCGGACAATCGACCTGCCGCCGGTCATCGTCTGGGATGCGCTCGTGGACCCGGATCTGCTGGCCGGGTGGCTCGGCGAGGTTCGGGCGGTTCCCGACGAGCCGTCCGCCAACCGGAACGACGCTCCGCGGTCACCGCGCGTATTCGAACTGTTGTGGCCCGGAGCCGGAGCGAGGCCGTCCACCACCGGATCCGTCACTGTCTTCGAGGCGCCCCGGCAGCTCCGGGTCGAGACCGACAACCGCGGTCGGATCGAGTTCACACTCGAGAGCATCCCGGGAGGGCTGAGAGGCTCGAGCACAGAACTCGAGCTGAGGGTGGGCTCCGGCATCGAGCCGGCGTTCGCCACGGCGGTGCGCGACGAGTGGCAGACCAGCCTCGACCGGCTCGAGCGACTACTCCACGGGCATCCGGTCGACTGGGCGAACGTCGACGAGCAGTCGGATGGCACCACCGGGGTCGGCGGCACTTCCGGCCGTTCGGTGAATTCTCCTCGCTGACGGCGCCTGTTCCGCACCGAGTAGTGCTCCGATGTGGAGTCATCTGCTCTATCGTTGCTCATAAGAGCAAAGTTGCCCACAAGTGTTGCCGAGGCCCCCGCTGCGCCCATAGGTTGCAGTCAACTAATTCTGATCAAGGAGGCTCAGGTTGAAACGAGCATGGTACGCAGCACTCATCGTCCCGGTCATCGCTCTCGCGCTCAGCGCGTGTTCGGTCACCACCACCCCGGGCGGTGACAGCACAGCGAAGTCCGATGGAACCATCACCGTCGGCTTCAGCCAGGCGACGCAGCAGTCGCCGTTCTACGTAGAACTCGGCAACGGCGTCAAGAAGGCGGCCACCGCCGGCGGCGCGAAGCTCATCTACGTGGATGCTAACGGCGATGTGACGAAGCAGAACAATGACATCCAGGACCTCATCACCAAGAACGTCGACGTGCTGCTCGTGAACCCGGTCGACCCCCAGGGCATCGCCCCGAGCCTCGCGGCTGCCAAAGCGGCGAAGATCCCGGTGATCACTGTGGACCGCACCGCCGAAGGGGCGCTCGCCCATATCGGCCGCGATAACAAAGCGATGGGCAAGCTCGTCGGAGAGGCTGTGGCAAGGGCCCTCGGCACCGGCGGCGGAAAGATCGTCGAGATCCAGGGTGACGCGGGAGGAACGGTGGCCATGGATCGCAGCGCCGGATTCCACTCCGCCTTCGACGGCAATTCCGCCGTCACGATCGTCAAGGGACCGTACGCCGAGTACATCCGCGCCAATGCGGTCACCGCGATGCAGGACCTCCTGCAGGCCAACCCCGACGTCAAGGCGGTCTACGCGCACAACGACGACATGGCCCTCGGAGCGCTCCAGGTGCTCAAGGAGAACGGTCGCACCGACGTGCTCGTCGCGGGCGTCGACGGTCTCTCTGAGGCCGTGAAGGCGATCGCAGACGGCAAGCAGTACGTCGCGACCGCGCTCAACGACCCGATCTCTCTCGGGGCCATCGCGGCCGAGACCGCCATCAAGGCGGCCAAGGGCGAGAAGGTCGACGCCGAGATCGACGCCGGAACCGGCCTCGTCACGAAGGACAACGCCAGCAGCTATGTCGGGACAACGCTCTTCGCCGAGGCCAAGAGCAAGTAACTCGAGCACAACGAACGACGATGGGCGGGAGTCTTTCCGACTCCCGCCCATCAGCTGCCCAGCTCAACCCGCAACACACTACGGAAAGAAGCCCATGACCGACACAATGACGGCAGCCGTGCTCTACGCTCCCGGAGACATCCGGGTCGAGCAGGTCCCGATCCCGACGATCGGTGCCGGCGACCTGCTGGTGAAGGTCGCCGCGTGTGGCGTGTGTGGCTCCGACATCCCGCGCATGAACTTCAGCGGGGCGCATCGACACCCGATCATCTGCGGTCACGAGTTCTCGGGAACCGTGGTCGAGGCAGCCGACGACACCTCCGGATTCGCCATCGGCGACCTGGTGTCCGTGCCGCCGCTGCTGCCCTGCAACAACTGCGACAGCTGCCTGGCCGGCCAGTTCAGCCTCTGCGAGGACTACGACTACTTCGGCAGCCGACGCGACGGGGCCTACGCCCAGTTCGTCGTCGTGCCGGCGTCCAATGCCCTGCTGATGCCCGTCGGGCTCGATCCGCGCGCCGCAGCCATGATCGATCCGAGTGCGATCGCGCTGCATGCGCTGCTTCGGACGCGCGTCGGGGAGGGGTCCAGGGTGGCCGTGATCGGCGCGGGACCGATCGGCCTCTTCGCCGTGCAGTGGGCGAAGATTCTCGGTGCCGTCGACGTACTGGCCGTCGATCTCAACGACGACAAGGCACGGATGGCGCGGGAGGCCGGGGCGACCGCCACGGCGTCCGGCGACGTGGAAGCCCTCGAGATCGCCGGCGCCGGCTACGACGTGGTGATCGAGTCGGCCGGTGTGCCCCCGACAATCAAGCTCGCCGTGAATCTCGTGGCGCGACGCGGGGACGCGGCCTTCATTGGAATCCCGCACTCCCCGGTGGAGCTCGACAAGGCCACCTTCAGCAACTTCCTGCGGCGAGAGGTGTCGCTGCACGGCAGCTGGAATTCATTCTCCGCGCCGTTCCCCGGCCGGGAGTGGCACGACTCCGCCGCCAAGCTCGCCAGCGGTGAGCTCAAGTGGGAGTTCATGATCACCCACGAGCTCGGACTCGACGCCGTTCCGGCCACGATGAAGCAGCTCGCCGACAGGTCTATCTTTAGCTCGAAGGTGCTCTTCCTGCCCAACGAGGCGTGACGGAACGCTGTCCAGAGGAGTTGCAATGACGCACTATCTTGCGATCGACATCGGCACCGAGAGCGCTCGGGCGGCCGTCTTCACGGCCGACGGTGCGCGCATCGGCGACGGTCACGGGCCATATGCCACCACCTACCCGAGGCCCGGGTGGGCGGAGCAGAATCCCGCCGACTGGTGGGCGGGCGCCGTATCGGCGTCCCGCGCCGCGCTCGCCCAGGCGGGCATCGACCGAGTCGCCGGCGTGAGTGTGGCCACGACCTCCTCTTCGGTGGTCTTCCTCGATTCCGAAGGCCGACCGCTGCGCCCGGCCCTGCTGTGGATGGACTCGCGCTCATCTGCAGAAGCCGAGCGCACCGCGCAGTCGGACCACCCGGCCCTTGCCTTCAGCGGGGGCTCGGACAGCTCCGAGTGGCTGGTTCCGAAGGCGATGTGGGTCGCGCGGAACGAGCCGCAGGTCTACGCCGATTCCCGCTTCATCGGCGAGTCGGTCGACTACCTCACCTGGAAGCTCACCGGCAGATGGGTCGGCTCGAGGCTCAACGCCACCTGCAAGTGGAACTACGACAGCCGCACCGGTGATGTGCCGAGCGACCTGTATGCCGAACTCGGCATCGCCGATCTCGGCAACAAGCTTCCCCGCGACATCCTCGCGGTGGGATCACTCGCCGGTGCGCTCTCCTCTCGCGCGGCCGACGAGCTCGGTCTCAGCGGCACCGCCCCCGTGGGTGTCGGCGGAATCGACGCCCACCTGTCGCTCATCCCGCTGAAGGGTGCGGCGCGAAATCCGGTGTCGGTCGTGGCCGGCACATCCAATGCCTTCATCGCCGAGCTCGAGGAGCCGCTCTTCTCGCCGACGATCTGGGGACCGTATCCGCGTGCGCTCAGCGAACTCTGGCTCGTCGAAGGGGGCCAGGTCTCCGCCGGTTCGGCGCTCACCTGGCTCGCCGAACGAGTGCTCGGCTGCGCGAGGGACCAGCTGCCTGCCCTTGCGACGGATGCTGCCGCGGTCGCGCCGGCCGGCCACGGCCTGCTGGTGCTCGACAACTTCATGGGCAACCGCACTCCGCTGCGCGACCCGAAGCTGCGCGGCGCAATCCTCGGTCTTCAACTGGGGACGACCCAGGCCGAGCTGTATCGTGCCGCAGTCGAATCGGTCGCCTACGGCACCCGCCAGGTGCTCGAGTCTTTCCAGGCGGTAGGAGTCGACACCAGCACCGTGGTGCTCAGCGGCGGCATCCGGCACAACCCGCTCTGGCTGCAGGTGACCGCCGATGTGCTCGGGCGTGCGGTGGCGATCGTGGAGGGCGAGAATCTCACGCTCCTCGCCTGCGCGGCGATCGCGGCGGCCGCAGCGAACGGCACGGACGTCACGATCGAGGCCGCGGCCTTCGCGCCGACCATGCGCACGATCGAACCGACCCGTGGATCGGCAGCGGTCTACGACGAGGCCTTCGCGCTCTATGTGGACACCGTCGCGGCCACCACGGAGGCGAGCCATCGTCTCGTCGCGATGACTGCACCCCGGTCGATGGAGCCGGTGAAATGAGCGAAGACGACGAGATGCTCGCGGTGCACGCCGCCGAGCTCTACTACGACGAGAACAAGACCCAGGACGAGATCGGTGCCCTGCTCAACCTCACGCGGTGGAAGGTCGGGCGCCTTCTCGCCGACGCCCGCGAGAGCGGCATCATCCGAATCGAGATCGTGCACCCGAGGGCCCGTCGGCTCTCGCTCGAGCGGGAGCTCCGCACCCGGATGGGTCTGCACGACGCGATCGTCGTGCCCTCCACCGAGGACACCGACCCGGACGAGCTGCGCTCCCGCGTGGCGCAGGCCGCCGCCGACTATCTCACCGGGCTGCGTCCGGTGCCGCGAACGCTCGGCATCAGCTGGGGTCGCACACTGCATGACATCGCCGGCCACCTCCGCTCCGGTTGGGCGACCGGCGTCGACGTGGTGCAGATCAACGGCGGGGTGAGTCTCAACAAGCGGGCGAGCAGCGCGGCGAATACCGCGGTCACCATCGCACAGAAGGGCGGCGGCACGGCCAACCTGCTTCCGAGCCCCGCGATCCTCGAGCACGAGGCGACTCGTCTCGCGATCGAGAGCGACCGCACGGTCGCCGGAGTGCTCGAACTCGGGCGTGCAGCATCCGTCTACCTCTACAGCGCCGGGCTGGTGAGCGAGTCCTCTGTGCTGGTGGACAGCGGCTATCTCTCCCACCAGGACGTGCGCAGCCTCGTCGCCAAGGGCGCTGTCGGCGATGTCGTCGGCCGGTACGTCGACGCGGACGGCAATGTCGTCGACCCCTCCCTCGACCGCCGCACCGTCGGCATCCGCCTCGACGAGTTGCGTGACGCGGCGATCGCAATCGCCGTGATCGCCGGGCCCGACAAACACGACATCTGCCGCACGGTCGTTACCAGCGGGCTCTGCTCGGTGCTTGTGACCGACGAGGGCACCGCCCGATACATCCTGGGGAGCTCCGAATGACCAGCACCGACGACGTCACCCCCGTGCTCGAGATGCGCGACATCCGCAAGTCATTCCCCGGTACGCTCGCGCTCGCCGGCGCGAACCTTCGGGTGCTGCCCGGCGAGGTGCACTGTGTGCTGGGAGAGAACGGGGCAGGAAAGTCCACCCTAATGAAGGTGCTCTCCGGCTCCTACCAACCCGACGGCGGGGAGATCCTGATCGACGGCACTGTCGTGCAGATCGGCTCGCCCCAGCAGGGGATGGCAGCGGGGATCGCCGTGATCTACCAGGAGCTCGATCTCTTTCCCGATCTCACCGTGGCCCAGAACATCTTCCTCGGGCACTCGCCGAGTCGCCTCGGAATGGTGCTCCGGCGCTCACGGAGAGCCGAGGCTGTGCAGTACCTCGCTCGAGTAGGCGCGACCTTCTCACCCGACGCGGTCGTGCGCGACCTCCCGATCGCGGACCAGCAGCTCACCGCCATCGCCCGCGCTCTCACGACTCATGCCCGGATCATCGTCATGGACGAGCCCACCGCGACCCTGGGCGAGGCCGACGTGGATGCCGTGTGCGCGGTCATCCGTTCCCTCGCCGCGGAGGGCCGGGCCGTCATCTACATCTCGCACCGTCTCGCCGAGGTCGAGGCGGTGGGGGATCGGATCACCGTGCTGCGCGACGGTTCGACGGTGGCCCGCCACGTCGTGGCCGAGTCGACCCCGGAGCAGTGGATCACCGACATGATCGGCGACAAGCGGAAGGAACTCACGGAGGTGCACTCGGGGGCGGCAGTGACCGGTGATGCCCACCTCGAGATCCGGCACGTGCGCATCCCCGGCCTCATCGACGTGGAGGACATCACCGTGCGCAAGGGCGAAATCGTCGGCATCGCCGGGCTCGGCGGCGCAGGCCGCACCACGCTGCTCTCTGCGGTCTTCGGCGCTCGGCCTTCACAGCATTCGATCTTCATCGGCGGAGCGCCGTATCGAGCACGCTCGACTCTCGCCGCCGTGCGCGCCGGATTCGGGCTCGTGCCGGAGAGCCGTAAGGCGGAAGGGCTCATGCTCGGGCTGTCGGTGTGGCGCAACGCGGGAATATCCTCCATCGGGCGCGCGCCCTGGCTGATGCCGCACGCGCGAGGCCGCGCGCTCAGCGAGCCGGTGATCGAGCGCCTCGGTGTCAAGTTCGCACGCGGAACCCAGGCGGTCGGCGAGCTGAGCGGAGGCAACCAGCAGAAGATCGTGCTGGCCAAGTGGCTCACGCGCGGAAGCACCATCCTGCTTCTCGACGAACCGACCCGCGGGCTCGACATCGGAGCCAAAGCAGACCTCTATCGCCAGGTGCGGTTGCTTGCAGAACAGGGGGCAGCGGTGCTTGTCGCCAGCTCCGAGCTCGGGGAGCTGGTCGCCAACACCGACCGCATCGTCGTGCTGCACGAGGGTCGCAAGATCGGTGAATTCGATCCGCGGCTCCATTCCGAAGACACCATCACGCACGCCATCATCAGCGGGAAGACATCATGAACGACACGACTCTCATCGCGACATCCCCCACCGGCGTCCCCCCGGGCGGACCGGTCGACAGGAGCGCGGCCGATCGCTCGGCGGCCTGGCGACGGCGCGGCTCCAGCTGGCTGGTGAAAGGCAACCTGATCATCGTGTTCGCGGTGATCGTGGTGGTGGCCTCGCTGCTCTCGCCCGACTTCCTCACCGTGCGCAATATCGCCAACCTGCTCCAGCAGTCGAGTCTCACGGGCATCATCGCGATCGGCATGACGCTGGTGATCCTCACCTCCGGAATCGACCTCTCGGTCGGAAGCACCGCTGCGCTGAGCGGGATGGTCGTGGCGATCGCCCTCGACGGTCACGTGCCGATCTTCGCGGCCGTGCTGCTGTCGCTGGTCGTCGGCGTGGCGATCGGACTGGTGCTCGGCACCATCTCGGCCACCCTGAGGCTGCCCGCATTCATCGTGACCCTCGCCGGTCTTACGGCGGTTCGAGGCATCGCCTATCTCACCACCGACGGGCGACCGGTGGGACAGAACCTCCCCGAGGCATTCACGGTGATCGGGGGAGGCTATCTCGGTGTCGTGCCCCTGACCGGCCTCATCTTCATCGGCGTCGCGGTGATCACCGCCGCGGTCCTCAAATTCACCACTTTCGGCGAATACATCTACGCGGTCGGCAGCAACGAGGAGGCCGCGCGACTCTCCGGTGTCCCGGTGCGTCTCGTGCAGATCGCGGTGTTCGGATTCTCCGGCCTCACCGCGGCCCTCGCCGGGATCCTGCTCACCAGTCGCCTCACGATCGCCCAGCCCACCGGCTTCCAGGGCGCGGAGCTGGATGCCATCGCCGCGGTCGTGCTCGGCGGAGCCAGCCTCTTCGGCGGTCGGGGCGGGGTCGGCGGCACCTTCATCGCCGTATTGCTGCTCTCGGTGCTCAAGAACCTGTTCAACCTGCTCGGTATCGGATCGTTCTTCCAGATGGTGGCGACGGGCGTGATCCTCGTGCTCGCGCTCATTCTGAACAAGTTCATCGATGCCCGCGCGCGCCATGTCTGATGCCGTCAGTCCCGGGCCCGTGCAGACTAGAGATGTGCACCATGACCAACCGCATCACAAACACCAGGAGTCGAACACCGTGACCATCGAACAGGCGATATTGCTCGCCCCCGCCGAGAGGGCGACCCAGCTCATCGGCGGCGACCTCACCGAGAAGAGCCTTCGGCTGCACCTCGAGGGACTGCCCGGGGTGGATGCCGTCGGGCTCGAAGCCCGCGCCGCCTCGCTCGGCACACGCTCGATCAAGACGACATCGAAGGCCTGGGCACTCGACAAGATCATCGAGCTCATCGACCTCACGACCCTCGAAGGCGCGGACACCCCCGGAAAGGTGCAGTCGCTCGTCGCGAAGGCGATGATCCCGGACCCCTCGGACATGTCGACGCCGCGCGTAGCTGCAGTCTGCGTCTACGGCGACATGGTGCCGTATGCGGTCGAGGCGCTCGGGGCCGCTGGCGGCGAGTCGGGCATCCATGTCGCTGCGGTTGCCACCGCCTTCCCCAGCGGCCGTGCTTCGCTGCTGGTGAAGATCGCCGACACCAAGGACGCCGTGCGATTCGGAGCGGACGAGATCGACATGGTGATCGACCGCGGGGCATTCCTCTCGGGCCGCTACGGACTCGTCTTCGACCAGATCGTCGCGGTGAAGGAGGCCTGCCGGCGAGAGGACGGTAGCTATGCGCACCTCAAGGTGATCCTCGAGACCGGGGAGCTCACCACCTACGACAACGTGCGCCGGGCATCCTGGCTCGCGATCCTGGCCGGTGGGGACTTCATCAAGACCTCCACGGGCAAGGTGGCGCCCGCTGCGACCCTTCCCGTCACGCTCCTCATGCTGCAGGTCGTGAACGATTGGTACCGCCTCACCGGGGAGAGGATCGGCGTCAAACCGGCCGGTGGCATCCGCACCTCGAAGGATGCGATCAAGTATCTCGTGACCGTCGCCGAGACCGTGGGGGAGGAGTGGCTCCAGCCGCACCTCTTCCGTTTCGGGGCATCGAGCCTGCTCAATGACGTGCTCCTGCAGCGTCAGAAACTCACTTCCGGCCACTACAGCGGCCCCGACTACGTAACGGTGGACTGACCACAATGCCTCTGACCTCAATGCCTGACGCCAACCGCTTCCTCGATTACGCTCCGGCTCCCGAGTCCACGGCGATCCTCAGCCTCCGTGAGAGCTACGGCCTCTTTATCGACGGCGAATTCTCCGACGGCCACGGTGAGTCATTCCAGACCATCTCGCCGGCCACCGAGAAGACGATCGCCCGGATCGCCACGGCGGATGCCTCGGACGTCGACCGCGCCGTCGCCGCGGCCCGCCGTGCCTACAGCCGCACCTGGTCCAGGCTCTCCGGGGCGGACCGCGGCAAGTACCTCTTCCGCATCGCCCGGCTCGTGCAGGAACGTGCTCGGGAACTCGCCGTCGCCGAGAGCCTCGACAACGGAAAGCCGATCAAGGAGGCGCGGGATGTCGATGTGCCTCTCGTCGCCGCGTGGTTCTTCTACTACGCAGGCTGGGCCGACAAGCTCGACTACGCCGGGCTCGGACCGAACCCGCGATCGCTCGGTGTTGCCGCGCAGGTGATCCCATGGAACTTTCCCCTGCTGATGCTCGCCTGGAAGATCGCCCCGGCTCTCGCCGCGGGCAACACGGTTGTGATCAAACCGGCCGAGACCACGCCCCTCAGCGCGTTGATCTTCGCCGAGATCCTGCAGCAGGCCGACCTCCCAGCCGGCGTCGTGAACATCATCACCGGCGCCGGGGCCACCGGTTCACTGCTGGTGAACCATCCGGATGTGAACAAGGTCGCCTTCACCGGATCGACCGCGGTCGGTCGCGCCATCGCCCGCTCCACGGCAGGTTCGGGCAAGAAGCTCACGCTGGAACTCGGGGGCAAGGCCGCGAACATCGTGTTCGATGACGCTCCGATGGACCAGGCGATCGAGGGCATCGTCAACGGCATCTTCTTCAACCAGGGCCACGTCTGTTGCGCCGGGTCCCGCCTGCTCGTGCAGGAGAACGTGAAGGACGAGGTCGTCGATCGACTCAAGGCGCGACTGTCAACGCTTCGCCTCGGCGATCCGCTCGACAAGAACACCGACATCGGTGCGATCAATTCCCGCGCGCAGCTCGACCGCATCCGCGAGCTGTCCGCCATCGGGGTTGAGGAGGGTGCCGAGCGTTGGACGGCCGAATGCGAGATCCCGAAGAACGGATTCTGGTTCGCGCCGACCATCTTCACCAACGTGTCGACGAGCCACCGCATCGCCCGCGAGGAGGTCTTCGGACCGGTGCTCAGCGTGTTGAGCTTCCGCACTCCCGCCGAGGCCATCGCGAAGGCGAACAACACTCCCTACGGTCTCTCGGCCGGCATCTGGAGCTCGAACGGCAGCCGGGTGCTCGGTGTGGCGGAGAAGCTTCGCGCTGGCGTGGTCTGGATCAACACCTTCAACCAGTTCGACCCGGCGAGCCCCTTCGGCGGCTACAAGGAGTCCGGCTACGGGCGCGAGGGCGGCCGGCACGGTCTCGCTGCGTATCTGGAGTCGTCGGGGTGGGATGCTGGTGGTCGAGTAGCGAGCGCCAGCAGCCCCGGTGGTCGAGTAGCGCCGTCTACGGCGCGCATCGAGACCCGGTCATCGACAAAGAAGGCATCCAAATGACCCGTCTCGCCGTTCCGAAGACCTACAAGCTCTACATCGGGGGCAGGTTCCCGCGCAGCGAGTCCGGTCGGGTCTACGAGGTCGCCACCTCGAAGGGCGTCTTCCTCGCGAACGCCGCGAAGGCCTCCCGCAAAGACGCCAGGGATGCCGTGGTCGCGGCCCGCGCCGCGCACGCCGGTTGGGCCGGTGCCACCGGCTACAACCGCGGCCAGGTGCTCTATCGAATCGCAGAGCTGCTCGAGGGGCGTCGCGCCCAGTTCGTGGAGGAGCTGCGTCTCAGTGAGGGGCTTTCCGAGTCGACCGCGCAGAAGCAGGTGGATGCCGCCATCGATGTGTGGGTCTGGTACGCCGGCTGGGCGGACAAGTACGTTCAGGTGGCCGGGAACGGCAACCCCGTGAGTGGACCATACTTCAACATTTCTACTCCGGAGGCGACGGGGGTGGTGGCCATCATCGCCCCCCGCGAGTCGAGCCTCCTCGGATTGGTCAGCGTGATTGCGCCCGTGCTCGTCAGCGGGAACACGGTGGTCGTTATGGCGAGCGAGCGCGCCCCGCTCGCGGCTATCAGCCTGGGTGAGGTGCTCGCAACGAGCGATGTGCCCGGCGGTGTCGTCAATGTGTTGACGGGTTCTGCCGCCGAGATCACACCGTGGCTGGCGAGCCACGGTGACGTCAACGCCCTCGACCTGGCCGGTGCCGGTGATCTCGCCGACGACCTCAGTTGGGTCG
Organism: Actinomycetota bacterium; assembly: GCA_040389685.1. Lineage (GTDB taxonomy): Bacteria > Actinomycetota > Actinomycetes > Actinomycetales > Microbacteriaceae > Lacisediminihabitans. The sequence goes on from JAZJZS010000009.1 coordinate 200,111, forward strand.
ACCTGCAGGTCGCCGCGGCGGAGACGCTCAAGCGCGTGCTGCCGCCCGAGAGCGGCGTGCCCATGCCGTCGGTGGAGCGGATCACTTTCTTCACGGAGACGAAGACGGTGTGGCACCCGAAGGGCATCATCTAGCGATCGACATCCGCCGACTGGGGCCCCCGCTTTCGGGGGCGGGCGATCGCGGGATGGGGGCGTCTAGTCTGATCGGATGGTGCAGCGGGGGATTGTCACAGTGAAAAGCGCGCGGGCGACCCTCGCCGTGGTGCTCCTGGTGCTCTTCGGGCTCACGTCCGTTGGAGTCAGCGCCGCATGGGCATCCGAGGCCGATACGATCGCGGCCGAGGTGAACCAGGCGCGAGCAAGCGCCGGTCTTCCCGGTCTCATCCGCAATCCGGCGATGGATTCCGTCGCACTGCGGTGGGCCAATCAGATGGGAGCGGCCAATCTGATGGACCACAACCCCTCCTATGCGACGCAGATCCCTTCGGGCTGGACCCGGGCGGGCGAGAACGTCGCCACTGGGCAGCCCACCCCTTCCGCGATGCAGGCCGCCTGGTTGGACTCCACCGGTCATCGCGCGAACATCCTCGGCGACTACACCGACATCGGCATCGCATTTGTCACGGTGAACGGCACGACCTGGGGCGTGCAGAACTTCGCCAAGTATCCGGGTCGTGCCGCCGTCGCGGCACCCGCACCCGCTCCCGCGGCTCCGGCAGCACCCGCTCCCGCTCCCGCGGCGCCCGCGGCACCGGCACCCGCACCCGCAGCTCCGGCAGCGGCAGCGGCTCCCGCCGGGACGCCGCCACCGTCTGAGGCCCCGTCAGCGGCGGCGACCGCGAAAGCGAACCCGGCCGACCGTGCCCCGCGCGTGACCTCGGCGCTGCCCACCGCATCCCCGACCCCGGGTTCGGAGCCGGTGTTGCTCAGCGCGTCGACCTCCCGAGCACCGAAACCCTTTCCGATCGGATACGTGTTCGGAGGCATCCTGGTGGCACTGGGCATCGGCGGGGGAATCTACGGCCATCGGCTGCGCATCCGCGGTAGGCGGCGACCGCGTTCCTAGCCCTACCTGAGCGGCCCGTCAACCCCGTCCCCTTTTCTGCGCGTTTCCAGCCAGCATCCCTACTGTGGGCGAATGACCGAGGCGACAGAAACCAGCAGCACAAAACCGGGAAAGCGGGTCCTGGTCACCGGGGCGACCGGCTACATCGGTGGTCGGCTCGTGCCGCGCCTGTTCGCGGCCGGATATCGGGTGCGGGTGTTCGTTCGCAATCCGGTGAAGCTCACCGACGTGCCCTGGGCTGACCAGGTCGAAATCGCGACCGGCCAGCTCGGGGATTCTGTGGCCGTGTCCAAAGCTCTCGACGGAATCGACGTGCTCTACTACCTCGTGCACTCGATGGGGGCGAAGGGGGAGTTCGAGCAGACCGAACGCGAGGCGGCGACCACCGTCGCTCTTGCCGCGAAGGCCGCCGGTGTCTCCCGCATCGTCTATCTCGGCGGTCTGCATCCCGACGGCGAGCTCTCGCCCCACCTGCGTTCCCGGGCCGAGGTCGGGCGCATCCTTCTCGACTCCGGAGTGCCGACTGCGGCTCTCCAGGCCGGCGTCGTGATCGGGTCGGGTTCGACGTCATTCGAGATGGTTCGGCATCTCACTGACGTGCTGCCCTACATGCCCGCGCCGCGATGGGTACGCAACTTCATCCAACCCATCGCCATCCGTGACGTGCTCTATTACCTCGTGGAGTGCGCCGAACTGCCGGATGACGTCAACCGTACCTTCGACATCGGAGGGCCGGATGTGCTCCGGTACGGCCAGATGATGAACGGCTATGCGCTCGAAGCCGGCCTCAAGCAGCGCCCCATTGCCTCGCTACCGGTGCTGACCCCCTGGCTGGCTTCGCAGTGGGTCAACCTCGTCACGCCGATCCCGCGCGCGCTCGCTGTGCCCATCATCGCCTCGCTGCAGTACGACTGCGTCGTGCACGAACACGACATCGAGAATTTCATCCCCGATCCCGAAGGTGGTCTCACCCCGTATCGCCGAGCCGTTCGCCTTGCTCTCGGCAAAATGCGGGACGGCGCGATCGAGACCAGCTGGCAGGATTCCGCCGTCATCGGCGCACCGAGCGACCGCTTGCCGAGCGACCCGGAGTGGACCGGCCACACCGTCTACACCGACCTGCGCGAGCTGCACACCACCGCGCCCACCGACCAGGTCTGGCGGGTGATCGAGGGCATCGGCGGCGACAACGGTTGGTACTCCTTCCCGCTCGCCTGGGCAGTGCGCGGCTGGATGGACAAGGTCGTCGGGGGAGTGGGTCTGCGTCGTGGCCGCCGCAATGCCGCCCATCTCAACGCGGGTGACGCACTGGACTTCTGGCGGGTGGAGGAACTCGAGCGCGGCCGCTTCCTGCGCCTGCGCGCCGAGATGAAGGTGCCCGGGGGTGCCTGGCTCGAACTCAGCGTGACCCCGGACGACGCGAATGGAGGATCCCAGTACCGCCAGCGGGCAATCTTCTTCCCGCAGGGTCTCGGCGGGCGCCTCTACTGGTTAAGCGTCCTGCCGTTCCATGGCGTGATCTTCGCCGGAATGGCGGGCAAGATCACGCAGACGGCGGAGGCGCAGGTCATCGCAGATCTCAAAGCAACCCAGTGAAATCGATCCGCGCTGCGGCGTCTCCACTAGCGTTTCCCAGCGCCGGGAGACATGATGGACTGAACGGGTCGCTCGAACGGCGCAACCTCGGAGGGTCACACAATGACTGCAGACACGGTGGTTTTTCTCGGCGACAGCCTTACCCAGGGCGGTGACTGGGCGGGCTGGTTTCCCGATCTGAACGTCGTCAACCTCGGTGTCGGCGGTAACACGACAGAGGATGTGCTCGGTCGTCTCGAGTCCGTTGTCTCCCTCCACCCGGACGAGATCGTCCTCCTCATCGGCACAAACGACCTCGGGATGCGACGCAATGTCGAGAGTCTGGTGCGAAACATCCAATCAATCCTGGTTGACCTGCGTCGGGAGCTGCCGGGATCGCGGATGCTCGTGCAGTCGATCCTGCCGCGAGGGCGCGAGTTCGCCGACCGTATTCGGGAGGCGAACATTCATTTGCGCCAGTTTTCGGCGACCGTGCACGCACAGTTCCTCGATCTGTGGCCGACCATGGCGCTCGCCGACGGCGAATTGAATCCGACCTTCTCCGACGACCGCCTGCATCTCAACGACGCCGGATACGAAGCGTGGCTGACGGAGTTGCGCCCGGCGCTGGTGCGGTTGCGCGATCTTCCGCCGATGACGAGTCCGATCCGCGCGATCATGATCGACGACTATGCGCGGCCGACACCCCACAGCTGAGCGGGACCGGGCGGACGGTTCGGCGGTCGCCGCTTTAGAGTCGCGCGATCAATCGCGTGTAGAACTCAACGCCGCGCAGGAATGTCGCGACGTGCATTCGCTCGTCGGAAGCGTGAAGGGCGCCGCGTTCTTCGGCGGACATCTCGAACGGGGTGAACCGGTAGACGAAGTCGCTGATCCGCGTGAAGAATCGACTGTCGCTCGCCGCCATCATCACGTACGGCGTGACAATGGTGCCCGGGTAGACCTCTTCAATGGTCGAGCGAATGAGCCGCCAGGCCGCCCCGCTGTGTGGTGAGACCGGCGCGGGCTCCTGGGGGTTCAGCACGTCGAGCCGCACGAGCGGATCGCGGATGGCCCGGCGCGCGTGCCGCACGGCGTCGGCGACGGACGAATCGATGGCCACCCGGATGTTCACGGTCGCCACCGCTCGCTCTGCCAGTGCGTTCGCCGCCTGGCCTCCCTGCAGCATCGTCACCGCCTGGGTGGTGCGAATCAGCGCGTTCGTCTCGTCGCCGAGCCGGCCGAACAGCGACAGGAGCAGCGGCCGGGTGAGCCAGAGATTCGTGAACACCCAGCGCAGGGGCTGGCTGGCGTGCGCACCCAGGGTGCGGATCATCTCGGCGGTGGTCGGCGTGAGGCTGGCGCGGAACGGGCGGTTGTTGAGCCGCACGATGGCTCCGGCTAAGCGTGCCGGCGCGGAAATCCGCGGCGGCGTCGAGGCGTGTCCCCCCTGCTGGTCGACGGTGAGGGAGAGGGTGAGACTGCCCTTCTCGCTGACTCCGACCACCGCGACCGGCCCCCGGACGCCCGGGAAGACGCCTTCTACGACAGCGCCTCCCTCGTCGATCACCAGGGAGGGGCGGATGCCGCGAGACTCGAGCAGCTCGACGATCGCCCGTGCACCGCTGCCGAGGGTCTCCTCATCGTGCCCGAAGGCCAGGTACAGGTCGGCTTCCGGCCGGTGCCCGGCGATGACCTGCGCCTCCACCGCCGCGAGGATGCCGGCGAGCGAACCCTTGTCGTCGAGGGTGCCGCGCCCCCAGATCACCCGGTCGTCACCCTCTCCGACGATCTCTGCGGCGAAGGGCGGATGCGCCCAGCCGGCCTCCGTCGCCGGCACGACGTCGTAGTGAGCCATGAGTACGGTCGGTGCGCCAGCGGTACGCCCCGTCCAGCGGTAGAGCAGTGAATAGCCGTTCACCGTTTCGCGCTTCAGCGCGTCGTGGGTTGCCGGATAGAGTTCCGGCAGCAGGGCGATGACGGACTGGAACGGCCCCCAGTCGGTATCGGCGGGGTCGAGCCGCGAGATCGTCGCGAGTCGCAGGAGGGCCTGCAGGGGGGCCACGGGATCAGGCATGGGTCCATCCTGCAACACGCCGGGGAGCACCGATCGCCGGCTGCAGCAGAATGGTGACATGACTTCCTACCCCACCCCCGAGTTCCGACGGCCGGCGTTGGCTCCCGGCATCCTCGGGGCCATCGTGCTGCTCGCGGGGCTTGCTCTCCTCGACAACCCCGGCGGGTACCTGTACATCAAATTCGCCGTGGCGATTCTCGCCCTGATCATGGGCGTGTTCGCCTGGCAGGCCGGCCAGTGGTGGTGGATCATCGGCCTCGGTGCGATCGCGGTCGCGTGGAATCCGATCTGGCCGTTCGAACTCCGCGGGCAGATCTGGGTGGCCGCGCAGTTCGTCGCCGCTCTCCTGCTTGTGGTCGTTGGCCTTCGCGTGAAGGTGGCGAACCCGGAGGACCGGAATCGGCCGAAGGCCGGCGCGCGACGATGAGACAGCCGCAATCGCGACCAGTCACGCACTCCTTGTGAACCCCACAGGGCCGATCGCCAGGAGCAGGCTAAAATAAGGTCGGCTGGATATTCGCGTCTCACGACGGCGGCGGATGGAGCTCGAACGATTGGGCTCGAAGTGACCGACAACACCGTTAGTGACCACTCGATCAGCCAGCCTCCCGTGCACCTGGCGGCGCATCTCGCACCACAGTTCCCCGTGTCGACGCTTCGCACCGACCTGGTGCTGGCAAAGGGTCGCCTCGCCCTCCTCAACAGCGGCGCCACCCCGCTGGACGCGATGATCGAAGACCTCCTTTTCGTGCGCTCGGTGCTGGATGTCGCTGGCATCGACTTCCTGCTCGTTCGGGGAAACGACAGCCGGCCCGTGCTTGCGGTCGACTGGCGCGACCGAAAGGAGTTGCGCACCGCTCTCGCCCGGGCCTGCGTCGACGAGCCGTTCTACTCCAAGCCGGCCGACGGGTCCGGGGCAACGGTGCTTCTCGCCGACGGCCGCCTCGCCCGCGATTCGAAGACCCGGGCGGTGGTGCTGTTCCGCCCGCGGATCACCGCCGAAGGTGCCCTGCGTTATGGGCCGGCCACCGGCGTTCGCCTCGAACTCTGGAAGTCCACGCCCGATGCGTTTCATACGCCCGACGAGAATGCGCTCACCCGAACGACGCTTCCTCGCGAGGAAGCAGTCCGGTCAACGGTCACGATCTACGGCCGCGAATGGCCGACGCTCAACGGCATGTTCGCCCCCCAGGCGAAGGACATCGACTTCGACATCGACCTGGTCTTCTCCTGGGTGGATGGCGCCGCCATCGAGTGGCAGCGCGCCCGCGCCCGGCGGATGAGGGCCTACGTCGTGGGCGAAGGGGATGACTCACACGCCCGCTTTCGCCAGTTGGACGAACTGAAATACGCCCTTCGCTCGGTGTATCTCTTTGCGCCCTGGGTGCGCCACATCTACATCGTCACCGACTCGCCGCGCCCGGAATGGCTGGCCGAGCATCCCCGGGTCACCATCGTGCCGAGCGAGGAGTTCTTCGCCGACCCCTCGGTGCTTCCCACGCACAACTCCCAGGCCGTCGAGAGCCAGCTGCACAACATTCCGGGCCTCAGTGAGCATTTCCTGTACTCAAACGACGACATGTTCTTCGGGCGCACGGTGTCGCCGGACCTGTTCTTCTCCCCGGGTGGGGTGACCAAGTTCATCGAGGCGACGACACGAATCGGCATGGGGGAATCCAATCTCGCCCGCAGCGGATTCGAGAACGCCGCCCGGGTGAATCGCCGACTCATTCAGGAGCGATTCGGGCGCACGATCACCCGGCATCTGGAACACACCCCCACCCCGCTGCGCAAGTCGGTGATGCGGGAACTGGAGGCCGCGTTTCCGGAAGATTTCCGTCGCACAGCGGCGAGCACGTTCCGGTCTGCGACCGACATCTCGGTCACCAATTCGCTCTATCACTACTATGCGTGGGTCACCGGTCGTGCCGTCGCCCAGACGGATGCCACGGTGATGTACGTCGACACCACGATGCGGGCCGGCCTCGCCGAGATGACGACGTTGCTCAAGAAACGCAACATCGACATGTTCTGTCTCAATGACGGCAGCTTCCCCGAATTGACCGCAGAGGAACGTGCCGCCGCCGTACGTTCCTTCCTCGACTCGTACTACCCGATCGCCGCTCCCTGGGAGCGGCCGGTGGAAGAATCCCTGCCGGGCGAATTCGACCTCGGCGACACCGTCACCCGCGAACCCCCTGGCACCGAGGCCTGAGGGCGGGGCCGGGTCGTCCCTGGAGGGCTCTCAGACGGTGGCGAGTTCGCGGGTCGGCGGGTGCAGTTCTTCATCGGTGGCCGGCCCGTCCGTGCCCCGCACGTCTGGCGACGTGACCCGGGTGCCGCTCACCGGGAACTCCACACCGTTGCGGGCGAGGATGCGGGCAGTCTCGTCCGCACTCACATAGCAGACCGCGTCGTCCTGGCCGAGAGGCACCACCGAGTGCAGCACGGTGTGCTCATAGACATGGACGAGATTGAAGGCCTGGGCGCCGTCTCGCCCGCGCGTGCCGCCGACCGGCACGTTGAGATCCTGGGTGTAACAGGTCGCGGACGCGACCGAGACCGGAATGCCGGCGAAGGTCGAATTGGTGGAGTAATGCAGGTGGCCGGCAATGATGCTGCGCACATCGGAACCCTGCAGCACCTCGGCCAACCCGGCCTGCTCGCGTAACTCGACGAGTACCGCGAGATCGAGCACGCTCGGGATGGGCGGGTGGTGCATCGCCAGAATGGTGCCGTGGGGGGCCGGACACGACAACTCTTCGGCCAGCCAGTCCAGCTGGGCGCCGGTCACCTCGCCGTGGTGGTGTCCGGGCACCGTCGAGTCGAGGGCGATGATGCGCAATCCGCCCACCCAGTGCACGCGGTCGACGGGATCGGAGGTCGGATGCTGGCCGAGCAAGGCCTCGCGGAATGCGCCGCGCTGGTCGTGGTTGCCCATCACCCAAATCACCTGGGCGCCGTAGCGGAGGGCGGCCGGCTCGACGATCGCCCGCAGTTCCTCGTAGGCGGCCGGGTCGCCGACATCCGCGAGATCCCCGGTGAGGATGATCGCTTCCGGGCAGGCCCCCGATGCATCCAACTCGGTGAAGAGCTGGCGAAGGTGTGTTTCGCTGTCCACGGATCCGCCGTAGAGTCCGGCGCCTCCGGCGACGAAGTGGGTGTCGCTCAGGTGCACGATGAAGTGGTCGGGCCGTGGATATTGGGCCGTGTAACCGGTCATGTGCCAATCACATCACCCCTGTCTGGCCAGCGGGTGAACAAACTGCGGCGATCCGTACCCCAGATCGGGGGAGAGGCGTGTGCGGATGTGTGGCGAGACGGCCTAAACTGATCGAAGCATCCGCTCTTCCCGCCTGTAGCCTCGACCCCGGTAACAGAGATTTCTCGGCACCGGGGTGCCCGACTCATCGGTGTTCCGTGCGAGCACTCCGCTCGGGGCGACTCCATCCGGGATGGTGCGGTCACCAACGGCATCTTTTCGCGCTGCCAACCGACCCTCGCTGTGGGAGGCCCTCCCTCCGAGGGTTACCGGTCGATGCGAAGGCGGTGCTCTGAGACGCAGGAGAAGCATGGCTCGGTCCGGCCAGGGACAGTCCGCCCACAAATCGGTGAATTCCGGTAATTCGACCTCCGGCAACTCGGCGCAACGTCGGTCGTCGAACAGAAAATCCGCACAGCAGAAGACCCCACAGCGTCGGTCGCGCGGCACGGATGACGTGGGCGTCATCCCGGTGCTGGCTCGCGCCGTGCGCGAGGTCGAGGGTGCGGCGGAGCGCGGTAAGGTCGGCCCGTCCAACCGCACCAAGTTCCAGGTGATCGCCCTCCTCATGCGCGAGGAGCGCGCGCGCGCCAAGGCGGACCGTGAGGTGACTGATGCCGAGCGAACGGAGGTGCTCAAACGCCTCGATGGCGTCGCTACGATTCTCGCCAAGACGGCAGCGCGGGACACCTCGCTCATCCAGTTGCTCGCCGAGGAAACCGCTGTCACCGACGCGGCTCGCACGCTGCGCCGGGACATGCTCATCGCCGCCGGCACCGAACTCTCGCCCGATGAACTGATCATTGTGAAGGAGCCCGATCCGATCCAGGCGGTGGCTGAGCGCCAGGTCATGCCGCAGTCGGTGATCGCCCGCCAACTCTCCAACCCCTTCCTCGCCCCTGACTTCAGCCAGACGGTGAAACTCACTCCTGCCACTCATCGCCTCGCGAACTGGGAGCTCCTCGAACCCCTGTTTCGTGCCTTCGAATACGGATCCGGTGGGCAGGTTGCGAGCATGGACCTGCCGGAGCCGACCGCTGCCGACCGCCGGGTGCCGGAAGGCCTCGAGCTTTTCCACCACCAGACCGAGTTCATCGCGAGCGCCCGGGAGGGTCACCGCAGCTATCTTCTCGCCGACGAGCCCGGACTCGGCAAAACCGCCCAGGCGCTCCTCGCCGCGCAGGTCTCGAGCTCGTATCCGTTGCTGGTCGTCGTGCCGAACGTGGTGAAGATGAACTGGGCCAGGGAAGTGGAACTGTGGACTCCGCAGCGCTCGGCAACGGTCATCCACGGGTCCGGAGAGAATTTGGATGCGTTCGCCGACGTCGTGATCGTGAACTACGACGTGCTCGACCGTCATATGGGCTGGCTCGGCACGCTCGGGTTCAAGGGCATGGTCGTGGACGAAGCGCACTTCATCAAAAATCGCGAATCGCAGCGGTCGAAAAACGTGTTGGCCCTCGCGAAGAGCATTCGTGCCCGATCGCCGCGCGCGCTGATGATCGCGCTCACCGGAACGCCGCTGATCAACACCATCGAAGACTTCCGTGCGATCTGGCAGTTCCTCGGCTGGATCGACGGGGAGAAGCCGACGGCGAGGCTGATGCAGGAGTTGGAAGACAACGGCCTCACCCCGGCCGATTTCGGCTTCTTCGCCGAGGCGCGCCAGACCGTGATCGATATGGGCATCGTTCGCCGCAAGAAGATCGATGTGGCCGCGGACCTTCCAGCCAAACGCATCGCGGATCTGCCGGTGGAGCTCGACGACGACCTCGGCCGGTCGATCCGGCAGGCCGAACGCGAGCTGGGGCTTCGGCTCCTGGCGAGATATCGGGCGCTGCTCAAGGCACGCACGGCCGCTCCGTCCAGCGAACGCACTGCGGACATCCCGAATCCGGAACTGGTGCGGATGGTCGCGAGGGCGGAGCTGGAGGAGTCGAAGGCCGCGAAGACCGGGGAGAATGTCTTCACCATGGTGCGCAAGATCGGCCAGGCGAAGGCCGTGCTCGCTGCGGACTACACCGCCCAGCTGGCCCGGTCCGTCGGCAAGGTCGTCTTCTTCGCGAAGCACATCGATGTGATGGATGTCGCGGAACAGACTCTCGCGAAGCGCGGGCTCAGGACCGTCTCGATCAGGGGCGACCAGACAGCGGCTTTTCGCCAGAAGCAGGTGGATGCCTTCAACAATGATCCTGAAGTATCGGTGGTCGTGGCCTCCCTGACCGCCGCGGGCGTCGGAATCAATCTCCAGGCCGCGTCGAACGTAGTGCTCGCCGAGCTCAGCTGGACGAGCGCCGAACAGACCCAGGCGATCGACCGCGTGCACCGGATCGGGCAGGCCGAGCCGGTGACGGCGTGGCGCATAATCGCCTCACAGACGATCGACGCGAAGATCGCTGAGCTCATCGACAGTAAGGCCGGACTTGCCGCCCGAGCCCTCGACGGCGACGACTCCGAGGTAGCGGGGGAGACCAGCGTGCAGCTCGACGCGCTCGTTGCCTTGTTGCAGGACGCGATCGAGGCGGCCGACCCGGCCTGAGCGCCCTCTCGTCGCAGAGGATCGCACGCAACGCCGAAGAGTTCAGCGATCTGCGTCTTCGCCAGATCGAGCGTTCGTGGAACCGAAGTCCTTACACCGCACCGAACCGTCCGACGGGTGCGGTGCTACGTGGTGGTCCCCCGCTCGATCAGCCGAGCGATGGCGATCGTCGGGATGGCGAGCCAGCCCGGACGGTTGCGCGCTTCGTACACCGCTTCGTAGAGCGCCTTGTCGATCTCGAAGGCGTCGAGCACGGCGCGATGCTCGCGCAGGTCGCGACCGGCTCGGTGGATGTAGCCGTCAATGAACGCCCGCCGGCAATCGGATGCCCAGGCCGCAGCCGACTCACCGGGATGGGTGAGCGCGACGGATCCGGCGACGTAGTCGAACGAGCGCAGCATGCCCGCGACATCCCGCAGCGGGATGTCCGCGAGCGTGCGTTCGCTCATCGGCCGCATCGGTTCGCCCTCGAAGTCGAGCACGACCCAGCCGCGATCCGGCACCGCGAGCACCTGGCCGAGATGGAAGTCGCCGTGAATGCGCTGGAGAGCGGGCCACGGGCTCGCCGCGGCGAGCTGGTACACGCGTTCGAGATCGGTGCGGTACGCGGCGAGAACGGGCACCTCGGCGGCCGCGAGTTCGAAGCGCTGCCGCATGCTCTCCACGATCGTTGCGATGTCTGCGGGGGTCGTCGCCCGGGACGGCAGGGCCGAGCGGAGGGTCTCGTGCATCTCCGCGGTCGTCACGCCGAGAGAGCGAGCCCGGTCGCTGAAGTCTTCGCCGACGTCGGCCGCACGGATGGCGACCCGCCAGGCGTCTTCGACCCCGGGCAGAAACTCCTGCGCAAAGGCGAGGTGCCCGGTGGCGATGCCGCCCGGAGCGCCGGTATCCGCCCAGCGGCCGCTCACATGCCCGATCGATCGGGGCGCCACGGTGCTCCCCGCCGCGCCGAGCGCTTCGGTGAGGATCACATCCGGGTTCTCGCCGTCGTGCAGGGCCCGGAAGAGCTTGCAGATGATCGGGCCGGCTGGCGCGCCATCGGCGGTCGCGGTCTGGAGGATGATCGACGTATTGGACTGTTCCCCGCCGAGCACGCGGGACGACACGAACTGCACGGGAGTCGTATCGGGGGAGTGGTGTCCGCGCGCGACCAGTGGGCCACCCCGGTTGGTAGCCGCCGGTCCGTCGGTCTCGCGAGCCTCGCCGTCATCCATGATCATGCGAAGCAAGGCCTCCGCGAAGGCCGGATCGTGGGGGCCATCGTAAATGTAGCGCCGTCCCGTTTCGACGTCGAAGGCGGCGACGAGAGCACTCTCGCCGCCGACCAGGGGGGCGCTTCGTTCGGTGAGCGGCACCTGGTAGAGCAGGGGAGGCTCGGCACGGTCGAGCACGAGGTACACGCGGATCACCGCGGTCCCGGCCGGGTCGGCGACCCCGAAGCCGCCGATGACCTCGAGCTTCGGCGCCCGCGACTTGCCGGCAAACCAACGCTGACGTGTCATCCAGGTTTCGAGATAATCGGGAACCCCGGTCACGGGCACCTCCAGCGTTGGGGCGCGGTGCGCCGACTATGGGACCCTCCTTACCCTACGCAGGGCGGACGCTCCTCGGCGCCCGTGACGGAAGACTCGCGCGCGGCTGGCAATCCCCCCGTTTGGGGATGCCCCGCTCTGGGGGGAGACGTCGGTAGTCGCGGCCAATAGTCTTTTCAGTAGCACCACCGGGGGACACCTGAGTGGCGGCGACTTCGCGAGACTCGGAGACGGGATACGGGGGTATTCCCGCTCTCCTGCCCTCGCAAAAAAGAAGTCGTCGCCCCCATGGACCGGCACAAAGTCGGCCGGGCCGACATCACGGCCTTCGCTCATCGCCTTGCTCCATACTGGCGTGCTCCATACTGGGCAGATGCTGTCTGTGCCCCTTGCCCGTCAACTGCGCGATGCGGGGATGCGCTGGCGCCCCTCGTCGGGCGATTCGTTCGTGATCACACGCGAGGGCTTCGAGAGCGAAGTCTTCGTCGTGAGTGACATGACGATCGAGTCCCACGAGTTCGAAACGGGCACGATCCTCGGATTCAACGGAACAACGGAGTGGGCGCTCGACTCCGTGGCCATCGAGGATGCCCTCTGGCTGCCGCGCGAAGAGCAGCTGCGCACCATGCTCGGCGGCACATTCGAAGCGCTGGCCCGCTCATCCGGCGGGTACACCGTGAGCCTGGTCGTGAACGGCGAACGCTCGGAGTGGGAGGCAGGAGAGCCCGCGGACGCCTACGCGTGCGCACTGCTGCGCCTGGTGCGCTCCACGGCGTGAGGCGTCGTGCTACTGGCGCACGGCGAGCAGGAAGGCGTTCATTCCCGACGTGAGCTCACTATCCAGGGCGACATCATCGTCGTCGAGCCGACGCACCGGAGCGGCGAGACGCACGCTCGAGACGAGCCACAGGGCATCCGCTTGCGTCAGATCCTCCACGGAGGGGCGCGCGTGGCCGGTGCGCAGCCCGAGGCTCTCGGCGTACCGGAACACATTGGCTTGCGTCGTGCCCTCGAGAATCCCGAGCAGTGGCCCCGGCGTCAGGATGCGGTTGCCGACCCGATACACCACGCTCGACGTTGGGCCCTCCAGCACGAAGCCGTCGCTCGAGACGAAGATGACGTCGTCTGCGCCCCGGCGAGCGGCTTCGCGAAGCGCGGCGCGATTCACGGCATAGCTGAGGGTCTTCGCCCCGGCCAGAAGCCACGGCGAACTGATCTCGACGTCGTGCCGATAGCCACGATCGAGGGTCACCACACGGATGCCATCGACCCGCGCCGAGGCGTGGCCGCTTGACGCGCTCGCGAAGGCCCACCCGGTCGGCCGCTCATCTCCTTCCACGCCGCGGGTCAGCACGATCTTGACCCATGCTTCCGGTGTGGGATCGATGGCGGCGATCGAGGCGAGGATCGCACCGCGCCAGACTGCGGCATCCGGTGCGGGCAGTTCGAGCAGTGCGGCCGAATTCGCGAACCGACGCAGGTGGTGTTCGAGCGCCTGAGGCGCCCCGTGCCCGACCCCGATGGTCTCGAAAATGCCGTCGCCCCGGGTTGCTCCGAGGTCGAGGGCGCTGAGCGCTGGGGTGGTCGGATCGACCAGGGCGAAGGCCGGAGCGCCAGGCGAGTGCTCCACCGCCGCTGACGAGGGCTGGTTGAGCAGGATCAGGGCGGTGGTGGACACTCTCCCATTCTGTCGTTCGGCGCTGCGCATTGGTGACCCCTGCGCGGAAAGCCGCCGACTCAGCGGGAGAGCGAGTAGATGCCCCAGTCATCGACGTGCCAGTCGATCCATCCATTGGTGCGCTGGAGGCTGACGGTGACCTCAAAGGGGGACTTGGTAGCGCTGGTCGCCGCGCAGGTGAAGGTCTGCCCGATGATCACCGGCAGCGTCTTGGCGCAGTTGACCGAGATATCCGCCCCGATGATGGAGGCGTCGGAGGCGATCGACTGCTCGGCCTGCGCCGTGAACACGTTGGGAAGCGCGGAGATGATCAGTCCGGGCACGACAAGCACCGATCCGACTTGCAGAATGCCGAGTGCCGCCCACACGAGCACCGGGGCGAACCCCAGCGGACCGACCTTGGCCAGGCTCATCGATCGGGCGATGAGGTAGACCGGTGCGGTCAGCAGCGCCCAGGCCCAACTCGCGCGGTGCTCATAGCCCGCCTTGCCGAGGATGATGCGGTCGGCGATGGCGAGGATGACGACAAGGAGGTACGACGACAGCCAGATTCCCGGCACGACCCACATGTTGAGGCTCGCGCCGAAGCCGAGGAGCAGCAGCAGGCTCAACACGAGCAGCAGAAGGGGAACGAGGGCGATGATCCAGACCGGCGCCGAATAGATCGGCAGCCGACCCGGGGAACGGCCCGGCAGCGGTGACTCGGGGTGGGGATTCGGAGCGGCAGGCGTCCGCTGGTTTTGAGCCGTGGATCCGGCGACGGAGGAGGTGGCCGCTCGGGGCTGGAACAACGACTCGAACGAAGCGGGAGCTCCGTGGTCCTCCTGCACCGGCGACCCGGGGTCCAGGGCCCCGCCCCCCGTGAGGCCAGAGCTGATCGAGTCGTAGTCGATCGTGTCGAGATTGGCTGCGCGCGGGTCGACTGCGAGCGGATCGCGGTCTCCGGGATCCACCGCTTCGTCCTCGTCGTCGAGGTCGTCGAGCCCGTCGGGCTCGTCCCGCGGGACAGGGTCTGCGGCAGAGACGGGCGCATCGATCTCGCGCAGCGTCACCGTGAGGGGAGCGTGGGCCGCCGCGGCATCCCGGGCGTCGTCTTCATCGGTGGCGAGATTGGCATACTGCTCGTCGCGTTCGCGCTGTTCGCGCTGCTGGCGTCGGGTCGGCAGTTCTTCGTCGGCGTAGGCGAGACGGGTGGGAACCTGCATCACCAGGGGCGGGCGGGCCTCTGTGGTGAGCTCGGTCCAGGCGTGATTGTTCCACCAGCGCAGCTGGGGTAGGCCCATCGGGTCCGGATACCAGCCCGCGGGCACCGTCACGTCGTCCTCGAACATCTGCCCTCCGCAGTCGGCTTGAATTGCCAGATTACTGGGAATCCCCTCACTCGGGTCTTCCGGGATCACGCTAAATATTCGGGTGTGCTTAACCTATCGCCCGGACCGGCCTCTGACCGGGAGTTTTCGACGCTGCGATGCCCCCAGTTGGGGGCGCAGTCGAAGGCCGGGGAGACGCGTTCGGACAGTTGCACCTCCCCCTCTCGCAGTGGGAGTACACCGGCGCAGTGTAGACATAATTCAAATGACTGTGCTGAAGCGTGTTCCGGTGTGGGCCTGGCGGTCCCTGATGGCCGCGCTTGCCGGATCAGAGTCCCGCCGCTTCAACCGCGATCCACTGACGACCGTGGACTACGAAAAGGACATCGATTTCGTTGGTGACGGCATCCGGGGTCACCGCCTCGACGTAATCAGGCCGGCTGGCGTGCCCTCCGATCAGGGTGGGCTTCCGGTGTATGTCTATTTCCACGGAGGAGGCTGGACCTCCGGAGACAAGGCAGTGCTCACCAAGTACTGTGCGATCCAGGCCGAGGGCGGGGTGGTCGTCGTCAACGTCAACTATCGCCTCGCCACCCGTCTCTCACTGCTCACCGGTTTCTCGATTCGGCATGTGCTCGAGGACGCGGACGCGGCGCTTGCTTGGGTGGACGACAACATCGCCCGGTACGGAGGTGATCCCTCGAGAATCGTGCTCGGCGGCGACTCCGCAGGAGGCCACATCTCCGCGCTCTATGCGGCGGCGGTGGCGGACTCAGGCCTGGCCGATCATCACGGCCTCGAGCCGCGGCTCGCGCTCGATAAGCTGCGCGGGTTGGTGCAGCACTGTAGTATCGTCGACTTTTCGGTGATCTTCGAGCGAGGCTTCATCCTCGGCCTCGGTTTCATTCAAATACTGCTTCCGGGCAAACTCAGCGGATTGGCTTTGCGCGCAGCCGCGCATTTTCTCTCTCCGATCGAGTGGGTCCGCCACAACTACCCACCAGTTTTCGTCACGACCTCCGAACGTGACTATTTTTACCGGGCCAACCTCAACTTCGTCGAGCGTCTTCATCGGCTGGGGGTGCCGGTCGACACCGTGTTCTACTCGCGCGCCAGTTCGAACACCTCCCATACCTGGCAGCAGGACTCACGTTTCCCCGAGTCCCAGGAGGTCTATCGCCGCCTGCGCTTGTTCATCGAAGCGGTGACGTCACGGCCTGCTCTGGCACGCTGAGGTCTACATTGGGACGGTGAGAACCCGTCCTTCGCCGTCTCGCCGGGCCAGGAGGACCGCGCCGACCGTGACGAATCCGAAGCCGGCGGATGAGGCAGTGCTCCGTGATTCCGCGCTTCCCGACATCGATTGGGCGAAGCCGGCGGGGGGCGCGATCGAGTCCGTCTTTGAGGCCCCGAGCGGGCGCCTCGCGATGGTCTCCCTCGGGGACCCGTCCCATCCGCGAGTTCTCATGATTCCGGGCGTCACCGGCTCCAAAGAGGACTTCACCCTCATGATGCCGATGGTTGCGGCAGCCGGATTTTTCGTTCAAAGCTTCGACCTGGCCGGTCAGTACCAGTCGGCCGGAGCGGGCCCCGAGCTGCTCGACCCCCCGGGTGAGCGCTATGAATACGACCTGTTCGTCCACGACCTCCTGGCGGTCATCGAGGGAGCGGCTGGGGAACGCCGTGCCCCGGTGCACATCCTCGGCTACTCGTTCGCCGCGGTTGTGGCGCAACTCGCGTTCGTCGCTCGGCCCGAGCTGTTTGCGAGCCTCACCTTCCTGAGCGCGCCGCCGCAACCCGGGCAGGGCTTTCGCGGGATAAGCCGTATCGGCCGCGTGACCGGTATCGCCAGCGATCGGATCGGTGCGGCACTGATGATCTGGGGAATCCGTCGCAACTTCAACCGGGTGTCGCCCGGACGCTTGGCGTTCGTGGAAACCAGGTTCCGCTACACCCGCCGGGATTCGGTTCGTGACGTGATCGGGCTCATGAAGCACGCACCGGATTGCCGTCCAGCGCTCGCCGCATCCACCATCCCGCTCCTCGTCGCGGTAGGGGAGCACGACGTCTGGCCGGTGAAGTTGCACGCGGAGTTCGCCGGGAGCATCGGGGCTCGCTTTGCGGTTTACCCCGGTGGCCACAGCCCGTGTGAGACGTCCCCTCATCAGCTCACTCGCGACCTGCTCGCGCTGCTCAGGAGTACCAGCGGATCGGTCGCCTAGCTAGGAGACGAGATCTTCCGGGTCAGGCATCGCCTCCCTCCACCGGCGCCGTGCGAGAAGTCGTCGGCGCGGCGACTGCTCCCGAAAGTCCAGGGCGAGCGTGCGGTAAGCCCAGCTGAGTCGGCGGCCGATCGCGGCCGGCGTCGCGAACGGCCGCGCGGAGATGGCAACCTGAAGAAGTGGGTCATACAGCACATCCATGTCCGGTTCGAGGTGCCAGCTGAGATCCAGGTCGTCATGAACCCGGCGTACCGAGCTGTGCACCGAACCCCGAACCCGTAGCCACATCTCTCGCGGCATCGCGAAGTTCGAACCGAACAAGGGTGGGTGCCCCAGAACGATTCCCATCGACCAGAAGAACCCGCCGATCCAGATGATGCGCCCCAGTCGGTGGACGAGAGCGTTCGCACCGTAGAATTCTCCGGGCCCGGTGACGGCGTAGAGCCCGATCGACGATCCGAGTAGCTGTTCGATGCGGGCCAGCCAGTCCGGCGCTGGGATGCTGTCGGCATCAAGACGAGCCAGGATGTCGCCGGTGGCGGCATCGAGTCCGGCAGCCATCGCGGGGAAGATGCCGCGCACAGGCTGGGTGATGAGTATCACGCGAGCACCGCGAGCGACCTCGACCGTGTCGTCAGTGCTCCCGTTGTCCACCACGATGATCTCGTCCGCCGGCCGCGACTGACGCGCGAGAGCGGCGAGGCAGCCTCTGAGCATTACTGCATCGTTGTACGACGGAATGACGACGGAGATGGTGGCCATGGTGGGTGCGATGGTACGCCGGTGCGGTCGATCCTTCAGGGACCTTTGACCATGGCCGAGTCCACGCCTCGTCCATCGCTAAACTCGTGAGGTCGGGCGGTCACGAGCCGACCGACGCCAGTGCCGACACGGCACAGTGCATCCGACCACGAGGCAATGGAGCCACAGTGAACAGCATGAGGACCGACCAGTTCATCGAGCAGGGCGCCGAGCGCGCCAGGCCGGAAGACTCGGTGGCGGAATTGCCCGAAATCCCAGGTGGTGGCAACTACCGCACCGAGAGCGACTCCCTCGGCAGCATGGAGATTCCCGCCGAGGCATACTGGGGCATCCACACGGCGCGGGCTCTCGAAAACTTTCCGATCACCCGCCGACCGATCTCGGTGTATCGCGACCTGATCCGCGCTCTCGCCCGGGTCAAGCAGGCCGCCGCCCGTGCGAACAAAGAACTCGGCGTGCTGGATGCCGACAAGGCCGACCTCATCGACCGGGTTTGCGAGGAGATCATCGGGGGCGCACTGCACGACGAATTCGCCGTCGGGGTGATCCAGGGCGGTGCCGGCACCTCCACCAACATGAACACCAACGAGGTGATCGCCAATCGCGGCCTCGAGCTCCTCGGCCACCAGTTCGGTGACTATTCGCACCTTCATCCGATCGACGACGTCAACCGCAGCCAGTCCACTAATGACGTCTATCCGACCGCGATCAAGCTCGCCATGGTGTTCGGCGTGAAGCGCCTGATCGAGGAGCATCGCCTGCTCGCCGCATCCTTCGCTCGTAAGGGGGTGGAGTTCGCCGATGTGCTCAAGGTGGGGCGCACCCAGATGCAGGATGCCGTTCCGATGACCCTCGGCCAGGAGTTCAGCGGATTCGCCCACACTCTCACGGAAGACGAGGACCGGCTTGGCGAGATCATTCCGTGGCTCAACGAGATCAACATGGGGGCCACGGCGATCGGCACGGGTATCACGGCCGATCCGCGCTATGCGGAAGCGGTCTGTCGTCATCTCGTTGAGATCACCGGGATTCCCATGGAGACGGCCGCTGACCTCATCGAGGCCACGTCCGATGCCGGCATCTTCATGACGCTGAGCGGCACACTCAAGCGTGCGGCGGTCAAACTCTCGAAAATCTGCAACGACCTCCGGCTGCTGTCCAGCGGCCCGCAGGCCGGCCTGGGGGAGATCACCCTCCCGCCGCGCCAGGCCGGTTCGTCCATCATGCCCGGGAAAGTCAACCCGGTGATTCCCGAGGTGGTGAACCAGGTCGCGTTCAGCGTGATCGGAGCGGATGCCACGGTCACCGCGGCCGCGGAGGGCGGGCAGCTGCAACTCAATGCCTTCGAGCCGGTGATCGCACACAGCATCCTGCAGTCCCTGGCCTGGATGACAAACGCCTGTTACACGTTGCGGGTGAACTGTGTCGACGGCATCAGCGCCAACCTCTCACGCCTCGCCGCCCAGGTGGAGTCCTCCGTGGGTGTCGTGACGGCCCTCACGCCGTACATCGGTTACGCGGCATCCGCCTCGCTTGCCCACACCGCTCTCACCACTAATGCCTCGATTGCCGAACTCGTGGTCACGTCGGGGCTCATGACGGAGGAGCAGGTGGCCCACGTGCTGTCGCCCGGGCGCCTCAGCGGTCTCGTGCCGATGACCGGCGCAATTGGTGTGATTCCGCAGGTCGAGACGGACACGGAGTAGTTGCCCGCTCTTAGCGGCCTGCAGCCCCCCAGAGGTGCAGGCCCGCATAGCTGCGCCACGGCGCCCAGCGTTCGCCGTGCGCGGCCAACGCGCGTGGGCTTGTCGGCAGGCCGAGTCGCCGCGCACTCGCGAGAATGACCAGGTCGCTGGCGAGAAGAATGTCGGTGTTGCCGAGCACGCGGATGGCGAGATAGCCCGCCGTCCACGGTCCGACTCCTGGCAGTGCCGTCAGGCGCGCGGCGAACTCGTCCAGGGGCATTCCCAGGTCGAGTGTGAGCGAGCCGTCGGCGATCGCGCGTGCCACGCCGAGGATGCTCGCCACCCGCGCCGCCGGTCCCCGCAGCACGCCGGGGGTGCTCTCCGCGATCTCGAGCGCGGTCGGGAATAGGCCGGGGACGGCCGACAATTCGGCGGCCAGGCGCCCCACGACGGTTGTGGCCGCGGCCACGGAGACCTGCTGGCCGATCATCGTGCGGAACAGCGTCTCTTCGATGTCGAGACTTCCCGGCAAACGGATGCCCGGCCGGCTGGCCACGAGCGGAGCGAGCGTGCCGTCCGTCGCGAGGGCGTCGTCGACGGCGGCGGAGTCGGCATCCAGGTCGAGCAGGCGGCGCACGCGGGACACGAGGGTTGAGAGGTCGGCGATGTGGTCGAGGCGAGCAGTACACCTGATCGCGGTAGGCCCGTCCAGGCTGAGTTCGAGCTCGGCGACGCCCCCGGGAAGGCGCACGGCTCGCGCGAAGGATGAGCCGCTCGCAGCTTCTATGCCCGCAACGGCATGCGCCGCGAAGAAGGCAAAGAGTCCGGCGCCGTCGAACGGCGGACGTGTGGGCAGCCGCAGGGTGATCCGGGTCGCCGAGTCCGTGTGTGCCGAGTCCCACGGTAAGTGGCTCTTCACGACGGGGGAGAGTCTCGCTCGCAGCTCCGTCGGAGTGGATCGATACACCGCCCGCACCGTGTCGTTGAACTGCCGGATGCTGGAGAAACCGGCCGCGAAGGCCACGTCGGCGATCGGCAGGGTGGTGTTCCCGAGCAGGGTGCGCGCCGTCTGCGCGCGATGGGCACGGGACAGGGCGAGCGGCCCGGCGCCCAGCTCCGTCACCAGCACGCGACCGAGGTGTCGGGGTGTGTAGCCGAGCCGCCGGGCCAGGCCGGGCACCCCCTCGCGGTCGACGCTGCCGTCGGCGATGAGTCGCATCGCCCGGGAGGCGACATCGTCGTGGATGTTCCATTCCGGCGACCCGGGAACCGCGTCGGGAAGGCAACGCTTGCAGGCACGGAGACCGGCCTCGTGGGCGGCGGCCGCTGTGCGGTAGAAGGTCACGTTGGACGGCTTCGGGGTCGATGCCGGGCAACTCGGCCGACAGTAGATCCCGGTCGAATGAACCCCGGTGATGAATTGCCCATCGAACCGGGAGTCCCGAGACGAGATCGCGCGATAGCGTTCGGCGAAGCTCGGATCGGAGCTGGTGATTCGAGCGGGGGATTCTGCGGTCACGCCTCTACTCTCGCATCGGTCGATGACACTCTTCTAGCGGAAATCGGACACCGTTCGAAGCGTCTACGCTGGCGTCATGACTGGCTCGATGGCTACGCGGGACGGCGTCACGATTCTGGGAAGCGCGAATCTCGACGTCGTCTTCACCGTGGATCGCATCCCGGGGCCGGGCGAGACCATCCTCGCCGGCTCGGCCGAACGGTATCCCGGGGGCAAGGGTCTCAACCAGGCCGTCGCCGCCGCGCGAGCCGGGGCATCCACCGCCCTCATCTGTGCCCTCGGCACGGACGACGCGGGCGACCTGCTCGCGCAGACCATTGTCGATGCGGGGATTGCGAGCACGCTCGTGCGCCGTGCGAGCGTGCCGACCGGCCAGGCCTTCATCGTGGTCGACGCCGCCGGGGAGAACACGATCGTCGTCGCCTCCGGCGCGAACGCCACCCTCAGCACACTCGATCCGGCGGATGCCCGCACCCTGGCCGACACCGGCGTGCTGCTGCTGCAGCTCGAGCTCCCCCTCGCGCTCGTCATCGAAGCGGCAGCGACGGCACACGCTGCGGGGGCGGTCGTCATGCTCAACGCGGCTCCCGCGCGCACCCTTCCGCCCGAACTGTTTCGCGGGATCGACGTGCTCATCGTCAACGAACACGAAGCCTGCCTCGTCGGGCGGTCCGGTGATCTCGCCGGGGCATCCGCAAAGCTCGCCGCGCTCGTGCCGCGGGTGATCGTGACCCTCGGTTCCGCGGGGTCGATTCTCTTCGAGGGCGGCGAGGAGATCGCGCGGATCGCGGCGCCGCGGGTCTCGGCGGTGGACACCACGGGAGCCGGCGACACCTTCTGCGGGGCGTTCGCGGCGGCGATCGCGGAGGGGCAGCCGTTCGAGGCCGCAGCGCGGTTCGCCACCCTCGCGGCGGCACTCTCCGTGCAGTCGATCGGCGCCGTGCCGTCGGTGCCGACCCGCGTCCAAATCCTGGCGTTCCGGGCGCCGGTGACACCGACCGTGGAATCACCGATCCGCACTTTCCCGATCTCGGGCGCCGGATGACCGTCTTGGACGCGCTCAGCGAGGCCCTCGGCGACGCCGTATCAACGGATGCCTCCGCACTCGCCGTGCTGACGACCGACAGGTCGGGCCACGACTCGGGCAGTGCACCGCTCGCCCTGGTGACCGCCCGGTCGATCGACGATGTGCAAGCCACCCTTCGCGTCGCGACGGAATTCGGCGTCGGCGTGGTGCCGCGGGGGGCGGGCACCGGTCTTGCCGGTGGTGCGATCGCCCGTGCCGGCGAGATCGTGCTGTCGACGCTGGCGCTGAATCGACTGCTCGAAGTCTCGGTCGCCGACGAACTCGCCGTCGTCGAACCGGGCATCCTGAACGGCGACCTCAACGCGGCCCTCGCGGACTACGGCCTGTGGTTCACCCCGGATCCGGCGAGCCGGGCGATCTCCACCGTCGGCGGCAATATCGCAACGAACGCGGGCGGCCTGCTCTGCGCCAAATACGGGGTGACGCGGGAGTCGGTTCTCGGCCTTAAGGTCGTTCTCGCCGACGGGCGGCTGCTCACCCTCGGCCACCGCAGCATCAAGGGCGTCACCGGATACGACCTCACCGCCCTGATGATCGGCTCGGAGGGCACGCTCGGGGTGATCGTCGAGGCGACCGTGCGACTGCGGCCGCTGCCTGTCGGGCCGGTCACCACCGTCGGTGCGTGGTTCGAGGATGTGGTGGCGGCCGCGGCCGCGTGCGCCGCAATCGCGGCGGCCGGCATCCGTCCCGCTGCCCTCGAACTGATGGATGCCGCAGCGCTCGCCGCGATCGACGATTATCTCGGCGAACGGCTCGCCCAACGCGGGAACAGCTTCGTCCTGCTGCAGACGGATGGCGCGGCAAGCGCAGACGAGGCCGCCGCCGCGGTCGAGATCATCCGTCGGGGTGGCGGCGTGGCCGAACTCAGCTCGGAGCCGGCCGAGGGGGAGCGCCTGTTCGCGATCCGTCGTGCCTTTCACCCGGCGCTCGAGGCGCGGGGCACGGTGCTCATTGAGGACGTCGCGGTACCGCGGAGCGCGCTACCGCGGATCTTCGCCGAGATCGGTCGAATCGGCAGGCGCTACGGCATCAGCATCCCGACGGTCGCCCACGCCGGTGACGGCAACCTTCACCCCAATTTCGTCTACGAGCCGGATGCCGACGGATCCGTGCCCGAGGTCATCTGGGCTGCTGCCGGAGAACTGTTCGCCGCGACGCTTCGCCTGGGCGGAACGCTCACCGGAGAGCATGGGGTCGGCCTGCTGAAGCGAGCCTGGTTGCGGGATGAACTCGGCGACGACCAGTTCGAGCTTCAACGCAGTCTCAAGGCGGTCTTCGATCCCAGGGGCCTGCTCAACCCGGGCAAGGTCTTCTAGCGCGTTTCGGGCACGTCGGTTGTGAGCGTGAAGCGGACCGGACGGCGGAGGGGAACGGACGAACCAATCGCACAAAACGTTGGGTAGATACTTGCTCGGTCCACGATTTATCGTGAGTGCGAGAGGAGTCTCCATGATTCAAATTCGGGTTCCCCGGTCGCCTTTTCGCACGGCGGGTGCGGTGCTTCTTTTGGTGGGAGTCATCGGACTCGCGGGATGCGCCGGGACGACGCGTTCGACCGCTCCCCAGGGAGCGAGCCTTGGCTCACGGGCAACGCTGTACAGCTCGCTGAACCAACTTGTGGCCGCCAGCGCGATCATCGTTTCCGGGTCTGTGACCGGGCAGGCCGTGGAGAGCGCTGACGGGGTGGATGCATCCCCTGGCACGGTCTCGACGTTCACGGTCACAGAGTCGTTCTCACCGGCGGGCATCGCGTCTTCGTTGGGGGGCGAGACGCGGCCGTCTCCCGCGAAGGGAACTGCGGTGACCATCCGTCAGTTCGGTACGCCGGGTGGTGCCAGCACGGGCGGGCCCCTGCTCGAGCCGAATGGGCGTTACCTCCTGTTCCTCAACCCGACATCGCTTCCCGGCCCCGCCGCTGCGGACTACTTCATTGTCGGAAGTGACGCCGGAATCTACCGCGCCGACGGTGATCGCTTCGTTCGCGTTTCTTCCGGAGGCGACCGGCTTCCGCAGTCCATCGCGCCGGCGGCGGACCTGAAGTAGACCAGCCGTGGCCTCACTGAATTACTAGGCTGGAGGCATGGACTTCCTGCCACTCACCCGCGCCGACGACCTCGGCTGGCACGCTCTCCGCGACGAGATCGCCCCGTGGATCGGCGAACGGGCAGTCACACTCCTCTCCTACGCTATCTCCGACGAGTACGGTTCTGCGGTGACGTCGCGCTACTTCTGTGACATCCTCACCGCGGCTGGCGACGATCCGGACCATCCGCAGGTCACCGAGACGGAACAGCTGATCATCGACTGGGGGAGACTCATCGTGCGGAGCCCGCGCGACATCCCAGACGCGTTCTATGCGCGGCTGGAAGCCGCCTTCACTCCCGTGCGCCGACTCGCGATCCTCTCCTTCGCGGCGCGCGTGGTAGCCATCAACCTGGTCAATACCGTCGGTCGAGTGTCCGCCGGTGACCAGCCTGCCGATGACCAGGCTCAGCGGGACGCCTGAGTCGCGCTGCACCCGAAACCACGCCGGTAACTCGCCCGCGCGATCTGCGTAGACTTGACTGCTGGATTTCGGGACGTGTTCGAGGGGAATGTGCGTGTGGTCGACCGTGAACTACAGCGTGAGCAGCGGTACGTAGCGACCCTGTATGCGCGTCTCGATGCGCTGCAACGGGAGGCCGAAGAGCAGCTCGACGCGGTGCGGCTGCTCGATGTCGGGGGCAACCATCAGGGCCGCTCCGAGCGCGATACCTTCGCCCGCATCTACGAGGACCGCATCCTGCAGTTGCGAGAGGTCGACGAGAGACTCGCTTTTGGTCGCCTCGAGTTCGAACCCCAGACCCCCGACGGTACCGACGACGGCACGGATGGCTCGGTGTTCCGTTACATCGGCCGTATCGGCCTGCGTGACGAAGACCTGCAACCACTGCTGCTCGACTGGCGCGTGCCGCAGGCGAGTGCCTTCTACCAGGCCACCGCCGCGACCCCACTCGGCGCGCGCGCCCGCCGCCACCTGCTCTCCAAGGGACGAGGCATCGTGCGCATCGAAGACGAGATCTTCGATGCCGGACTGCTCGCGACCGCGAACTCGGAGCTGCAGGGCGAGGGTGCCCTTCTTGCCGCGCTCACGGCGCAGCGAACCGGGCGGATGTCTGACATCGTCGCCACCATCCAGGGTGAGCAGGACCGCATCATCCGCTCCGAGCTCCGGGGTGTGCTCGTGGTGCAGGGTGGGCCCGGCACCGGCAAGACCGCGGTCGCCCTGCACCGGGCGGCCTATCTGCTGTACTCGCACCGCGATCGGCTGCGAAACTCCGGAGTGCTGATCGTGGGGCCGTCCCGGTCGTTCCTTCAGTACATCGAAGCGGTGCTGCCCTCGCTCGGCGAGACCGGGGTCGTGCTGGCAAGCGTCGGCCAGCTGTATCCCGGCGTGGAGGCCACCAGGGAGGATGCCCCGGCCACCGCCGCGATCAAGGGCCTGGCGTCGATGGCCGGCCTCATCGCCCGTGCGGTGCGCTCCCGTCAGCGCGTGCCATCCGCCCCCCGTGACCTCGATGTGAACGGCGACCGGATCACCCTCGATCCACGCCTCATCGCGAACGCGATCGGCCGAGCCCGCGAGAGCAGCAAGCCTCACAACGAGGCGCGCGTGTTGTTCGTGAAGAACGCTCTGAACGCGCTCTCCCGCCAGTGGCTCGCCCAGCTGCGGGACGCTGGCAACTCCATGGATGACACCGACCTGCCGATGCTCCGGGAAGACCTGCGGTCGGCCGAAGACGTGCGAGTGGCCCTCAACACGGCTTGGCTGCCCCTGACGCCGCAAAGGCTCCTGCAGGATCTCTACGCCCGCCCCCACTGGCTTGCCGAGCTGACCCCCGGATGGAGCGAAACCGATCGTGCCCTGTTGCACCGAGACCGCGAGGCGGAATTCACGATCGCGGACATCCCGCTGCTGGATGAGGCCGCTGAGCACCTTGGCGAGCACAACGTGGCGGATGCGGCGCAGAAGCGCGAGGCGAAGCAGCAGCGCAAACGGGACATCGAGAACGCCGAACGAGCCATCGAGAACATGCAGGTCGGAGGTCAGGTGGATGCGAAAGCCCTCGCCGACAACTTCGCCGAGCTGGGGGACCGGGCGACGACCGCCGAGAAGGCCTCGGCCGACCGCACCTGGACCTACGGTCATGTGGTCGTCGACGAGGCGCAGGAACTCTCACCGATGCAGTGGCGCCTCCTGCTCCGCCGGGGACCGCAGCGATCGTTCACGATCGTCGGCGACATCGCGCAGGCGGCGTCGGCTGCTGCCGCGGCCAACTGGCACGATGCACTCGCCCCTCTGCTCGCGGATTCGCCGGAGTCCGAGCGCTGGCGGCTCGAGGAACTCACGGTCAACTACCGCACGCCGAGCCAGATAGCGCAGGCGGCGGAGTCGATGGCGATCGCCCATGGCCTGCACGTGACTGAATCGCGTGCCGTGAGATCGAGTGAATGGCCCATCTCGGTCGTTGCGGATGCCGTGGAGGCGGTTCGCATCGATCGGGCTCCGGGCGGCTCCGGCGGCACGCTCGCGGTAATCGTGCTCGAGTCGGGCATCCGCGAACTGACGGACCGTCTCGTGGCGGAGTTCGGCGATGCGGTCGGCCTCGGCGCGGCGGGACTCACCCGAGACGTCGCCGTGATCACCCCGCAGGAGGCGAAGGGACTCGAGTTCGATTCGGTCGTGGTGGTGGATCCGGCGGCGATCCTCACCGCGTCAGAGCGCGGTGCCGGTGCGCTTTATGTCGCGATGACCCGGGCGACCCAGCGGCTCACGCTGGTGACGGAGGGGGAGTTGCCCGCCGGCATCCTCTGAGTTCGTGCGCGACCGGTGTCATGCTTGACCGGTGACCCTCCACGCTGAATCCGTCCTCGGTGATGAACTATTGGCCCGCGTCCGAGCCCGGGCGCCCGGCTACGACAACGGCAATCTCTTCTTCACCGAGGATCTCGAGGAGCTCGCCGCCGTCGGCTACCTGCGCGCCCTCGTGCCCGAATCCTTCGGCGGTCTCGGCCTGAGCCTCACGCAGGTCGCCCACGCGCAGGTTCGCCTCGCGATGGCCGCGCCCGCCACTGCTCTCGCGGTGAACATGCACCTGGTCTGGACCGGCGTCGCGAAAACCCTGCACGACCGGGGTGACGATTCCCTCGATTTCGTGTTGCGGGATGCCGCCGTGGGCGAGATCTTCGCCTTTGCGATCAGCGAGGCCGGCAACGACCTGGTGCTGTTCGACAGCACGACGGATGCCCGCCCGCTCCCCGACGGCGGCTACGCGTTCACCGGCACCAAGATCTTCACCAGCCTGTCGCCGGTGTGGACGCGCCTTGGCCTCTTCGGCCTGGACACCGTGTCGGCGGATGCGCCAAAGCTCGTTCACGCCGTCGTCACCCGCGACGCTCCGGGCATCACGATCGACGAGGACTGGAACACGCTCGGCATGCGGGCGAGCCAGAGCAACACGACCCATCTCGATTCGGTGGTCGCGACATCCGACCGGGTGTTCCGCCGCCTCGATCCGGGCCCGAGCCGCGACGAGCTCATCTTCGCCATTTTCGCCAACTTCGAGATCCTCATCGCTTCCGTGTACCTGGGAATCGGCCAGCGCGCGCTCGAGCTCGCGGTCGAATCGGCGGGTGCTCGCGGTTCCCGGCGAACGGGACTGGCCCGCGACCAGGATCCGAACGTGCGCTGGAAGATCGCGGATGCCGCCCTGGCGCAGGACGCGCTACTCCCGCAACTCGACGCCCTGGCCTCCGACCTCGACGCCGGGGTAGACCGCGGTGCCCAGTGGTTTCGCGCGCTGGTCGGGCTTAAGTCCCGCTCCACCCGCACGGCACGCTACGTGGTCGACCAGGCCATCGCGGTCGCGGGAGGGACGGCGTTCTCGGCGACGAGCGAGCTTTCGCGGCTGTACCGCGACGTGCTCGCGGGCGGATTCCATCCGAGCAATGAAGATTCGGTGCATTCGACAGTCGCGACGGCGCTGCTCGGGCCGATCGTCGAGGATCTCCCGCCTGTCCGACGTTTACCCTGAGATCATGACCTCCTCCCTCGCGATCGATCCCTCCGTCGTTGTCTGGTCCGTCCCGGAATCCTCTCTGGCGCAGGAACTCGCGACGCGTCCCCTGCTGGTACTGATGCACGGCCGGGGTTCACACGAACGGGACCTGTTCGCCCTCGCCCCGCTGTTTCCCCCGCGGTTCGTGATCGCCGCGCTTAGAGCACCGATCGAACTGGCTCAGGGGTCGTTCGCGTGGTTTCCGTTGGGAGAGCCCGGTCTGCCGAGCATCGTGGCCGCGGATGCCGCCGTCCAGTCGCTCTTCGACTGGCTGGACTCGCTGCCGGCCGCCGCATCCATCTCGCTTTTGGGTTTCTCCCAGGGTGGGGCGATGACCCTTCACGCGCTGCGACAGGCTCCCGAGCGCTTCGCCGCATTCGTGAATCTCGCTGGCTTTGTGATCAGTGCCGCGGTGGACGATTCGCTCCAGATGCTGGGTCCGGCGGTGTTCTGGGGTCGCGACCCGGCGGATCCGGTGATCACCGCCGAGGCGATCGCCCGAACGGCGCAGTGGCTGCCCACGCACTCGACTCTCACCGAGCGCCACTATGACGGCATCGGGCATTCGATCTCGCGGGAAGAACTCGACGATGTGAACGTGTTTCTTGGGGCTGTGATCTAAAAAAACACTCCGACACAGACTCGTCGCCCGGTGCGGCACTTGGTGCGGCTCTTCCGGGCGACGGGTTGTTCTACTGACAGGATGCTCCTCTCCGGGGGGTGAGCGCAATACCCCCGTTGCAGAAATCGGTGCGAGTTGCTGTCTGATTCGTCATTGGCCCGTTCAGGGATGGCCCGTTCGGGGATGACCCGTTCTGGGGAGTTCGGCGCCGGGCGCTCGCGAATACCCTGAATGCGAAAAGGGTGCGGGGTACGCGCACGCACGACACCGGCAATCCAGCACGTCATCTACCGTTGGGGGACGGCATCGCACACATGGGGGACCATCGGTCGAGCCTGTCGACTGTGCGCCCTCAAGGAGGGGGTCCGGTCGCTCCGGTGGAGTGGATGCCTCCGCGCCGAGCCATGCGAGAGTGCCTGCTTCTCCAGGCTCGGGCCACACCGCTGTCCCTGTTCTCCCGGCTCTTCGGAATCGATCCGCTCGACCGAGACGCTCGGCGCTCCTACAGCGGCGCGCTCGCCGAACTCGCGATCGAGGAAGCCCTCGCCGCCCTCGGGAGTGCCTGGACCGTACTGCACTCCGTGCCCATTGCCGTCGACGGATCGGAGGGGCGCCCCGACACGGCCTCCGACGCCACAGTCGTCGATCACCTGCTGATCGGTCCGGCCGGCATCTTCACAATCACCACTCACAGTCATGCCGGCCAGTCCATTTGGGTGGGCGAACGCACCTTCCTCGTCGATGACGAACGACTCTCCCACCTTGCCGCGGCCGACGATGCCGGCTCAGCGGTTTCCCGGTTCCTTGCCGCGGCCCTCGCCGCCGAGGGCACGAAACTGGATGCCGTGGTCGCCCCGTGCATCGTGGTCGATGCGCCCGAAACGCTCGAAATTCGCCAGCGCACCGGTCGCACCACGGTGATCACCGCACACACCTTCGCCCCATGGCTCAACGAGCTGCCCCGGCTGCTCTCCCCGGTCGCGGTCGAATCGTTCGCCCGGGCCGCGTTGCGCGCGTCGACCTGGCCGGCGAGGTGCAGTCCCCACCAAGATGCGCCGCAACCGCTTGCCGACTTCGATCCGCTGCGTCGCCGCGTGGCATCCGCTCGCCTGCGCCGCCTCATCTGGACCGCTGTCGGCGTCGTGCTGAGCTATGCCCTCGTCATTGCGAGTGTCGCCGGGCTGTCACTCTTCGGGCTCCCGACTGCCCTGGGTCGGTAGTCCTGAACAGTCGGCGCGCAGGCTGGTCGGTCAGCGGCCGCGGAGCTCACCGGCGGCGACGATGTGCTTGGGGAACAATCCGGCGAGCGATACCACCAGCTTGTAGCGCAGGGTCGGAATCGAGACCGAGCGGCCCCGAGCGATGTCCCTCAGAGCCAAGCGCACGAGATCCGCCGCATCGAGTCACAGAAAGGTCGGCACTCCGACCTTCGACGCATCCATTCGATCGTGGAACGCGATGTGCACGAAGCCCGGAGCGACCGCCGTCACGCACACCCCACGGCGGCGGTAGGCGAGGTTGGCCCAGCGGCTGAAACTCAACAACCACGCTTCGGACGCGCCGTGGGTTCCCCGCGGAATGAATCCGGCGACACTGGCAATATTCACTATCCGAAGCCGGCGTTGTTGACCAGCATGGTCACGCGATCCGTTCCGGATGCCGCGAGCCGAGCCTCCACGACTGCGAGGTCTGCCCGGATCGCGAGGTCCGCCGCGAGCACCTCGACGCTCACCGCGGTCTCCGCCCGCAACTCCGTGGCACGCTCATTCAGCAGCACCTCGTCGCGGGGGACAAGCACGAGATCACAGCCGGCTGATGCAAGCTGGCGGGCGAACTCCGCTCCGATCCCCGCCGTCGCACCGGTGATCAGGGCCCGGTCGGCGCGCGGAGGTGCGTTGTCCATCCGTCCACGGTAGCCGCAGCGGGCAGCCGCGCGGATCAGCCGCGGGTACAGGTGCCGGACGACACGGCGGCACTCAGACTCTGCGCCCGGGCGACGACCGGTGCGAGTTCCTTCGTCGTCAGGGCAAAACCGAGGTTGTTCGTCGTGGCTGACCGGGCGAAGATGACTCCGGCGACGCTGCCGGCGGCGTCGAGCACCGGGCCTCCGGAGTTGCCCTCTTGCACGTCGCCGGCGAGGTAATAGACCTCGCGCGGGCTCGGGTTCGCGCCGTAGATGTCCGGCGTGTCGATCGTGGCCACATTCTGCACGGCGGCCGGGCTGGAGCGGAATGGTCCGCCGAGCGGGTAGCCGTCGAAGACGGCACTCGCCCCGGCCACGAGGTCGGCACCGAGCGGGAGGGGCGCGGTGGGCAGTCCGCTGACGGCGATCACGGCCAGGTCCTGCACGGCGTTGAAGTACACGACCCGCCCCGTATAGGTGCCTCCCGCCGGGGTGAGCACCACAGGTTCGGTCACACCGGCAACGACGTGGGCATTGGTGACGACGCGCCCGGAGGAGGAGACGAAGCCGCTGCCGGACTGATTCTGGCCGCACTGGTACGCGTTGCCGGTGATCTTCACGACGGACCGGGCGGATGCCTGCTGCGCTGCGGTCTCGCCCGAAGTCGGTACCGGCAACGGCGTGCCCGTACCGAGCGTCTCGAACAGTCGCGGAAGGCCACTCGGAGCGAACAGCGATCGCACCTTCGCCTCGAGGGCTTTCACCGGATCGGGCGTGACCCGGTCGATTGTCGAGACGACTGTCGACGAGCCGATGGCCTGGGAGACGACCGGTACGCCGAGCGACCCGAGCCCGAACGCGAGCATCGACACCACGAGGGCGGCGCCGACGAGCGTGAGGGCCGCGCCGAAGACGCGATCGATAGCGCGCAGCGGAGTCTTGTCGAGACGACGACGGATGACCCGGCCGAGCCCCGAGCCGACCGCCTGCCCGAGAGCGATGAGCCCTACGACCACGATGAGGATCACCGGCAAGCGGAACTGGCTCGCTGCCACCCACCCGGTCACCAGCGGTATCGCGAAGAAAGCGGCCACCGCTCCCGCTACGATTCCGGCGAAACTGCCGAGACTGAGGATGAATCCGCGCCGGAATCCGAACACGGCATAGGCACCAAGCAGCACGACCAGCAACAGGTCGAGCACGACTGAGCCGGTCATGTCACACTCCCTCCGCCGCCGGGCCGAATGCGTGGTGCGGGGCATCCCGGGCTCATGCCAGTGTGCCACGGGAGGCGGTACACCGTTCGCCCACGTTGTCGAGGCCCCGGAGGAATCGCTCGACTGTGCAAGGGTGGGGGCATGGATGACTGGGATGCGATCGTCGTCGGGGCGGGACCGAATGGACTCGCGGCCGCCGTCGTGCTCGCCCGGGCCGGGCTCTCCGTTCGGCTGTACGAACGGGAGAAGACGATCGGCGGGGGAGCGCGCACGGAACAGCTGACCTTGCCGGGTTTCCTGCACGACGTCTGCTCGGCAATTCATCCGCAGGCGCTCAGCTCTGGCTTTTTCCGCGCGTTCGAACTCGAGAAGCGCATGCGGTTCGTCGTGCCCGAGATCTCCTACGCGCATCCCCTCGACAATCGCCGCTCCGGAATCGCCTGGCGCGATCTCGAACGCACCGTCGACGGACTCGGCGTGGACGGTGCGGCCTGGGAGCGACTGTTCGGGCCGCTCGTTCGTCATGCCGACCAGGTGGCTCAGTTCGCCGGGTCGCAGGTGCTGCAGGTGCCGCGGCATCCGCTCACCATCGCCCGCCTGGCGTTGCGCATTCTCGAGCAGGGCAGTCGCGGCTGGGACCTGCGATTTCGTGGCGACCTCGCCCCGGCGATGCTCACCGGCGTCAACGTGCATGCCATCCGGCCCGTGCCGAGCCTGTCGACCGCCGCCGCCGGTCTCGTTCTCGCCACCACCGGCCATGCGCGGGGTTGGCCGATTCCGATCGGGGGCAGTCGGTCGATCGTCGACGCCATGGCGCACGACCTGTTGGCTCACGGAGGCGAGATCGTCACCGCCGCCGAGATCAGCTCGATCGCGCAGCTGCCAAAAGCGAAGATCGTGTTGCTCGACGTCACGCCCCGTGCCCTGGCCCGCATCGCCGGTGACCGGCTGCCGGAGCGCTATCGTCGCGTGCTCGATCGCTTCCGCTATGGCAACGCGGTCGCCAAGGTCGATTTCGCGCTCTCCGACCCGGTGCCATGGGCGGATGCCCGCCTCGCCGATGCCGCCACCCTCCATGTCGGCGGCACCCGGCGGGAAATGCAGGCCTCGGAAGCGGATGTCGCGGCGGGCCGTCATCCGCGGGACCCCTATGTGCTCGTGTCGCAACCGACCCGCTTCGACCCCTCCCGGGCGCCGGAGGGCAAGCACGTGCTGTGGGCCTATACGCACGTGCCACGCGGCTCGACCGAGAATCGCACCGAGGCCATCACCGCGAAGATCGAACGCTACGCTCCCGGGTTCCGGGACACGATCCTGGCCTCGGCGAGCCGCACTGCGACGGAGGTCGAACGCCACAACCCCAACTACATCGGGGGAGACATCGCGGCGGGAGACGTGACCATCGCCCAACTGCTCGCCCGCCCGGTGCTCTCGCCGACGCCGTGGCGCACGCCGACACGCGGGCTCTACCTCTGCTCGTCGTCCACCCCGCCCGGTCCGGCGGTGCACGGTCTCGCCGGGTTTTACGCAGCGATGACCGCGCTCCGGGACGAGTTCGGGGTGACTCACCGGCCCTACCTCGGCGTGCAGTAGGCCAGCCGGGTTGGCCGGGGCGGACCCCGACGGCTCAGATCAGGTCGCGAAGAACCTGTTCCGGACGAACGCCCCGTGTTCGGGCGCGGGCAGCCAGGCGCTCGAACTCCTCGGTGCTGAGCGACACGGTCAGTTCGACAGTCGCAGCGCCCGCCTCATCGTTGAGTTCGAACAGCGTCGTCGGCGGGTTCGCTGCTGACCGGGGGTCGGCCAATCGGGTGCCGGCCGGTCGCTCCACTGGCCGGTCGCCTGAACGCACGAAACCGGGCCCGACGGGAATGACGGCCCCGCGCTGAAATGCCTCCGATACGGCGCGCGCACGCGAGTCCGCCGCTTCATTCAGTGGATGATCGGCGTGACCCTTCACCCATTCGAAACGATACCGCCGGCCGGGAAGCTCCCCGTCGATCTCCCGCAGCAAATCCTCGTTCATCACGGGCTTACCGTCGGCCTTCCGCCACCCCTTTTTCTTCCAGCCGGGCATCCACTTCGTCACGCAGTTGATCACATACTGGCTGTCGCAGAGGATCAGCAGGTCGTCTTCGAGGTGCGCGGTGGCGCGAAGGAACTGCAGCACCGCCGTGAGCTCGGCCTGGTTGTTGGTGGCATGCTTCCAGCCGCCGGCGGCCCAGCAGGTGTCATCCACGTACCAGGCCCAGCCGGCCGGCCCGGGATTGCCGAGGGCAGAGCCGTCGGCGGCCGCACGGATCGTCATTCTGGCTCCCGGTGTCGTGACCAACAGGCGTGCTTGGGTGGGCCACAAGACGCCTGCGGCCACCGCACCCCAGTCTGCCTCACGGGCGGAGGTCGAATTTCGCGGATGTTACAGAAAAGTGAACATCGCGCCAGAATTTCGGCCCGCGGAGGGATCGCGCCCCGGAAGCAGGTAGGGTCGAAGTGCAATCCCGATCTACCGCGCGCGTCCTGTCTGCCCTAGTCCGGACTCGTGTCGTTCCCTGGTTTCGCCCCTAAACCCGGCGAAGCCACTGTTCCGTCAACGACGCCGTTGCGATTCTCGCCCGCGTCAGAGGCCCAACTCTTCCGCGTCCCGCGTCGAAACGCATCGTCGCGCCCGGTGCGCAACTGCAGGCAACACCCGTACTGCAGCAGTTCATGAGTTCTCACCCGAGAGAGTGCACAATGACAACGCTCAATTCACCCCGGCAACGGATAAATCGCGCCGAATTTCTCGACTCCGACCCGGTGTTTCGACCGGTGGAGACGACGAAAGCACAGTCGCCGTCTCTCGTGATGCTCGTGCTGATCGCGACGGTGGGCATCCTGGCCTATGCCGGATTTCTGCTGAACCCCGCCAGCCGCGGGGACTGGTTGCCCTACTCGATGGTGATTCTTGCCGAGTCGGTTCTCATCGCGCAGGCGCTGCTGTCGATGTGGACGATCCTTTCCGGGTCGCAGGATCCACGTGATTTCGCCTTCCACAACGCCCGGGCCGTGCTCTTCCGCGATCCGGAGCCCGTCGGTCGCGGAAGCATGCGCGTGTTCGACCGTCGACGCATGTATCTCGACGGGGAGCGCGTCTCGGTCGACGTCTTCATCACCACTTACGGCGAGCCGATCCCGGTCATCCGCGAGACGGTCATCGCCGCGCTCGCGATCCGCGGTTCGCACCTCACCTGGGTGCTCGACGACGGGCGCTCCGACGAGCTGCGTGACGTCGTCGAAGAGCTCGGTGCACGCTATGTGCGGCGGCTCACCTCTGGCGGGGCGAAGGCGGGCAACATCAACCACGCGCTCGCCATCAGTTCCGGGCAGTTCTTCGCCATCTTCGATGCCGATTTCGTGGCCGACCCCGACTTCCTGGTCGAAACGGTGCCGTTCTTCTCGACTGCGAGCGTCGCGTTCGTGCAGACACCGCAGGCCTACGGCAACCTGCACAACGTGATCTCGCGGGGTGCGGGGTACATGCAGTCGGTGTTCTACCGCTTCATCCAGCCCGGTCGCAATCGTTTCAACGCGGCGTTCTGCGTCGGCACCAACGTCATCTTCCGCCGCACCGCCATCGACGATGTCGGGGGAATCTACACCGACTCCAAGTCAGAGGACGTCTGGACGTCTCTCATGCTGCACGAGCGCGGGTGGAAGACCGTCTACATCCCGATGACGCTCGCGCTTGGTCACGCTCCCGACACCGTCGAGGCGTATACCAAGCAGCAGCAGCGCTGGGCGACCGGCGGCTTCGAGATCCTGTTCCGTCACAATCCGCTCGGACGAAAGCGCAAGCTCACCCTCGACCAGCGCCTGCAGTACCTCGTGACCGCATCCTTCTATCTCACCGGCATCTGCCCGCTTCTGCTGCTCCTCGTGCCGCCCCTCGAGATCTACTTCGACCTTCGCCCGATGAACCTGTCCACGACGGTCTTCACCTGGCTGCTCTACTACAGCGGTTTCTACATCATGCAGATCGTGCTCGCCTTTTACACGATGGGGTCCTTCCGCTGGGAGACCCTGATGCTCGCGACCGCGTCATTCCCGATCTACGTCGCCGCACTCGTGAACGTGCTCGTCGGCAAGGAACAGAAGTGGAACGCCACCGGGAATCGCACAGCAGTCAGTTCGCCGTTCAACTTCATGATTCCGCAGGTCCTCTTCTTCGTCTTCATCGCCCTCACCTCCGTGGTGGCGATCTACCGTGACGTCGACAACGGGGTGCTCACCCTTGCCACCGCGTGGAATGTGACGAACACCGTGATTCTCGGCAGCTTCGTGGTTGCTGCGATGGGCGAGAGCCGGGCCGCTAAGGCCGCGGCACGCGCCGAGCGTCGGGTCGGCGCGGCATCTGTCATCGCCGTTCGGAAACCGACGGGGGTCTCCGCATGACCTGGGCGAGCCGCATCAAACTCTTCGTCGGCATCATCGGCGTGCTCATCATCGCCGCGGGACTAACCCTGGTGTTCAACCAGCGCCAGTCGCAGGCCACCAGCACCTCCGCATCCCTGGACGCCGAGCGCTTTCCTGTCGGTATCGACTACGGGGGGACCGTGCTCTCCAGCCGGGTCAAGGCCGGCGACCGGGTGACCAAGGGGGAGACACTGTTCACCCTGCAGAGCCCGTCGCTCCAGGCCGATCTCGCCAAGGGACTGCTCAAGCCGGAAACGATCACCTACACCGTGACAGAGGAGGGCGTGATCACTCTTACGGCCGCGGTGGCCGGCACGGTCTCCGATGTGATGACCGAGACCGGATCCTTCGTCAGGGCGGGGCAGGTGCTCGCAACGATCGACCGGGCCGGCTCCCTCTTCGTCACCGCGGAATATGAACTGTCCGCGCGGGAATACTCCCGGGTAGAGGACGGTGCCGCGGTGAGGATACTGCTTCCGAACCAGGCCACCGTCTCAGGAACCGTGGAATCGATCGACGTCCAAACCGTGCGGGGCAGCGCCCAGACCACGGTGAAGGTGAAGAGCGACGGTCTCGTCGATGGCGCCTATAACGGCCTGGTAAAGCGCGGCACCCCGGTCACCGCCTCACTCACCCTCCGTGACGACGGCATCCTCTCGGGCGTGAGCGACGGCTTCTTCGCCTTCGTGCGGAAGATCGGACTCTGATCCCCCCGTGCGCATGAGAGCACGCACGCCTGGAGCAGTCGGATTCGCTCTGCTACTGGTGCTGCTTGGTGGCTGCACGGCCGGGGCGCCGGTGGGCGGCCCGTCGTCTAGCGCCAGGGATGCATCCCCTGGCGTGTTCGCCTCGGCGAGCATCGCGCCGCTCGTCGCCGGGGTTCCGAAGCGAACCGTGACGGCCCTGCCTGCCGCGCGGCTGGCGAGCGGGCTCCTTCCTCCGACCAACCGCTGGTTCAGCGGCCTGGTCTTCGGTACTCTCTCGATGCCGGTCTTTCCGCTGCCACTCGGCTTCCAGTTGACCGGCAGCGGGTTCGCGTTCGGCCTGCCGACGGTCACCGCCCGACCGGCGGTGATCACCGGCGGATTCGCCCCGATCATCAGCGCGGATGTCGGGGCCGATTCACAGGTCGTCACGGCTTACGACACGGCATCCGTCACCATTTCGCAGCGGCAGCGCGGCGCCGAGCTCGGCCGAACGGTCATCGCCGAAGGCTCGCCCTTCGTGAGCTTCGCCGCAACGAAAAACGTGACCGTCACTCTCGGCGCGCCCTTCACGGTGGCAGCGGGCGCCGGGGCCTGGACCACCGAGATCGGGGGCAATACCTACGGCCTGGTGACCACCGGCGTGCTTTCCGCCGGGGGCTCTTCCCTCCGACTGTCCGGCGGCGAGTCCGCCACCTGGTTCGTGCTCGCCTCCGGGGGATCGCTCCCGGACTTCGTGACGGCGGCGGGGCATCCCCTCACCGGAACCAGGCTCGACTGGTCGAGCGGCGGTGCCCGGGCGACGACGAGCATCTCCTATGCAACGGTCGGCAATGCCCAAACGATCGTCGCCGCACTTCCCCACCAGATCTCAGCGCTCGCCGCGGGCACCACCTGCGCCGCGGGCACCTACCCGAGCGTTTATGGCACCCTGCGCGCCTGCACCGTCACCGCCCTCGCCTGGTCGACCCCCACCATCAGGCCCTCCGGGTCCCTCGACCTGTCGAAGCTCAGCACAGCGCAGAGGGTGCGGCTCGCCGCGCAGGTCGCCGCCGACCTCGTGTCCACCCGGGCCGAGCCCGCGGACACGTACTACGGTGGAAAATGGCTCTACCGGCTGGTCAACCTGCTCGAAATCGCGAAACAGGTGGGGGCGGATGACGCGGCCGCCGCCATCACGACGAAGCTCATCGACGCGATGGACGAGTGGACCGATCCGAAGGGCTGCTCCACTCGCGATGCCGCTGCTTCGTGTATGACCCTGCGGCGAAGGGGATCGTCGGCCTCCAACCCTCCTTTGGGTCGGACCAATTCAACGACCATCACTTCCACTACGGCTACTTCCTCTACGCGGCCGGTGTGCTCGCGAAGGACAATCCGGAGCTCGCCAGCCGCTGGGCGCCGGTGATGAACCTCCTCGCGGCTGATCTCGCCACCACCGCGAAGAGCAGCTACTTTCCGGTGCAGCGGGTGTTCGACGCCTTCGCTGGGCACTCCTGGGCGAGCGGAACCGCCCCCTTCGGCGATGGCAACAACCAGGAATCGAGTTCCGAGGCGGTCTCCGCCTGGAACGGGCTTGCGCTCTGGGCCGCCGCGAGCTCGCAGTCCGCGCTCGAGTCAGAAGCCAGGTGGATGCTGTCGGCAGAGGCCGCATCTTCGAAGGCGTACTGGACCGATTTTCCTCTCGACTCCAGTGTCTACCAGGGCTTCGATCACACGGTCACCTCGCTCGTCTGGGGTGGGAAACGCGACTACGCCACCTTCTTCAGCGCCGACCCGAGCACCAGGTTGGGAATCGTCGTGCTGCCGATGAGCCCTGTGGCTGGCTACCTCGCCGGCGATCCGGCCCGCATTCGTGCCAATCTCGCGGACTCGGTCCCGAACGGATACGACGTGGTCTTTGGCGACTTCCTGCTGATGTACCGGGCGCTCGAGGGACCGGATGCCGCGGCATCCGCTCTCGAGGCCACCTCGGTGTTGAACGAAGACCGCGTCGATGACGGCAACAGCCGGTCGTACCTGCTGGCGTGGATAATGTCGCGCCTGTAGCGCCGCTTCGGCCAGGCCGGCTCGTGCGCCCAGGCGCCCGCACCCCCGTTCGGGCGTGCCCTTTTCTGGGGACTGTCGACCGCTCGACCCTGCCGGTTAGCGTGAAGTCATCCAAACCTGGGGGACAAAGTGACGGATCTTGTAGCGCGCAGAGGGGCCGAATCGAGGCGGCACGGTCGCGAGCAGGGTGTTGTCACGGCGGGCTCGACGCGGCGTGTCGGATTCAGCTTCCGTGGTCTGTTCGGTCGCGGGGGCGTACCGGAGACCGTTCCGGGCTGGCGCAACGACGCTCCGACCGAGTTCGAGCTCGGGCGGATGTTGACCGCTCTCGACGAGCGCTTCACCGTGCTTCGGGCATTCGACGTCTTCGGCGAGCTGGATGCCGATTTCGTGGTCGTCGGACCAGCCGGGATTTTTCTCATCACCACTCGGGCGCAGAGCGATGCGAAGGTGTGGATCGATGAAGACGTGCTCTGGATCAATGGTCGCCCGACCAACCAGGTGCGCGATGCGCGGTGCGCTGCCGACCGGGCGTCCACCCGGCTCTCCACCGTCCTGGGCCAGACCGTTCGGGCGACTCCGGTCATCGCGGTCATGAACCCTCACTCACTGTCGTTCGGTGGCGACCCCGCCACGCGCGTCATCACCCTTCCTGCGGATCTGGTGGCCCAGTGGCTCTCCGATTGTTCCCGAACGCTCTCGGATGACGCTGTCGCCACCCTCGCACTGGTTGCGGAAGATCGCGCCACGTGGGGGTCGCCGCCGAGCGGCTCCGGCCTCCTGTCCCGCGTGCGCTGAGTCCAGCCCCCGCTTCGAGCGCCGCACGGCATCAGCGCGGCGCGGCTGCAGGGCTACTCTGGGGTAGGGCGGAGTTTCGGCAGCCTTTGGTCGCTGCCATCCCACTGCTACCACCCTTACTGGGGCTGCCCGTTTTGGGGCTGCACAGCGCTGGCGGCCCCGTCTACCCTCGGAGTATCGGAGCTTGGGGGAGCGATGAATGACAGGGGTTCGGTCAGAGTGCACAGCAGGGTGACAGCGATGCAGGACGGGCCGCCCAGCGCGATCGGTGTCGTCGACCAGTCTCCCTTCTCCGGCCCGATCACCACCGGGCCGCTGCAGCCCGGCCCGCCCTCCTCTGGCCCACTACTGGCCGGTGTGTCCTTCGCCGGGCCGTTCGACAGCGAGCCTTTCCTGCCCTCCGCCCATACCGGGTGCCCGATGCCCGCCGTACCACCACAGGCCGGGGCGGCCGCCGCAAAACCGGAGACCGCGTCCGTTCCCACGAACACTGTGGCCAACGCGACGATTGACACGCCAGCAACCGCGGCTTCCGGTGCCAGCGCCACTGCCGCGACGGCCGACCTTGAGTCGACCACCTGGTCCATCGAGCCCAACCTCCGTGCGCGCGGCCCCGCGTACGCCGTCATGCGGGAATGCCTCAACCGTCAGCAGGAGGCCAGCCATCGGGGGCGGCTTGCGCGCGTGTTCGGCCTGTCTCCGCTGCATCCGAATGCCCGTAGCTGGTACAGCGGCGCGCTCGGAGAGATCGTGGTCGCGAACGTGCTTGCCCAGCTGGGAGCGGAATGGACCGTGCTCCACGCGGTGCCGGTCGGCTCCAACGGAGCGGACATCGACCACGTGATTCTTGGACCCGGCGGCATCTTCACGATCAACACCAAAAACCACTCGGGCAAGAAGATCTGGATCGGGGGAAGTACGTTCCTCGTGAACGGTTACAAACAGGACTACATGCGCAATTCGGCTCACGAGGCCGAGCGGGCGGCTCGGCTGCTCAGCGCCGTGACCGGGCGCCCGGTCACCGTGACGCCTCTGATCGTGGTGGTCAATCCGGCTTCGATCACCACCGGGCGCAAGCGTCCCCGGGTGACCGTGCTCACCAGCAATACCCTCAAGCGGTGGCTGTTGAGGCGCCCCCAGGTCCTCTCGGATCGTGCCGTCGCGCATTTCTCGATGTTCGCCGAAGAGCGCAGCACCTGGCGACCCGAGCCGATGACGATCGAAGACACCTCCGAACAGATGATCCGTTTCGAGCGGCTGCGCGCCGAGGTGGACGCCGCCAGGCAGCGCGCCAGGCTGTGGCTGCTTGCCGTCGGTGTGGGGGCCATCCTCGTGTCGCCGGTCGCTTTTGCGCAGATCTTTCGCCTGCTGCTCCCGCTGATGGTCGTGCCGGGCTCCTGACCGCCACCCCGCTATTGCGCGACCGAACTGCCCGCGACCGTCGACGAAGGAGTCGGATGCGCGAGCAGACGATGCCGACAGGCTAAGTTCGGGAGCCATGGGGGACAAACGGCGCAGGAACATTGCCCTACTCGTGGCCGGCACGTTCTTCATGGAGAACCTCGACGGCACGATCCTCGCCACCGCGGCCCCGAGCATCGGTCGCTCCCTCGGGGTTCCCTCGGTCGCGGTCGGCATCACGATCACCGCCTACCTGCTCACCCTGGCTGTGCTCATCCCCCTGAGCGGATGGATCACCCGCCGTCTCGGATCCCGTCGCATCTTCCTGTCCGCAATCGCCATCTTCACCCTCGCATCGGTGTTGGCCGCGCTCAGCACCAGTCTGTTGGAGCTGACCATCCTGCGGGTGCTGCAGGGCATCGGGGGGGCGATGATGGTGCCGGTGGGGCGTCTCGTCGTGCTGCGCGTCACCGACCGGTCCGATCTCATCCGCGCGATCGCCCTTCTCACCTGGCCGGCACTCGTCGCCCCGGTGATTGCACCCCTCGCTGGCGGAATCATCACAACGTACTTCAGCTGGCAGTGGATCTTTCTCATCAACCTGCCGCTTGGAATCGTCGCGTTCCTTGCCGCGCTTCGGCTGATCCCCCCTGAGGGGCGCGAGAACCCGCCCCCGTTGGACTGGCTCGGTCTCGTGCTCACCTGCACGGGGCTCGGGACCCTGGTCTACCTCGGTTCCCTGCTCGCCGAACGCGACCCCGGGGTGCTCGCGACGGCATCGTGGGCTGCGGCCGGCGTGGTGCTGGTCGGCGGGTCCATCCTGCACCAGTTGCGAGCGAGGCATCCGCTTCTCGACCTTCGTGCGCTGCGCATCGAGACCTTCCGGCTGGCGCACGCCGGGGGCTCGCTGTTCCGGCTCACGGTGAACGCGGTGCCGTTCTTGCTGCCGTTGCTGCTCCAGGACGCGTTCGGTTACAGCCCGCTGCTCTCCGGTGTTCTTGTGCTGTTCGTCTTCGTCGGCAACCTCGCCATAAAGCCCGCGACGACACCGCTACTGCGCCGCTTCGGATTTCGCACAGTGATCCTGGCCGCGAGTGCGGGCGCGGCCGTGTCGATCGCGCTCATGGCGCTTTTGTCGCGCTCGACGCCGCTCTGGCTCGTGATCGTGCTCCTCACCGCCAGCGGGGTCGCGCGGTCCACCGGTTTCACCGCCTACAACACGATCGCGTTCGCCGACATCGAGCGGATCGAGATGACGGATGCCAACACCCTCGCCTCCACGCTCCAACAGGTCGCGGCGGGCTTCGGTGTGGCCGTCGGGGCGGTGGCACTCCGGCTGGGCGACAGCGTTACAAACGGAGCCGGCGCGTTCCCGTTCGCATTCGCGGTGCTTGCTGTTCTCACGGGACTCGCGACGCTCGAGGCGCTGACGATATCCCGGGTAGCGGGGGAGAACATCCGTCCGGCGCGCCGGTAGTGCACCCGCTCGACTTGATTGCAGAAGGCAGCAAGTGCTGCGAGAATAGCGGCACGACAGTCTCTATCACCATTCGCGAGCTCCCCAACGAGACTCGGGATGCGTTGGCCGCCCGGGCGGCCAGCAGCGGGCGCTCCCTTCAGGAATACCTGTCGATGGAGCTTCGCGAGCTTGCCGAGAAGCCCAGCATCACGGATGCGCTTGCCGAGATCCGCACCCGCGCACGCCGCTACCCCGAGTTGGCTCCGTCCCAGATCCGGGATGCACTCGACGCAGACCGACGGTGACCGCCGAGAAGGTCGTGGTCGACCCATCCGTTGTCGTTTCCCTGCTCATCCAGAGCACGCACAGTGGTGAATCGATGGCGGCGAGGCTGGAGGGCGCGCAGCTTCACGCGCCTGACCATCTTCCCGTCGAGGTGGCCAACGTCCTGAGGCGACTTCGAAACTCGGTCGTCCTCACCGACGCCGAGGCGGCGATCGCCAGCGATGGATTCTGGTCCCTGGCAATTCAACTCTGGCCGTTCGAAGTGGTTGCGGAGCGGGCCTGGCAACTGGGCC
The DNA here is from genome assembly GCA_040389685.1 of Actinomycetota bacterium. Taxonomy (GTDB): domain Bacteria; phylum Actinomycetota; class Actinomycetes; order Actinomycetales; family Microbacteriaceae; genus Lacisediminihabitans. The sequence continues at coordinate 243,708 of JAZJZS010000009.1, forward strand.
ATAACGTGAGTTGCTATGACGCCGCCTACGTCGCCATAGCCGAGCGACTCGGTGGTGCCCTCCTGACCTCGGATGCCCGGCTGGCGCGTGCGACGGGCCCGGAATGCAGGATCGAGCTCTTTGAGTAATCGGGCAACCTGTAGAACGGTGCGCGCGTTCATCGGGGGCCTCGGGCTGCACCGCGCATCCTCTGGCGACATGATCATCACATTGACGTTTGTTCGCGAGCAGTGAGAGTGTTTAGCCTGCCGGGATTCGGGTGGTGGCGAGTCGCATGGTGGGTCG
>JAZJZS010000010.1:0-123429 GCA_040389685.1 Actinomycetota bacterium
CGCGCAAGCCCTCACCCAGACCGCAACGACGCCCTACTCGCGGATCTGGGTCAGAGCAGACGTAAATCGACAACTCAAAAGTGGATTTGGAATCGCCCGAATAGACCTGGATTCTTGGCGAATCGAATTTGGACTGACCAACACTGGAAAGCGAGTTGTCCTTAAAGTATTGAAACCCCTTCAACTCTCGACCAAGTTGCTCTGTCGAGACGAAGCGGGCTATCCGCCGCGGATTCTTCCCCCCATCGGCCGTGACGCTGTCCGACACTTTCACGTACGCCGCATACGCCTTCGTCGCCGCGGCCAAGGCCTCGGCCTCGTTCGCGAAGACGGGCTGCGCACTGGGCTTCGGAGCAGGGCGCACTGCGGTGGGCGCCGACACGCAACCGCTCAGCATCAGCGCAGCAGCGAGGGCTGCGCCGGAGACCCGAGGAACGATCCGCATAGTTATCGACGGTAGGGTACCGAGACCATCCGCCGCCAGAAGTTTCCACAAGCTTGTGGGGGGACCGTTCAGATGCCCTGTGGTGGAGGAGCTACGGTGGGATCGAAACCCCCTTCCTCACACAACCTGCAGGCGGCGATGAATCTCAGCGGAGCATGGCAACGCGCGGCTCGCGGCGCGATGCTGCTGGGAGCGGATGGCGCGCTCAAGCCGACGATTTTCGCTGAGATGTCGGCCCTCGCGCTGAGCACTGGGGCAATCAATCTCGGCCAGGGATTCCCCGACGAAGACGGGCCCGTCGAAGTTCTCGAGGCCGCCCGCCAGGCCATCACCGACGGCGTCAACCAGTATCCGCCTGGCACCGGCTTCCCGCTGCTCCGGGAGGCGATATCCGCCCACCAGAAGCGGTTTTACGGTCTGGTGGCCGATCCCGATCGCGAGGTGGTCGTGACCGCGGGCGCGACCGAGGCGCTCGCAGCATCCATTCTCGCCCTCGTCGAGGCTGGCGACGACGTCGTCACCTTCGAGCCGTTCTATGACTCGTATGCGGCCATGATCGCGCTGAGCGGGGCCACTCACCGCACGGTCGCGCTGCGCGCCCCGCACTTCCAGCCCGACCATGACGACCTGCGCCGAGCCGTGAACGACCGCACCCGCATCATCCTGATCAACAATCCGCACAATCCCACCGGCGCGATGATGGACCGCGAAACTCTCGAATTGATCGTGGAACTCGCCCACCGGCACAACGCCATCATCGTCACCGACGAGGTGTACGAGCACCTCACCTTCGGCCAGTCGCACATCCCCATCGCCACCCTGCCCGGCGCCTGGGACCGCACCGTCACGATCTCGAGCGGGGGCAAGACCTTCAGCACCACCGGATGGAAGGTGGGCTGGATGACCGGACCGAACGACTTGCTCCAGGCCATCCTCGCGGTCAAACAGTTCCTCACCTACGTGAACGCGGCGCCGTTCCAGCCCGCGATTGCCGTGGGACTCGGACTCCCCGACGAGTTCTTCCGCTCTATGGCAGACGTCTTGCAGCACAAGCGCGACCTGCTCTCAGCGGGACTCGCCCGCGCCGGCTTTGCCGTGTGCAAGTCCCAGGCCTCCTACTTCGTCATTGCGGATGCCGCCCCCCTCGGCGTCACGGATGCGGCCGACTTCTGCCGCCGCCTCCCCGCGCTCGCCGGGGTGGTAGCCGTGCCGGTCAGCGCCTTCGTTACCGACCAACACAAGGGGGACTATGCGTCGCTCGTGCGATTCGCCTTCTGCAAGAAGATCGACGTTCTTGAGCGGGCATCCGCGCAGCTCGCGAGCCTCTCGGTTTAGGCCCCGACCGAAACCTTCGCGAGCGGAAGGGACATGATGAATGCCGTGCCGACCCCTTCTTCGCTCTCAACGTCGAGCTCCCCCTCATGGGCGGTCACGATCGCCTTGGTAATCGTGAGCCCGAGACCCACGCCCGGGACCGCGTTGCGCGTGGCCGTGGACGCCCGGAAGAAGCGCGCGTAGAGCTGGTCGAGTTCCGACGCCGGAATGCCGATACCGGTGTCCCGAACGGTGATGATCGCATCGTCTTGACTCGATGACAGGCTCACCGTCACCGTTCCGCCTCGCGGAGTGAATTTGAGAGCGTTGGAAATGAGATTGTCGCAGCCCTGCCCGAGCCGCACCGTGTCCCCTCGAACGCTGATCGGTTCGACCGGGCAGTCGAGCACGAGTGTCACCCCTGCAGCATTCGCCACCGGCCGCGCGGAAAGAACGGCGGCCGAGACCACCTCAGTGAGCGAGACCTGGCTGATGTCCAGCGGGAATTTTCCCGAACTGACCTGTGCAGTGAAGAGGAGGTCCCCCACCAGCCGAAGCAGCCGGTGAGCGTTGCGTTCAGCCACTCCAAGATATTGAAGCTGTTCTCCGGACAACGGAGACTCTTCGTCGTCGCGCATGAGCTCGAGGTATCCGAGGATCGACGAAAGGGGCGTGCGGAGTTCGTGTGAAATCAAGCCGACAAACTCGTCTTTGAGCTTGGCGACTTCGAGGGCCTGGGTCACATCGGTGGCGACGAAGAGGTAGCCCATCGTGGCTCCTTCTTCGTCTAAGCGAGGGGTGACCGCGATGGATACTGACAGGCTCGACGCGTCCTCGCGGACGTAGGTCCATTCCCGAACCTCTGCACGACCGAGCCGCGCTGATTCGACCAGCGCCGAGAATCCGGGATTGAGCACGGTGGCACCAGCCGGATAGCTGAGCTCGCGGGCGCGCGTTTCGAGTTCCGATTCGAGGTGGAACTCGAAGATGAAACGCTTGCCCTGGGTGTCCTTCGGCGACAGGCCGAGCATCGCCGCGGCACCTGGATTCCACACGTCGATCAGGCCGGTGAGGTCGGTGCCGATCACCGATTGCTCGGTCACCGCGTCGAGGACACTCCGGGTGAGTCGATCCGCGGCATGCAGTTGGAGTTCGTTCTCCTTGAGTCGGGCCGCTACGGAAAGCGACTGCACCAAGAGCGATTCCCCCTCGTGTGCGAGCCGTTGGATCGAGTCCAACTGTCGGCGACCCTGGCGGGAGAGCTCGTTGACGACGGCGGCAGCGATGCCGAAGACCGCCGGCGAGAAGACGCCCCGGATCCATTCGCCGGCATCCACCGGTGTCCGCCACTCGATCACATAGGGCAGCATCAACGCGACCGAAGTGCCGACAATCGAGACGACGACCCAGCGGCGGCCGTTCTCTGCCGCGATCCAAAGAATCGGCAGGATGATGAGTGCCGAGAAGATTGAGCCGGTGCCGTTGGAGCCCTCCCGCAACAGGGCGATGGCGACCAACGAGACACCCGGCACCATGAGCGCCCAACGAGTGACCCGCGCGCGGGACCCGTAGTAGAACGCCAGCCCGGTGGCGAGCGCGATCATCACGACTCCCCCGGCTATGGCGAGGGGCTCACTGACCAGCGTGCGGGGCAGCAGGATGCTGAGCAGGACGGCCACGAGGAACGCGACGGTCGTCGGCATCTGTTTGAGGGCCGGGGATGGGGCGTCAACGGCGACACGTTCCTTGATGGCGTTGTAAAGGCTGGTCACGGCGTTACGCACTCCCGTTATCGAGGGTTTGCTGTCGGCTCCCGGCGAGCATCAGCTCGGTCAGCCGAGTCCCGAGCTCCCGCGGGCTGAACGGCTTTGCGATGAATTCGTTGGCCCCGGCGAGCAGGCCAGCATTTCGCGCGGCTTCGTCGACCCCGGCTGACAACAACACAATTCTGGTGTCTGCGAAGGACTCGTCGGCCCGGGCACGAGCGCAGATCTCCAGTCCCGTCATGCCCGGCATCGAGACGTCGAGAACGGCGAGGTCGGGCTTGTGTTCCTGGATAGCCGACCAAGCGGAGTAGCCATCCTCAGTCGCTGCGACCAAGTCGAGGCCAGCCCGGTTGACGGCGATGGAAATGAGTGCCCGGATGTCCGGGTCGTCATCGGCAATCACCACCCGCGATCGCACAGGGAACTCGGCGGCGATCACTTCTCCGTCCACTTCGGCACGAAATCACGAAGCACCGACAGGATCTGCGCGCCGGTGAAGGGCTTCGGAAGGGTCGCTTGTGTCACCGGGTATGTGCTCTCGTCGAGCACGGATGTGACGGCGATGATGCAGCCGGGACGCTCGAGGCGTAGGCGCTCCGTGAGCTCCCAACCACTCATCCCGGGCAGGACCAGGTCGATGACCGCGAGATCCGGGGTGGCACCGGTGTAGGAGGCAATCGCATCCTCGGCATTCTGGACGGTGGTGACCACGCATCCGGCACGTTCGAAATACCGTCTCAGCAACGCGCGCTGGTCGTCGCTGTCGTCGACCACCAACACCGTGACTTTCTCCGGGATATCCACGGGACGGCTCATCGGAAAAATACCTCTCGGATCACTACGAGCGCCGCCACGATCGCGAGGGCGAGGAGGGCCTTGGGGATGAGCCAGAATTCCGACCGACGATTGTCGTCGATCTCGCGTTGAAGGAATTCGTCTCCGGGATTGCGCGGATCGGTCGGCACCTCGAGCGGACCCCGACCACGAACAGGCTCCGCCGCGCGACGCCCGTGTGCTGTGGCATCCGCCATTGTCTTGTGTCTCATGCCAGCACCCGTCCCGTCTTCTCGGTCTTGTCCCACTTCGCCTCTGCGTGCCGCAGTTCCTTGATATAAGAATCGAAGGTGATCGCGCAGAGCAACGAGCCGTAGCCGACGAGGTAGATCAACAGGGGGGCGAGGACCGGACCTACCCGGGTCTTCTCTACTCGGCGCGCCGCCCACGCCCCGACCATGGAAAACGGGATCCAGACATAGATTGCGACGGTGAATGCGAAAATACCGGAGTCTGTCAATCGCTCGCCGAACAGTCCAGGTATCTGGCGCTCAACCAGCCCGGGGAAGAATGCCGTGAGCATGACAATCATCGAGATGACGCCCGGGAAGCTCAACACCTCGCGCCACGCCTGCCTGCTGAGACGGCTGTCGAGTTGTACACCGAGTGCGAGCGTGAAGACGTAGGTGCACGCCGCGGAGATCCAGAGCACGCGGAAAACGAGTTCGGCGAGGGTGCTTTGCATCAAGAGCAGGCCGAGCAACCCGATTGACGACACGATCATGGCGAGGGGAAGGAGCCAGAGGCTGAACCAGACCAGTCCGAAGGAGACCGTACCGAGCTTGTGCACCGACGACGGGCGGAACCACACCTTCTTGTAGCGCGCGGTGACCGTGACGTTGCCGCGTGCCCACCGCAGGCGCTGCTTCCACAGCGCATCGATCGAACCGGGCTCCTCGGCGAGAACCACCGCGAGAGTCTCGAACACAACCGTGCGCCCCCGCAGCTGGGTCTCGAAGGTGGTGATTGTGTCTTCGGCGAGGGAAGACGTGTCGATCCGCCCGCCGATCGCCAGCAGGTTCTCCCGCGTATGCAATTGCGCGCCGCCGGCGAGGCAGGCCTGCGCCCCGAGCACGTTCTGGGCTCGACGGGCGGCAGGCTGGGACAGGATGTACTCCAGTCCGATGAAGCGCGTGAGGTAGTTCTTGTCTGCGCTTCCTTCGCGGATATAGGCCGACACTGCGCCGACCATGGGGTCCGCCAGGTGCCTGGTCATCCGGCGAAGCGAGTTCGGTAGATAGATGACGTCGGCGTCCATAATGAGCAGAGCCTGCATCCACTCGTCTTCGAGAATTACCCGGATGCCGTGATTGAGCGTGTGCGCCTTGCCTTCACCGCCCTTTTCACGCCGCAGGTGGAAGACCGAACCGGGGTACTGGGCCGCCTTCGCAAGCACGACATCCGGGGTGTTGTCGGTGCTCGCGTCGTCGACCACGTAGACCCGCAGGCGGTCGATGGGATATTCGAGCGACATGAGGCGATCGATGGATGTCCCGATGACGGCACCCTCGTTCCACGCCGGTACCACGATGGCGACCCGCGGGAAGTACGGCGCCGCCTTGCCGTAGTGGTTGCGCACCGAATGGAACGGTATCGCGAGAAACGAGTACGCCGCCGTGAGCACAGGGAACGCGCCGGTGGCGACGAAAAGCAACAGGACGATCTCCAACACCAGTGTCGCGATCTGCCCGACACTCACGAAGTGCCTGCCAAGAGCCGTGCCACTGTGGCGTAACGGCCGACCTCGGTCGCACTGTGGCTGTCGGTCGAAGCGACGAGAACGACGCCGGCGGCTCGTGCAGCAGCGATCGCGCGCGGGCCGGGGCAGGCCCACTTTTCGTTGACCTCGACGAGTGTCCCGGTGATCGCTGCCTCGGCGGCCCAGACGGCTAGATGCTCGTCGGTAAGATCGTCTTCGCTCAGGCCGATCTTCGGCAGGATCGAGAAGCAGTGGGCGAGCTGGGCTGCGGCTACCGATCTCATCGCTGCCGTGATCGCGGCGATGAGGAGGTCGAGGGCGTCGCCGACGGCCAGGCCGGACTCCAGCTTCGCGATCGTCGCGCGTGGCGACCACGGCCCATCCGTGCCCGGGAACTGATGGTCGGCGATGAGTACCGCGTCGATACCGCCCGCACCGATGACGAGACCGGCCGGGATGTCCAGCACGCCGGCGCTGTTGAGGATCTTCGCCTCGACGCCGGTGTGGATGGTGAGCCCCTCCGGTACTCGCTCACCGGCGACGGCCCGGGCGAATTCCGGGACCCACGTGGTCGAGGCGCGAACATGGTCGACGAGCCGAAGCTGGTTCAATCCCACCGAGGATGCCGCAGCGATGTTCTCGGCGAGGCTGCTGACCGCGTCGTCCGAGTACGTCGAGTGAACGTGGAAGTCACCGGCGAGCGCCGGGTGCGGAACTGTCGGCGTCATCAGCCGGCCTCGTCGTGGGCAGCGTTATCGGAGTGCAGGATTTCGGACGGATCGACGAAGATGTCCTCGAGGTAGCGCACATTGGCGAGCTCCCGGAATTCCACCCTTGAGGGCAACTCTCTGCCGAGTGCGAGATCCAGTGCGAGGGAAGGCATATCAACTCCGGCGGCGATCGTCAGCGGCATCGCTCCGGGAAACCTCGGATTCACTTCGAGCAGTGCGGCGACACCGGCGACGTCGTATCGCAGTTGCACGTTAGCCACCCCGGTGAGACCGATCGCTCGCGCGACATCCGCGGCCGTGGACTCGAGCTCGGCGTCGCGAATCGTGCGCCCGGCGATGGACACCCCGGAATCGACACGAGTACGGGTGCGAGGGACCGCGGCGATCACCAGTCCGGCGGCATCCGCAAACACGTCGACCGAGAACTCAGCGCCAGGCAGCAGTTCCTGGGCAATGAGGGTCTCGTCGTCGCCGAGAGCATCGAGTTCTTCTCGGTCGTGCACGAGGCGCACTCCCCGTGACCCCGCGCCGCGCCGCGGCTTGACGATGATCGGAAAGCTCCAGTTCTCGACGCTGCTCGCCGGGCCGACGAGCCGAGTCGTCGGCACCCGTGCGAACCCCGCGACCCGTTCAGAAAGTGCGAACTTGTCGAGGGCGACATCAAGGGTCGCGAGAGAGGCCGCCGCGAGCACTGCGCCACCGAGTTCGTCACGGCGAGCGGCGAGCGGCGGCAGTTCGACGTCGACGGTGGAAAACAGCACGGTGAGACTATCGACCATGCAGAGGGAAACGACAGCAGGAACGAACCCGGGATCCGACCCGCGCGGCACGATTCTGCGGCGCTCAGGGGGAACGAGGTACAGGCCGCTCGCCCAGCCGTCCATGTCCGCGGCGTAGACCTCGACATCCGCTCGCTTCACAAGGGAGCGGATCACAGCGACGCCAGCCGGACCGCCCGCCCCGGTGACGAGCACGCGTTCCATCAGAGTGCAGCCTCGTCGCGGGCCCGCCGCGCCCTCTCTGCCTGCACCGCCTGCGCGATCTCTCCCCGAGACACCGACAGGTCCGAGGATTCGCGCACGATTTCGAGCGGCTCGCTCGGCTTGCCCGCGCCATACCGCGACCAGTACCGGGCGGTCGCTTCGACGAAGTCCGGCTCAAGATACCAGCGGATGTCGGCCTGCGAGGCGAAGGAGGCGAGAACCTGGTTCTTGGTCGCGATGAAGCCGTCGATCGACACGAACCGGTTCGGTCGGAAATCCACCGTCGCCGACGGACTCTGGTAGCACGCGACCGTGCGCACCGAGCGCGTCGCGACGAGGGTCGCTTCGTGGACCGCACGGTGGTCCTGGTGACGATCGTGATTGCTGTGCGTGTAGACGATCGTGGGGATGACCTCCGCGACGACCCGCTCGATGATCCCGACGGTCGGGTCGGAATTGCCGATGTGGGTGTCCTCGAGGTCCTCGAGGAACAGGCGAGCGCCGAGGAGCTCGGCAGCGGCGAGAGACTCATTCTGGCGATCATTCGCTTCGCCGCCCCGCGCCCCGCGCGAGAGGGTGAGGATGGTGACCGAATCACCGGCGGCACGATGAGCGGCCAGGATCCCGCCGACACCGATCTCGACGTCGTCGGGGTGCGCTCCGATCGCGAGGACCACGTCCCCGGGCGGGCGAGCCGCCTTCACCCGGCGGAACTCTTCCGCCAACCGTCGCACGACGGCGATGAGATCGGTGGAGCTGATCGGTTTGGAGAGGAACTCATCGGCCTGGCTGCGAAGCGCGGCGATCGCATAGTCGATCGAGACGTGCGCGGTCATCACCACGATCGGTGTTCCGGGACGCTCGGCGCGGATCACCTCAATGAGCTCGAGGCCGGTCATCCCCGGCATCTCGATGTCGGTGATGACCACATCGGGAGACAGCCGGCGAATCGCCTCGCCCGCCAGAAGGGGGTTTGAGACCCCCTCGACCACGCAGCCGCGTCTCTCGAGCACGGTCTTGGTGTACAGCGCTACATCGGGATCGTCCTCGACGACGACAACAAGATATGGCTGATCCACCATCTGGTCCCCCTGAACGCCACCGGTCGGTCTACTCTAAGGGCAGAACCGCCGTCCCGAGCGCGTAAACCCCGAATCGCCGTAGCCCCAGTGCGGGGTTCACCGCCCGCACCTCCGCGATGCGCGCGGCGGAAACCCACGCCACCGCAACACCCGACTCTTCACCGATCGTCGCGAGCTCGACACCCATCGGATCCACGATCATGCTGTTTCCCGCGCCGAGCGGCGGCGCGTGGTCGGCGGCCGCGACATACACGGTGTTCTCGATAGCGCGTGCGGTGACCAGGGTGCGCCAATGAGACTCTTTGAGCGGCCCCCGCACCCACTCGCTCGGCAGCACCACCACATCCACTCCCGCGTCGACGAGTCGCCGCGTCACTTCGGGAAAGCGGATGTCGTAGCAGGTCTGCAAGCCCACCGTCATGTTGCCGAGCGCGAAAGTCTCCGGCTCGTCCATCGGCCCCGGCACGACCCAGTCGCTCTCCTTCTGGCCGAACGCGTCGTAGAGGTGAAGCTTTCGATATTTTGCGACAAGAGCGCCGTGCGGATCGAGCGCAACCAGGGTGTTCGAAAAACGGTCGTCGTCCTCGTCGGAGAGCTCGAGCATGCCCGCCACTATGTGGATGCCCAGCACCTTCGCAATCGCCTCGAGGCCGGCGACGAAGGGTCCGTCAAGCGTTTCTGCCGCCGCGACCGAGTGCTCACCCAGGCCCGAGGTGAAGTGCGACGAGTACTCCGGGAAGATGACCAGACTGGCGCCGCGGGATGATGCTGTCGTCGCGAGATCGCGGATCTGCCGGAGATTTTCGGCTTTGTCTTCGCCCGGGAGGAACTGCGCGACGGCAATTGCAACTGGTCCGACTCTGTCGCTCATGCCGCCAGCCTAATCTCCCGCGTTTTCCCGCCCCCGCGCCCCTGGAGGTTGTGACGCTCGAGCGGCGAGTTGCACCGTCTTGTGGCCTCCTGTGCGGCGAAAGCCACAGAATGGTGCAACTCGCCGGCCCGGTCGCCCCACTCGCCGGGCGAGACCCAACCTGGTTCCGTCAGCCCGCCGCGTGCGCGGCGATCTCCTGCCGGTAGGGCAGCAGCTCCGCCTTCAGGCCGAGGCCGACCACACCGACCAGGCGATCCGCCCGGTAGTACCCGACGGCGACGTCGCCGGCCAGGTCACCCTGCAGCACGCGGATGTCGCCGTCGTTCAGTGCTGGGAGCCCGTAGGCCTGCACACTCACCTCGAACTGGTTGGACCAGAACGCGGGCATCGGGCTGAACGCGCGACCGGCGACCTCCTCGTACGAACCATCGCCGGCGAGCCAGGCGCCGAGCACCGCTCCGGCACGCTTGCCGGTGTCGGTGGGGATGTTCCAGTGCTCCACCCGGCGCGGCACCCGGTCGAACATGAGATTCGGAAACCGCGCGATGTCGCCGACGACGTAGACGTCATCCCGGGTGTTGCTGTCGATGTCCACTGCTCGAAGGGCGGCATCCGCCAGCACGCCATCGGCGGCCTGCAGGGCTGTGCCGGCCAGCCACTCGGTATTGCACTCGGAGCCGATCGCCTCGACGAGCACCTCCCCGGGGAGCGTGCTGCCATCGTCGAGCAGCACCCCGGAAAATCCTTTGCCACTCTCGAGGGCGACCAGCGTTCTTCCGAGCCGAAACCGCACGCCGTGGGCTTCGTGCCGTCGCCGGAGTTCGGCACCAAGCGCTGCCCCGAGCGGACGGATGAGCGGCTCGGCACCCGGAGCAACGATCGTGACCTCACAGCCCAACTTGCGGGCCGTGGCCGCGACCTCGCATCCGATGAAGCCGGCACCGACTACGATGACGCGCGCGCCGGGCACGAGTTCGTCACGCAGCGCCATCGCATCGTCGAGGGTGCGTACGCTGTGACGACCAGCTTGCGGCGCGAAGGGAAGCCGCCGGGACCTCAACCCCGTGGCGATGACAAGGGCGCGAAACGCCTGCGTCCGTCCGTCATCGGTGGTGACGGTGTGCTCGTCGAGCTCGGCCGAGACGAGGCGGGTCCCGAGCATCCACTCCACATCGGCAGTCGCCGCGCGGGCGGGGAAGGCGACCGCCTCGTGCGTCACCCCGGTCGACAGCACATCCTTCGAGAGCGGCGGACGGTTGTAGGGGGCGTGAGGCTCCTCACCGATCACGGTGATCGGGCCGGTGTAGCCCGAGCGGCGGAGAGCTTCGGCGGTGCGCAGTGCCCCCATCGACGCCCCGGCAATGACAACGGGAAGCGCAGCGGACACCGAAACTACTCGACGATTCTGATGGCCTGCATCGGGCAGACGTCTACGGCGGCCTCCACGTTGTCGCGCTCCGAGTCATCGGCTTCGGCGTGGTATTCGAGCTTGTCGTCCGCGTTGAGGGCGAACAGGTTCGGCGCCTCGAACACGCACTGCCCGTAATGCTGGCAGAGCTCCATGTCGACCTCGATCTTGATCACGGCTGTTCCTTAACTGTCGACGGGTACAGGTCTTTAGAGGGAGTGCGGATGCCGCGGAACTCCCAGTCGCCCCCGAGCGCGGTGGAGACCACCTCTTCGCTCTCGGTGGGCTGGGCGCCGATATCCGTGCGGATGGCAGTTGGTCCGGTGACGATCAGGTTGCGCAGGGTGCCGAGACCCTCGACCTCGACCTCGACGACATCCCCCGGCTCGACCGGGCGGGAGAACGCGGGCGTGCCGGAGAACAGCAGGTCGCCGGGGCTCAGGGTGATGGTGCGGGCGATGTCGGCCACGAGGTAGTTCATGTCCCACTCCATGTTGGCGGTGCTGTCGTTTTGCTTCACGACACCGTTCACGAGGGTGCGGATCTGCTTTCCGCGGAAATCCCATCCGCTCACCAGCCCGGGACCCACCGGGGCGAGCGTGTCGCTGCCCTTAACCCGGAGCATCGATCCGGCATCCGTATCACGGAAGTCGTGCAGGCCGAAGTCGTTGCCGATCGTGTAACCGGCGATGTAGTCGCCCGCCTCGGCCGGCGACACATTGCGGCAGGTGCGCCCGATCACGATGACGATCTCGCCCTCGAAGTTGAGCCACTTGCAGCCCTGGGGACGCACGACCGAGCCGCCGTGGCTGTTGAGCGCCGTGACCGGCTTGTGGAAGTAGGTGGGTGCGGCGGGGAGCTTCGTCATGAATTCGTCGGTGCGGCTCGCGTAGTTGAGGTGCACGGCGATGATCTTCGACGGCACGCTGGGCGGCAGGTGAAGCGCGGCGTCCACTCCCACCTCGCGACCGTCGGCCGCCACCAGGGCGTCGCCGTGCCGCACAACCTCCAGCGCAACGCCGTCGAGCAGGATGCGGCGGGTCTCGGTCATGACATCACTCACGCGACAGCACCAGGTCCTTGGCCGCCGGGAATCCACCCTCGGGACGCGGGAACCAGACGTGCACCTGGCCGGTGCCGATGGAGTTCTCGTATTCGCTGTACAGCACACCGGGAGCGGTGCACGCTTCTTCGCCGATGGCTCCGATCGTGAGCAGCCAGTGCCCGAACATGCCCTCCGGACGAACCTTGTGGAAGGCCGGCATCGTCTCGAGCACCTTCGCGTGATCGCCGGCGGTGAACCAGTCGAGACGCTCGTAGTCGGCGATGCGGGCGGCCTCAGAGAAGATGTGGCTCGGGTCGGCCATTTCGTGCTTGCGCAGCTCACGCAGCTTGTAGAAGGTATGCGAGAGGGCGCCGGAGGCAAGAAGAATCACCCGACGGTCGCTCTTAGCGATCGCCTCTCCGATCGCGCGCCCCGCACGCAAAAAGTCCTCGTCGGTGGCGGTCTGGCAGAGGCTCACGCTGATCCACTTCTTGTCGGCAAGCCCCTCGCCGAGGTACTTCCAGAGGTTGATCGTGGCGTACATGACAGGGAGGTCCGGGTCGTCGATCGGGGTGATCCAGGTGCCGTTCTTCTCGGCCTGCGCGCCGATGAGCTCGGCGAGTTCCGGGTCGCCCCGGTAATCGAATGGCACGCCGTGCATGCCCCGCGGCAGCTCTTCGGAGGTGAACAGTCCGTGACGGCGCTCCTGCGCGGTCACGAGGAACTCGACGGTGGAGGCCCAGTGGCTGTCGAGCACGATCACCGTGTCGTAGTCCTCGGCTTCGAAGACATCCGCCCTCAGCTTCTTCAGGCCCGAGACGAGCGTGGAGTCCTTGCCGCCGTTCAGCTCCATCCGCGTGTGAATCGGCAGCATGATGGTGGGCACGTGCGCGATGAGGCCCACTCCGACTACTTCACCCATGAGCTATTCCTTCCATCCGTTGGGAGCAACGACCGTGTTCTTCACGTCCGCGTAGAAATCAAAGGACCAGGTGCCGCCCTCGCGGCCGACCCCGGACTTCTTCGAACCGCCGAAGGGCGCCCGAAGGTCACGTACGAAGAAGCAGTTGACCCAGATCGTGCCGGCCACCAACCGGGTCGTGATCGCCTCGGCATGGGCACGGTCGCCCGCGACGACCACCGCCGCGAGCCCGAATTCGGTGCCGTTGGCGAGCTCGATCGCCTGCTCGTCGGTAGCGAAGGTCTGCATCGTGAGCACCGGCCCGAAGACCTCCTGCGTCACGATCTCGCTTCCGGGGGTGGGTTCGTCGACGAGGGTCGGCTGGTAGTACAGGCCGCCGAGCTCTTCGTTCGGTCCGCCGCCGAAGACAACCGTCGCACCGTCCGCCCTGGCCCGGTCGACGAAACCGACGATGCGCTCGAAGTGAGTCAGGTGCACCTGCGGTCCGATGTCGGACTCCGGGTCACGCGGGTCGCCCTGCCGGAGTGAGTCGACCTTCGCGCGGAAGGCCGTGGCGAAGTCATCCGCGATGCTTTCGTGCACGAGAAGTCGGGTGCCGGAGAGGCAGACCTGGCCGGCGTTGTCGTACTGTTCGACCGCGAGGGATGCCGCGAGCTCGATGTCCGCGTCGGCGAGCACGACGCACGGGCTCTTCCCGCCCAACTCGAAGCTGCACGGGGTGAGGTTCTCGGCCGCGGCGCGCGCGATGGTCTTCGCGGTCGGCACCGAGCCGGTGAACGAAATGCGGCTGATGCCCGGGTGCGCGACGAGAGCCGCACCGGCCTCGGCACCGTAGCCCTGCACGACGTTGAACACGCCGTCCGGCAGGCCCGCCTGCTTGGTGAGGTCGGCGAAGAAGGAAGCCGTGAGCGGCGTCCACTCGGCGGGCTTCAGCACCACGGTGTCGCCGGCGGCGAGGGCCGGGGCGATGCGCCAGGTGGCGAGCATCAGCGGGGCATTCCACGGGGTGATGATGGCCGCGACGCCGGACGGATCCCAGGACACGTGGTTGGTGTGGCCGCGCGTGTCGAAGTCCGCATGCTCGAGGTGCTCCACCAGCCAGTCGGCGAAGAAGCGAAAGTTATGGGCGACCCGCGGCATTACCCCACGCAGGTTGCTGCGCAACAGGCCGCCGTTGTCGAGGGTCTCCATGTTCGCCAGCGCGTCGACGTTCTGCTCGACCAGGTCTGCGATGCGGTGCAGGATCGCGGCCCGCGCGGTCGGGGGCGTCGCCGCCCAGCCGGGGAAGGCATCCCGGGCGGCCTGGACCGCCAGCTGCACTTCGGAAGCGGTGCCGCGGGCGATTTCGCCGAGAAACGAGCCGTCGATGGGCGAGGTGTTGGTGAAGGTCTCGGCGGATGCCACCCGCTCACCGCCGATGTAATGACGGGTGTCGACCGCGACGCCCCCCACGGCCACACTGGTCATCGCCATCGCTACCCGTGCCACCTTCCGCATCAGATCATTCGGATGCTAATGAATTACCATAGCGAATCCCGCGCGGGTCTACAACCGCCACCGACCGCTCTCGCTGCCGACTTCACGCAATCTCCCCCGGTCGAAGCGAACCATCCGTCGATTTGTGCTGTGTGCCGCGCCGGGAGGAGCACGAAATGACGGTTGGTGACCGGCGTCGGAGACGGCTACTCCGGCTTCTCCACGTGCGCGGTCACCAGGCGAAGCATCTCGGCGAATTCGTCGCGGCGCGCAGGGTCGATCGGACTCGCGATGTGCTGTTCCTGCAGGTTGAATGCCGGAAAGAGGGTGTTCATCAGCGCGCGGCCGGCCGTCGTGAGCCGAACCACCACTAGGCGCCCGTCACTCGCACTGCGTTCGCGCACGAGCCAGCCGCGCCCTTCGAGGGTGGAGAGCACACCGGTGAGCGTCGCCTTGGAGAATCCGCCCTCCAGCGCGATCTGGCGGGTCTCGATCGGCTCCCAGATCCAGGTGACCCACAGCACGACGAAAGCCGTCCAGGACAGGTTGTTCTCCGAGAGCACGGTGCGCTCGAAGTGGTTGCGCACCGCATTCGCCGCGCGGAAGAGATTCGAGGCGACCGCCATGGCGGAGTAGTCCAGGCGCAGGTCACCGAGCCGCGCATCGACCTGGCGCTCGGTCTCGGCAAGGGTATGCGCTCCGGCCATCGGGACTCCTTCTCACGGCTGATGCTGTCTCGGCTCACTCTAATTGACGCCCCCGAGCCGACTTTCGGCTCCGTGCGGTTCACCACCCTGTCGCGACGGAGCCGGATGCCCTATCGTGAACTTGTTCGTGTCCTAACAACATCCCACCCCTGATACCGAGGAATGAGTTGACGTCAATGACGAATGTCACGTTGGCCGATCTGGACCTGTTCGAAACCGGCGACCCCTGGCGGGTCTTCGACGAACTGCGGGCAAACGCTCCCGTGCACTGGGACGAGGAGGATGCCCCGAACCACGGTTTTTGGTCGCTGACCCGGTATCACGACATCGTGAGCGTGCTGCGCGACACCGAGACCTTCTCCAGCGAACGCGGCACCGTCAATCTCGAAGAACTGGATGCCGAGCAGATCGAGGCACGCAAGTCCATGCTCGAAACCGACGGGGTGCGCCATCGTTCCCTTCGCCGTCTCATGCAGGGTGAGTTCACCCCAAAGGCGGTCGCCGGCTACGAGACCTTCCTGCGTGGGCTCACGGCCTCCACCCTCGATGCCGCCTTTGCGAAGACCGAGTTCGATTTCGTGGCCGAAGTCGCCGCAGATTTCCCGATCCGTGTGCTCGCCCGAATGCTCGACGTGCCCGACGCGGACATCTACAAGCTCATCGACTGGGGAAACCGCATGGTGGGCAATACCGACCCCGAGCACACAGACGTGCTCGCTGACTCGGTGGAGAGCGAAAGGTACCGCCTTCTTCCATTCCGCTCCCCCGCCGCCCAGGAGGTCTTCGACTACGGCAACGACCTGGCCAACCGGCGCCGGGGCAGGGATGGCGTCGACCTGGTCTCCCGGCTGGTCAACCAGACGCCGATGGACGGCGTCCCGCTGAGCGAACGCGACTTCAACAGCTACTTCCTGCTTCTCGTCGTCGCCGGCAACGAGACCACCCGCCACACCATCACCCACTCGATGGACTACCTCATGCAGAATCCCGACCAGCTCGACATGCTCCAGGAGAAGCCGGAGTTGATCCCGTGGGCGGTCGAGGAGTTCCTGCGACTCGCGAGCCCGGTCTACCACTTTCGCCGCACCGCCACCCGCGACACCGAGATCAATGGGCAGGCCATCAAGGAGGGCGACAAGGTCGTGCCCTGGTTCGCCGCCGGCAACCGGGATCCGCGGGTCTTTACGGATCCGTATCGGATGGATGTCACGCGCAACCCCAACGAACACATGGCCTTCGGCCGGGGCGGCCCGCACATGTGCCTCGGCAATGCGCTCGCCCGGCTCGAAATCCGCGTGATGTACGAGGAGCTGCTGCCGCGTATCACCGGGATGCAGCGCCTCGGGGAGGTGTCGAAACTGCGGAGCAACTTCGTCAACGGCATCAAGCGCTTTCCGGTGAGAGTCGAGCTGGCGAGCGCGACGTGAGCGACGACATCCACGCAGTCTGGGGCGACGAGTCCGCGACGGTGGAGCTCGCCGTCGGCTGGGCGGCCCGGCGTGTGGTGCGGAACACCGATCCGCTCTCCACCGCGCGGTCTGCGATGGAGCTCGCGGCGGACGCCGGACCGACGGTCACTGCCGCCGGCATCGGGGCGAAGGCCGCCCTCGACGTGTTCGACCGAGTGCTCGAGCCAGCGACCCGCTCGCAGGACGACCCGTTCAACCTTGCCTACATCGCTGCCGCGCCCACTCGGGCGGCGATCGCCTTCGACCTGGTCACGAGCGCCGCCAACATCTTCGGCGGCCTGTGGGAGGCCGGCGCCGGTGCGATCTTCGCCGAGAACGAGGCGCTGGCCTGGATCGTCGGCCTGCTCGGTTGGCCCGAAACAGCCGGCGGATGCTTCGTCTCCGGCGGCACCTCCGGCAACCTTTCCGCGCTCATGACGGCGCGCGAGACCGCGAAATCCCGTCGCGGAGGTCGCCCGACCAACGGCTGGCAGCTCGCCTGCACGGCCAACGCGCACTCCTCGATCCGTTCGGCCGCGAAGGCGCTCGATGTCGATGTCGTCGAGGTACCGATGGATGCCCGCGGCCACCTCACCGGGGCGGCCCTGAGAGCCGTACTCGAGCGCTCCCCCGATGTCTTCGCAGTCGTCGCCTCGGCCGGAACGACGAACGAGGGAATCGTGGATGACCTGGCCGAGGTCGCGGCCGTCGCTCACGAATTCGGCGTGTGGCTTCACGTGGACGGCGCGTACGGCGGGGCCGGTCTCGCCGCCCCGAGCGTGCGCGCCCTGTTCGACGGCATCGAAGAAGCCGACAGCTTCATCGTCGACCCGCACAAATGGCTCTTCGCCCCGTACGACTGTTGCGCGCTGCTCTACCGGGACCCGGCGCTCGCCCGGGCGACCCACTCCCAGCACGCCAGCTATCTCGATCATGTGGACCGCGAGTCGTGGAATCCCAGTGAACTCGCCCTGCATCTCAGCCGGCGGGCGCGCGGGCTGCCGCTCTGGTTCAGCCTCGCCACCCACGGCACGGACCGGTACCGGGATGCGATCGAAAGCTCGCTCGAGACCGCGCGGGCGGTCGCGGCGGCCATCCGGGCATCCGATCACCTGCGGCTCGTGCGTGAGCCGGAGCTGTCGGTGGTGGTGTTCGACCGACCGGGCTGGCAGCCGGCCGACTACGCGGAGTGGTCGCACGCCACGGCAGCGCTCGGCGCGATGCTCTGCGTGCCGACGACCCTTGACGGGGAGACGGTCCTGCGGCTCGCTTTCGTGAACCCCGAAACGGACGCGTCGCGGGTGATCGAGATCCTCGAAACCTTGCGCTAGCGGCTCGGTTACAGCCCGGCGATCCGCTCGAGGTAGGCGTCGACGAGCGCGGCGGTGCGGGATCGGGCCGACGACTCTTCGGCGCGGGTGTGGGCGAGCAGGGCATCCGGATCCTGGCCGTCGGCGGCTACCTTTTCGGCGCCGCCCGCGTTCAGCCAGCCCTCGAGGCTCGCGGCGGTCAGTTCGGGGTGGAACTGCACCGCCAGGCTCCGACCGAAGGTGAACGCCTGGCTGGCGGATGCCGTTCGCGCGATTTCGCGCGCGCCGGTCGGCACCGTCCAGCGGTCGTAGTGGAATTCGAACCAGGGACCGGATGCCACGAGCTCGTCATCGTCGCTGTGCAGCACCGTCCAGCCGATCTCGGGCCGCATCGCGGTGGCGACCGCGCCGCCGAGGGCCCGGGACATCAGCTGCCCACCGAAGCAGATGCCGAGCACCGGGATGTGCGCGTCGAGAGCCCCGCGCAGCCACGAGATCTCCGGAACCAACCAGCGGCCGATGCCGCGGTCGTCCCAGGCGCCCCACGGCGCGCCCATCGGAACCAGCAGGTCGTAGACCGACGCATCGGGGAAGTCGAAGTGCACGTTGGGGGTTCCGGCATGCTGCTCGTCGACGATCAGCACCTCGTCGACATCGAAGCCACGCTCCCTCAGACGCTCGGAAACCGGACCCGTCGGGCTCACGTGGTCGTGCTGGATGAACAGCGCGCGCATTCGCATCCTCGCTCCCGCAAATGTCCCCGATGTCGTCGTCGATACGGATTTAGCCTTAGTATCGCACTAATCGTTCAGGGCCGAACGATTTGTTAGTGGAGGATCAATGACTATCGACGCAGCCGCTCTTCGCTCGGACCTCGAGGCGAAAGGCATCGACGTGTTGCGCCTGATCTATGCCGACATCCTGGGGATCACCCGCTCGAAAGACCTGCTCGTCAGCCAGCTGGAACGCACGGCGACGAACGGCCCCACCTTCTGCCAGGGTGTCTGGGTCACCACCACCCAGGGTGGGGTGCTCGACGGCAACGACATCATGTCCGACGGACTGCAGGACCTCGTGAGCCAGATCGATCCGACTACCGTCACGCTGATGCCCTGGGAGCCGGGGGTCGCCTTCGCCATCGCGGATGCCTTCGAACCGGACGGATCCGCAAGCGCTCTCGCACCCCGGTCCGTGCTCCGCGGCGTGATCGCCCGTTACAGCGCACTCGGGCTCACCCCCGTCGTCGGCCCGGAACTGGAGTTCTACATCGCCGAGCGCGGCGAGGACGGCGACTGGCAGCGTGCGCTCACGCGCACCGGCCGCGTGTATACGACCGGTGCCTGGGTCGACCCGGACGGCAGCTTCCTGCACCTGCTGCGGATGCTCGACCGGATGGATATCGGGGTCGTGGCCGGCAACCACGAATTCAGCCCCTCGCAGTACGAGATCAACCTCTGGCACGGCGAGGCCCTGCGCGCCGCCGACCGCACCTTCCTGTTCAAGACCGCCGTCAAAGACATCGTGGCGCGTACGGGCAAGCTCGCGACCTTCCTCGGAAAGCCCTGGAGCGATGAGGGCGGCAGCGGTTTTCACCTGCACTTCTCAGTGGTCGACTCCTCGGGCGCGAACCTGATGAGCGAACCGGATGGGCGGCTGTCGACCACCGCGAATCGCCTGATCGCCGGCATCCTCGCTCACGCCCCGGCGCTCGCCGCCCTGACCAATCCGACGGTCAACGCCTATAAGCGCCTCGGGCCGGACACTCTTGCGCCGTACCGCGCAAACTGGGGCCACGACAATCGCAGCTCGATGGTGCGGGTGCCGCCGGAGCGCGGAGCCGGAACGCGGCTCGAGGTGCGCATCGGCGACGGCGCAGCCAATCCCTACCTGATGATCGCAGCCGTGCTGGCGGCCGGCCTCGACGGGCTCACCCGCGAACTGGAGCTGCCGGCCAGCGCGGACGGCTGGTCCTACGAGAACGAATCCGCGGCGGTGCTGCCGACCACGCTCGGCTCAGCCCTGGACGCGCTCGACACCGACACGGTGCTTCGCGAGGCGCTCGGTGCGCCGCTCGCCGGCGTGTTCAGCGTGCTGAAGCGGGACGAGGTGGCACGGTACGAGCGGGCGTGTGATGATCCCGACACCCGGGACGTGACCCGCTGGGAGCTCGACGAATACCTCGAGGACTACTGAACGGACAGACGCGCCCGACTTCAGTCGAGCTCGAACACGAGTCGGAGCGCACCGTCGATCGCGGCCAATTCCGCTCGACTCACGCGGCCCGCAAGCTCCCCAAGCCTCTCCGGTGCCACCGCTGTCGCCTGCTCGACGAGCACCCAAGTCTCCTCGCCGTCGATGACAACCGTTGGTCGAAAGACCCGCGGTGAGGCTGAGCGGGAAGTCGGAACGACGAGAAGAGTTGAGAGCAGCAGGTCGTCGGACTGCACGACGACGGCGAACCTCGCACCGCGTTGCTCGTTGCCGCGCACGTTCCGCGGGGCTCTGAGCCGGTGGATGTCACCACGCACGTAGTTCGTCCAACTCCGCGGCGACCTGGCGCGACTCGGCCAGTTCCGCCGCGTCACCCGACACTTCGCTCGACTCGCGTCGCATCTGCTCGCGGCGCCGCAGCCGCACCGAGTCGACCAGGGACTGGCGGATTGCGTCGGACACCGTCGTGCCGTCGGCGGTCAGTTCGGCCAGCGCGCGTTCAGAACTTTGGTCACTGCGAAAATTTATCACCGACATGAAGCTAATGTATTACAGACCGTAAGACCTTCGTCACACCGCCCGCGAACGGTCCTCCATGAGGTCTCCCCCGGCGAAGGTGACGCCGAGTTCCCGGTAGTACCCGGCGAGGATCTCGTCCACGGGCAGGATCGAGTTCAGCTCGTCCCAGGGCGAGTCGGCGAGCGAGAGTTCGGCATCCCCGCGCCAGGCCGGCCCGAGGTCGGCGTCGATGCCGCCCATGGTCACCAGCTGGTCGAGCGAGAGCCCCGCGCCCTGGCTGATCGACGGCAGGAAGCGGTTGTGCAGCATCCGGTGCCCGTTGACGAAGCCGTTGTCTTCTGACGGCTCGCGCAGAGTGACGACGGCGGATGCCAGCCGGTGATCGTAGGCCGCGAGCGAGGCGCCGATCTGCGCTCCCGCTTCGAGCCGGGGGGTCGCCTTGCCATGGGAGAACAGTCGCGTGACGTGCACCGAGCCGAGCTTCTTGGGGTAGCCCTGGAACCATCCGCGGCCGATCGCGAAGTCCTTGGTGACCCAGATGGCGACGCAGCGGCTGTAGGTGACCCCGCGGTACGAGCAGCGCACCACGACGAAGGCCTCGAGATACTGGGCCCGCACTGGGTCGAGCAGCTCGAGGCCGCCCTCGCTGCAGGATTGCCAGTCGGCCCAGATGATGGCGACGGCACCCGGGCGGTCCGGGGCCAGACCGATGTCCGCCGGGAGGATGGCTCGCACCTTGGCCGGGTCGGTGAGGTACTCCACGGTGAGCAGCGTGCCGGAGTAGTACCACGGCGGTTTCGGCACGAGCGCGCTCGCGCCGGTGGGGGTCAGCGGGGCGAGAAATCCGTTGAGAGCAGTCATAGCGCCAGAGTGTAGCGCAGAACCGAGGCTTGTTCGCACCCTAACGAGTTTCGGAAAAGCACTTGACGGCACGGCTGGCGTTCGCCATTGTTAGCTATTCGTTCGGATACGGACGACCTGTGTTCATCCAGCATTTCAGTCCGACGCTCACCGAGGAGCATTTCAATGGCGCTTGCCCAGCACACCCCCACACCCGAGACCGACGCCCACACGTCGCTCAACAAGGGACGACTCGGCACCATCGGGATCGTGTTCTTCGTCGTTGCGGCCGCGGCCCCGCTCGTCGGCATGACCGGCGCCGTCCCCGTGGCCATTGTGCTCGGCAACGGAGCGGCCGCACCCGGCGCCTACCTCGTCGTCGGCATCACCCTGCTGCTCTTCAGCGTCGGTTACGCCGCGATGAGCCAGCGGGTCACCAACGCGGGGGCTTTCTTCGCCTACATCGGCCGCGGGCTCGGCCGCCACGCCGGCATCGCCTCCGCCTTCGTGTCGATCCTCGCCTACCTGGCGGTGCAGCTCGCGATCTTCGGATTCTTCGGCGCCGTCATGGCCGGCGAGGTTCCCGTGCTGCCGTGGTGGGCATGGTCGCTCATCTCCTGGGCGCTCGTCACCGTGCTCTCGCTGCTGCGGGTGGATGTCGGCGCCAAGGTGCTCGGCGGCCTCATGCTCCTCGAGCTCACGGCGCTCGTGATCACGTCCATCGTCATCCTCGCGAACGGCGGACCGGAGGGCCTCAACTTCTGGGCCTCCTTCAACCCGACGGCGATCATGGCCGGTGGGCTCGCGGGCTCGGCCGGAATCGCTTTCGCCTTCGCCTTCGCCTCGTTCATCGGTTTCGAAGCGACCGCGATCTACGGTGAGGAGTCTCGCAACCCGAAGAAGGTCGTGCCCCGCGCCACCTACCTCGCGGTCGTGGTGATCACCGTGCTCTTTGCGCTCACGGCCTTCGCCATGGTCACCGGAATGGGCGCATCGCGGGTGGTCGAAAAGACGGTCGAGCTCTCGACGGTCGCCAAGGTGCCGCTCGCTGCCCCGGCCGAGGTGCTGTTCTCGCTCGCGACCAAGTATGTGGGACCGTGGATGGCGACGGTCATGTCCGTCCTGGTGCTCTCGAGCCTGTTCGCCGGCCTTCTCGCCTTCCAGAATGCTTCCAGCCGCTACCTCTTCGCGATGGGTCGCGGCGGCGTCCTTCCGGCCCGACTCGGCACAGTCAACGGTCGCGGGGCGCCGTCTGCGGCATCCCTCGTCACCTCGGTGATCACCGGGGTTGTGATCGTCGTGTTCGCCGTCTTCCAGCTCGATCCCGTGCTCAACCTCTTCTACTGGTTCAGCGGGCTGTCGGTCGTGGCGATCGTGCTCATCGAGATCCTCGTCTGCATTGCGATCATGGTGTACTTCCGCAAGAACAGGGGCGAGGAAAACCTGTTCCAGACCATCATCGCGCCCATCCTCGCCACAGTCGGCCTGGTGCTGGGCGAGTACTTGCTGATGTCTCGCTTCGGACTGCTCGCCGGCACCGTGGCGGAGGGAGTCGACCCGACAGTGACCCCGTGGGGACTCAGCGTCATCGGCTGGGTGCTCGTGATCCTGCCCTTCGCGCTGCTCGGTGCCGGTTTCGTGGTCTCCCGCATCCGACGCTCCGTCAACGAGGAGCTGCTCCGGGACGAACTGTCCTGAACTGACATGACCCGCGGATCAGGTTCCGTCCGCTCGATCCGGCTCGGCGCGGTGGATGCGTTGGGTGAGCAGCCCGAGCGGCTCCCCCGTGCCCCCCCACTGCGTGGCGATGATCTCGGAAGCGATGGAGACGGCCGTCTCCTCCGGCGTCCTCGACCCAAGATCGAGGCCGATCGGACTGTGCATCCGGGCGAGTAGGTCGTCAGGCAACCCCGCCTCCCGCAGCCTCGTCAGCCGGTAATCGTGGGTTCGTCGCGAGCCCATCGCCCCGATGTAGGCGACCGGGGCGGCCCGCAGAGCCACTTGCAGGAGGGGTACGTCGAACTTCGAGTCGTGCGTGAGCACGCAGATCACGGTGCGCGCATCGAGGAGTCCCCTTTCGAACTGCTCCGCAAGATAGCGGTGCGGCCAGGCGACGATGACCTCCTCGGCGGTCGGAAACCGCACCGGCGTGGCGAACACCGGCCGGGCGTCGCACACCGTCACCCGATACCCGAGGAACGTGCCGAGCCGAGCCAGGGCTGCGGCGAAATCTACCGCACCGAACACCAGCATTCTCGGGCGGGGTGCGTAGCTGGCGACGAACACGCGCATGCCTTCGCCACTGTGCTGGCCATCCGGTCCATAGGTCGTCGTCGCGTTGCGACCCGCCCCGAGAAGTCCGAAGGCGTCCTCGCTCACGGCCCGATTGGCGCGCTCGCTGCCCAAATCCCCCGCATGCCCCTCCGGCCGTACGACGAGATGGCGGCCGAGCCAGGTCGGGTC
This sequence comes from Actinomycetota bacterium, assembly GCA_040389685.1. Taxonomy (GTDB): domain Bacteria; phylum Actinomycetota; class Actinomycetes; order Actinomycetales; family Microbacteriaceae; genus Lacisediminihabitans. The sequence continues at coordinate 24,075 of JAZJZS010000010.1, forward strand.
CGGATGCTCGATCACCGTGGCGACGGCGACCGGACGCGAGGCGTCGATATCGTCGAGCACTGCATCGAGGTCGGCGAATCGTGCGAGGGATACCGGCTCAACGAACACGTCGAGGATGCCACCGCAGGTCAATCCGACGGAGAATGCGTCATCGTCGCTGATTCCGTAGCGCACGAGCTCGGGACGGCCGTCCGCTTTGACCTGCATCCCGAGTTCGTAGACCGCGCCCTCGACGCATCCGCCGGAAACCGAACCGACGACCTGGGCATCGGGCGTGACGAACATGGATGCACCGGCCGGTCTCGGGGCAGACTCGAAGGTGCGCACCACGGTGGCGAGTGCCGCCGTTTCGCCGCTCAGCAGTGCCTGCCTCACGGCGTTCACGACATCACGCATAGCTGCTCACGACCGAGCTGGGGAGTCGCCTGACGCCGTCACCAGAGCGTGTTCCAGGGCGACCCAGGCGAGCATCGCGCACTTGATCCGCGCCGGATAGCGGGAAACCCCGGCGAAGGCGATGGCATCGCCGAGCACCTGCTCATCGGCCTCCACTGTGCCGCGCGAACGCATGAGCTCGCGAAAATTCTCGATGACCGCTCGCAGGTCGCCGACGGTCCGCTCCGTGGCCAGGTCCGCGAGCACCGAGGCCGAGGCCATTGAGATGGCACAGCCGTCGCCGTCCCAGCGCACCTGTCGCACGGTCCCCTCCGACACCGCCACGCGCACCGTCACCTCGTCACCGCAGGTGGTGTTCACCTGGTGCGATCGGCCGACCGCTGCCTGGTCCGGCACTGCGACAGCGTCGATGCCGCTTCCATGCCGCAACTTCGAATGGTCGAGGATGATCTGCTGGTACAGCCCGTCCAGTTCGCTCATCCGGCCACACCGAAGTAACCACGCACTTCGGAAACCGCCGCGATGAGGGCATCCACCTCGTCCGTCGTGGTGTACAGGTAGGTGCTCGCACGGGTGGTGGCAGTGAGCCCCAGTCGCCGGTGCAACGGCTGCGCGCAGTGGTGACCCACTCTCACGGCGATGCCACGATCATCCAGGAACTGTCCGACATCGTGCGCATGCACCCCGTCGACATCGAACGCCGCGAGTCCGATCCGCTCCTGGTCGGCGCCAGGTCCGATCACTCGGACTCCGTCGAGCGCGGACAGGCCCTCGACGAGACGGCGACCGAGCTGGGAATCCCAGGCCCGGATTCGCTCCATGCCCACCTCACCGAGGTAGCCCACCGCCGACGCGAAGGCGATCGCCTGGGACACCGGCTGGGTGCCGGCCTCGAAACGTTCCGGTGCGGGCAGGTAGTCCGTTTCGCTCATCGTCACCGTGGAGATCATCGATCCGCCGGTAAGGAAGGGTGGCATCGCATCCAGCAGCTCCCGGCGTCCGTACAGCGCGCCGATCCCCGTCGGCGCCAGCATCTTGTGCCCGGAGAGAACCGCGAAATCGACCCCGAGTGCCGGGAGGTCGAGCGGAAGGTGCGGGGCGGATTGGCAGGCGTCGAGCACCACGAGCGCGCCCACCCGTCGCGCCATGGCAACCAAATGCGCCACGGGGTTGATCGTGCCGAGCACATTGGAGGCGTGGGTGACAGCGAGAATCCGGGTGCGCTCCCCCAAGATGGCCTCCGCCTCGTCCAGAAGCAGGGTGCCGTCATCGCCGATCGGGATGAACCGCAGGGTCGCCCCGGTGCGGAACGCCAGTTCCTGCCAGGGAATCAGATTCGCGTGATGCTCCATTTCGGTGACGACGATCTCGTCTCCCGGCCGGAGGGCGAAACGCTTCGCGGCATCACCTCCGCGACCGAGGCTCGCATTGGAAAAGGAGTAGGCGAGTAGATTTAGGCCTTCGGTGGCGTTCGAGGTCCAGACGATTTCCTCGGGTTGCGCTGTGAAGAATGCCGCAACAGACCGTCGCGCCTCGGTGAACGCCTCGGTCGCTTCGTAGGCCAGCTTGTGCGACCCCCGGTTGACGGCCGCGTTTGAGGTCTCATAGAAGCGGCGCTCCGTCTCGATGACGGACCGGGGTTTCTGGGAGGTGGCGGCGGAGTCGAGGTAGACCAGCGGATGCCCGTTCACGCGGCGGTCGAGGAGAGGGAAGTCGGCGCGAAAGCGCCGGGCGGCGAGATCGTCAATTACCGTCGCCGTCCGCGCAACCGCGGTGGGGATGCTGTCCACGATTACGCTCTGCCTCTCGATCGCCGGGCACTGGGTCGCCCGAACCCTGCCATTTTACTCGCAGTACGAGCGCACAGCGCGGCCAAGGCTCGCGTTCGACCTCGACCACCCCGAGCCGAGGGTTGGGCGCGGGGTGGGATCTCCCGACCGGGTCGCCAGCTACCTGCTGGTCAGGGCGCACTTGGCAACGGCCGTCACTTCCACGGCGAGCTCTGACACATCCCGCCGGACGAAGCGGAGAACGAGTCGCACGCGCAACTACCCGCCATCACCCCGGTGGAGCGGGTCCAACCGAGCCCTACCAAACCCGGACTTCGGCAGGCTGTTCAGTGTCCGGCACAGACGGTCCAGTCCGCCCTAGATCAGGGCAGTTGATGCTCTATTGCCCTGGGGCCCTGTACGACGGTGTCTTCTTGACTGATTCGTCGAGATCCTCTGGCGTCATGAGCGGCTTCAGACGCACGGTCACGGAACCTGTCGAATTGATCATGAGCGAAAGGGCGGCGGCGGAAGCTTGTTCGGGGATCTCGAAGACCCCGAGGGCGTCGGGCTCCCCGAAGGCGTAATAGAAGCATTCGAGCGAGCCTCCTACGGATTCGAGAGCTTCGACCACTGCAGCGCGACGCTGCGTGCCGCCTTCGCGCATGAGCCCCTTTAGTCCCTCGCCCAGGTAGTTCGCCTCAAACAGATACTTGGTCATGGTGTTCCCTGTCCCGTGATGGCCAGGACGCGGGCAACCGAAGCAGTACCCGATACCCGTTTAGGGGCGGTCCCGGCGATGGCCCCAAAGTGGGGTTGTGAGCAGATTGTAGGACTCCCGGTCCACCTTGACAACAGTTCGCGTTGACAACATTCGCGCTGGCTCAAAGGAACCTCCGCGTATCCCTTTTCGTTGCCTCATCTGCAGACCTCCGCTTTGACGTGGTTGCAGAGTCTGCCGAAGGATGTGGGCTGCTGGAAGCCGCGCGGGCCGCGATGGGCTCTGGCATGCCGAGGTAGTCGGCCAGCTCGCTGACGTCGAGCAGCGGTTCCAGAGCCCACGGGTTCTGTCGCACGGGGATTTCGGAGTCCATGACCGGGAGGTGCGGTCGGCTTTCCGAAATGACCCGCAGCTATCCCAGGACGACGGGCTGGAACCCGAACACGAAGCTCCAGAACGACCCGCGCTGAGGAGTTTTCGATGAGTTTTCGATGACGTACTCATATTGGCCTACACAAAAAGTCCCGGAAACCCTTGGGTTTCCGGGACTTTCTTTGTTGCGGGGACAGGATTTGAACCTGCGACCTCTGGGTTATGAGCCCAGCGAGCTACCGAACTGCTCCACCCCGCGCCACGTAGAAAAGACTACCACGGGGTTGGGGAGCGGCTTACCGGTTGAGCGCGAACACCTTGTTCAGGGCGGTCACGAGCGCGGCATCCGCTGTCGCATAGGTGGTGAGGTCGCCCGACTTGAGAGCCGCGGCACGGGCTGTGAGGGCGGACTGCACGTCGGCGAGAGCCGCCTTGAGCTCCGCGCTGGTGGCCGTGCCCGTTCCCGTTCCCGTTCCCGAAGTCGGTGTCGGTGTGGGAGTGGGACCGGGAGTCACGCCACCGTCGCCGGCACTGGCCCCGGAGTTTCCGCCGAACAGTGAGTTCAGCGCGGCGTCGAGCGTGTCCTCGAACGCGACCTTGTCGCCGAATGACACCAGGATCTTGCGCAGAATCGGATAACTTGTCTCGGCATTCGACTTGACGTAGACCGGCTGCACGTAGAGCAGCCCGCCACCGACCGGAACCGTCAGGAGGTTGCCGAGGTCGACCGTGGTGTTTCCGCGCTGCAGAAGGGCGAGCTGGTTGGCGACCGCCGTATCCGTGTTGAAGTTGCTCTGCACCTGGCCGGGACCAGGCACGGAGTTCTGTTTCGGCAGGGAGAGCAGGGTGAGCTTGCCATAGTCCTTCGACACCACGCCCTTGGACTTTCCGGCATCCGCATTCACCGCGAGGTAGCCGGTGAGGATGCTGCTCGTACCGGCACCTTGAGAGCGTGGAATGTAGGGGGAATAGAGCGAGAAGGCCGACTGTGAGGCGCCGGGAATCTTCATCGTGAGGTAGTACGGCGGCTGCAGGCGAGTCGTGGCTGCGGAAGCGGGCTTGGTCGGGTCGTTCGGCGTGACCCACGCGTCACTCGCCGAGTAGAAGGTGTTCGGATCGGTCACGTGGTACAGGCCGAGGATTTCGCGTTGCGCCTTGAACAGGTCGGCCGGGTAGCGCACATGGCTCATCAGGCCAGAGGAGATCGCACTGAGCGGCTTCACCGTTGAGGGGTAGATCTTCTGCCAGGTCTTGAGGATCGGGTCCTTGTCGTCCCAGGCGTAGAGGGTGACTTTGCCGCTGTAGGCATCCACCGTCGCCTTCACCGAATTCCGGATGTAGTTGATGTTGTCGAGCGCCAACTGCGGAGTCGGATTATAGGTGTCAGCGATCGCATTGCTGAGCTGTTGCACCGCCGAGTATGGGTAGTTCGCGCTCGTCGTGTACCCGTCGACGATCCACTGGACGCGCCCGTCGACGACGGCCGGATACGGATCGCTGTCGAGCGTGAGGTAGGGCGCCGCTTTCTTGATCCGGTCCGCCGGATTGCGCGTGTACAGGATCTGCGAGTCGTTGTTGACCCCGTTGGAAAGGAAGATCTGTTCCGACTGGAATTTGACGGCGTAAATGAGCTTCTTGAACAGATTGTCGAGCTTCGGCCCGCCGTTGCCCGAGAAGGTCGTCGTGGCGTTCTGGTTGGAACTGGCGTCGCCCGCCGGATAGTCGAGTTCGACCTTGCTGCCGCCCTTCGGCCCGCCGACGATCGAGTACAACGGCGATTCCTCACCGAAATAGATGCGCGGTTCGAAGGCACCGAGTTTGCCCGAAACCGGGATGCCGGACTCGAGGAACACCGGGAGTCCCTCGGTCGAGCGCTGGTTGCCGTACGCCGCAACTATGCCGTATCCATGCGTGTACACCAGCGTGTTGTTGTACCAGCTCGGAGCGGCGTTCGTATTGGACTGGTTGAGTTCGCGAACGGCGATCACGGTGTCCTGCGACTTGCCGTCGATCGTGTACCGGTCGACGTCGAGGTACTTGTTGAACTGGTAGTACTGCTTGATTCTCTCGAGCTGGCTGAAGGCATCCGAGACCAGCGCGGGGTCGATGATGCGGATGCTCGCGGTCGTATCCGCATCGTTGCGGAGGGCCCCCTGCTGGGCATCGGTCTTGGCCGAGTACGGCTGCTGCTTCACCGCGGCGACACCGTAGGCATCCCGAGTGGCGTTGATATTCCTTTGGATGTATGGCGCTTCCAGCGTGCGCACGTTCGGTTCCACCTGGAGCTTCTGCACGATCCAGGGATACACCGATCCGATCAGGAGGGCGCTCACCAGCAACAGCGCCGTGCCGATGAGCGGAAAGCGCCAGCGACCGATGACCGCGGTGATGATGAAGAGGATCGCCACCACGGCGGCGATTCCGGCGAGGATCTGCCTGCCGGGGATGACGGCGCTGGCGTCGGCGAAAGATGCGCCCTCGAACAGGGTGCTCGAGGTCTTGGTGCTCAGGGTCGCGTACTGGTCGAGCCAGATGCTCACCGACTGGATGGCGAGGTAGACGGCACCGGTGACGGCGAGCTGGATGCGCGCCGTGCGGGAGATGCGCAACTCACGGCCGGTGAGTCGAAGGGCACCGTAGAGGTAGCTCGTGGCGATGGCGGCAATCGCGGAGATGAGCACCACCGCCGAGGCGAAGGCGGCGACGGCCTGATAGAACGGCAGCGCGAAGAGGTAGAACGAAATGTCGAGATTGAACTGAGGATCCACTTTGCCGGTGGGCACCCCGTTGATCCACTCGAGCACGAGTTGCCACCGTGACGAGGTGGCAACGCCGGCGAAGAGACCCAGCACTGCGGGGATGCCCCACATCGCGAGGCGGCGAAGAGGCTCGATCACCTGCTGGTAGCGGTCGAGCTGGGCGTTCAGTTTGGCATAGACCGGGCGCCCGCGGAACGCGATCTCGATGCTGGCGAACACCGGCACCGCCATGGCGACGAACCCGACGAAGAACATGACCGTGCTTGCCACCCATTGGGTGGTGAGCACCTTGAGGAAGCCGAGCTGTTCGAACCACAGCCAGTCCGTGTACAGGCTCGAGAAGATGAAGAACAAGATGACGAGGACCGCAACGACCGCGAGCGTGATCAGGAGGGTTACCCTCGATCGCGATGCCGGTCGACGTTGTTCGGTTGGGGTGGACGTCACGAGACTGCTCCTGGCTTGTGGCTGATGCTGTGCACCCTCATCGTAAGGCCAAGATCTGGGCGGCCGCCCCGCCGGTCAGCCGCCCGGGCAGGTGAGCAAGCCCTTAGTGCTCGAGCCGGCCTTGATCGCTTTCAGCGCCGCGAGCGAATCGTCGAGAGTCTTCACCGCGAGAACGCGGATGCCGCTCGGGATGCGCCCCGTCACTTCGTCGCAGTTGGAATACGGGGCGAGGAACCAGGTGGCACCGGCCGCGCGGGCGCCGTAGAGCTTCTGGCGGATGCCCCCGATCGGGCCGACCACGCCGTCGCCATCGATCGTGCCGGTGCCCGCCACTTTCGCCCCGCCGGTGAGCTTTCCAGGGGTCAGTTTGTCGATGATGCCGAGCGCGAACATCTGGCCGGCGCTCGGGCCGCCCACATTCTCGAGTTGGATCTTCACGTCGAACGGATAGCTGTAGACGATGGCGGGAAAAATGCCGATGATCGGCACCGGATCCGGGCCGGTGCTGAGCTCGGGAGTCACCTGCACGGACTTCGCCGCTCCCGCGCGTTCGATGGCGAGAGTGACCGGAGCGCCGACCCCCCTCTTCGCAATGATCGCGCGAAGCCCGAGAACGCTGTCGGTGACCTGTCCGTCGACACTCACGATCGTGTCACCCTTCTCGAGGATGCCGACGGAGGGTGAGCCGGGCGACAACCCCCCGACGGTGAGGGAGGCGGGGAGGGTGTAGCCGAGCTGGGTGAGGGCCGCCGCCACGGCGTCCTTCTGTGAGTTCTGCATGTCGACCGCGGCTTGGGCGTTCGTCTGCCGCACCGAGGTGCCCATCGGGTAGACGGCATCCACCGGCAGCACCGCCTTGCTGGAATCGAGGTACGCCTGCGCCACCTCGAACCAGTTCGGGGGCTGCTCGCGACTGCCGGCGATATTGACTGTGAGCATGTCGAGAGCACCGCCGGTCGGATAGGTCTTCTGGCCCGGGATGTCGATGAGCGGCTCCTGCTTGTTGCCGTTCAGCACCGTGCCGAGAGTGTTGAAGACCGGACCAGGTTGCTCGATCACGTAGGGGGCAGGCACCAGGGTGAAGGCCAGTGTGCCGAACACTGCGGCGGCGAGCAGGATCCAGCCGAGCACGCTGATGCGGCGTCGGGCGGGGGATGGCTCGGGGCCGCTCCGATCGTCGATGAACAGGGCCACCGGGGTCCTTCCTGCCGTCTGTTCGCCACGGGCGCAGAGCAGCCCCGACCAAGTGAACTCCATACACACACCGGGAAGCGTGCAGCGGCTAGCGTAGTTGGCATGCCTGAAGATTCGGCCCAGAACCCGGAAGACGAATTCCGCGACATGCTGAGCCAGTTCCTGTCCGGAAACGGTGACATCGACCCGGCGCGCCTTGCCAGCGCTGCGGGGCTCCCCGATGACCCGGAGATGATCCGCAATCTCATCGGCCAATTGCAGAACGCGATGCAGTCGAGCGGTGAGGGCATCAACTGGGATCTCGCGCTCGAGCAGGCGAAGACGCTGGCGGCGAAAGACATGTTGGCGATCACTCCGGCCGACCGTTCCTCGCTCGAGCAGGCATTCCACGTCGCGGCACTCTGGCTCGACGAATCCACCTATGTCTCCGAGCTGACGTCCACGCCGCGACTCATGTCGCGCACCGAATGGATCACCGCCACCATGCCGATCTGGACGCAGCTTGCCGAGCCGGTCGCCCTCAGCATCGCGAACTCTCTCACCCAGGTGCTCCGCGACCAGGCACCGGAGGAGATGTCCGGCATGATCGAGGGGGCCTCGAAGCTCATGCGCAATGTGGGCGGAACGCTCTTTGCGATGCAACTCGGCCAGGTGGTCGGCCAACTAGCCAGCGAGGTGGTCTCGGGCGGCGACATCGGAATCCCGCTCCTCGGGTCGGTCGCCGGATCGGACCAACAGGCCGCGATCCTTCCGCAGAACGTTGCGGGCTTCGGCGCTGGGCTCGACATCGAACCAGACCAGGTGCAGCTGTACCTTGCCGTTCGGGAGCTCGCCCATGCGCGACTGTTCCGCCATGCGAAGTGGCTGCGCCTACAGCTCATGACCTCGATCACCGAATTCGCCCAGGGCATCCGCATTGATACCGATCGCCTCGAGCAGCTCGCTGCCGACTTCGACCCCTCCAACCCCGAAGAGCTGCGCGAGGCCATGGTGAGCGGTGCGCTCATCCCGCCGAAGTCGGAGGCCCAGCTCGCCGCTCTTGGCCGCCTCGAGACCGTGCTCGCCCTCATCGAAGGCTGGGTGGACGTGGTGACAGCCCAGGCCACCGCGCGCCTGCCAAAATCCGACGCCATCGCCGAGACCGTTCGTCGGCGACGCGCCGCCGGTGGCCCAGCAGAGTCCGCCTTCTCCACCCTGGTCGGGCTGGAGTTGCGTCCGCGCCGACTGCGCGAGGCCGCCGCGATGTGGCAGAAGATCACCGACGAGCTCGGCGACGAGATGCGCGATTCGCTCTGGTCCCACCCCGACCTGCTCCCGACCTCCGACGACATCGACGATCCGGCAGCGCTGATCACGAGGCTCTCCGGACCGGATGCGGCGGCCGACGACATCGACCAGGCCATCGAAGACCTGCTCAACGACGATCGCGACGATCGCCCGCACGAGGCCGACGACGGTAGCGCCGAGGACCCCACCCGGTAGGTCCCCCGGCAGGCCCTGTGGATGACGCGCACCGGGTGCCTCCCAGGCGGTGCATCATTCCGGGCATGGTCCTTCGACTCGATCCCCGTGTTCCGCTGCTCTGGCGCACCCCGCAGAGCCTTCAATTCGGCCTTGATCGGCCGCGCGTCGTGCTGGAGACGGTCTCTCACGCCGACGAGCTCGTGATCGCTGCCCTCGTGGCGGGGGTGAGTCGCTCGGGAGTGCTGATGATCGGCAGCTCGGCCGGCCTGGATGACCTCGCCCTTGGCGCGCTGATGCACGCACTCGAACCGGCGTTCGAACATCCGGTGACAGCACTGTCGCCGGCATCAGCGGTCGTGACCGGCACCGGAGAGACGGCGGATCGAGTGCGGAGACACCTCGTCGACGCGGGTGTTGTGGTGCTGCCCGACCGGCCAGAGTCGACCCCGGAGATCGCCGTGATCGTCGCCCACTATGTGATCGAGCCGGAGGATCACGGTCGCTGGCTACGCCGCGATATCCCGCACCTCGCCGTGGTCTTCGGCGACGAGGCCGTGCGGGTGGGGCCGATCATTCGGCCGGGAGCCGGCCCCTGCCTCTATTGTCTCGAGCTTCACCGCACCGATTCCGACCCCTCCTGGCCGGCCCTCGCGGCACAACTCTGGCATCGGCGGAGCGGGATCGAATCACCCCTCCTTGCGAGCGAGGTCGCGGCGACGGTGGCGCGACTGGTGCTCACCCGGCGAAAGGTGCGCCGGATCACCCCGCCGACGACGATCGAGATCGACGCGGCGACCGGGGAACGGATCCTGCTCGAGTGGGGCGGTCATCCGCAGTGTGGCTGCACCTCGCTCACCGCCTGATGCTCAGGCCAGACCGGGAAGAAACCTCGAGGCGCGCCGTTCGGGCCCCCGTCCCGACCCTCCGGCCGACCACGAGAGGTGCAGCCGCCGACGAGCCCGGGTGATGCCGACATAGAGCAGGCGGCGCTCCTCCTCCACCGCACTTTCCGTCTTTGCGTAGGTGATCGGAAGGTAGCCCTCGCTGAGGCCGACGAGGAACACGGTGTCCCATTCCAGCCCCTTGGCGGAGTGCAGGGTGGCCAGGGTGACGGCGGCAATCGTGGGCTCGTGTTGGGTGGCTGCGCGCTCGAACAACTCGGCCACGAAGGACTTCAGCGAGGTTCCCGCGGCGGATGCCTCGGCCAGCCCCATGAGCGCGTTGAGCGTTTCCCAGCGATCGCGTACCGCTCCGCGCCCCTCAGGAGCGTCCTGCGTCCAGCCGAGCGAGCGCAGGACATCGCTCACCGTCTTGAACAGCGGCTCCCGGGTCGCCCCGACGACGGCGCCCTTCAGCATCATCAACGCTTGCTTCACCTCCTGCTGCTCGAAGAAGCGGGTGCCGCCGCGAAGCTGGAAGCTCACCCCGGCGTCGGTGAGAGCCGACTCGAACGGGGCCGACTGCACGTTGATGCGAAACAGGATGGCGACATCCTGCGGTCGGCTGCCGTTCGCGATCGCGGCGGCGACCTGGCCTGCAACGGCGCGGGCCTCGGCCACCTCACTCGGGTATCCCGTCACGGTCGGCGCGGACTTCGCCGTCGCCTGCGGTGCGCCAGGGGAGGCACGCAGTGCGAGCGCTCCCGGACGCCCGCGCATGAGCTGGTTCGCCATCCCGACGATGCTCGGGCTGGACCGGTAGTTCTGTTCGAGGCGCACGACCGCTGCCTCGCGGTAGCGGGTGGGGAAGCCGAGCAAGAAATCCGCGGATGCCCCCGCGAAGGAGTAGATCGTCTGGCTCGCGTCCCCGACCACGCAGAGATCCTGCCGATCTCCCAACCACAGGTCGAGCAACGCCTGCTGCAGGGGTGAGACGTCCTGATATTCATCGACCACGAAGAACCGATACTGCTCCCGCACCTGCTGTGCGACCCGCGGTTCTGCCTCGATCATGCCAGCCGTCGCGAGAAGCACGTCTTCGAAGTCGAGCTGGCGTCGGTCATCCTTCACCGACTCGTATGCTCGGTGCAGGGCAACCATCGTGTCGGCGTCGACGGATGCGGGCAGGGTGCGTTGCGGCAGCGCGTCCGCGTATTGGTCGAGAGTGAGCCGCGACACCTTGCGCCATTCGATTTCGGCGGCGAGATCGCGGAGGGTGGCCGTATCGAGCTTGAGCCGCAGGGTCTCGGCCGCCTGCGCGATCACCCGCCCCTTGCTATCGAGGATGCGCGGCAGCTGGCCGCCGATGACCTCCGGCCAGAAGTGCCCGAGCTGAGAAAGCGCGGTGGCGTGGAATGTGCGTGCGGCCACGCCGGTGGCGCCGAGCTGGCGCAGGCGTCCCCGGAGTTCCGCGGCGGCCCGGGAGGTGAAGGTGAGGGCCATCACGCGATCCGGAGCGTACACACCGGTAGCGACTCCGTAGGCGACGCGATGCGTGATGGCGCGGGTCTTGCCGGTGCCGGCGCCGGCGAGTAGGCAGAGCGGGCCGAGCAGGGTTTGGGCCGCGATGCGCTGCTCGTCGTCGAGGCCGTCGAGCAGGGAATCAGCCGGAGTCACCACTGCCGACGGTCGATGATGGGGCCACCGTACCAGTGCTCGATGATGGCGCGGGCGATCGAAGTGTGACCGGGCAGCCCGATCCCGTCAAGGGACGCCGCCAGTTCGTCCCGGCTGAACCAGCGCAGGTCGAGGATTTCCGCGCCATCCGGGGTGAGGGTTGACTCGAGGTGCGGGTCGACCCGCGCCATGAAGCCGACCATCAGGGATGCGGGAAACGGCCAGGGCTGAGAGCCGAGATAGACGGGATCGACCACACGGATGCCCGACTCCTCGAACACCTCGCGCGCGACCGCGCTCTCCAGCGACTCCCCCGGCTCGACGAAACCGGCTAGGAGCGAGTAACGATCGGCCGGCCACAGGGCGTTGTGACCGAGAAGGAGGCGGTCCTCGGCATCCACGATGCCGACGATGATCGCCGGGTCGGTGCGCGGGAAGGCCTCGCGACCGTTTTCGACGTCGGTGCGCACCCATCCTCCCTGGCCAGCCACCGTCGCCATGCCGGTGCGCGGAGAGAACCGGTGGGAGTCATGCCAATTGGCCAGGGCAAGGGCCGCGGTGAACAGGCCGGCGTCACGGTCGTCGAGGGTGTTGCCGCGCGTGCGCAGGTCACCCCAGCGAGTGGACTCCAGCGGTGCAAGGGTTTGGGCGATCTCGTCGTCTACGATCACCGCCACAACCGGGGCAGCCGCGTCAGCCCGGTCAGCCGGGGGGGCCTGCTCGAGGGATCGGCCGAGATAGAGCCTCAAAGTGCTCTCGAGTTCGATGTTGTGCGGCAGCAGGTCGAGCGCGCCGGTGGTGTCGAGCAACGCTTTGCCCTGCCAGAGCACGAGCTGGCGCATCCGCGGGTCGAGGCGAAGCGATTCGAAAAGGTCCGGGGCGCCGCGGGCGAGATAGTCGCGGTCGAGCCGGTGTCGGGCCAGAGGCAGCGCCGAATGCGGAAGAGGCGCGAGGTAGGACGGCGCGACGCGATCGGGCGCCGGGTCGTTCGTCGCGGCGTCGGAGGGCATCGAGGCACCAATCATCGAAGGGGGCGGGAAAGGCGTGGCGTTCGGCACCGGCCGCCGGAGGACGACCTACCCTGTGAGGTATGGCCAGATCCCATCTCACTCTAGCCGCGCTTGCCACCTCGGCGGTCGCCGGACTCGACGTCGTCTCGGCCAGTCGTTTCGGGTCGGGCACGCACGGTGATTTCGAATCGGCGCTGATCACCACACGGGACGGCAACCACTGGATCATTCGCGTTCCCACCTCGGAACGGGCCGAAGCGGAGCAGTCAGCCGACCTGGTTTCCCTGCGTGCGCTGAGCGTCGGGGTGCGCGCCCGTCTGCCATTCGCCGTGTCGAACTTCGCCGGCCAAACGCCGATCGGCGGCACCCGCGCCGTCGTGTTCGATTTCGTCTACGGGTCACCTCTCGAGCTCGACGCGATCGGCGATGACTCGCCCCTCGCCCCCGCACTCGGACGGGCCATCGCGGCAATTCATACCCTCCCCACAAGCGTCGTGGCCGACGCTGGGCTGCCGGTTCTCAGCCCGGCCGAGATCCTGCGGTCCACCATCACGATCATGGACCGGGCCGGCGCAACCAACCTGGTTCCGGCCGCACTGCTGGGACGCTGGGAGAAAGCCACCGAAGACGGCCCGCTCTGGCAGTTCGCCCCCACGGTGATCAACGGCGGGCTGTCTTCCGAATCCTTCCTCTGCTCCGACGAGGAGGTGACCGGTCTGCTGGGCTGGCAGTCGCTCAGCGTCGGCGACCCGGCACGCGATCTCTATTGGCTGCTGAGCGCCCGAAGTGTTTACGTTACCGAGGCTGCATTCGATGCGTACAACGAGGCACGGGGCTCAAGCGACCGCCAGGTGAAACGTCGCGCTATGCTCTACGCCGAGCTCGAAATCGCCAAATGGCTGCTGCACGGCACACAGGAGCGCAGCACCGAGATCGTGGACGACGCCGTGCAGATGCTGCACGGGCTCGTGGACACGGTGCAGAACGACCTCGACCAGACCCTCAGCCACAACACCATGCCGGTCATGGCCGTCGACGAGGTCGAGGCGATGCTCGACCGCGATCACCGCTCGTAGCTCCCGGTGTGCGACATCCACCTGGGTGCCCGCACGACTCGACCGCGAAGGCTACGCCGCGGCACGATCGCGACGAGTCTGCCCGCCCGACGGATGCGGATGCGCACGGCCAGTCGACCGGACCGCGCGAGCCACACGGCGATCACTATGGCGGCCAGAGCGGGCACGATTCCGGCGACCGTCATCGCGGCCTGCACCCCGAAGCGATCGGCGATTCCCCCGCTGATCGGCCCGCCGATGGCCTGGCCGCCGAGCATCACCATCGAGTAGAGCGACATCACCCGGCCGCGGATCGAACGATTGGTGGAGAGCTGCACGATCGACTCGGCGCCGGTGGCGAAGAGCAGCCGGGCGACCCCTATGCCCACGAGGAAGACGAGGAAGAGCGGCTCCCACCGCGCATTGCCGGCGAGCACGAGAGCAATTCCGAACACGCCGGCGGCGAACACGATGGTGCGAAGTCGCACACTCATCCGCCGGGTCGAGAGCACGGCCCCGGTGAGCGCTCCGACCGCGGCGGCTGAGCTGTACAGCCCGTAACCGGCGGCGCCGGTCTGGTACACGGTGTCGGCGAAAGCCACGAGCAGCACGGGAAGGGTCATCCCGAAACTAGAGACGAAGGCGAGCATCACCATCGGCCAGAGGATGGTTGGTTTGCCGATCACATACCGCACCCCCTCACGGATCTGGCCCTTTGAGCGGATGGCACGGGGTGACGGCAGCAGTTCACCCACTCGCATTCGGCCCAGCGTGAACACCACGACAATGGCGGCGATCGCGTTGACCCCGATCGACCAGCCCGACCCCACCAGCACGATGAGCAGACCGCTGATCGCCGGGCCGAGCAGCCCCCCAAGGTGGAAGACCGACGCGTTGAGGCTGATCGCATTGCGAAGCCGACGATGCCCGACCATCTCGTTGACGAAGGCGGCGCGGGCCGGACCCTCGACGACGGCGACCATCCCGAGCAGCACGGTCACGCCCCACACCTGCCAGACGGCGACGATGCCGATGATGGTGAGAGCTCCGAGCAGGGCGCAGAGGACCGCGGTGACGGACTGGGTGAGCATCATCAGTCGACGCTTATCCACTCGGTCGGCAATGACGCCGCCCCACACACCGAACACCAGCACCGGGGCGAATTGCAGGAAGACGGTCACCCCAACGAGCGCGACATTGTGTGTCAGCTCATTGACGAGCCAGTCTGTCGCGATCTTCTGCATCCAGCCCGAGGTGTTCGAGAGCACCTGGGATATCACGTAGAGGCGGTAGTTGAAGACCCGCAGCGAGTCGACGGTGTCGCGCCATCGCGGTCGTTCGAGGAGCACGGGAATCGGTTCGGTTGGCGGGAGGGCGGTGGGCGTCTCGGAGGTCACGCGGAAGGGGGTCCTGCACTACTCGACAAAGTTTCGTATGGTGCCCCAACGCTACGGCGGCAAGCAGTCATTCGGGAATAGAATCGAGACTATAAGTGTCATTCGAGTTGTCAATGACTGAGTCATCCGATGGACGGGAGCGCGGATGTTCGACCCGGCGCTGCTTCGCACCTTCGTCGCCGTTGCCGAGACCCTCAACTTCACGGCGAGCGGCCAATTGCTCGGTCTCAGCCAGCCGACGGTGAGCCAACACATCCGGAAGCTCGAGACGGCGGCCGGACGTACCCTGGTGATCCGGGACACCCGCGAGGTGCGTCTCACCGACAACGGGGATGCGATGCTCGGTTTCGCCCGCGCGATCCTCGCCGCCCACGACCAGGCGTCCAGTTACTTCACCGGGTCCGCGATGCGCGGGCGGCTCCGGTTCGGATCGGCCGATGACCTCGCCCTCACCCAGCTTCCGCAGATCCTCCGCGACTTCCGCCAGCTCTATCCGCAGATCAATCTCGAGCTCACGGTGAACCAGAGTGCATTCCTCACCCGACGGCTGCTCGCCGGCCAGCTCGACCTCGTCTTCGTGAAGCAGGAACCGGATGTCCCGGGCGGCCGTCTCGTGCGGCGAGACAGGCTCGTGTGGGTCGGACATCGAAACCTCAGCCTCGAAACGGGACATCCGGTGCCGCTGATCGCGTACCAGGCGCCGAGTTTCAGCCGCACGGCCGCGATCACGGCGCTCGAGTCGGTGGGTCGCACCTGGCGGATCACCTGCAACGTACGCGAGATCAACGGGGTGCTCGCGGCGACCCGGGCCGGCATCGGGATCACCGCCTTTCCACAGAGCCTCATTCCGCCGGACCTCATCCACCTGCCGGCCTCTTTCGGGCTGCCGCCGCTCGGCGATATCGACTTCCGCTTGCTCGACAACGCGGCATCAGCTCGCGAACCGATCGATGCCCTCGCCGCGGCGATCGTCGCGCGGCAGAGCCAGGTGGCGCCCTCCCCGTAGTCACGCCGCAGGTCAGCGGACGATCGTGCGCCAGAGTGAAATGAGCTCGTCGCGGTCGTAGATGCGATCCGGGCGGATGACGTGGTCGTCCGTCACGTAATAGAAGACCGCGTCGATCAGCCGCGGGTTGATGCCCTTCCACTCCGCAAAGGCTTGACGGTAGAGCGCGAGCTGAAGCTGCTTCGCCTCGAGGTCCGCGGCATCCTGGGGCGCCTTGCCGGTCTTCCAATCCACCACTCGATAGCGGCCGTCGATGAGATACACCGCGTCGAGCTTGCACACGATCACCTCGCCGTCAAGGATCAGGTGAATCTCGATCTCCACCTCCGCCGGGGTGAGAGTGGCGAATTCGGAACGCTCGAAGGTGGCCGTCAACGCGGCGAGCCCGGCGGGGTCGGGAGGGTTCGAGGCCGCGGATTCGCCCCCGTCGACCTCCCAGGTGCCGGAATCAAGTTCCTCGGCGGTGCCGTGCACGCCGTAGCGCTGTTCGACCCACTCATGGAACAGCGTGCCGAGACGGGTGGCTCGATACGGCCGCTCCGGCATCGGACGACGCAGGGATGCCGCGACCCTGGCCGGTTCGCTGACGAAGTCCTTGAAACGCGAGGCCGACACCCGGAGGGGAAGTTCCACGAGGCCGGTGGCATCGATCCTGCGCTGGCGCTCTTCGAGAAGCAGGGTGAGCTCCGTTCCCCAGGTTCCCTCCGCGCCGGGCTCGGCCGCGCGCACCCGCTCGGCGGCCCGTTCGACAACGGAGCGCCGACCGCCGAGGGGATCCATCGGCCAACGGAACAGGTTCGCCTCGTCCCCGAGCGGATTCTCGTCATGTTCGCTCTCCAGCGGCAACTCACCGATCACTCCCGAACTCTCGAGCTCGCGAAGGAGGGGGCTCGGGCGCCGGGCACTCGCCTGTGTCGCCCAGAACGACGCGGTGAGCAGCAGCGAATGCCGGGCCCGCGTCACAGCGACATAGGCCAGCCGCCGTTCCTCGTCGTCGTGCCTCTCGCGAACCTCGGCCTTGAACAGGGTGCGGCGCTCGAGCAGCTCCTTGCGAGTGTCCGGGGACTGCCAGTCGAAAGTCGGCAGCTCCGCGGCATCCCCCCGAAAGTCAAAGGGGAGCATGCCGAAGCCGAGCCAGCCGTTCGAGCCCTCGCGGGGGGAGCCGGGGAGCTCGCCCTCGACGAGTCGCGGCACCACCACGAGATCCCACTCGAGTCCCTTCGACCCGTGGATCGTGAGCAATTGCACCGTCCCGGGCTCCGGATCCTCCGGGCGCGGGGCGAGATTGTCACGCCACTCGGCCTCCCGGAGCCAGGCGAGGAAGCCGCCGAGACTTGCCGAGTCGTCGACAGCGAGGTAGCCGCCGAGTGCATCGAAGAAGGCCTCCATGTTGGCGGCCCCGAGCGAGCGCGTCTCGTTCGCCGCGACCTCGATGTCGAGTTGCAGGTCCTGCTCGACGAAGGTGACGAAATCGAGCAGGTCGAGCCCCGCCCGCGCGCGCAGCCGGGCGAAGGTGCGACCGGCATCCCGGAGGCGCTCCACCCCCACCTCGCTGAAGCGCTCGAGCTGGCTGTGGCCTGGACGTGCGGTCGCGATGAAATCGAGAGCATCGACGATCGACCCCCCTTCGGATTCGGCGACGGATGCCCGCAGCGCCTCTTTCACCTCGTCGCCGAGAACACGCTGGGCGTAGTCCCGGTCGCGCAGCCAGGAGGCGACACGGCCGAGGCCGCGCAGGTCTTTCGCGCCTATGCGCCAGCGGGATCCGGCGAGCAGCCGCACCAGCTCCGAGCCAGCGGTGGGATCGTTGACCACCGCGAGCGCCGATACCAGGTCAGCGATCTCGGGTTCGGCCATGAGTCCGCCGAGGCCGAGCACATGGAACTTGACGCCATTCCGACGGAGCGCCTCGATGAACGCTCCCTGCGTTTTGCGCGCGCGAAACAGCATCGCCGCCGTCGGCGGGGAGGCTCCGAATGGTACGACCAGGTGTTCCTTGAGCCAGCGGGCCGCAGCCTCCGCCTCCTCCGGCAGAGTCTCTTCCACGATGACTCGCACCGGCACGGCGGATGCCGACGGCCCGGCCTCGAGTCGATCGACAGTGGTGCGGTCGGCAGCCTCCAGCCCGCGTCGGAATGGTTCCACTATCGCGTTCGCGACCGCGAGGATGTCGTGGCCGTTGCGCCAGGAGGTCGTGAGAGCGAAATGCCCCTCCGGGCCGGCACCGAACTGCCGGGCGAAACCGTCGAGGTTCGCGGCACTAGCGCCGCGCCATCCATAGATCGACTGGTTGGGGTCTCCGACCGCCATCACGGGCAATCCGCTGAAGAGCTCGGAGAGCAGGCGGGTCTGCACGACGCTGGTGTCCTGGTACTCGTCGAGCAGCACGATCCGGTGCTGCTCGCGCAGCTCGTCCGCGACGCGCGGCACCTCACGCACGATCGTCAACGCGAGGGCCACCTGATCGGAGTACTCCACGAACCCGCGGCGCGCCTTCGCCTCGGCGAACCGTGCCGCGAGATCGAGGAGCACGGGCAGGGCGCCGACGGTCTTGGCGAGCGCGGCTACGTCCTCGTAGGCACCCCGTCCGCCCGGCGGGAGGTCGACGAGACCGGCGAACCGGGTGGCGAACTCTGCGACCTCCGCCGGGTCGGCCAGGTTCTCGCTGACCGCGTGCGCGAGGGAGAGCACCGCTTTTGTCACGGAATCGAGGTTCTTGTCGAGACCCGGCAGGCGATCGTCGGTCGAGCCGATCACGATCGTGCGGGCGAGCTGCCAGGCGGATGCCTCACCGAGCACCGGACCATCACCCTCCCGTCCGAGGAGGATCGCATTGTCGCGGTAGATGCGGTTGGCAAAAGAGTTGTACGTGGCGATCGTCGGCGGATCGAACTCGTCGTAACCGTGCTCGCCCTCCCCCGCGAGCAACCCGACGTCGTGCAACTGCGAGATGCGCTCCCGTATGCGTGCGGAGAGCTCGCCGGCGGCCTTGCGGGTGAAGGTGAGACCGAGGATCTCGCCGGCCGTCACCTGTCCGTTCGCAAGCAGCCAGAGCACCCGGTTGGCCATGGTCTCGGTCTTGCCGCTGCCGGCACCGGCGACGACGAGCCCGGGAGCAAGCGGAGACTCGATGACCCGACGCTGCTGGGCCGTTGGGCGTGGCCGGCCCAGGGCATCCGCTATATCGTCAGCCGAGGTGGAGCTCGCCTCAATCACTGGCCACCGACCTCACCCGGTGCAGCTTCTTCGTGCCGACATCGAATGAGCCCCAGGCGTCCAGGTCGAGTGCCCCGTCGAAAGCGGCCGCGGCCATGCCGATCGCGGCCTGCCTGATGCGCGTGCGAAAGCCTTCGAGCTGCTCCTCATCGAGTGCCGCCTGCGTGCCCTCCCTATAGAGCTTGCCGCGCGTGCCCTTCTTCACGAACAGCAGCTTCGCTCCGCCCGCCCGGTGCTCTCCGAGTTCATCGAGAAAGGTGTCGAGCACCCCGTGGACGTAGGCCAGCTGGTAGGTGCCGAGCTGCGGATGCGCATCGATCTTCGGCTGCGGCACGATCGGGTTCCCGGTCTTCAGGTCGACGATCACGACGGAGCCGTCGACCGCTCGCTCGACCCGGTCGATCGACCCGTTCACCGTTGCCCGGTCGAAGTCGATGGAAAACCGGCTCTCCGCTCCGACCAGCGTCTTTCCCGCGCGCTCGAAGTCGGCGAGATAGTCGGCGACTCCGGCCGCGAGCAGCCGGGCTGCTCGTCTCTGCTGCTCGGCGAGCCAGGGGGACTCGAACGCGAGCTCGCTCCAGCGCGCCTCGATCGCCGCCCACACCGCCTCGACGGTCGAGTCGGTGGCCGTCTCCATCGCCCAGTGCACAATGGTGCCGAGCCCCATCGCCGTGCTCGCCTGCGTACCGGAGACGGAGTCGATGAACCAGTCCACCGGGGACTCCTCGAAGGCCTCGAGCCGGGACGGCGAGACCGGCACCTGCTCGTCGTCCGCGAAGACAGGCTCGGTCGTTGACAGGTCCAGGAGCCCGTGCCAGTCCCCCGGATCGGCACCGGGGATGCGTTCGAGCGCCAGTCGAGCGAGAGCGGATGCTGCGGCGGCCCGATCCGCACCGGCGCGCCTCTCGTCGGCGAGTTCCCGCCGCAGACGCCCGGTGAGCGCCCGGAGCGACAGCGGTCGCAGCGTCGCGGTGTCGGCGGTCGGAGCATCCGCCGGGGCGAGCGAGAACAGCACGCTCGGGGATTCGTCTTCGTTGTCGACGGCGGCGAGGATGACCTGCCGGTGCGCGCGGGAGACGGCGAGCGCAAACATCCGCAGCTCGTCATCGCGCACCTGGATTCGCTCGTCGAGGGGCACCTCGCCGAGCCCGGTCATCACCCGCACGAGCTCCTGCGGGTAGAGCAGCGAACCGCGCAGGCGCAGGTTCGGCCAGACTCCGTCCTGCAGGGCCGCGATCGCGACCACATCGAAATCCAGCCCGACAGTGCCGGACGGCGTCGTGACGAGCACCGTGTCGGCAAGTGCCTGCGGCGAGAGGGTGTCTTCCGGAACCTCGGCATCGAGCACCCCGTCGAGGAAGACGTTCGGCGCCGTGCCCGGCTGGCGCTCGACGAATCGTTTGGCGGCCGTGAACAGCGCCACGACACCGTCCAGGTCTCGGTTCGCCTCGTCCGTTGCGATGCCGGCACTGGTTGCCCTGGCGAACCACTCCTGAGCAAGTCCGCTTCGATCCCAGGCCAACCAGAGCAGCTCTTCGATGGTGGCGCCCTCCGCCGAGGCGACCCTGATGGCATCGAGGGTGCGCGCGAGGCGGTCGGCACCGCGCCCCACCCGATCGTCGATGGTGGCGAATCGGCCCGGGGCTCCGAGCGCCTCGACGAGCAGCTCATCGCTCGACCGTCTCCCCCCGCCGGCCACCTCCTCTGCACGCAGAGCAAGCCGAAGTCGACGCACGGCGAGCGAATCGAGCCCACCGAACGGACCGAGCAGCAGGTCTGCGGTGATCGCAGCGTCGAGCGGGGTCCGTCCGATTCCCGCGTCCACCACCGAGAGCAGCCCGCGGGCGGCACGATCTTCGCGCAGAGCCTGGCCGCCGGCCGAGGTACGGGTGGGCACTTCGGCCAGCGCGAGGGCTCGGGCGATCCTGGCGACCTGCGATCCGCTGCGTACGATGACGGTCATCCGGTTCCAGGGGATGCCCTCGAGAAGGTGACGCTCCCGCAGCTGGCGCGCGATACCCGCCCACTGGCGCGCCGTACTCTCGGCGAGGATCTTCACCACCGGGGGGAGCACGGTCTCCCCACCGGCGGCAGCGGGCGCCTCCCGCTGCCCGAACACCCCCGCCGTGCCGATGCGGTCCGTGATTCGCCGGGTGAAGCGGCGCAGGATCTCACCCTGGCGGTGAACCGTTGAGAGGGTGAGAGTCGCGAGTTCTGGCCGACCGAGCAGCACCCCGAGCCGGGCGAGGGCGTCGGGCTCCCCTCCCCGAAAGGCATTGGCCGCGACATCCGGGTCCCCGAAGGCGACCACCGCGATGCCCCGGGCGGAGAGGGCGGCGAGCAGGTCGATGGTCGCCCGCGTCGCCTCCTGCAGGTCGTCGACGATCACGAGGCGCAGACGGTCGACGGATGCACCGCCGGCTCCGCGTCGAATGGCCGCGATCGCGAACTGCACGAACTCCGTCGAGTCGAGCTGGTTGGGACGGGAACTGCTCACCACCGAAAGGTAGTCAGCGATGAAGTCGGACGCTGCGACCCATTCCTGGCGGTCGCGCTCGCGTCCGAGTGCTCGCAACCGCTCGGCGGTGACGCCGTATTCCGTCGCGCGCCCGAGCAGCTCGCGGAGCTCGGTGCGGAATCCGCGCAGTCGGCGCACTTCCGGCGAGAGATGCTCCGGCCAGGTCGGGCCCGATCCGTCTTCGATGTGGCCGTCGATCAGCTGCGCGATGTCACTGTCCTGGTCGCCGCCGGTCGCGAGGCGAGGACTTTCGACACCCGCGGCCCGAGCGGCGTTTCCCACGATCTCGAAAGCGAGGGAGTTCACGGTTCGGGCGATCGGCCCGTTGGTCGGCACACCGAGCCGCAGGGCCAGGATGTCCCGCAGCCGGGTCGCCGTGGCGCGGCTGGAGGTGAGCACGAGAACGGCTTCCGGGGCGAAGCCGCGCACCCCCACGCGCTGGGCCACCAGTTCGACGAGCGTCGTGGTCTTTCCCGACCCAGGCGCGCCGATGACCACGGCCGACGATTCATCGGGTCGGTCGAGCACTGCCGCCTGGGATGGATCCAGCTCCACCTTGGCGAAAGAACGGGATTCAGATGGTGCCGTGCGCCGGAACCCTGTGATCGCCATTTTCCCAACGTAGCGCGGGCGGGTGACACTGCCCGGCGGCGGCGCACTTCGTTGCGCCCAAAGAGAACGGGGAGATTTGCGGTGTGGCAACTGTCGTACTCTGTGCACGTGGACATACGCATCGGCATCACCAACAGCCCCCGTGAGATCAACCTCGAGTCATCGCAATCGGCGGCGGATGTCGAGGGCATCGTCACCGAAGCCCTCGCCTCCGACGCGAAATTCTTCAAGCTCGTCGACCAGAAGGGAAACGTCTATGTCGTTCCCCTCGCGACCTTCGGCTACCTCGAGATCGGGTCGGAAGCGTCCCGTCGCGTCGGCTTCGTGGCCTGACCGATGGAACTGATGTTCGTAACGCTCGGCGGGGCGCTTCTCGGCATCGCTGCGCGCTACGGAGTGCCGAAGCGCGACACTCACGGCGCACTGCTCGTTCCGGCGATCGGCGCGGTCGTGGCATCCGTCGTCTGGGCCGCCCTCACCTGGCTGGGCTGGAAGTTCGACGGCGGCTGGATCTGGGTGGTGAGCCTGGTCGCGGCGGGCGTGGTCTCCGCTCTGGCGAGCGTCTTCCTTGGGCGCCGCCGCGCGGCGCGCGACTCCGAGCTGCTTTCGAGGCTCAGCCGCGCCTGAGCCCGATCCGGCCAGGTGTCGGCGCGCTCGATTTCTGCAGTCAATGCAGCCTCCAACGCAGGAAGATCCTGCGCGAAAATCGACAAGCAGGTCGTCATCCGCTCGGCGACGCCCGCCGGATGGTCGGCCCCACGAGAAGGGGCCAGACGCTATGCCAGCATCGTCCGGGAGTCCGCGGCGTCGATGAGGTGCTGGTCGTGGGCCGCCACGAGAACGGCGATGCCCTGGTCGGCGAGCGAGCGAAGCATCCGGCTGACCGAATCGGCACTGGCGCGATCCAGGCTCGCGGTCGGTTCATCCGCCATCACGATGGTCGGTTCGAGGAGCAGGGCTCGAGCGAGCGCGACTCGTTGGCGCTCTCCCCCGCTAAGTTTCTCGGAATAGCTCCCCGCGCGCTCGGCGACTCCGAGGCTGGCGAGAAGTTCACCTGCTCGGCGCGCGAGGGATTTTGAGCGTCGGGATGGCACAGCGGGAAGCAGAACATTCTCGAGCGCGTCGGTGGCGGGGTCGGAGGGCGCGGGGTCTCATCGATGACCACGTTGCTCGACTTCGAGGTCACATACCGCGGGCCGAGTCCGTCGTTGGTCGAGTAGGTCGTCGTCACCTTGAAGGCCTGCGGCACAGTACTCGCACCGGCTGCTCCCTCGGGAATTGCGATCGTGGGGTTACCGAATGCCAGTCCAGAAACCACGACTTCGCCGATCCGTGCGGCCACATCGACTTCTTCCACCCGACGGATCCGGGCGACGTCGGCGAGAGTGATCATCGGGGCAAACCACGCGGCCATTATTTTTGGATAGGGGTTGTCGGAGAGGTCACAGTTCCGGTCATCGTCCACGCAATGAGAGCACGCGAAAAATTCCTGAGGTGATGAATGCCACGCACAGTCCAAGACATACTCGACCACGCTGACGAACTCGCTAAGCGGTTCGAGGACTACGACCCGTCGCCATCCGACGAACGCAACGCCCAAGTGTTCACCGAGCTCCGACAAGCCGTGCTCGCGCGATCCGCTGCCGAGCGCTCGATCAAGGATGGCGTCGACCACGCCAGGGAACACGGCTACTCCTGGGCCGCGATCGGTTCGCTGATCGGCACGTCGGGCGAAGCGGCCCGGCAGCGATACGGCCTCCAGCTAAAGGCGTGACCTGCCCCGCCGCGGCTCAGGCAGTCAGGCCGAGCGCATCCATCCGGCGGGTGTGCGAGGCGATGAGATCGGTGAAGACCGGCTCCAGCCGCGCCTCGTCGCGGCGGGTGTGACCGACGTTCGCGAGGGATGACCGCGCAATGAGCAGCGTGTCGCCCACGAGGCGCCGCCCCCACAGGGCGAGCCGGGAGGCGAGCCGCGGGTTGGCGTCGATGGCGGAGCGTAGCTCGTCGACCAGCAGGGCATGCCCGTCGTCGCCGGAGAGGAGCGGGATGATCCGCAGACGCGCCTCGCCCGGAAGGCCGGCCGCGAGTTGCAATTGGAAGTCGCCGAGCAGCCCGGCCGTGAGGTAGGCCGTCACGAGCATCTCGTACCAGTCCGCTCCGAGCGTCGTGCGCGCGTATTCGTCTATGCGGGCCGCGAACGGGGCCATCGCGAGACCCGGTTCGTGCCCGAGTCGCTTGATCTCGGCGGCGAGACCGTGATGTTTGGCCAGGGCAAGCGCCGCGACCCGGCTCACTGCCACTTTCGATGCCGCACTCGGGGCGACGCTGACCGCGCGGCTGAGCGTCTCGAAGAGCGCCAGCTGCACGTAGGCGGCCTGTCCGAGGTAGGGAAGCAGCTCCGGAGTCAGCTCGGCGAGGTCGACGCGGTCGACCTGCGCGGCAGACTCGCGCCGCGGCTTCGGCCGGGGAACATCGGTGCGCCGGGGGCGCCGGGAAAACAAGGAGACCACGGGCACAGCCTATCCGCGACAGGCCGCGAGCCGCCCCCACAGCCCCCGCTCCGCAGCAAGCGGCTAAACTGAGAGCAATGCCTCCCATTTCTGGTGGAGGCTCCGCACGCCCCAGGTCAAAGCGGGCGTAGCCGCTTTAGAACAGGGCATCACTCATTTCAACTTTCTCAGATCTGAACATCGACCAGGACATGGTCGACGCACTCGCCACCAAGGGCATCATCGAACCCTTCCCGATCCAGGTGCAGACGATCCCCATGGGACTCGCCGGCCAGGACATCATCGGCCAGGCCAAGACCGGAACGGGCAAGACGCTCGGCTTCGGTCTCCCCCTGCTGCAGTCGCTCGGACTGAATCCTGAGCCCGGCGTCAAGGCACTCGTCGTGGTACCGACGCGCGAGCTGTGCGTGCAGGTGGCCGAAGACCTCGTGCTCGCGGCATCCAATCGCGGCACCCAGGTCGCCGCGATCTACGGCGGCAAGGCCTACGAAGGCCAGGTCGAACAGCTGAAGGCGGGCGCGCAGGTCGTCGTCGGAACCCCAGGTCGCCTCCTCGACCTCGCGAGCCAGCGGATGCTGTCGCTCAAGAACGTCACCGTGATGGTGCTCGATGAGGCCGACAAGATGCTCGACCTCGGGTTCCTCTCCGACATCGAGAAACTGTTCGCGCAGACATCTCCGACCCGCCACACCATGCTCTTCTCCGCCACGATGCCCGGCCCGATCGTCGCCCTCGCGCGTCGCTTCATGAACCGGCCCATCCACATCCGCGCGACGGATCCTGACGAGGGTCGCACCCAGGCCAACATCAAACACGTCGTCTACCGCGCGCACTCGATGGACAAAGACGAGGTCATCGCCCGCATCCTGCAGGCCGAGGGACGCGGCAAGACCGTGGTCTTCACCCGCACGAAGCGCGCCGCAGCCAAGCTCGTCGAGGAGCTCAACGATCGCGGCTTCAACGCCGCCGCCGTGCACGGAGACCTGAACCAGGAGCAGCGCGAGCGGGCCATGGCCGCCTTCAAGGCGGGCAAGAAGGACATCCTGATTGCCACGGATGTCGCGGCTCGCGGTATCGACGTGAACGATGTCACCCACGTGATCAACCATACGATTCCGGATGACGACGACACCTACCTGCATCGCGCCGGTCGCACCGGCCGCGCGGGGAAGACCGGCATCGCCGTGACCTTCGTCGACTGGGACGACATGCACAAGTGGGCCGCCATCAACAGGGCGCTGGACATGGGCCAGCCGGAGCCGGTGGAGACGTACTCCTCCTCGCCGCATCTCTTCGCCGATCTCGACATCCCGGAGGGCACTAAGGGGCGTCTCGCTTCCGCCGGGCCCGTCCGGGCGCGCGAGCCGCGGCCTGCCGATGCCGACCGTGGAGGTCGATCCGGCTCTCGGGATGGCGGCTCTCGCGACGGAGCCAACCGCGGCGGCGACCGTGGTGGTCGCTCCGGTGATCACGGTGGCACCGGCCGTTCTGGCGGAGGCCGTCCGTCCGCCGCTCGACCCCCGCGTGATCGCGGCGAAGGCTCGACCGACGTCGTGCGTGAGAGCGCTGAGGGCGGCGGAACCCACGACGGCACCTCGCCGACGCGTCGCCGCCGCACCCGCTCGCGTCGCGGCGGAACCGGCAACACGCCTCCGGCCGCCTGACCGGGGGCATCTTCACACGGCCCTGCACCGGCGTCTGTCGCACTGCTGGGCCAGAAATCCATGCTGTCCCGGTCGACTCTCCGGGCGCCGCGTTCGATGTGCGGCGTGTCGGACGGAATGCATGGATTTCTCGCAGGGGCGGCCGTGCTCTCTTCGCCTCAGCCCAGGTACGGCGCCGAACCCGTTCCCGCGGCAACGATGCGCTCCAAAGCATCCTGCTCGGTCGTGTTCTCGCCCAACCGGTTCGGCTTGCCCTCGCCGTGGTAGTCACTCGACCCGGTGACGACGAGATCGTACTTCGAGGCCAGTTCGTGCAGGCGCAGCTTGCCGTCCTCGGTGTTGTCGCGGTGCCGGATCTCGAGGCCGACCAGGCCGGCCGCAACCAGCTCGGCGATCACCCTCTCCTCGATCACCCGGTAGCGGCCGTGGGTGGCCGGATGCGCCAGGACGGGAACTCCGCCGGCCGCGACGATCATCCGCACGCCCTCGAGCGGTGACGGAGCGTAATACTTCTCGTAGTACCCGCCCCGCCAGTGCAGGATGCTCTCGAAGGCCGCGCTGCGATCGGTCACCAGACCCTTCGCCACGAGGGCGTCCGCGATGTGCGGTCGCCCGAGGGTGCCGCCCGTGATCGACTGGGCAAGGACGTCTTCCCAGGTGATGTCGTAGTCGACGGCAATGCGTTCGACGATTCGCTCGGCGCGGTTCATTCGCCCCGCGCGAATGTTGGTCGTCTCGGCGTTGATCGTCGCATCCGATGGATCGAACAGGTATGCGAGCATGTGCACGCTCGCCGGGCCGAAGTTGGTGCTGAGTTCCATGCCCGGGATCACTGTGAGACCGGTGCCGGATGCCGCGGCGAAGGCCTCCGACCAGCCGGCCGTCGAATCGTGGTCTGTGACCGCGACGGTGCCGAGACCGGCCGAAACCGCCGCCCCGATAAGCTCGGTCGGAGTTTCCGTCCCGTCGGAGACACTGGTGTGGGTATGCAGGTCGATCGGTCCGGGCATCCTGCAACTCTATTGCCGAGCAGGGAGGACCTCGATGTTTCGCCGACTGCTGGCCGCACTGCTTATCGTCACGGGTGCGGCGACCGTGTTGGTGCTGGCCTGGCCCCAACTATTCGCACTGCAGCGGGTCGCCGGGGTCGCCCAGCTGGTGTCGTTCCGTGGCGCTTCCGCGGTGGCTGCAGCCGCACTGCTCGGCGTGCTTCTCGTGCTCGCGATCGCGAGCCGACGCTTTCGCCGACTCGGCCTGTCGCTCGCGGCCATTGCCGTGGTCTTCGTGCTGCTGAACTCCGCGGTGCTCGCGAGTCGAGGCTTCGGCGCCGCTCGCCTGCCCGCCCGTTCCGCCACCGACGTGACCGTGGTCGTCTGGAACACACTCGGGGATGCGCCCGGAGCCCGGACGATCGCGACGCTTGCCATCGAGTCGGAGGCGGATATCGTGTCGCTGCCCGAGACGACAGCGGAGACCGCCCAGGCCGTAGTCGCACTGATGTCGGACGCCGGACTCCCGATGATGGCGCGCACAGTCGCGTTCGGGCAAGTGTCGAAATCACTCTCCACCTCGGTGCTGATCAGCACGGCACTCGGCGCGTATCGACTGGACGGTTCGGCCGGCTCGACATCCACCCTCCCGAGCCTCGTCATGCGGCCGGACGACGGTTCTGGTCCGACCATCGTGGCGGTTCACGTCGTCGCCCCCCAGCCGAGCGCGATGCGGAGCTGGGGTGCCGACCTGAGCTGGGTGGCCGAGGCATGCCCCTCAGGGAATGTGATCGTGGCCGGGGATTTCAATGCCACGCTCGACCATGTCGCCGGTCTCGAGTCCACGGCGGGAGCGAGTGTCGGTGCGTGTACGGATGCGGCGTTGCAGGGCCGCAGCGGCGCCCTCGGAACCTGGCCGGTCGCCGTTCCTGCGATCCTCGGCGCGCCGATCGATCACGTGATGGCCACGAAGAACTGGCGCGTGGTCGGCGTGCGGGTGATCGACTATCTCGACGGAGCCGGAAGCGACCATCGTCCGATGGTCGTGCGGTTGCGTTCGACCGGCTGACTCCTCGGATGATCGGGCGGGACTCCCCTAATCCGGCAGTCGATTCGCCGCGATCAGCAGTCCGCCCAGCGCACGCGCACTCCGGGCGGCGAGAAGGTCGCCTTCTGCGGCCTGCACGATGCATCCCTTCATCAGGATGTGCCAGGACCGGGCGAATCCGTCGGGATTGCTGAGCCCGGCCTCCGTGGCGAGTGCGCTCACCACACCGCGGATGTTGGCAAGATGGTCGGTGCAGGCTCGACCAAGCGGGTGGTCGGGTCCCATTTCCAGCAGAACATTGACGAACGAGCAGGCTTCGAAGTCGTCGCGTTGGAACCAGTCGTCGAAGACGTCGAAGATGGCGAGCAGTCGTTCCTCCGGGTCGGCGGACCGGGACCGCGCTCCGCCCTCCAGTATCCCGAAGGTCCAGGACACCTCGCGGCGCGCCAAGAACGCCAAGACCAGGTCGTCTTTGGTGGGAAAGTGCCGGTAGAGGGTGGCCTTTGCGACACCGGAGGCGACGACGACCTCATCCATCGCGACATCCCGCACCCCTCGCTGGCAGAACAGCCGGTAGCTGGCATCGATGATGCGCTCGTGGGTCTCGGCGAAGCCAGGCGCCCTGACCGACACCTCCGAAACTGGTGGTTGGTCAATCGGCACTGGTGTGGCGGAGACGACGCTGGTCACGGCAAACCACTCCCGATCAGGTCGGCGGGGTCTGAGCCGACCTTCGTACACGCACTCGTGCCTTACTACTAGATCGAACACGGTACGTCAAGGTGTCCGCGATTCATAGACAAGACAGTGCAGTCTCTGTTTCAATGGGTCAAGCCGGGTCAGAAGTGATGAAGTCACAGGCAGGGGCAGGGCAATGAAGAGCTTCGAGGATGTCCTCCACAATTCCCCCGACAGCGAAGGGGTGCGATTCAACAGCGATCCGGCACGCACCGAAGGCGCGGTGCTCGACACGGGAATGGTTGCCCTGGACGACGCCGCTCTCCCCCCGCCGCTCTCGTCCTTCGAACATGTGGCGCGGTCGACCGGCAGCCGCGAGTCTCTCGTGCCGCCGAGGCCGCCCTGGCCGTTCAGCCTGCGCGCGCATCCGCATCGCCAGGCCGGCTGAAGCAAGCACTCTACTGCGCGCGCCCGTCGGAACGGGAGCCGTGGCGGGGCAGAATGGATGCATGACCGACACAAAAGCGACTGCACCCCGCGCGACCTCCAACCGCTCCACGGTGCCCGTCAGCGACACTTTCCGGCAGTTCATCTCGACTGACTGGGCCGGGCGCGCCGAGGCTGAGGCCGTACCGCGGGAACAGTCGATGTGGGCGGCAGCCCGGCGCGCCCGGGTGTCCGCGCTCTACCCGGGCAAACGCCTCATCATCCCGGCAGGCGCGGCCAAGGTGCGATCGAACGACACCGACTATGCCTATCGTGCCCACTCCGCCTTCTCCCACCTCACCGGCTGGGCGAGCGACGCGGTGCCTGGCAGTGTGCTGGTGCTCGAACCGACGTCGAGGGGCCATCAGGCGACGCTCTTCTTCCGCAAGGCCGCCGGCCGTGACTCGGACGAGTTCTATGCGAACCCCGAGATCGGTGAATTCTGGACCGGTCCGCGGCCCTCCCTCGCGCAGGTCGCGCAGGACCTGGGCCTGCCCACCGCCGACCTGTCCGCGTTCGAGCGCGTGCTCGACGCCGTCGACGCCGACACGATCATCCTCCGCGACGGCGACCGGGCTCTCGCCGATGAGGTGGACGGGCGTCGGGCGCTCACCTCGGATGCCGAAGGTCTCAATTCCGACGCTCTCGACGCCGACACCACGCTCGCCCGCGACCTCTCCGAACTTCGGTTGGTCAAGGATGCCTGGGAGATCGACCAGATGCGCCGGGCGGTCGCCGCGACGAAGACGGGTTTCGACGACGTGATCGCGGATCGTGACGCGATCGTCGCGCACGAGCGGGGCGAGCGACTCGTCGAGGGCACCTTCAATCGACGCGCCCGTGCCGAAGGCAACGCCGTCGGCTACGACACCATCGCCGCCTCCGGACCGCACGCGTGCATCCTGCACTGGACCCGGAACGACGGGCCGGTCGTACCCGGAGACCTGATCCTGGTGGACGCCGGTATCGAACTCGACAGCCTCTACACCGCGGACATCACCCGCACCCTCCCGGTAAACGGCGTCTTCAGCACGACCCAGCGCCTCGTGTACGAAGCGGTGCTGGAAGCGGCCGATGCCGCGTTCGCGATCGTGCGTCCGGGCATCCGATTCCGCGAGATCCATGCGACGGCCATGGCGGTCATCGCCCGAAAGACCGCGGAGTGGGGCTTCCTGCCGGTGAGCGCCGAGGAGTCCATGAAGCCGGAGAACCAGTTCCACCGTCGTTACATGGTGCATGGCACCTCACACCACCTCGGACTCGACGTTCATGACTGCGCCCAGGCGAGGCGAGACCTCTACCTCGACGGCGTGCTCGAGGCCGGGATGGTCTTCACCATCGAGCCGGGGCTCTACTTCCAGCCCGATGACCTCACCGTGCCGCAAGGATTCCGTGGCATCGGTGTGCGCATCGAAGACAACATCCTGGTCACCGAGGCGGGCGCGGAGAACCTATCGATCGGCATCCCTCGCACCGCGGATGACGTGGAGACCTGGCTGCGCTGACGAGATCAGCTGGTGCGTGACAGCACGTCCTGCGCTTTGACGAGGAGCTCGGGATCCACGACGATCTCATAGCGACTCGCGAGCACCTGGTGAGTCGAGGTGAAGTCGCGGGTGCGCCGGGTGACCGCCGTGGCGGCGACGCCGAACAGCGCACCGAAACCGGCCCCGATGATGATCGCCGCCACCACATACTGGAGCACCGTTCCGGTGCCACCGAAGGTGAAGAGCACGCCGATGAACAGTCCGAACCAGGCGCCGCTTGCCGCTCCGGCTCCCGCGGCGCGACCGTAGGTGAGTTTGCCGGTGACGCGTTCCACGGTCTTGAGATCGCTGCCGACGATCGCCACCTGCTTGACCGGGAAGTCCGCTTTGGCGAGACGGTCGACCACGGCCTGGGCCTCGAAGTAGGTGTCGTAGGTTCCGAGCACGTCGCCCCTGGGAAGGGTGGGGATGAGGCGGGGACGGCCGGCGAGGGGGCTCTGGTTGGTCATGCCGCCATTATCCTCCGTGCACATCCGCACGGTCTAAGTTAGAACTGTGAGCGCCGCGAGAGTCTTCGTCGCCCGACTGGCCGGGTGCTCCGTTTTCGACCCCGCCGGCGACAAGGTCGGTCGGGTGCGCGATGTTCTGGTGGTGTACCGCTCGAAGGAGCCGCCGCGCGTCGTCGGCCTCATCGTCGAGGTGCCGGGCAAGCGGCGGGTCTTCCTCTCGATCGGTCGGGTGACCAGCTTCGGATCAGGCCAGGTCATCACCACCGGACTCATGAACCTGCGCCGTTTCGAACAGCGCGGCGGCGAGGTGAGGGTGATCGCCGAGATGCTCGGTCGCGAGGTCACCCTCGTCGACAAGTCGGGCAGTGCCACGATCGAGGATGTCGCGATCGAGCAGGGCGGTCCGGGCGAGTGGGCGGTGAGCGAAGTGTTCCTGCGTCGACCGAAGACGGGTTCCTCGCCGTTCGGCAAGGGACAGACCGTCTTCTCTGACTGGACCGGCATGCGCGAGCGTTCCACCGGTGAGGCGCAGTCCGCCACACAACTGCTCGCGACCTATGAAGACCTGCTCCCGGCCGACCTCGCGAACGCGATGCTCGACCTTCCAGAGCAACGGATGCTCGAGGTCGCCGAGGAGATGAGCGACGAACGCCTCGCCGACGTGCTTGAGGAAATGCCGGAGAGCGAGCAGGTGGACATCCTCAACCAGCTCGACGACGACCGTGCGGCGGACGTCCTCGACCAGATGCAGCCGGATGACGCGGCGGACCTGATCGCTCAACTCAGCGATGAGCGAGGGGAGGTCCTGCTTGATTTGATGCAGCCGGAAGAGGCCGAAGACGTGCGAATGCTGTTGGCATACGCGCCGGAGACCGCCGGCGGTCTCATGACTCCGGAGCCGATAATCGTCTCTGCCGATGCGACCGTCGCGGAGGGCCTCGCGCTCATCCGTCGCCACGAACTCGCGCCGGCCCTCGGTGCCGCCGTCTGCGTCACCCTTCCCCCGTACGAGCCGCCGACGGGCCGATTCCTCGGCATGGTGCACTTCCAGCGGATGCTGCGCTACCCCCCCATGGAGCGGCTCGGCACGCTGCTCGACCAGAAGCTCGAACCGGTGAAGGCGAGCGCCTCGGCAGCGGAGGTCGCCCGAACCCTGGCGAGTTACAACCTTGTCTCCCTTCCCGTCGTCGACGACAATCACCGACTGGTCGGGGTGGTGACCATTGACGATGTCCTCGACTACCTCCTGCCCGATGACTGGCGAAGTCACGACGACGACCCCGCCCCGGAGACTGCCGACACCAGCACCATTCCCGTGATCGGTTCCGCCGGAAGGAGGCCGCTCAGTGGCTCGTCGCTCTGATTCCTTCGAGACCCCAAAGGGGCTTCGCAACCGCTTCGTCCCCCGCATGGGCGGTCGAGACCGGGTGGGGCGGTTCTCCGAGGGTTTCGCCCGCGCCATGGGCACCTCCTATTTCCTCGTCGGTATGACCGCGTTCGTCGTGATCTGGCTCGCCTACAACAGCTATGCGTCACCGGCAGTACAGTTCGACCCGCGCAGCACCAACTTCACCCTGCTCACGCTCATCCTGTCGCTGCAGGCCTCCTACGCCGCGCCGCTGATCCTGTTGGCACAGAACCGCCAGGATGACCGCGACCGGGTGCAGTTCGAACAGGACCGCCAACGGGCAGAACGCAACCTCGCCGACACCGAATACCTGGCCAGGGAGGTGGTGTCGCTCCGCCTCGCCGTTCGTGAACTTGCCTCGAAGGACTTCATCCGAGCGGAATTGCGTGCCCTGCTCGAAGAGCTGGAGAAGGAGCGGAAGCCCGACGGGGAGCCCGCGTGAGCCCCTCGGCCGGGCTCGACCAGCGGGTGCGCGACGCGCTCGCCAGCGTGATCGACCCCGAGATCCGCAAGCCGATCACCGAGCTGGACATGATCGGGGCCATCACCGCCGGCCCCGACGGCGCTGTGACGGTCGGGCTCACCCTGACGATAGTGGGATGTCCCGCCGCCGCCAGCATCGAGCGAGACGTGCGCGCGGCCGCGACAGCCGTCCCTGGTGTGACCGCAGTGACAGTAGATGTCAGCATCATGACACGGGACCAGCGCACTGCCCTCACCGAAAAGCTGCGTGGCGGTCGGTCCCGGGAATTGCAGTTCGGCCCACACTCGCTCACCAGCATCATCGCCATCACAAGCGGCAAGGGCGGGGTCGGCAAATCCACGATCACCGCCAACCTCGCCGTCGCGCTCGCGGCGCGCGGGCTGGCGGTCGGCCTCATCGACGCGGATGTCTTCGGGTTCTCGATTCCGGGCATCCTCGGGCTGGGCACGGCGAAGCCGACGAAGGTGGGAGAGATGATCCTGCCCCCGATCAACTACGGCGTTAAGGTGATCTCGATCGGCATGTTCGTGGAGGACCACGCCGCGGTGTCCTGGCGCGGGCCGATGCTGCACCGTACCATCCAGCAGTTTCTGACCGACGTGTACTTCGGCGATTTGGACGTGCTCCTGATCGACCTTCCGCCGGGCACCGGAGACGTGGCGATCTCGCTCGGGCAGCTGCTGCCGCACGCCGAGGTCATCGTCGTCACCACCCCGCAGCCGGCGGCGGCCGAGGTCGCCGAACGCAGTGCAACCGTGGCACGGCAGACCGGCCAGCGGGTGATCGGGGTCATCGAGAACATGTCAGGCCTCGTTCAGCCCGACGGAAGCGTTCTCGACCTGTTCGGCTCCGGAGGGGGAGCGGATGTCGCGGCACGGCTGTCGATCGGCCAGGACTGGCCGGTGCCGGTGCTCGCCGCCGTGCCGCTCAGCATCGCGCTGCGCGAAGGCGGGGACTCCGGCGTGCCGATCGTGCTCTCGGACCCGCGGGATGCGGCATCCGTGTCGATTCTCGCGGTAGCCGATCAGATTGCGACACACGGCCGGGGTCTTGCCGGGCGCAAACTCGGCTTCAGCGTCCGCTGACCGCCCCCGCTGGTCGAGTAGATCGCAAAGCGACCGTATCGAGACCCGCCGAACGGTCCGCTGCTCAGGCCTGGAGGGTCGGCGCCTGGCGGTACCCATCGCGAAGGCTGATGACGA
Source organism: Actinomycetota bacterium (assembly GCA_040389685.1). Lineage (GTDB taxonomy): Bacteria > Actinomycetota > Actinomycetes > Actinomycetales > Microbacteriaceae > Lacisediminihabitans. The sequence goes on from JAZJZS010000010.1 coordinate 59,031, forward strand.
CGACTGACGCGATGCCCCAGACGGAAAGAGCGGCGATGATGGCGGGAATGATGAAGACGAACATGGTGACCTCGGAGTGTGGCGGCAAATGACTGATTGAGTCCATTCCATACCCCGTCACTCTTTAGCACAATCAAAAAGAATTGCACTAACACTGTAGCCTTACTTTATGGATGTCAATCGCCTCGAACTACTTCGCGAGCTCGCCGAACGCGGAAGCATCACCGCCGTCGCGAAGGCGACCAACCGCACGGTTTCGGCGGTCTCACAGCAGCTCAAAGTGCTCGAACGAGAGGCCGGACTGCCCCTGACGGAGCGCTCCGGGCGGGGCGTCCTCCTCACCGGCGCGGGACGGATGCTCGCGCAAACCGCGACGGATGTCGCGATCGCCCTCGAGCGCGCCGACGCCCTGTGGAAGGATTTCACCCTCTCCCCGCGCGGCGAAGTCACCCTCTCCACATTTCCCACCGGCGGACAGATGCTGCTGCCCGGACTTCTCGATGTGACTGCAGCCATCCCCGACCTCACCCTCATCGCGAGCGATCAGGATCCGCTGCACGCGGACTCCGCCGACCTCACGCCCGACTTCGACATCGTGATCGCGGACGCCCCCGGCCCGATGCCGTCCTGGCGCGAACGTGGCCTCGCCGTCGTGAAACTTCTGGACGAACCGCTCGACATCGCCCTGCCCGAGGGGCACCCTCTCGCGGCCAAGGCCAGCCTTTCGGCGAAGGACCTCGTGGATGTCACCTGGATCGGGGCGCCACTCGGTTTCCCCTACGACCGCATCCTGCGCCAGTTGGAGGCCATCACCGGGGTTCCGGCGATCATCGGTCAGCGATTCCTCGATAACGGCATCGTCGAGGCTCTTGTGGCCTCAGGGCACGGCATCGCCATCCTGCCGCGCTTCACCACCCGCGATCACGAGAACGGACTGGTCACCCGGCCGCTCGTCGGCATCCGCTCCACCCGGCAGATCTCGGCGCTGATGCGGCCGGATCGAGCCGAGCGCCCATCGGTGCGCCTCGTCATCCAGGCGCTTCGCGAGGTGGCGAGCGGGATCGCCGCCCAGCACGCGGGCTGAATTCAGAAAGCCGTGCTCGGGAGGTCCTTCTCGTCGTCGAGGATTCCCCGAACGATCCGCTCCGCGACCGCGATCGGCTCGAGCCCGGGCGGGAACGGCGGTGCCGTGCCGGCGATGGCGCGCGTCGCGAGACCCGTCTCGGTGTGCCCGGGGCGGGCATCCAGGATCCGGATGCCGGAACGGCGCAGCTCCCGCGACGCCGCCTGGACGAAGGCGGCGAGCCCGGCCTTCGAGGCGGAATAGGCGGCGAGTCCCGCAGTGGGGGACTCGGCCACGATGCCGCTCAGCGTGACGATGAAGGGTTTGCGGCCGGCGGCTGCGGACGCCGTGAGAGAGGGGGTCGCCTCCCGGATCAACCGGATCGGCGCGAGGGTGTTGGTCTCGAAGAGCTGCCGGAGGGTGTCGTCGAGCAGTTCGCTGGCGGGTCCGAAAGCCACGACGCCGGCAGCGATCACGATGCCGTCCAGCCGGTCGTGACGTTTCAGGCTCGCAGCGATGATCGTGCGGGCGGCGGTGTCGTCCGAGAGGTCGGCGAGGAGGGCATCCGGCCCCGGCAGCTGTTCCGGGTCACGCCCGGCACGCACGACCGCGGCCCCGGCCGATTCGAGAAGCCGTGCAATTTCGGAACCCAGAACCCCCGATGCCCCGACGACGAGCACGACGGCTCCGCTCAACTCTGTCATGGCGCGATCTTAGGGTCAGGTTCTGGGATCGCGCCGAGTTCCGCATGCGGCCGTGATGGGCGCGTCAGGTCGCTTCGCTGTCGAAGGGAGCGTCGACCCGCACCGCACCGACACCGCCGTCAGCGCCCTCGGCCATCAATCGCTTGCGCTTCGCGTAGGCGGACTCGCCGCCCGGCTGCACTATCGTCACCGGCACATCCGGGCGGTCATCCGCATCGTCGAGAAGAGCCTCGCGGATGATGCGTCGGGGATCGTACTGGCGAGGATCGAGCTTTTTCCAGTCGACGTCATCGAAGTCCGGACCCATCTCCTCACGGAGGCGCTCTTTCGCCCCGTTCGCCATGTCGCGGATGCTGCGGACCAGGCGTCCCAATTGTGCCGCATAATGCGGGATGCGCTCCGGGCCGAGCAGAAAGACCGCGATCACCGCGATCACCACGAATTTGTCTATAGTCAGGCCGAACACTCGTTCAGACTAACGCTCCGAGCCGCGAACCCTCCCCTACGCTGGGCAGGGAACGAGGAGCACAGGTGGCAGACAAAGAGTCGAGCTGGAAGTTCGCGGAGGACTTCATCGTCGAACGCGCGGAGATCGCCAAGGCGAGGCAGCATTCGATCGAGCTCGGGATCGACGCGGTGAGCCCGGCGACAGGCGCCCAGCTCGCGGTGATCGCCGCGGCAGCCGCAGCAACCAGCATCATCGAGATCGGCACCGGTGTGGGCGTGAGCGGCCTCTGGCTGCTCTCGGGGGCCCCCGACGCCACCCTGACATCTATCGATTTCGAACTCGACTACCAACAGTCCGCGAAGAAGGCGTTTCTCGACGCGGGAGTGCCCGGAAATCGAGTTCGGCTCATCGCGGGGCGTGCCATCGACGTGCTTCCCCGCATGAACGAACAGTCGTACGACGTCGTGCTTGTGGATGCCGACCCACAGTCGGTGATCCAGTACGTGGAGCACGGACTGCGGCTCGTGCGCACCGGAGGTACCGTGCTTGTGGCCCACGCCCTCTGGCGCGGTCGCGTCGCGGACCCGGCACAGCGTGATGACACGGTCACCGGGTTCCGGTCGCTCCTCGCCGAGATCGCCGAGTCTCCGGCCGTGATCAGCGCGCTTTCCCCGGTTGGCGACGGTCTGCTTCAGCTGACCAAGCTGTAAAGAACCTGATCACCTGGACGAAAAACGCCCCTAACTGGCCGCGGCGACAACCCCGGCGAGCGCGTCGTGAAGTTCTTTTGCCTCGGCATCGTTGACCGAAACCACCAGGCGACCGCCCCCTTCGAGCGGCACGCGCACGATGATGAGGCGACCCTCCTTAACAGCCTCCATTGGTCCGTCTCCGGTCCGCGGCTTCATGGCTGCCATGATGGATCCCCTTTCGTGGAATGACTTCCTATTATCCGGTAATCGAGCGCTAACCCGAAAACGGGGGCTCGGTGGAGGCGCTCACGGGGGCGTCCAGTCGTAACCGTCGACCCACCAGGCCACTGCGAGCCAGGCGAACTGGCCGCTCACGGATGCCACGACCAGGGTCACCCGGTAGAGCGCGGATCGGGGCTGCGCGACGGCTCCGAGCAGGGGGAACAGCGGCACGAGAAGACGGAAGGTGCTCGACTGCGGAAAGAACACCGCGAGGAGGTAGAGCGCGTAACTCGCTGACCAGAATCGAAGGTCGGGACCGAGCCGACGGACCGCCGGCGTGAACATGCCCACGGCGAAGACGAACACCAGCATCGCCAACAGCACGAACGCGGTGTCGCCGATCTGCCATTGTTCGCCCCAGAAACGTGCCCCCTGCAGCCAAGGGACGAAGGGCTGCAACTCGAGATAGCCGATGTAGGGCGCGCGCCAGGCGAGCTCGGTGTCGGTATATGCGGAGGGTGATCCGGTGACAGCCCACGCCGCGACGGGCCAGGCGAATCCCATGACCAGGCTGAAGACGGTGAGCCCGGCTCCGAGCATCCGCTCCCCCGTCGGGAAGGGATCCCGGCCTCGGGTGAACCATCGGTAACCGAAATGCAGCCCGAGAGCAAGCGCGAAGGCGAGTCCGCTCGGACGGGTGAGCGACATGATCGCCACCACGGGGAAGAGCACCGCGTACCGCCGGGTGAGCAACAGGTAGAGCGCGAGCGCGAGAAGGAACGCGTGCATCGACTCCGCATAGGAGACCTGCAGGATGGGCGAGAGTGGCGCCACGCACCAGAGCACCACCGCGAAGAGCGCGGTAGAGGGCGGAAGGCGAAGCAGGAAGAGCCGGTAGATCATGAGCGCGGAGAGCAGCGAAAACGCGACCGACACCGTGACGGACACCGGTTCCCAGGGCAGCGTCGTCACCGCCATGAAGAAGCGCACCAGCATCGGATAGGCCGGAAGGAAGGCCCAGGCGTTCTCGGCGACCCGCCCGTCCGCCGTCATCGGCAGCGTCGCCGGATATCCGCTCACCGCGACGATGTGGTACCAGGTGCTGTCCCAGAACTGCGCGAACGCGAGGTAAGACGGCCGCGGTCCCGACCACGGATTCGCCGCCTGGCGGTTCGCGAAATACAGCAACAGGCTCGTGCTGATCACTCGCGAGGCGGCCCAGACGACGAGAACTTTCAGCCACCACGGCGTGAGGCGATAGCGAACCCGCAGGGACTGCGGCCTCAATCGGGACGCTGGCCGAGCCACGCCCGCAATCCCCGCTCGCATTCCGTGATCTGCGCAACGGCCACGCGCTCGTCGTCCGCGTGGGCCAGGAGCGGATCCCCTGGCCCGTAGTTGACCGCCGGGATGCCGAGGGCCGAGAAGCGGGCGACATCCGTCCAGCCATACTTGGGCTTCGCATCCCCCCCAACCGCTTCGAGAAACTGCTGCGCGAGCGGAGCGTCGAGTCCCGGTCGAGCGCCATCCGCACTGTCGGTGACCACCAGCTCGATGCCGGCGAAAAGCTGCCGAAGGTGCGCTTCGGCCTCCGCTCCGACGGTGTTCGGCGCAAAGCGATAGTTCACAGTCACGGTGCATTCGTCGGGAATGACGTTGCCGGCCACTCCCCCGCTGATGGCTACGGCGTTGAGGCCCTCGCGATAGACGAGGCCGTCCACCTCGATCGACCGGGGCTCGTAGGCGGCGAGGATGTCGAGGATCGGAGCCGCCGCGTGGATCGCGTTCACCCCCACCCAGGATCTGGCCGAATGCGCTCGCCTGCCGGAGGTTCGTAGCTCGGCACGCAGTGTGCCGTTGCAGCCGCCTTCGATGAGTGAATTGGTCGGCTCGCCGAGGATCGCGAAGTCGCCGGAGAGCAACTCGGGACGGTTCGCGGCGAGGCGACCGAGACCGTTGAGAGCGGAGGCGACCTCCTCATTGTCGTACCAGATCCAGGTGAGGTCGACGGCGGCATCGGTGAGCTCCGCCGCGAGCTTGAGTTGCACGGCCAGCCCGGCCTTCATGTCGACGGTGCCGCGGCCCCACAGGTAGTCGATGCCGTCCTCCGTCTCGAACCGGGTCGGCAGGTTGTGATTGAGCGGGACGGTGTCGGTGTGCCCCGCGATCACCACGCGGCGGGCGCGACCGTTGGTCGTCCGCGCGACGATGGCGTCGGCATCCCGGGTGATCTCGAGGTGACCGAACGGGGCGAGAGCAGCCGCGATGGCATCGGCGATGGCGCGCTCGTTGCCGGAAACCGATTCGATGTCAGAGAGTTGACGGGTGATCTCGATCGAGGATGCCGTCAGGTCGATCACGGGGATGATGGCTTCGGCGGCTGGCATGGGCACAGTTTATAAGTCGGCTGCTCGCTACTCTTGAGCCATGACTGATCGAGCGGCCTGGGGCTACGGACTCACGACCATCGCCGGCGACGGCACCATCCTCGACACCTGGTTCCGCAGCCCTGCGCTCGGCCCGTTCCCGAGCGGGCGCGATCCGCACATCGCTCCGGCGGACTTCGCCTCCGTCGTCGGTCCCGATGCCAGACGCAACGTCACCGTCGACTTCGCGATGGTTCAGATCGACCTGGATGCCGCACCAGCGTCGACTCCGGACGCCTACCTTCGCCTCCATCTGCTCAGCCACCTCGTGGTGCGTCCGAACTCGATCAACCTCGACGGCATCTTCACCCAGTTGCCGATCGTCGCGTGGACGAACGCCGGTCCGGTGCATCCGCTCGACTACGCCGATCAGCGACTGACGCTGCAGCGGCTCGGGATCGCGGCGCATTCGATCGATCGTTTTCCGCGCCTCACCGATTACATTTCGCCCGATCGGGTGCGGATAGCGGATGCCTCGCGCGTGCGCCTCGGGGCCCACCTCGCGCCCGGCACCACCGTGATGCACGAAGGGTTCGTCAACTTCAACGCCGGCACGCTCGGATCCTCGATGATCGAGGGCAGGGTGTCGCAGGGCGTCGTGATCGGTGACGGGTCGGATGTCGGTGGTGGGGCGTCCATCATGGGCACGCTCTCGGGCGGCGGCACCGAGCGCATCACGGTCGGGGAGCGCGTCCTTCTCGGCGCGAACTCGGGCATCGGCATCTCGATCGGCGATGACTCCGTGGTCGAAGCGGGACTGTACCTCACCGCCGGGACGAAACTCACCGTGCTCGGGGAGTATCCCCGCACGGCGAAAGCGGCCGAACTCTCAGGTGTGCCCGGGTTGCTGTTCCGTCGCAACTCCCTCACCGGCGGCGTCGAAGTGCTCGCCCGAAGCGATCGAGGCATCCGGCTCAACGCGGCGCTGCACGCCTGATCCGCGCAGGTCGCGCTCGGTTGCACGGCGCGGCCCGCCCCGCACGAAATGCAGGATTTCCTGTGACTGGTGAGACAGGTGAGCCTCATCTGCTTCACCAGTCACAGGAAATCCTGCATTTCGAACAGAACTGACGTCACGGCGGCTCCGCCTCTATGCTGACGGAGCTCCTCCCCAATGCTGGCGGAGGGCGATTTTCTACAGATCTGCTGCAGGGGACAATCAGGGCGCGGAATCGAGCCACCCTTGCCCTCATGGACCTCCTCGCCTGCATTCGTTCCTTCGGGGGAGTGGCGCCCACCTACCAGCTGCTTCGAATGGGGTGGACAGGCCGCGCTCTCGCAGCCGCCGTTCACCGGGGCGCGATAGTTCGCGTGCGGCAGGGGTGGTACGCCTCAGCATTCGAGTCTGCTGAGTCTCTCGCGGCGTGGCGCGTAGGCGGGCGGCTCACCTGCGTGAGCGGAGCGGCCTCCTTCGGCCTCTCAACGCGGTCCAACGACGCTGTTCACGTCGCCGTCTCCCTGACCTCGTCTCGGCTCAGGGATCCTTCCGATATGCGGCGCCGGCTCACGCCAGAAGCCCGCATCGTCGTTCATTGGCGACCCCGACGCACGGGGAGCGCCTTTGTGGAGTCGCCGCTCAGCTGCCTCATCGACATGTGCCAGTGCGAATCCCCGGAATTCGTGGTGGCCGCTGTCGACAGCGCGCTGCGGGCGGGCCTGGTCAGCCGTGCGGCTTGGGGGCGCGCATTGGCGGCCATGCCCATGAGACTTCGATTACAACTTGCGGATGTCGACGGTCGATCCGAATCGATCATCGAGTCGCTCACCAGGTTTCGATGCCATGGATTGGGACTGAGCGTGCGCATTCAGGTGAAGCTTGCCCCAGGATTGCGCGTGGACTTCGTGATCGGCAGACGACTGGTCGTTGAAGTCGATGGCCGGGAGCACCACTCGGACCCGGCAGCATTCGAGCGGGATCGCATCCGGGACGCGCGTCTCACCGCGCTCGGGTACCGGGTGCTGCGTTTCAGCTACAGCCAGGTGATGTACCACTGGCCCTCGGTCGAGGCCGCGATCCTCGCCGCGGTGGGCCACGGGGAACACCGCCTCAACGGCTAAGGCACCGTCCAGCAGGACCACCGATGTACTCCGACGATCCCGCCTCGGGTGCGAAATGCAGGACTGCGCGTTACTGGTGGGGCGGATGTTCCTCACCTGGAACACCAGTAACGCACAGTCCTGCATTTGCTACGAGCTGGCTTGCTACGGCCGCGCGCTACGGAGGACGGCACGCCCCGGACAGCTACGGCGCGAAGCTACCGCGCGGGCCAGTCCCGGCGCGGTTCGCCGACGTACAACTGTTGCGGGCGACCGATCTTGGTGGAGGGGTCGCTGTTCATCTCACGCCAGTGCGCGATCCAGCCCGGCAGGCGACCGATCGCGAAGAGCACCGTGAACATGCGCGGCGGGAATCCCATCGCTTTGTAGATCACGCCGGTATAGAAGTCGACATTGGGGTAGAGCTTTCGCTCGATGAAGTAATCGTCGGCCAGGGCGACGGCCTCGAGCTCCTTCGCGATGTCGAGCAGTTCGTCCTTCACGCCGAGGGCGGCGAGCACCTCATCCGCGCTCTCCTTCACGAGCTTTGCGCGGGGATCGAAGTTCTTGTACACCCGGTGGCCGAAGCCCATGAGACGGATGCCGTCCTCCTTGTTCTTGACGCGCTCGACGAACTTCTCTACCGATTCTCCCGACTCCTTGATCTCGCCGAGCATCTTCAGCACCGCCTCGTTCGCCCCGCCGTGAAGCGGGCCGTAGAGGGCGTTGATCCCCGCCGAGATCGACGCGAACATGTTGGCCTCCGTCGATCCGACCAAGCGCACCGTCGAGGTGGATGCGTTCTGCTCGTGATCTTCGTGCAGCACGAGCAGACGCTCGAGGGCCTTCGACACCACCGGATTCACCTCGTACGGCTCCGCCATCGTTCCGAAGTTGAGCTTGAGGAAGTTGTCAGTGAAGCTCAACGAATTGTCCGGGTAGAGGAATGCCTGGCCGAGGCTCTTTTTATGGGCGTAGGCCGCGATGACCGGCAGCTTCGCCAGCAGGCGGATGGTGGACAGCTCGACCTGCTCCGGATCGTGCACGCTCAACGAGTCCTCGTAGAAGGTAGCGAGGGCGGACACGGCGCTCGAGAGCACGGACATCGGATGGGCGTTGTGCGGGAGGGCGTCGAAGAAGCGACGCAGGTCTTCGTGCAGCAGCGTGTGCCGGCGTACCCGGTCTTCGAACGACTCGAGTTCCGACGGGGAAGGCAGCTGGCCATAGATGAGCAGCCAAGCCACCTCGAGGTACGTGGAATTGGCCGCGACATCCTCGATCGCGTAGCCGCGGTATCGCAGGATGCCCTTGTCGCCGTCGATGTAGGTGATCGCACTCTTCGTCGCGGAGGTGTTCACGAAACCCTGGTCTAGAGTCGTGTACCCCGTCCGGCGGGCAAAGGTGGAGATGTCGATGCTGGATGCGCCATCCACGCTGGTCACCACCGGGAAGTCGGCGCTGCCGCCAGGGAAGTGGAGGGTGGCCATGTCGGCGGCAGGGTCAGGGGCGGCTGCATTCACCTCTACAGCCTAAACGGCGGAACGCACAGGGCCCGCACGGGAGTCGACAGCGGATTCCGCCAAAGAACCTGCACCGCGATGAGAGGAAGTCGCTAGAAACGAGCCGCGGTCAGTCGTTCGACGGCTGAATCGATGGCGGTGTCGGTGGCGGTGAGGGCCACCCGCACATGCCGGGAGGTGCCGTCCCCATAGAAGGTGCCAGGGACGACGAGGATACCGAGGTCGGCCAGGCTGCCGACCGCCGCCCACGCGTCGTCGCCCGAGGTGGCCCACAGGTAGAGGCCGCCCTCGCTTCCGTCGATGCGGAACCCGGCCCCTTCCAGGGCAGTCCGCAGGCGGTCGCGCCGTGCGCGGTAGAGCCTCTTCTGCTCACGCATGTGCGTCTCATCTCCGAGCGCGGTGATCATAGCGGCCTGGATCGGCGCGGGTGGGAGGGTGCCGAGGTGCTTGCGCGCCGTGATCAACTGCCCGATGAGGATGCTGCACCCGGCCACGAAACCGGCGCGATAGCCCGCGAGATTCGACTGCTTGCTCAGCGAATAGACGCAGAGCACCGAGCCGCGGACCCCGGCGATGACCCGCGGATCGAGGATGCTCGGGGTCGCGTTCGTGTCGAACTCCTCGTCCCACCCGAGCTCCGCATAACACTCGTCGCTCGCGATCACGGCGCCGAGCTCTCGCGCGCGGGCCACCGCCGCGGCCAGCTCCGTCACCGAGAGGATGCGCCCGTCGGGGTTGCCGGGACTGTTTATCCAGACGAGCTTGGTTCCCTCCGGCCACTCGGCCGGATCGTCGCTGGAAACGACGGTCGCACCGACGAGGGCGGCGCCGACGGCGTAGGTGGGGTAGGCGAGGGAGGGTTGCACCACGATGTCACCGGGTCCGAGCCCCAGCCAGAGAGCGAGGCCGGCGATGAACTCTTTGGAGCCGATCGTCGGAAGCACATTGGCGACGGTGAGGTCATCGACACCGCGACGACGGCCAAACCATTCGACGATGGCCTCCCGGAGCGCGGGCGTGCCGGCGGTGACCGGGTAGGCGTGGGCATCCGTCGCCGCGGCGAGCGATGCACGCACGATCGGAGGGGTCGGATCGACCGGCGAGCCGACGGACAGGTCCACCAGGCCGAGCGGATGCGCCGCGGCCCGCACCGCATAGGGTTCGAGCGCGTCCCAGGGCCAGTCGGGCAGGCTGAGGGCCACGGCTACGCCGCGGGACCCTGGGGCGGCAACGCGGCGATGATGGCATGGTCCTTATGGATGACGCCGACCTTTGCCGCGCCGCCCGGAGAGCCGACATCGTCGAAGAACTCCACATTCGCCTTGTAGTACTCGGCCCACTGATCCGGCACGTCGTCTTCGTAATAGATTGCCTCGACCGGGCAGACCGGTTCGCATGCGCCGCAGTCGACACACTCGTCGGGGTGGATGTAGAGCATCCGGTCGCCCTCGTAAATGCAGTCGACGGGACATTCGTCGATGCACGCTCTGTCTTTGACATCCACGCACGGGAGGGCGATGACATAGGTCACGGTCGGATCGGTCCTTTCGGTTCAGGCCGGGATGCCAGCTTATCCCGCGAGAAGGTGCCGGTTTTCGGCCAGGCGAGGGCGAAACCGACGATGGCGAGCGCGCCATAGGTGAGGGTGTATCCGGCCGTATTGCCGGGCACGAGCACCGAGCCCCCGGTGGACCGCACTGAGAGCAGGCCGATCGCGAGCAGGATTCCGAGGGAGGCGCTCCCGGCCACTGTGCGTCCGGGGAAGAGGATGCGGAGGCCCGCCAACAGCGCGACGATGAGGAGCAGGGAGACGACGATTCCCACCGGACGCGGCGCGCCGAGAATCCGCGGAGCGAACTGATGGTTGACCACGGTGATCGCGCCGAGGGCCGCTCCCCCGATCGCGGCGAGCACCCAGACGAGAGCCTTGACCGCGATTGGCTGGTCGGCCCACGCGACCGCGACCGGCGCGGCGCCGGGAAACGGGGTGAACCCCTCCGTGCGCTCGATCGATCGGCTTGGTCCGCTCGACAGCGAGAACCGATCCCCCTCCACCACGATCTGGGTGCGATGTGCGGTGAGCGCAGCGGTCTTCCGGTCGAGCACGGCAGACACGTCGACGCGCAGGGACGAGCCCGCGGCATCAGTGTCGACGACCCAGAAGGGAACGCCCATGACCTCGGCCGCATGACGGGCGGCCGCGTGCGCGCGCACATGATCCGGATGCCCGTAGCCGCCGTGTGGGTCGTAGCTGACCACCGCATCCGGTTTGACTTGGTCGATCACTGTCGCGAGATCGGCGGCGATCTCACCGAAGTCCGCCGCGCAGAAGGCGTCCGCGGCGAGGGATGCTGCCGGTTCCGCGCCGTTGGCGCCCCAGCGCATGCCGGAGTCGGTGTAGCGTCTCGGCTCGCGCTCGACCCGGCGGGCCGCACGCTCGCCGAGGAATCGGTGGTCGGCGACTCCCAGCGCCGCCATGGCCGTTTCCAGTTCGGCGATGCGAACCTCCGCGAGCCGCGGGCCGTCGAGTCCGGCAAGATCGGCAGGAATCACCTCGCCGAGTTCGCCGCGTGTGCAGGTCACGACCGTGACTGTCGCGCCTCGCTCGACCAGCAGCGCGATCGTGCCGCCCGTCGTGATGCTCTCGTCGTCGGGGTGGGCGTGAACGAAGAGTACGCGCTCGGTCGGGAGCGGCTCACCGTCAAGAAGGTCTGAGTCCACCTGCCGAATTTACCCCAGGGCGGGGCGAGGCCGGACATCGAAACGGTAGTGCACAGCTGAGGGGCGACCGTTCGCGTCGCACGCCGACTACTTTCCGCTGCCCTTGGTGACGGTGTAGTTGAGAACGAAGCCCGAGGCATCCGTGATCTCGACCACCGCGACGTTGAAATTACCCTTATCACAGGCGAGCGCACCACCGGCCTTGGTGGTCGGCGTGAGGGTCGTGCAGGTGAAGCCCGCCGAACTCAGGGTTGTCGACACGCTGTCGATCGCGGTGTTGTCCTTCGCGCGCACACTCACGTTCCAGATTTTCGATGTTCCGTCCCCCACGCCGGCTCCTGTGAGCACCTCTCCGGAGGCAAGCGGAACCTCACTCGGGAAGTCCTTCGGCACGCTCTTGCTCGGCACATCCACTTTGCCTCCGCTCACATCGCGGATGAGGGTCTGCACGGAGCATCCGGCGAGCGCCGGCGCCGCGAGAAGCGCGATCGCGATGACGATGGGAACCCTGAGGCGCGAGACCGAATACGACATGCCGCCCAGCATACGACCGAAGGGATGCGTGACGACAGGATCGCGCGGATCTCGATACGCTCGCGAGGCGCCCTACTCGATCACCGGAGACGGTGGTCGAGTAGCGAGCGCCAGCGAGCGTATCGAGACCCCCGCTACGCGTTCTGCTTCTTCAGGCGCGAGACGCGGCGGGCGCGGTCGCCGGCGGCTAACTCGACCTTGCGAATTCGCACGAACTCCGGAGTGACTTCTACACACTCGTCTTCGCGGGCGAACTCGAGGCACTCTTCGAGAGTGAGCCTGCGCGAGGGGGTCATGCGCTCGAAGGTGTCCGAGGTGGACTGGCGCATGTTGGTGAGCTGCTTCTCCTTTGTGATGTTCACGTCCATGTCGTCGGCGCGGGAGTTCTCCCCGACGACCATGCCTTCGTAGACCTCCTGGGTGGGCTCGACGAAGAACGACATGCGCTCCTGAAGGGCGACCATGGCGAAGGGGGTAGCGACCCCGGCGCGGTCGGCGACGATCGACCCGTTGACGCGAGTGACGATCTCACCGGCCCACTGCTCGTAGCCGTGCGAGACGGCATTGGCGATCCCGGAGCCCCGGGTGATGGTGAGGAACTCGGTGCGGAATCCGATGAGTCCACGCGACGGCACGACGAACTCCATCCGCACCCAGCCGGTGCCGTGGTTCGACATGCCCTCCATGCGGCCCTTGCGCGAGGCGAGGAGCTGGGTGATGGCGCCGAGGTATTCCTCCGGGGCATCCGTCGTCAGGTGTTCGAAGGGCTCATGGATCTTGCCATCCACGCGCTTGACGACCACCTGCGGCTTGCCGACGGTGAGCTCGAAGCCTTCGCGGCGCATCTGCTCGACGAGGATGGCGAGGGCCAGTTCTCCACGGCCCTGCACCTCCCAGGCATCGGGGCGTCCGATGTCGACGAGCTTGATCGAGACGTTACCGACCAGTTCGCGGTCGAGGCGGTCTTTCACCATGCGGGCGGTGAGCTTGTGGCCCTTGACCTTGCCGATCATCGGGCTGGTGTTGGTGCCGATCGTCATGGAGATGGCCGGGTCGTCGACCGTGATGGTCGGCAGCGGGCGCACGTCGTTGGGGTCGGCGAGGGTCTCGCCGATGGTGATGTCCTCGAAGCCGGCGACGGCGACGATGTCGCCGGGGCCCGCGGATTCGGTCGGGAAGCGATCGAGTGCGCGCGTGATGAGCAGTTCGGTGACCTTGACATTGTGCACGGATCCGTCGTGCTTGACCCACGCGACGGTCTGGCCCTTCTTGATGGTGCCATTGAAGACGCGAAGCAGGGCGAGGCGGCCGAGGAACGGCGAGGCGTCGAGGTTGGTCACGTGAGCCTGGAGTGGGTGCGCGTCGTCGAAGCTCGGCGCAGGGATGTGCTGGAGGATCGCGTCGAACAGCGGCTCGAGGTCGTCATTGTCCGGCAGCGAGCCGTTCTCCGGCTTGTTCCAGCTCGCGGCGCCATTGCGACCGGAGGCGTAGACGATCGGCACGTTCAGGATCGCGTCGAGGTCGAGGTCGGGAAAATCGTCGGACATGTCACTCGCGAGGCCGAGGAGCAGGTCCTGGCTTTCGGTGACTACCTCGTCGATGCGGGCATCCGGGCGGTCCGTCTTGTTGACGAGCAGGATGACGGGGAGGTTCGACTCGAGCGCCTTGCGCAGCACGAAACGGGTCTGCGGCAGCGGGCCCTCGCTCGCGTCGACGAGGAGGACGACGCCGTCGACCATGCTGAGACCGCGCTCGACCTCGCCACCGAAGTCGGCGTGGCCGGGGGTGTCGATCACGTTGATGGTGATGGGGCCGTCGGTCGCGTGCACTCCGGAGTACGAGACCGCGGTGTTCTTCGCGAGGATCGTGATGCCCTTTTCGCGCTCGAGGTCGTTGGAGTCCATTGCGCGCTCTTCGAGGTGCGCGTGCGCCGCGAAAGAATTGGTCTGGCGCAGCATGGCGTCGACGAGGGTTGTCTTGCCGTGGTCAACGTGAGCGACGATCGCTACGTTGCGCAGGTCATTACGGGTGGCGATTGCCATAGCTATACGTCCAGATTTGTCTCGAGAAGGAGGGAGGCCAGCGATGGAGCCGGATTCGGGCCCCATCAGTGGCGGCAGAATCACGTCAGTGGTGCTCCGCACAGGCCAGTGTACCTCGTCAAGGGATGACACACCGGGCCACCCCATCAGGCAACAGGCGACCGGTCGCCGCCATTCCCCGACAATTAGGCTTCCGTGCCGTTGGGCTATTCGGTCGACCCCGCGCGCAACAGCTCGCGGCGGGTCTCGCGCCGCTCTCGCTGAAGCGTTGGATCGGGGAGTGGCACCGCGGCCAGCAGGCGCTGGGTGTACGGCTGCTTCGGGTTGCGAAGGATCTCGTCCCGCGTTCCCACTTCGACCAGCTTTCCCTGGTGCATCACGGCGATCCGGTTGGCGAGCACGTCGATCACCGCGAGGTCATGGGTGATGAACAGGCAGGCGAACTGCATCTCCTTCTGGAGGTTCTGCAACAGTTCGAGCACCCGAGCCTGCACCGAGACGTCCAGCGCGCTTGTCGGTTCGTCGGCGATCAACAGTAAGGGCTTCAGCGCTATCGCGCGGGCGATGCCGACGCGCTGCTTCTGTCCCCCTGACAGCTCGTGGGGGAACCTGCCTCGGTATGCGCGCGGCAGTTCGACACTGTCGAGCAGCCGCTCCACTTCGGTGTAGAGCGCCTGGCCCTTCATCTTCTTTGCCAACAGCAGCGGTTCGCCGATGCTGTCCCCGACAGGCATGCGCGGGTTCAAGGATGAAGCCGGGTCCTGAAAGACGATCCCTGCCTTTTTGTGAAGCTGACGGATGTCGTCACGGTTAGCCTTCGAGATGTTCTGCCCGGTCACGGTGAGGATTCCCTCGGTGATCGGGAGCAACCCGATGGCGGCCCGGCCGAGGGTCGTCTTTCCCGATCCGGACTCTCCCACCAGACCGACCACTTCGCCGGAGTGCACCTGGAGACTCACGTGATCCACGGCACGGAAGGCGGGAACGCGCCCGTGCTTCGGGTACTCGATCACCACCTCTTCGAAATCGAGCACCACCGGGCGACTGTCTTTCGCGGCCGCTATGCGTGACTCCTCTGCCAGCCGCTCGTTGATCTCGATGCGCTGCCTGAGCGCGGCGTCATCGCCAGCACCGGTCGCGAACGCGGCGTTCGTGTCGATCTCCGAACCCTCGCGTTGTCCGAGGTGCGGCACTGCGGCGAGCAGGGCCTTGGTATAGGGGTGTTGCGGGTTGGAGAAAATCTCCTTGGCTGTCCCGGTCTCCACTATCACGCCATCCTTCATCACGGCGATGTAATCGGCGAGGTCTGCAACAACGCCCATGTCGTGCGTGATGAGCAGAATGGCGCTATCGAGCCGGTCGCGGAGAGAGCGCAAGAGATCGAGGATTTCGGCCTGCACCGTCACGTCGAGGGCGGTAGTGGGCTCGTCGGCGATGAGCAAGGTCGGGTCGCAAGAAATTGACTGGGCGATCATGGCGCGCTGGCGCTGGCCACCGGAGAGCTGGTGCGGGTAGGAATCGAATGCCTTGAGTGGATCGGGCAGCTCGACCATTGTGAGCAGTTCGAGGGCGCGCTTCTTCGCTTCGGATGGCGCGATGCCGTAGTGCACGCGCAGCGTCTCGATGATCTGCGAACCGATCGTGTAGACCGGATTCAGGGCGGTCATCGGCTCTTGGAAGATGACGGCGATTTCGCCACCGCGGATGCGCCGCATCTGCGGAGCACGGATCCCGGTAATCTCCTGGCCGTTGAGCTTGATGCTGCCTCGGATGCGGCTGTTCGATGGCAGCAGGTCGAGCAGCGCCATGGAACTCGCACTCTTCCCGGAACCGGACTCCCCGACCAGGGCGAGCACTTCTCCGGGCATGATGCGGTAGCTCATGTGCCGAGCAGCGGGCACCCATGCGTTGTCGACACCGAAGTCGACGCAGAGATCGGACACCTCGAGAACTGGGGTGCGAGGCCCGGAAGCCCCACGCTGCACCGACGAGATCGTGGGGGTCGTGGTCATTGACATGCCTTTCGTGCTTGCGAACAGTGTGGGAGCGGCCGCTGGGAGTAGGCACAGCGGGTGACACCTGCAACGATGGACCCATGCCCCCCGTACCCGGCCCAGCGCGAGAAACGGTGAATTCCCGGTTCAACCGGGTATTGGCGAGCGCAATCTGGATCATCTCCGCCATGATCGCCGTGTCGCTGTTTTTCGTGGATCGGTCGAGCCAGCTCGCTTACCTCGTGCCACTGGCCTTCGTCAACGTGCTCGTCTGGGAAGGCCTGTGGCGACCGCTCCTGGTGATCACAGACGACGGTGTAGAGATAACGAACCCGTTCCGGAGCATCCGCATCCCTTGGGATGCCCTGGTGAATGTCGACACGAAGTTCGCACTGACCCTGTTCACTCCTCGGCGTAAGTTCGAGGTCTGGATCGCCCCCTCGCCCGGCCGCTCGTTCGGCTATCGCAGCGCGATCCTTGCCGATCGCGAGATCCGACGCACTTCGCCGCACTCGAGCGGCACCGTACGCCCCGGCGATCTGGTGACCAGCGAATCCGGTGCCGCAGCGAGCCTGGTGCGTTCCCGTTGGGAGCTGCTGCAGACTTCCGGCCTGATCGAAGCTGGCATCGCCCACACGGTCGCCGTGTCGGTGCGCGCGCACCGACCGGTTCTCGTAGTGCTCGTTGTCCTGCTGGCTGCATCGGTTCCCGCTTTGCTGGTCGCCTGAGCGCGTTCCGCTGGCAGCACTCGCGAAAGACGGCTTTTCGACGGACATCACCGGTGGCCGGCGTCGATGATGTCGCCATCGTCGCCCGCGCGCACCTGCTCCTCCTCGGCGAGGCTCGGGCGCTCCTCCGTCATGCGCCGCAGCTTGAAACGACGGTGACGCGGGTCGAAGGCATCGCGCAGCCCATCGCCGACGAAGTTCACCAACAGCGCCAGCGACACGATGAAGAGCGCCGGCCACCAGAACAACCACGGCCGGGTCTGGAAGGCCGACTGGTTGCTTGAAATGAGATTTCCGAGCGAGACATCAGGAGACCGGATGCCGAATCCGAGATAGCTCAGGGCGGTCTCGAGGAGGATGGCAGACGCCATGATCAACGTCGCGCTCACAATGACGACGCCGAGGGCGTTCGGAAGAATGTGTCGGAAGATGATCCTCGCGTCCGATGCCCCGGCCACCCGAGCCGCCTCGACGAATTCGCGCTCTCGAAGTGACAGGAATTCGCCCCGCACCAGCCGGGCGATGCCCATCCAAGTGAAAAAGCCAAGCATTATTGCGAGCGTCGGTGCTCCGAATCCTCCGACTGCGTTGCCGACGACCGAGCCTATCACCAGGGCGGGTATGACGATGAAGACGTCGGTGATGCGCATGAGAATGGCATCGGTCTTGCCACGGAAATAGCCGGCGATCGCGCCGACGATCACACCGATCGCCGTCGCCATGAGGCCGATGACCACCATGACCAACACCGAGTTCTGGATCCCCCGCATCGTCATGGCAAAGTAATCCTTGCCGATGCGGTCTTGGCCCCAGGGATGTTCTCCCGCGGAGATTCCTTTGCCGCCAAGCCACTCTGGGACGATCGACAGGGTGGGGTTGCCACCGTCGACCTGGTTGTTGAGGTCGGTGTAGGTGTACTTCCACCACCCCGGAATCGGGCCGAGCCCGATTGCAGAGATCGCGAAGACGATTATCGCAATGACCAGGAGTAGCGCGCCGACGGCAACCTTGTTGGCGAGAAAGCGCTTGAAGATCAGCCTCCCCTGGCTCTCCGGCGGTTTGCTTTCGGAAAGGATCGCCTCCGCGGCAAGCACGGAAGAGTCGTCTTCTGACATCATCGCACCCTCACTCTCGGGTCCAGGGCCGCGTAGGCCAGGTCAGCAAGGAAATTGAAGAGGATAGCCATCCCGGCGATCACGATGAAATATCCCATCACCGGGTTGAGATCCCCTCGCCCCAGGCCGGCGAAAAAGAGTTGCCCCATCCCGGGGATGCCAAAGATCGACTCGGTGATGATCGCCCCCCCGAGCAGAGCACCCACGTCGAACGCAACGAGGGTGGTGATCGGGATGAGCATGTTCCGGAAGGCGTGGCGGACGACGACAGTTCGCTCGGGTAGCCCTTTAGCACGAGCGGTGCGCACGTAGTCCTGGCCCATGGTCTCGAGCATCCCGGCGCGAGCGTAGCGCGTGTAACTCGCGAAGGAGATGAGTAAGAGTGCGATGGTCGGCAAAAGGAAGTGCGTGAACGAGTCGATGCCTGATTCCCAGACATCCCCCCCGAGGTTCGGCGTCTGGTACCCGACCGTTGCGATCGGCCTCCCGTTCACGTCGCTGAAGTAGGTCGGCCAGGACTGCATGAAGCGGTCCAGCAGTACGAGGCCTCCCGACAACAGCGCGGTGATGGCCCCAACCCGCATCGACTGGGAGCGATCATAGCCGCCCATCAGGAAACCGACCACGAGACCGACGACGATTGTCACGATCCCGAGGATGACGAGCGTCGCGGCCGACGAGATGTCGAATAGGCCCTGGAGCGAGAAATAGGACACGAGCGCGAGCGCCGCCACGATGAGTCCGGTGATGAGAGCCCGCCGGTTGCGGAGTCCGGCGATGAGCGACGTCAGTCCGACGGCGATGCCTGCCGACAGCAGCAGGATGGCCACAGGGCCGAGTGCCGGGTTGAGCAGCCATCCGGAGAGCGAGATCGCATAGAGAACGGCCGCCGAGATGATCGCCGTCGCCCCCCCGACAATCAGTCGACGCCTGCCGTCACCGCCAATGACCGATTGGACGATCAGCCCGAGGATCACCGAGATCACGATGATCAGGGGTATAGCGATTATCGGCTTTTCGAGGAAGTTGTTGAATCCGATCGCGACGAATTCCTTGAGGAGCACGGCGATGAGGAACGACGGGAGGGAGAAGAGAAAGAAGCTGGTGAAGGTGATCACGTTGTCGAGACCGCTGTACTGGCGGAGGGCCGTGATGATTCCGAGCGCAAGCCCGAGCACGATGGCCAGCACGAGAGCCCCGGTGACGAGCTGGACCGTGGACTGCATCGCCCGGGGCAGGATATCGATGACCTGGGCGTTGGAGATTGTGCTTCCGAGATCGCAGGCGTTTGCCAGGGGAATGAGGCACCTTGCGGCGCCTCCGAGCCAGAGAAACCAGCGAAGCGGAGGGGGGACATCCAATTGCAGCGTCTGGATGCGCGCTTGGATGAGCCTTTCCTTGTTGAGGGCGTTCGATTGCCGAAGGTCCTGGAGGGGGTCGCTCGAGTAGGCCGTCAGCATGTACATGATGAACGATGCTGCGAGAAGTATGAGGACCGAGACCAGTATTCGTCTCAGGATAAAGCTCACCATCGATGGCGTCCTTGCTTGCTCTGTCCGCCGTGAGAATCGCTCCATCGCGATCCCGGCTGGTTCAATTTACCGTGCCGTCGACCGCCTGGGCTCGATGGCACGAAATTTAACAGTAATAGTGGTCCGGCTCTTTGACCTGACGTCGACGCGGCTGTGACCCCGACCCGCGATGCGGATCGAGGTCACAGCTCGGTACTACTTACCCTTGACGGTCCACTCCCAGAAGTTCCAGAAGGGGCCGGTCTGGCCGGCGAAGTAGGTGTCGACACCGGTGACGCGATTCGCTACGCCGATGATGCCCGGGGACTGGAACAGCGGGAGTCCGTAGGCATCGGTGAATGCCTGCTTGTCCATCTTCTGCAGGATCGGCACGATCTTCTTGGCGTCGAGGATCGACTGGGTGGAGAGCGCCAGCTTGTCCGTTCCCTTGTACGCGTTGTAGTTTCCGCCACCGTTGGTCGACCAGATCTGCGGGACTCCGGCGTAGCCGTAGCCCGGGTTCACCCACCCGAACATGACCGCGTCGTACGTGCCGTCGCCCAGCTTCTTGCTCCAGTCGGGCGAACCGGCATCCACGATCTTGAAGCCGGCCTTGGTCGCCGAGGCCTGGATTGCCTGGAACTCGTCGACGCGGTTCGGGTTCTTGGTGTTGTACATCAACTTGACCGTCGGGGTCGCACCGGCCAGGAGGGCCTTTGCGCCTTCGATATCGACTTTGTCGTATGCAGACGAGCCATTGCCCTTAACCGACTCCGCGTAGGCGGAAACCTGCGGCAGGAACTGCTGCGAGTTGAGCACCTTGGCCTTGGGGTCGATCGGCGTCACGATGGCGTCGAGGATCTGCTGGCGCGGGATCGTTTTCAGGAACGCCTGGCGCACCTTCAGGTCCTGGAACACGGGGGCGTTGAACGACAGGTCCAGGTGATCGTATGCGGCTTGCGAACCGACGATCACCTTGGCGCTCGTCGCCTTGAGGGCGGTGAGGGTGTCGGCGGACGCCTGCGGGTTGATAACGTCGACCTCGCCGTTGGCGAGGGCCGAAACCTGCGCGTTGGCATCCGGGACATTGCGGATGACGATCTTGTCGACCTTGGACACGTGGTCACCCGTATAGAACTTGTTCTTCACCAGGGTGAGGGACTGTGTCGGAACGAAGTCGGAGACGACCATCGGGCCGCTTGAGACGAGCAGCGACTTGTCGGTCGGCATCGCCGTGACGTCGTAGCCGGTATTGACGAAATCCGCCGCTTTTTGGAGCGTGGGATCCGCTGCTGCCGGCTTGGCCGGGTCGCCCTTCGGCAGCTTCTTCAGCAGGGCGGTGAGTTCGGCCGCACTCTTGAGGCCGGCCTTCTCTGCGACCACGTGAGCCGGCTGCGCGATCGGGGAGAAGATCGCGTAGTCGACGTAGGGCTCCGAGTACTTCATAGTCATCGTTAGGTTGTCGGAACTGATGGCCGGGAAGGATGGTCCGTTCAGCGCCACCGTGCTTCCCGCGGTGGAGAAGTAGTTCGTGCCGGACGTGACCTTGCCGTTGTCATCCGTCGTGCCGGAATCGTAGAAACCGGTGTTGATGGCCCAGGCGAGTGCCATGTCATCGGCGGTGATCGGCTTGCCGTCGGACCACTTGAGGCCCTTCTTGAGGGTGTACTTGACCGTCAGCGGGCTGTCCGAGGTCTTCTCGAGCTTGCCGAAGGAGGTGTCGTAGATGACCTTGAACTTGGGGTCCACGTAGAAGAACCCGCCGATCGTCATGTAGGAGACGAAGCCGTTCGTGTCGAGGTTGCCGTCCGGGGTGTTGGTGTTGAACGACGTGAAGTCGTTCACCGTTGCGACCGTGACGGTGCCGCCCTTTGCTGCGGTGGGAGTCGGCGTGCCGGCCGTTGTACAGCCGGCAAGCACGAGCGCTGTTGCGCCGGCGATGGCGACGGCAACGACCGCGTTGCGCGCCATTCTTCCTCTGATTTTCAATTTTCCTCCTGTGCGAGATGAGCAAACGACAGCACGATTCTTGGCGTGCCGCCGCGCTGGTTAAGAAGAACCCTAGGTAGGGGGTGCTCTCCCCGCCAAACTGTAGAGCCAAACGTTACACAGTGGTAACAGACCTAACAAATTGTTGCGCCCGGGGGAGATTGATTGCGCCGAGTGGGGCGTATTCGCACAGATATTGTGTTTCACCGGTGTCTCAAAGAGTGAAGCGGTCGAAAGGAGGGCATAGGATCGAAACCGTGTCGTCCCGGTCGTTGTCGAATTCCACAAATTTCGACCCGACCGTCCCTGGAGGATCCAGGCGCATCAGGGCAGAAATCGCCCTCGTTCTCGGTCTCTCGCTCGGTGCATCCGCCGTCTATGCAATCGTTTCGATCGCCGACAGCGTCACGCGAACCACACCGCTGTCTCGCCAGGTGCAATCGCTGAACAGCTCGCTCAACGACCGAGCGATATTCGACTTCATCTATCAGTTCCTCGCCATTTTCTTCGACCTGGTTCCGGTCGCCCTGGTCTGCTTCATCCTCTGGCAGGCGGCGCGACCGCATCTCGGACGACTCGGCATCACGTTCGACCGACCGGGGCGCGATGCGCTACTCGGCCTCGCACTCGCGCTGGTGATCGGCATCCCCGGCATCTTCGTCTACCTCGGGGGTAAGGCACTCGGCATCGGCGTGACCGTCTCACCGTCTCCGCTTGATACCTTCTGGTGGACGATTCCGATCCTCGTGTTCTCGGCGCTTCGGGCGGGGCTGCAGGAGGAGATCATCGTGATCGGCTATCTCTTCACCCGCCTGCGTGACCTCGGCTGGAAGACCTGGCCGATCATCCTCTCCGCCGCCCTATTGAGGGGCACCTATCACCTCTACCAGGGCTTCGGAGCGTTCGCGGGCAACTTCGCAATGGGCGTGCTCTTCGGTTGGCTGTATTCCCGGCACGGGCGGGTGCTTCCGCTCGTGATCGCGCATTTCGCGATCAACACCGCGATTTTCGTGGGATACCCGTGGGCGGCATCCGCCTTCCCCGGCCTGTTCGGGGTGGCGCGGTAACATGTGCTGGGCCCACTGCGGTCGGACGGCGGCAAGGGCCGTTTGCCTACATGGTCGCGGAGGGAGATATGCCGTTCCCCGGCGGTGTGACGAGCTCGCGGCGGGAGTCGTAACTCCCGCCGCGAGCGACTTTCTCCTCCATGACGGGTGCGACGATGTCTCTCCCTCACTCGTGCGTGGGTCCATCGAGAGCCTCGCGACCGGATGCTGCGGCGATTCCCTCGAGCACTCGGGCATCCTTCTTCGACCGGCGCGCTACTGACCGGTGCGACTTCGCGACGTCCAGCGCGATCCACTCCGCGAGGAACTCCCATGGCGACGAACACATCAGCAGCCAGTCGCGCCGGGAGTCCCAGCGCGAGTTCTCGACAAGTTCGCACGCGAACGCCGCAACACCTTCCGCAGAGGTCGAAACCCCGACGGTCGCAAGCACGGCCTTCTGCACCACCGGCACTACCCGGATTGTGAGCTCCTCGATGAATCGTGCACGCGTGACATCTGCGAGCACCGCTTCTCCCTCGCCGCGACGGGGCGCGCCGAGGACGAATTCGCGAAGCTCGCGATCGGTCCAGCGTGTGGTTGACATGACACTTCTCCTTCGAAATCGGTTCAGAACAGCAAAAACGGGTGGGGTCGATACCCTGACGGGCTACGACTGCCCCACGAGTTCTTGGTCTGGCCGACCGAGAGCACGACAAAGGGCACCCTGCCGGGTGTAATCCGTGCGCGCGAGAAGGTTCACGTCGGAGAGGCTAGCAACGCACGGGCGCCGCCGGAAGAGCGCGGCCCACGAGGGTTCGCTGCGGAGGTGTCGCTGCGGAAGTGTCGCGAGGCGCGGCGGACGCGTGCGGCGGGGGATGCGCCACTCCCCGGCGGAGTCCTGCGCTCGCGGCGGGAGTCCTAACCCCCGCCGTGAGGAACGTTCCCCGCCGCGAGGTCGTCGCTCGGGCGCGCCGCTGGACTCGACACGCTCGCTGGCGCTCATTACCCGACCGATACAATTCGGCGCTCGACCAGCGGCCGCACGGCGTTAGTCGGCGAAGGCCTCCGGCGGCGGGCAGGCGCAGACGAGGTTGCGGTCGCCGTACGCGTTGTCGATGCGACGCACCGGCGGCCAGTACTTCGAGCGGATGAGGCTGCGCACCGGGTACACCGCCTGCTCGCGGCTGTAGGGATGCGTCCAATCCCCCTCGATCACGGACTGGGCCGTGTGCGGGGCATTGTGCAGCGGGTTGTCGGCGAGCGGCCAGGCGCCGGCGGCCACGGCATCCGCCTCGGCCCGGATGGCGATCATCGCGTCGATAAAGCGATCGATCTCGGCGAGGTCCTCGCTCTCGGTCGGTTCGACCATGAGGGTGCCCGCAACCGGGAATGACATCGTCGGCGCATGGAATCCGAAGTCGATGAGGCGTTTGGCGACGTCATCGACGGTGACGCCGGTGGCCTCGGTGAGCGGACGCAGGTCGAGAATGCACTCGTGCGCGACCAGGCCGTTGTCGCCGGCGTACAGCACCGGGAAGTGCGCGCGCAGGCGCACCGCCACATAGTTGGCGGCGAGAACCGCCGCCCCCGTGGCCTCTTTGAGGCCATCGGCACCCATCATTCGAACGTATGCCCAGCTGATGGGCAGGATGCTCGGCGACCCGTACGGGGCTGCGGAGACCGGAGGTCCGCCGTGCAGCTCGCGCTGGGCCATCGGATGTCCCGGCAGGAACGGCGCCAGGTGCGCTTTTGCGGCCACCGGCCCGACTCCCGGTCCGCCGCCGCCATGCGGGATGCAGAAAGTTTTGTGCAGGTTGAGGTGCGACACATCCCCGCCGAAGTCGCCGTAGCGGGCGAATCCGAGCAGGGCGTTGAGGTTCGCGCCGTCGACATACACCTGGCCTCCGGCGTCGTGCACGGCCTGGCAGATGGTGGCGACCTCGTGCTCGTACACACCGTGGGTCGATGGGTAGGTGATCATCAGCGCGGCGAGGGAATCGGCGTGCTCGGCGATCTTCGCGCGGAGGTCGTCGACATCCACATTGCCGAGCTCGTCACAGGCCACCACGACGACGCGCATCCCGGCGAGCACCGCGGAGGCGGCGTTCGTGCCGTGCGCGCTCTGCGGGATGAGGCAGACGGTGCGCTCGCCCTCGCCGCGGGAGCGGTGATAGCCGCGAATGGCGAGGAGCCCGGCGAACTCGCCCTGGCTGCCCGCGTTGGGCTGAAGCGACACGGAGTCGTAGCCGGTCACGTCGGCGAGCCACTCCTGCAACTGCACTATGAGCTGCAGGTAGCCCTCGACATCCGCCTCGGGGGCGAAGGGGTGAAGCCCGGCGAACTCCGGCCAGGTGACGGCCTCCATCTCGGTGGCCGCATTGAGCTTCATCGTGCAGGACCCCAGCGGGATCATGCCGCGGTCGAGCGCGTAGTCGTAATCGGCGAGGTGCTTGAGATAGCGCATCATCGAGGTTTCGGACCGGTGGGTGTTGAACACCGGATGCGCCAGATACTCGCTCGTGCGCACGAGCGAGGCGGGGATCCAGTCCACCTCACCCGGCACCGTGTCGTCGACGAGGTCCTCACCGAGGATGCGGGCGATGGCACGCACGTCGTCGAGAGTGGTGGTCTCGTCTGCCGAAAGCTGCACGTGAGCGTCGTCGACGAGGTGGATGAGGTAACCGACCGAGTGCGCACGCTCGACCAAGCGAGCGGCATCCGTCTTCGTGTGCAGCGTGATCGTGTCGAAGAAGTTGGCCGTGACGACCGTGTGGCCGGCCTCGGATGCCGCCCGGGCGAGCACGTGGGTGAGCCGGGTCACGCGGGTCGCGATCTGCTTCAACCCCTGCGGCCCGTGATACACGGCGTACATCGACGCCATCACGGCGAGCAGCACCTGGGCGGTGCAGATGTTCGAGGTCGCCTTGTCGCGACGGATGTGCTGCTCGCGCACCTGGAGCGAGAGGCGATAGGCGGGATGTCCGGCCGCGTCCTGCGAGACGCCGACGAGGCGCCCGGGCAGCTGCCGTTCGAGCCCCGAGCGTACGGCCATGTAGCCGGCGTGCGGACCGCCGAAGCCCATCGGCACGCCGAAGCGCTGGCTCGTACCGACCGCGACATCCGCTCCCAGCTCGCCGGGCGAGGCGATGAGGGTGAGGGCGAGCAGATCGGCCGCCACGACGGCGAGCGCACCCTTGGCCTTAGCCGCAGCGATGACGGCGCTCGGATCCCAGACGCGGCCCGAGCGGGCCGGATACTGAACGAAGATGCCGAAGGACTCGGGAAGCTCGAGAGGTTCCACCGAGGAGAGCGGCAAAGAAACCAGCTCGATGCCGACCGCCGCCGCGCGGTTTGCCAGCAGCGCGAGAGTCTGGGGCAGAGTATCCGCATCGACGATGAAGGTGCTGCTCTCGCACTTCGAAGCGCGGCGGGCGAGCATCATGCCCTCGACGACGGCAGTGCCCTCGTCGAGCATGGATGCGTTCGCGGTCGCCAGTCCCGTGAGATCGGTGACCATGGTCTGGAAGTTGATGAGCGCCTCGAGTCGGCCCTGGGAGATCTCGGGCTGGTAGGGCGTGTAGGCCGTGTACCAGCTCGGGTTCTCGAGAACGTTTCGCTTGATCACGGCCGGCGTGATCGTGTCGTAGTAGCCGAGCCCGATCATCGATCGGTTGACCGTGTTCTTGCGGGCGATCACCCGGAGTTCGGCGAGCGCCTCCCGCTCGGTGGCCGGGGGCGGAAGCACCGAATCGGCGGCGGCGCGGAATCCGTCGACGTGGATGGAGGGCGGGACCGCGGCGCTGACGAGCGCATCGACGGTGTCGTACCCGAGGGCGTCGAGCATGGTGGCCTTGGCCGCGGCATCCGTTCCGATGTGGCGCTCGGCGAAGCCGCCGGTGGCCAACAGGTTCGGCGTGAGCAGGTCGATGCCGGCCACTACTCGCCCACCAGAGCGGTGTACTCGTCGAAGCTCAGCAGGGTTGGCAGCTCGGTGAAGCTCACCTTGATGAGCCAGCCCTCGCCGAAGGGGTCGCTGTTCACGAGCTCCGGGTTCGCGACCACGGCGTCATTCACCTCGGTGACGGTGCCGTCGACCGGTGCGAAGAGCTCGCCGACGGACTTGGTTGACTCGATCTCGCCCACGATCTTGCCGCTCGCGACGGATGCGCCAACGCTCGGCAGGTCGACGAAGACGACGTCGCCGAGCTTCTCCGCCGCGTAGGCGGTGATGCCCACGGTGGCGATGTCGCCCTGCACGTCGAGCCATTCGTGTTCGGCGGTGTACTTCAGATTCGCCTGCTCAGCCATGTCTAGTTGGCCTCTCTCGTGTAAAAGGGAAGTGCGGTGACGGATGCCGGCACGCGGGTTCCGCGCACGTCCAGGAACAGTTCGGTGCCGGGTTCGCGCACCGCGGGGTCGACGTACGCCATCGCGATCGGGTGGCCGAGGGTGGGGCTGAGCGCGCCACTCGTGATGACTCCCACCGCTGTGCCCTCGCCGTCGAGCACGGGGTAGTCGGCGCGTCCGGCTCTCTTGCCTTCCGCGCGAAGGCCGACGAGAACCCGGGCGCCCTCGGCCGGTCCGGCCTCGACCGCGGCGCGACCGACGAAGTCACCCTCCTTCTTCAGGTTGACGACCCGCCCGAGGCCCGCCTGCACCGGGAAGGTGGCGAGACCGAGTTCGTGGCCGTACAGCGGCATCCCCGCCTCGAGACGCAGGGTGTCTCGACTGGCGAGGCCCGCCGGTACGAGGCCGCTGCCCACGCCGGTCTCGGCGATCGCGCGCCAGAGCGCTGGGGCGGCATCCGGGGCCAGGTAGAGTTCGAAGCCGTCTTCCCCGGTGTAGCCCGTGCGGGCGACGAGCAATTCGTGCCCCTCGAACTGGCCCGGCGTCGACCGGTAGTAGCCGAGATCTGCGAGATCCGCGACCACGATTCCGGGCACCTGGCTCAGGATCTCGAATGATTTGGGACCCTGGATGGCGATGAGGGCGATGTCGTCGCTCTCATCGAAAACCTCGCAGTCGAAGGGCGCGGTGCGCTCGAGCAACTCGGCGGCCACCGTCTGGCTGTTCGAGGCGTTGGCCACCACGATGAAACGGTCGTTCCCGGTGCGATAAACGACAAGGTCGTCGATGATCCCGCCGTCGCGGCCGAGCAGCAGGCTGTATTTGGCCTGGCCGATCGCGACCGCCGAGATCTTGCCCGCCAATGCGTAGTCAAGCGCGTCCGCGCTCTCCGGCCCGATCAGCACGATCTCGCCCATGTGAGAGAGGTCGAACAGCCCGGCCGCGGTGCGCACGGCGTGGTGCTCGGCGAGATCGCTCGAGTACCGCACCGGCATCTGCCAGCCGGCGAAGTCGGTGAAGCTCGCTCCCGCCTCAACGTGGACGCGATGAAGCGGCGAGTATCGTTCTTCGGTCGTCTCGGTCACGGAGTTCTCCTGGCGCGCGCGGGCTGCGGATGAAACTCCCCCTCTGTCACGAGCCTGAGAGTTTCACGCGGGAGCGCTTTCACCTTCGGCGGGATGACGAACGCGAGCGCTCGGTCATCCACTTTCCAGAGTGGCCAGTTCGATGCGGTACGTAGACCTGAGAGATTGGCGGGGAGGCTTGCTCCTTCGGTGCCCGACTGTTGTCGGGCTCTCCCGCATCGCGTGTGCGGCCCAGTTTTCGATTATGGAGCCAGCCTAGCAAGGGAACCATTGCCCGCGAGCGAGCGTCGATACGAGTGAGTCCTTATCGCGGTTGGCCGTGTCACGGTTGGTGATCGCTGACGGACTTTTGTGCGCAGCGAAGACTTCGTGACTCGCGAGCCGGGCCCAGCGGAAACCGGCGAGGTGGCCTCATGGCATCAGGGTGCGGCCCCGTGCCGATCAATCAGGCCACGCGGGCCTACGCGTCACGCCCCTTCGGCGAGCTCTCCAGAGTCCTGGCCGGATCGCGCTCGACGACCCCGCCGAGCGCCTCGTCAATACGCGACAGAAGTTCGGCCGGAATGGTGACGCCGGCGGCCTTCACGTTCTCGTGCACCTGCTCGGGCCGCGACGCTCCGATGATGGCGGATGCCACGTTTTCGTTCTGCAGCACCCAGGCCACGGCGAGCTGCGCGAGACTGAGGTCGAGCTCGGCCGCGATCGGAGCGAGCGCTTGCACGCGGGTGAGCACGTCGTCATTGAGGAAGCGCTTGATCATGTCGGCGCCCCCCTTCTCATCGGTCGCCCGGCTGCCCTCGGGCAGCGCGGCACCCGGCAGGTATTTTCCGGTGAGCACGCCTTGGGCGATCGGAGACCAGACGATCTGCGAGATGCCGAGTTCCTTCGAGGCCGGCACGACCTCCGCCTCGATCACCCTCCAGAGCGCCGAGTACTGCGGCTGATTGGAGATCAGCTGGATGCCGAGCCCGCTCGCCAGGGCCGCCCCATCACGCAGCTGGTCGGCGGTCCATTCGCTCACGCCGATATACAGCGCCTTACCCTGCCGCACGATGTCGGCGAAGGCCTGGAAGGTCTCCTCGAGCGGAGTCTCGTAGTCAAAGCGGTGCGCCTGATACAGGTCCACGTAGTCCGTCTGCAGTCGCTGCAGCGACCCGTCGATCGACTCGAGGATGTGCTTGCGCGACAACCCGAGGTCGTTGTGCCCCTTCGGTCCGGTCGGCCCGAAGACTTTGGTGAAGATCTCGAGCGACTGCCGGCGCTGGCCCTTCAGCGCCTCACCGAGCACGGTCTCGGCCGCGGTGTTGGCATAGACATCCGCGGTGTCGAATGTGCTGATTCCGGCATCGAGCGCGGCGGTGACGCAGGCCTTGGCGGTTTCGTTCTCCACCTGGGAGCCGTGGGTCAACCAGTTGCCGTAGGTGATCTCCGAGACCTTGAGGCCTGAGTTTCCGAGGTATCTGAATTCCATGGATTCAACCCTACGCCGCCAATTCGAGGGCTCCGGTTCCCTTCTACGAACCCCCCGGCCAGGGTTCGCCGAACGGCTCTCCGGCCGAATCCATCAGGTCGATGAGGGTCGTAAGTAGGGATTCCATGGTCGCCGACCGCAACAGGGCGATCTGGTCGAGCGGACCGACGGGGGCGATCGCGGCCAGCTGCCAGGCCGCAGCGGCGGGATCGACAGAGATCTCGACATCCGCAGGCCACAGCTGGTCGCTGAACTCGGTAGCGACCCGCAGCGTGCCGCGCACGGCCGCTTCCGCCCGCTCTCGCAGGGGAAGCAAATCGTCGTTCCACTCGAGCTCCGGGAGGGCGCGCACCCGGGCGACGGGATGCGGATCCTCGTCCAACCACTCGAGCACTTCGATGCGGCGCTGCCCCTTCGCGACCAGGAGAACGTAGTCCTCCGTGGCATCCAACTGCTCGATCTGGGCGACCGTTCCGACGGTGAACCGCTTCTCCCCTCCCCCCACCTCCTGGCCGCGCTCGATGAGCACCACCCCGAACTCGGACGGCTCATTGGAGAGGATGCGCGAGAGCATCACGAGGTAGCGCTCTTCGAACACGCGTAGTGGCAATGGCATGTGCGGAAAGAGCACGGAGCCAAGGGGGAACATCGGAAAGTCGGTCACGCCTACAGGCAACCACGACCCGGTCTGATCGCCAAGGGTGGGCCGGCCGGGAATTATCCACTGGCCCGCGTTCGGGGGGTGTTTAATCCCCTAGGATCGAAACCAATGGACACCCCGACCCATTACGAACTGCTGTGTGTGACCCCCGAAGCCACAGACGATGAGATTCGTAACGCCTACCGCCGACTCATCCGGCTCTACCACCCCGACGTCACCGGTGCCGCGGGCGAAGCGATGACGCTTCGCCTCAACGACGCTAAGAGAGAACTGCTCGACCCGGTATCACGTGCTCGGTACGACCGGCAGCGGATTCCCGAGGGGGTCGGAGTGCGCCCGGCGGGCTCTCGCATCCGCGACGATTGGCGCCCGGAGCCGCGACCCGCGGGCCATTCCATGCCGGCCGCCACCGGCAACCGCGGTAGGCAGCGAACCTGGATGGGAATCGCGGTCGGGTCGATTGCGGCGATCGTGGCCATCACGATTGCCGTGTTCGCCTGGAGCTACTCCGGGCCGCTCGGCCTCACCTCGCCGCGCGTGGTGCCGCCGATGGTGATTGCGCTGGCCTGGCTGGTCGGCGGTTTCAGCCGTCCGTCCCGGCTGTTCGTCGGGTTGCTGCTCATCGGCAGCGCACTCTGGCCGCTTGTGCTGCTCGGGGTGATGCCCTTCGCCCTCCTCACCGACTCGGTGCCGCCCGTGATCCTTGCACTGCTGACGATCGTCGGTATCGCCGTGCTCGCGCTGCGGGTGTCCGCCCCCCTGGCCAGCCGACCGGCCCGGTTTCGGACCGCGTCGATCTGACTCCCGCCGGGACCAAAGACCCGGCCCGCGCAGCCGAGACGGCCTATCGTTGCCGGTGATGCCGAAAACCGAGACTTTGGTACTCGAGGAGGCATCCGGATGACCGTCGGCGATTCCATGCGAGTCCTGCTGCCGAGTTGGCGGGACTACCGTGCTGTGAAACGAACCTGGCGGGGCGATCTTGTTGCGGGTGTCACCGTCGGGATCGTAGCGCTCCCCCTTGGGCTCGCCTTCGGGGTGAGTTCCGGTGCGGGTGCCGAAAGCGGGCTCGTGACGGCCATCATCGCCGGAATCGTCGCGGCGATCTTCGGCGGGTCGAACATCCAGGTCTCCGGACCGACCGGAGCGATGGTCGTCGTGCTCGGACCGGTGGTCGCCACCAACGGAGTCGGTGTCGTGGCGCTGGTTAGCCTGGCTGCGGGAGTGGTGGTCATCGTTGCCGGTGTCTTGCGGCTCGGCCGCGTGGTCTCGTACATCCCCTGGCCGGTGATCGAGGGCTTCACCCTCGGGATCGCCGTCATCATCTTTCTCCAACAGGTGCCGTCGGCGATCGGCGGCACGGCGGGTGCGAGCAGCAATGCCTTCGTCGCGGCGATCGAATCGTTCAGATCGGCACGGGCCGGAACCGTCGTATGGGCGATCGGGGCCGTCGCCCTCGTGGCGGCGATCATGGTACTCGCGCCCCGCATCCATCAAAAGCTGCCCGGTTCGCTCATCGCGATCGCCGTCGTCTCGGTGATCACCGCCCTCACCGGGGTGCCGCTTGCCCGCATCGGAGCCCTGCCGAGCTCCCTCCCTGCACCGGCAATTCCGAATTTCGATCCCGCTACGCTCGGCTCGCTCGCCGGCCCGATTTTCACCGTTGCTGCTCTCGCCGCCATCGAATCGCTGCTCTCGGCGCGGGTCGGTGCGGCGCTCGCCGATACCGGAGCCTACGACCCCGACCGGGAGTTGGTCGGACAGGGTCTCGCCTCGGTCGCCTCCGGCTTCTTCGGAGGCATGCCGGCCACCGGCGCGATCGCCCGAACCGCGGTGAACGTGCGCTCGGGGGGGCGCACCCGACTCTCCGCGATCATCCATGCCCTCGTGCTGCTCGGAATCGTCACCCTCGCGTCCGGTGTCGTGTCGGAGATCCCGCTCGCTGCGCTGGCCGGGGTGCTCATGGTCACCGCGACGCGCATGGTGTCGCTGGCGACCGTGCGAAGCGTCCTCGGTTCGACGCGGTCCGACGCGATCGTGTTCGTGGTCACCGCACTGATCACCGTGTCGGTCGACCTCATCGTGGCCGTCGGCATCGGGATCACCGTCGCCGCATTCTTCGCCCTGCGCACCCTCTCGAATTCCGGGGGAGTGCATCGCGAACCGCTGCCCGGTGACACGCTTCCGGGCGACGAGCACATCGCACTCTTCCGATTCGAGGGCGCCCTCTTCTTCGGGGCGGCAGAGCGGATGCTCGAGCAGGTGACGCGGATCACCAGCGTCGACGTCGTGATCCTGCGCCTCTCACAGCTGCAGGTGATGGATGCCACGGGCGCGCGCGTGATCACGGAAATGATCCACGGGCTCGAGAGGCGCGGCATCACCGTGTTGGTCAAGGGCATCCAGGACCGTCACCTTCAGCTGGCAACGCGCGTCGGAGTGATCAGCTCCCTTCGCCACCAGAATCACCTGTTCGACGACCTCGGCGCGGCGATCGATCATGGGCGAAGCCATGTGCGGATCAGAAGCTGACCACGAAGCTTGGAACACCCACAGCGGCTGAGGAAACCGGATCTCCGGTGTCGTTGACCACATGTTCGAGCGTGCCCGCGCCGAGTTGCACGGTCAGCAGGTCGTACAACCGCACGCCAGGCGTCACCGGCACCTCGAAGCCGCGCGTCGCCCGGATAGTCGGATCGACATTCGTGTAGATGTAGCTTCCACCGCCCCACAGGGTGTGTGTCTTCACCGAATCCGCGACCTTGTAGCCGGCCCAGCCGAGCACCCCATCGTGCTGCCAGGCCGCCTGGTTCGGGGCGTCGTAGGGCAACTCGTTCTGGAAGAACACGGTCGTGCCGCGCTCCCCGTTCCAGATCACGTTGTCCTTCTGAAAATGCTCCGAGAACAGGCCGGTGGCTGTCACGTTTCGTCCGTTGACCACCACTCCGGTTTCGGAGGTGTTGACCGTCCAGCCGACACCGGTACCGTGATCCGCTCGCCACGCCCAGATGTCGTCGAGAAGCACGTTGTCACTGTTCACCTCGAGGGCGACGGTGGCTTTGCCGACGTGCGGTCCGCCGACGCGGAAGTAGACGTCCTGGAGCGCGGTCTGGTTGCGCGATCCGCTTCGAAGCTGGGTGTCCGACTCGGCATCCTGGCCGCGGGAACGACCGTCGCGCGTCGTGCCGATCCGGAGCAACACCGGGGAGTTGACGGCTCCCGCATCGATCATGATGCCCGCGACATCCACCCCGCGCACATCACCGACAGCCAGCGGCACGGCACCGTTCATCGCGGTGAGAGTGGCCACACCAAGTCCGAGCACGACGGTGTCCGGCCGTTTCACGGCGATGGTGCGGCCGATGTCGTAGACGCCGGGGGTGAAGAGGAGGTTCTTGCCTCTGGCGAGTTGGGCATTGATCGACTGCACGGAGTCGCCCGGTCTCGCAACGAAGAAATCAGTCAGGAGGATGCCGCGGCCGGCGGTGGCGCCGTTCTCCCAGGTGGTGCCGGCGGAATCGGTTCGGGCATCCGGAACGAACACGCCGTAACGTTTCGTCGCCACGTCGAAGTAGAGATACGGCTTCTCCCGGCTGACCGGCGTGGTCGGGAGTGTCGTGTAGGGCGGCGTGGGGAAGGATTGCGCCGGGGCGCCGGTGACCCCGGAGAAGACCTGGTTCCAGACCCCGTTCGACCAGGACCCGATCGAACTGTTGCGCACGAGAAATTGTTGCTGCGATCCGTTGACGATCGCGCCGGCTTTCGAGTCGGCCATGAACCCCCCGCTCGCGTACTGCGGCCCCGCGGTGCAGTAGTCCATGAAGGTGAGGGTGCCGCCGGTCACATTGACTCGACGCATCGGTGCCGCCTGCGATACGGCCCAGAATTCTCCGGAAGATCGACAGTCCGTGCCGCCGGCCACGTTGATGGTGAGATTCGACACGGAGCGCCAGAAGTTGTTGAGCGCGATGCAGTTGTCTGCGGTGAGGCACCGGTTGTAGACATCCACTTTGCCGGTGATGGTGACGTCGCCGGGTGAAATCCCCAGGCCGGCGACCTCCGTGTAGTAGCCAACCTGGAAGACCAGCGGATTCGCGACCGTGCCGTAGCTGCCGGGTTTGAACAGGAGCGCGTATCGCGCGGTGCCCATCTCGTTGTCCACCTGCTGGGCGGCAATCGCATCCACCGTGGCCTGGATCTGGCTTTGCGGCATGCTCGGGTCGAAGATCTTCACGTTCGGGCCGAAGTCGACCGCAGCGGATGTCCCGCCCTGACCGCCCGGATCGGCGAAAGCGGCGGGGGCGAGGGTCAGGCCCGACGCGGCGAGGGCCGCGCTGGCAAGGACCGTCGCGATGGACCGGGTGGCCCGGCGAAGGTTCTGGGGAAGTGCTGACATGATCGGTCTCCTGCTCTCGTCGTTGAGGGCGGGCGTTCGGGGGCGCACCGTGAAGAGAATCGTACGTTCGTCGGACCGCACTGGTCAATGATCCGCCGCGCCCGGCATTGCGCTTTCGCCGATCGCGTCAACAGTTGGGACGACAGCTGCGCTGGGACAGGGCGTCGACCAGAACCAGTGCGAGGTCTTCCGGTTTTCCGCCCCGAACCTGCGACTGCAACGAGGCGATGATGCCGCCGATCGGCTGCGAGTGCGCCGCGTCGGCGAGCGGGGCGATCGGGGACAGGTCTTCCCACGGCTGGGCAAGGCTCGCCGCGCCGCGGGTCAGGCGCGTCGCGCGCGTCGCTGACGCAGGGCGAGGACGCTCGTCACCCCCACCCAGGCGAGCCAGGGGAAGGTCGCGAAGACGGCACCTCCCCAGCCACCGACCGAGAAGAAGCTGCGGTTATCCGTGCCCCCGAATGCGGTCGGCAGCGCGACGATGTTGAGTACGGCGACGACGGCGGCCAGGGCGCCCGTCCAGCGCGGGAAGGCGCCGGACGCGACGATCACGTATGCCGATGCCGCGGCGA
Organism: Actinomycetota bacterium; assembly: GCA_040389685.1. Taxonomy (GTDB): domain Bacteria; phylum Actinomycetota; class Actinomycetes; order Actinomycetales; family Microbacteriaceae; genus Lacisediminihabitans. Next base: position 94,358 of record JAZJZS010000010.1, read on the forward strand.
CAAGCGCGATCAGCGCAAAGCTCACCGGCCCGAACAGCAGGAGATACCCCTCGGTGAGCACCCGGATCGTGGTCGGGTCGGGCGCCGTCTCGGTGGCGGCGAATGCCCCTCCCGCCTCCATGGAGTCGCCGACCAGGGTGACGCCGACAAAAACGAAGCCGGCCCCGAGCACGATGGAGGTCAGCCATTCGAGATCTCCTTCGGCGGCCGTGATGAGCTCGCGGAACCCGGCGAGGAAGAGGATGAGGCAGGTCACCAGGAGGGTATCGACCAGCGTGATCACGATGGTTTGGGTACTGGTGCGGGTTGCGAAGTCGGCGAGGGCCGCGCTGTCATTGAGGGCCGGGCGCACTCCGAGGCTCACGCGAACCCCCACCTCGATCAGCATGAGGGCCAGGACCGCGAGTCCAGTGACGCCGGTGAGCAGATGAGGATCGACCGGGGCGGGCGGCATGGGTTTTCGCATGCATCCATTCTCTCGGTGTTCCCTCGGGCCCGCTGATCCGGCTCATCGGATTTGGCCGAGCCGCACCGCGATGAGTTTCTGCACGAGGACTGGCGGAAGGGGAGTGTCGGGGGCGAAGTGCAGGGTGCTCATCGGTGGTTGCCCTCCCGCGGCCATGGATCGTCCGCACTGCGCACGACGCTTCCGCGCCGGCCTTCGGCAGGGTAGCTGCCACCGCGGTGTGGCGAATGCGATCCCGAAGAGATCGGCGGCCCGGCGAGGGCTCAAGGTCAGGCGGCGCGCACGTCCAACTCGCCCTGCGCAGCACCGTCGGCCCCGAACACGATCCGGCGGTTCGCGACTTTCGCGCTGAAGAATCGATCGTGGCTCACGACCACGATGGCGCCGGGGAAGTGCAGAAGGGCCCGCTCCATCACCTGGGTGCTGGCCAGGTCGAGGTGGTTGGTCGGCTCGTCGAGCAGCAGCACGGATGCCCCGGACAGCAGGCACTGCGCCATGGCGACCCGCGCGCGCTGGCCACCAGAGAGGGTGCCGATGCGCTGCGTGAGATCGGCCTCCGAGAACTGGAACATCCCGAGGAACCGGCCCACCGACTTGCGGGTCGCGGTGAGAGCGAGACTGTCGGGAAAGGCGTTGACGGCATGCGTGACGGTGTCGGTGTCGTCGAGTTCGGCGAGCACCTCGTTGTACGACACCACCTTCACGCCGGCGGCCCACGCGACCTCCCCAGCATCCGCCTTCTCCTCGCCGGTGAGCACGCGAAGAAGTGTCGTCTTACCGCTGCCGTTCGCGCCGCTCACGACGATGCGGTTGCCCCGCCGAACCTCGAAGGACACCCCCTCGAACAGCGTCCTGCCACCGACCGACTTGCCGAGTCCCTCGACGCGGCAGAGCACATCCTTCACGTGCAGTCCACCGTAGATCTCGGTGATGATCTGGTCGACCGGCCGCGGTGCCCGCGACTTCTTGATCCGCGAGAGCTGCTTGTCGAGGCCTCGGCTCGCCGCTTTCGCCGCCTCCCGCCGGTCGGCGATGCCCTCAGCCTCGAATGCGAGGAGCTCGGATTCGTGCCGGAACTGTGCCACGAGCGTTTTCAGGCGGAACTGCTTCTGGATGATGTACTCGCCGAAATTGCCCGGGTACTCGTGCAGGTGGTGGTTCTCGATCTCGATGATGCGAGTCGCCACGGCATCGAGGAACGTGCGATCGTGCGAGACGATGACCGCGGCGCCGTGGAATCCTCGGAACCAGGCTTCGAGCCATTCCACGCCCGCAACATCGAGGAAGTTCGTCGGTTCGTCGAGCAGAAGCACATCCGGGTCTTCGAGCAGGATCTTGGCGAGGGCGGCCCGGTTGCGCCAGCCGCCGGAGAGTTCATCGATGGCACACACCCGGTGCGCCTCGGTGAAGCCGAGGGTCGTGAGCGCTGTGTCGATGCGGCGACGATAGTCCCAGCCATCCAATCGATCCATCTCGCCGAACAGGTCGGACTGACGGTGAATGAGCGGGTCGAGGTCAGCGGTCGGGTCTGCTGCAATCAGCGCCGCGATCTCCGCATCGATCGACGCGAGCTCGGCCTCGATGCCGGCGATCTCACCGAAGAGTCCCTCGAGTACCTCGACGATCGTCGCAGCACCGTCGAGCTCCGAGAACTGGGAGAAGTACCCGATGCGGGTGCCGGGCTCGATGGTGACCGTTCCGGAGTCCGGGGTCACCTGCTCGAGGATCAGTTTGAGGATGCTCGTCTTGCCGGAGCCGTTGCGTCCGATCATCCCGACCCGGTCTTTGCTTTCGAGGCGGAAGAACGCCTCGCGCAGGATCGGCGTGTTTTCGAAACGCAGCTCCACGTCGTTCAGTCGAACCAGGCTCATGCTGTCCTATCTGTGGCGCCCCGGGGGCGGGGACCGCGCGCCGGGCCGCATCGAACTCTAGCCGCTAAGCCGTGCTGCCCTTCGATGAGCGACCACCTCCCGTTTTTCTCACCACCGTCGTGTGTGAACAGGACGGTGGTGAGAAAAACGGGAGGTGGTGGGGCGCTGGCGTGCGGTCACTCGCCTCAACTCAGCGACGGTCGAAACCGACAGCGAGCTCCTCGAACACCGCTCGAGCCTCATCAAAACGTGCGAGTGGGCTCGCTTGACCAATCCACAGGGACTGCAGGTCACCCAAGTCACGACGCGCCGCCTCGGCCCGAAATTGGCCTGTGAGCCAGTTCTGCGCGGGGAAAGCGGCGACCAGACCGCCCTGTTCGATCGTGCGGATGGCACGGTTCGGGATGCCACGGGCGAGGCGTCCACTCATTGCGCGTGTCAGCACCGTCGAGTGCGCCGTCGCGTCGATGATCGCCTGTCGGTAGGCATCGTTTACTGCTGACTCTCGAGCGCGAAGGAACGCTGTGCCGACTTGAACGCCACCGGCTCCCAGCGCCAGGGCTGCGGCGACACCGCGGCGATCGGCGATGCCTCCGGCGGCGATCACCGGCACGCTGATCGCATCCGCAACCTGGGGCACGAGCGCGAAAGTGCCGACAAGTGAGTCCTCGGCGCGCTGCAGGAACGACACTCGATGACCCGCCGCTTCCGCACCGGATGCGACGACCGCATCAACGCCGCCCTGCTCAAGTGCCACGGCCTCGTCCACCGTGGTCGCAGTACCGAGCACCACGATGCCGCGCTCTCTCGCGCGCGAAACGACATCCGCCGGCGGCACGCCGTAAACGAAACTGAGTACCGCGGGGCGAGCCGCCAGAGCAGCGTCGATCTGCTCCTCGAACGGCGGAAGGAACCGATCCGGACGCGCCGGAAGTTCGACCTCGAGCTCGTCGAAGAACTGCCGAAGCTGGTGGCGGGATGCGTCGAAGTCCGCCGGCGCGACATCATCGGCATCATCGAGCGGAAGCCAAAGGTTGAGCAGAAACGGCCGCGACGTCTCGGATCGCAGTTGCGCCGCAGTCTCCGCGATGCGCTCGGCGGAATAGCCATACAGTCCGTACGAGCCCAGGCCACCCAATTCGCTGACTGTCGCGGCGAGGGCGACCGACGACACGCCCCCGAACGCACCCAGCACTATGGGCAGGTCGACTCCCAGAAGCTCCGTCAACTCGACAGGCATCGGTCCTCCCGGTATTCCCGTGTGCGAAACACAACTGCTTCACAAGAAGTGAACAGGATCACCGAATCTTCCAGCGACTCGAGCGAGTGCGTCCTGTCAGGCACGATCATCAGGTCGCCCGGTGACCCGTTCCAGCTCACCTCTCCCGCACGAAGCAGCACTCGTCCAACGAGAACGTGGATGGTCGCCTCTCCGGGATTCTCCTGCTCCGAGAGGCCCTCCCCCGCGCGCAATGCGGTCGGGGTCTGGCGAAACTGATGTTCGTGTCCTCCGAAGACTGTGCTCGCGCTGCGCCCGTTCGACGCGGTGAGCGCGTGGGCGAGTTCGTGGCGCGCCAGCGACGTCAGTGAGGTCTTTTGCATGGCTCCCAGTGTCCTCCTCTTCGGCCCGCTGTCCCCCTCGTGACTTCAGGAGGAGAATCAGTAGCCGGAGGCGCACCATGACGGACAACGGTCAGTTGAATTACCTTGGCGAGGGCGGCGATGCCGCGCGCTGGTTGTCGCAGGTCTGCACCGAGTGTGGTGCCCTCCTGGAAACCCCGTTGCCTGCGCTGTGCTGGCGGTGCGGCACCGAAACCCCGGCACCTTCTCATGGCTGAAAGCCGGCAGCCAGAATGGAGGGGCGAACTCCGGATCAAACGAATCTATGACCCGCCAGAGGGCAGCGATGGGTTCCGAGTGCTCGTGGATCGGCTCTGGCCGCGCGGCATGTCGCACGAGCGGGCGCGGGTCGATCTCTGGCTCAAGGCCGTCGCCCCGAGCCCCGAACTGCGCACCTGGTGGAACCATGATCCGACCCGACTGTCCGAGTTCGCCCGAGACTACCGCGCGGAGCTCGACGACAACCCCGCGGTCGCCGAGCTCCATGAAGTGGGCCGAGCGCATCCGCACACGACCCTGCTCTATGCGGCTCACGATCCTGAGGTCAACCACGCTCAGGTGCTCTTGTCGTACCTTCGCGCCCTCACGGACTGAAACCACATCGGCAGACGCCGTGCCGACCTCACCCCGCCCGTCGGGCGATCCTCACGCAACAGAAACCGTCTCTCGGGGCGAAGCGGACCTCGCGCTCGCGCTCGTCCGCACCATCCGCAGCCCCGTTCAAGAGAGCCAGATTGGCCTGGCAGATGGTGTCGGTGTGACTCTGTGCCAGCCGGTGGAATGGACAATTGTGCAGCAGCAGTCCGCCGTCGCCGTCGTCCTGTGGCTCGTATCCGGTGGACTGCAAAACTGCGTCCAATGACCCGGCGCCCGCTCCGAGGGATCGCCCACGTTCCTCGGACACGCGGGCGAGCCCCTGGCGCACGGGCTCTCCCGTGCGATCCGACTCCTCGATGACCGAGCTCAGTAGATCGCCGACCAGGTCGTAGTGCCGGTCCGGAACGGACACGGTGATCTCGTTGGCCGCTCGACGGTACAGCTTCGCCGGCCGTCCGGCTCCTGGGCCGGTTCGACCCGTGCGGCGTTGGAACTCGGTCTCCAACAGCCCGCATTGGGCGAGTCTCTCCAGATGGAACGCCACGGTCCCGCGTGGCACTCCGAGCGCCGCCGCTGCCTCATCCCGCCCCACGGCGGTGGCACTGCGAGAGACGAAGTCGAACAACGAACGGCGAATCGGGTCACTGAGGGACGCTATGGCGGCGACACCGTCCGGCTGCGATCGGTCATCCATATGGCAGATCCTATCTCTAAAACGAAATATCTTGACAAAAGAAACTGGATGCTTCTACTGTCGATTTAGGAAGATCACCAGCACTACCAGCGAGAGGAAATCATGCCTGATTCCGAGAGTTTCGTCATCGTCGGAGCGGGACTCGCTGGCGCATCCGCCGCGAGGACGCTGCGTGAAGAGCACTTCGCCGGGCGGATCCGGCTGATCGGCGCCGAGGCGCATCGGCCTTACATCCGTCCCCCACTGTCGAAGGACTACCTCAGCGGATCCGCCGACCGCGACTCGGTGTTCGTTGATCCCGAGGCCTGGTACGCCGAGAATGGCATCGAGTTTTTGCGGGAGACCACTGTCACCGGCATCGATGCCGCCGGGCAGCTTGTTCATACCGACAACGGCGATGACTTCGCCTACAGCAAAATGCTGCTCGCCACCGGCTCGTCTCCTCGCCGCCTGTCGATCCCCGGGGCGGACCTCGAAGGCGTGCACTACCTGCGTACGCTCGACGACTCCGATGCCCTGCGCTCCCTGCTGGCGAGCGGCGGCACGCGACTCGTGCTGATCGGCTCCGGCTGGATCGGCATGGAGGTCGCGGCGACGGCACGAACCCTGGGGAACGACGTCACGATTCTCGAACGGGAACCGATTCCGCTCGCGAATGCGCTCGGCGACGAACTCGGCCGGATGTTCGCCGAGCTCCATGAGCAGAACGGCGTGGTGCTGCGTCGGTCGGTGATCGTCGAGAGCATCGTCGGACGGGACGGCCGCGCGACGGGCGTGACGCTCGAAGGCGGCGAGGTGGTTGCGGCCGACCTCGTCCTGGTCGGTATCGGTGCGGTTCCCCACGTGGAGCTGGCGGATGCGGCGAGGCTCGCTGTAGACAACGGAATCCTGGTCGATTCGGCGCTTCGCACGAGTGATCCGGCGATCTTCGCCGCCGGCGACATCGCCAATGCCTACCATCCGGTGGCGAAGATGCGCCTGCGCAGCGAACATTGGGCGAATGCCCTGAACGGTGGTCGGACTGCCGCCAAATCGATGCTCGGCCAGGACGTGTCTTACGACCACATCCCCTATTTCTACACCGACCAATTCGACCTCGGCATGGAGTATTCCGGGTTCGGACCGCTCACTCGGGGAGCCGATGTCGTGTATCGGGGCGACCGGGCCGGCCGCGAGTTCATCGCTTTCTGGGTGGCCGGCGGGCGCGTGGTGGCCGGGATGAACGTGAACGTCTGGGATGTCAACGAAGCGGTGCAAGGAATCATCCGCCGCGGCGACCAGGTCGACCGCGCCAGGCTCGCAGATGCGACCGTGCCGTTGGAATCGCTCTGATCACGGCCGCAACATCCCCCACTTCCGAGATCGCAGCCGTCGGAGTTCGGATCTGGCCCGACGATCTCTCCCGCGACCGCATCGTTTCTGGCGGACGCGAACCCGTCGCAATCTCCGACCAGAACTCGCGCTCCTTCGATCGTGTGTGCCCGGGGTGCACCGGCGAACGCATCGGCGCACGCCCTGTCACCTCCCTCATCCAATCCGATGGACTTCCCACAACACCCTCCCTGCCCGGGGTGTTGCTTCCACCGGTTGAGCCTGCCCAAGTTCGCTTGCACTCCGAATGCCTGACCGGTGAGGTGTGCGGATCGCACAATTGCGAGGGTGGACCGACGCGCGACTACTCCGCCGCCCAGCATCCGCCGCCGATCATCCGCCGCCCATTTTTCCGACCACCGTCGCTTTCACACACGGAGGTGGTGAGAAAAGCGGGAGATGGTTGCCGCGAAATCAGTTGTTGAAGCGGAACTCGACCACGTCGCCGTCCTGCATCACGTAGTCCTTGCCCTCGATGCGGGCCTTGCCCTTGGCCCGGGCCTCGGCGATCGAGCCGGTGTCGACGAGGTCCTGGAACCCGATCACCTCTGCCTTGATGAAGCCCTTCTCAAAGTCGGTGTGGATGACGCCGGCCGCCTGGGGAGCCTTCGCCCCCTTCGGGATCGTCCACGCGCGAGCTTCTTTGGGGCCGGCGGTGAGGTAGGTCTGCAGGCCGAGAGTGTCAAAGCCGATACGGGCGAGCTGGGTGAGGCCGCTCTCGGTCTGGCCAGTGGAGGTGAGCAGTTCCGCCGCGTCCTCGGGAGACAGGTCGATGAGCTCTGACTCGAGCTTCGCGTCGAGGAAGATGGCCTTGGCCGGGGCGACGAGCGCCGCGAGGCCGGCGAGGGCCGCGGCATCCTGCAGCACTTCCTCGTCCACGTTGAACACGTAGATGAACGGCTTGGTGGTGAGTAGGCCGAGCTCCTGGATCAGCGAGACGTCGATCGCGGATGAGGAGAGCGGCTTGCCGCCGTCGAGGAACGTCTGCGCCTCGATCGCCGCGGCGAGCACGGCAGGAGCGGTGCGCCGGGTCTTGACTTCCTTCTCGTAGCGCGGAACGGCCTTCTCGAGCGTTTGCAGGTCGGCCAGGATGAGCTCGGTATTGATGGTCTCCACGTCGGAAGCCGCGTCGACCTTTCCGTCGACGTGCACCACATCCGGGTCTGCGAAGCCACGGATCACCTGGGCGATGGCATCCGCCTCCCGAATGTTGGCGAGAAACTTGTTGCCGAGACCCTCCCCGACCGACGCCCCCTTGACGATGCCGGCGATGTCGACGAAGGACACCGGGGCGGACAGGATGCGCTCGCTGTTGAACAGTTGCGCGAGAGTGTCGAGGCGCGGGTCCGGCAGGCTCACGACACCGACGTTCGGCTCGATCGTGGCGAAGGGATAGTTCGCCGCCAGCACTTGGTTCTTGGTGAGCGCGTTGAACAGGGTGGACTTGCCGACGTTCGGCAGTCCGACGATTGCAATAGTGAGAGCCACGAGGCTCTACTGTATCGGCCCGTCGGAAAGGGTCGCGCGGAGCCCGTGCATGCGGTACGGCAGCCCGAAGCGCGCCCGTCCGGCCAGTGCGGGGTCGGATGCCGCGAGCTCACGCACCCCGGTGAGAACGGCCGCCCGCGCGCGGGCGAGGCCGTGATGGTGTAGCTGCGGGAGGCGACGAGGGCCACGAGGGATTCTGCGTCGATGTCGTTCTGCCAGTCGACCGACATCGTCTCGGTAGGCCCGAACGGCTGCGGGATCTCGATGTCGTCGCGAATGAATCGCTCCGCATCAGGTCGTCCGGCTCGACGACGATCACATCGAGGCCGCGGGCGACGAGCGAGCGGGTGAACTTGCCCGTGCCCGCCCCGAGGTCGAGCACTGTGCGAGTGCCGGTCGGAAGCATCCAGTTCACCGCGGAGTCGGGGTTGCCGGGGCGCACCCGTTCGTAGTCTGTCGCTGCGCGCCCGAAGGAATTCGCCTGTTCGAGGGAACGCTTGTCGTCCATCAGTCGCGCCCGCCGAGTCGCGCAATAAACGCGCTGAGGCCGTCGGGGGTGAGCTCGAAACCGATCGAGCGCGATGGATTGACGACCATTCCGGCTCCGGGCGGAATCGAGACGAGCAGAGCGTTTCCATCGATGGTGAGGGCGAACGCTGCCAGGTCCCCGAACTCGGCGACCTGGTCGGCGTGGGTGAACACGGCGAGCATGGAGGCACCCTTCACCTCGAAGAGCACCGGCTGCAGCTGCGCCAGGTTGTCGGTCACCTGTGTGCCGCTCGGCACGATCACCGGGCTCACTGCGAACAGCTCGAGCACGTCGAGCGTGGTGGCACGACCCGCTTCGGCGAGCACGATCATCCGTTCCAGCTCGGTCGGATCACGCACGGCCTGTGCTTCCATGCTTCGACCTTAAGCCAGCCGTACCACCGCGCGCTCACCCGGCTCCGTCGCAGGTCCGTGAGACGATGCCGGGATGGCCCTCAACTTCACCGCGATCGACTTTGAAACCGCCAACTCCTCCGCGGCTTCCGCCTGTTCGGTGGGGCTGGTGAAGGTGCGCGACGCCGTCGTCGTCGACCGGGCGGCCTGGTTCATCCGTCCGCCAGCCGGCTTCGATCATTTCACCGAGTGGAATACCCGCATCCACGGGATCATGGCCCCGGATGTCGCTGGCGCACTGCTCTGGAGTGAACAGCTGCCCGACCTGGTGGCATTCGCCGACGACGACGTCCTCGTCGCCCACAACGCCGGGTTCGACATGGGGGTCATCCTGGCCGCCTGCCGCGCGAGCGTCATTGAAGTCCCCGACTTCCGTTACCTGTGCAGCCTGCAGGTAGCTCGCAAGACCTACAACCTCGAGTCCTACCGGCTGCCGGTCGCGGCCATGGCCGCGGGCTTCGAGGACTTCGCCCATCACGACGCCCTCGCCGACTCGGAGGCGTGCGCCGCGATCATCGTGCACGCCGCCAGCCGGCACGACGCTGGCTCGATCGAGGAACTCGCACGGATCACCGCATCACGCCTGGGGGCCATTGGGCCGCGAGCCGTCGACGCGGCCCCGATGTTCCGGCACTGAAGCCCTGAAACTCGGAGCTGAGCCTAGTTCTGCGGGAAGCCGAGGTTGATTCCGCCGTGGCTCGGGTCGAGCCAACGGCTGGTGATCGCCTTTTCGCGGGTATAGAACTGGAAGCCCTGGATGCCGTAGGCCTTCGAGTCGCCGAAGGCCGAATCCTTGAATCCGCCGAAGGAGTAGTAGGCCACCGGCACCGGGATCGGCACGTTGATGCCGATCATGCCCACCTCGATCTCGTTCTGGAACCGACGTGCCGCTCCCCCGTCGTTGGTGAAGATCGCGGTGCCGTTGCCGTACGGGCTCGCGTTGATGAGTGCGACTCCCTCGTCGTAGCTCTTCACCCGCACGATCGAGAGCACCGGGCCGAAGATCTCGTCGGTGTAGACGCGGGAAGTGGTCGACACATTATCGATCAGGGTCGGACCGAGCCAGAACCCGTTCGCGTCCCCATCCGCCTCGATACCGCGGCCGTCGACCACCACGGTCGCGCCATCCTCCGTGGCGATATCGATGTAGGAGGCGACCCTGTCGCGGTGCACCTCGGTGACCAGCGGCCCCATGTCGCAGGAGCGACGCCCGTCGCCGATCTTCAGGGTCGCCATGCGCGCGGCGATCTTCTCGATCAGGTCGTCGGCGACCGGTTCGACCGCGACGATCACCGAGATCGCCATGCAGCGCTCTCCCGCGGAACCGAAGCCCGCGTTGATCGCGGCGTCCGCGGCGAGGTCGAGGTCGGCATCCGGGAGCACGAGCATGTGATTCTTCGCCCCACCGAGAGCCTGCACCCGTTTGCCGTTGCGGGCGGCCGTCTCGTAGATGTACTTGGCGATCAGGGTGGACCCGACGAACGAAATCGACTTCACATCGTGATGCTGAAGCAACCCGTCGACGGCGACCTTGTCGCCGTGCAGCACATTGAACACCCCATCAGGCAAACCCGCCTCGGTGAACAGGGCGGCCAACCAGTTCGCCGCCGACGGATCCTTCTCCGAGGGCTTCAGCACCACAGTGTTGCCCGCAGCGATCGCGATCGGGAAGAACCACATCGGCACCATCGCCGGAAAATTGAACGGACTGATAATGGCCACGACACCGAGCGGACCCTTAGTGGAATACACATCAACCCCGGTCGACACGTTCTCCGAGAACTCGCCCTTCACCAGGTGCGGGAAACCGGTCGCAAGTTCCACCACCTCCAGGCCACGAGTGATCTCGCCGAGGGCATCGGAGAGCACCTTGCCATGCTCAGAGGTCAGGATGAGCGCAAGGTCACCCTTGCGCTCATTCAACAACTCCCGGAAGCGGAAGATGACCTGTTGGCGCTTCGTCACGGACGTATCGCGCCAGAGCGGGAACGCGGCCTTGGCCGAGGCGACCGCCTCATCGATCTCGGCGGTGTCGGCGAGGGCGACGTGCTTGGTCGCGACGCCAAGTGCCGGGTCGAAGACGGGGGCGGTACGGCCGGAGGTGCTCGGGCGCTCAGCGCCACCGATCCAGTGTGCGACGACGGGGAGGGGTGACATGATGCTCTGCTTTCTTGACCCGACTATTTCATTGAGTGGCGGATGCGCCGGATTCGAGAGTATCCGTTTCGGCTTGACCCGGGAACAGCACGACACCAGACTCGACCAGTGCCCCGCATCCGTTCCTACGAAACTCGCGACAGGTCGGATGTCTACTCGGTGTGCGTGCGCACCGGCGGCTCCGGCGCGGATGCGACCGGCGCGTTCGGGAGCGACGACCTCCTTCCCGACGTATTCGTCGGCCCTTACCTGCACCAGGAACCCGAGCTTGCGTGGGTCGTCGACGCGGGAGGGCGTGTGGCCGGATACCTGGTCGCCACGGCGGATTTCGGCGCCTTCCTCGAGCGATACCGCGCGGAATGGCTCCCGGGGTTCGCCGCGCGATATCCGCTGAGCCCGGCTCCGCTGACTCCGGAGCAAAGGTTGGTGGCCTGGGCGCACGATCCGCCGGCGCCGGACTTGGACGTATCCCGGCACTTCCCCGCTCAGCTGCATATCGACCTGCTGCCGGAACTGCAGGGCAAGGGATACGGGCGGATGCTCATCCGCATCCTCATCGCGGAGCTTCGCGAACGCGGCATCGGTGGGGTGCATCTCGGTGTCGACGGGCGGAACACCGGCGCTCGTGCCTTCTACGCCAGGCTCGGATTTCTACCGCTCGGCACCGATCCGCACGGTGGAGAAGTTTTCGGCATCCGCACGGACGCTTCAGTCTGACCGGCCGACGGAGTGTGCGCGGGAGCATTGTCCGTGCTCGATGTCACACTGGGCGAATGAATGCACTCGCAGCCCTCATCATCGGCCTCACCATCGGAATCGTGCTCGGCGCGGTCATCGGACTGCTAGTCGCTCGGGTGCGCCACGCCAGCGCGCCGGTGCGCGTGGATCCCGCCGTCGTCGCCGCCCAGGCGGCCGCCGAGGCCTTGCTTGCGTCGCGACAGGAACTCGCCCTCGGCGCGGTACGTGCGGAAGAAGCCGCCGCGAAGTCCGCCCTCGGTTCGGAGCTCGCAGCGATCCGGGCCACGGCCGCGGCCCTCACAGAACAGGTCACCGCCCAGCAGGAGCAGTATCGCGAACTGGTGGAACGCCAGCGCCGCGAGCAATCCGCAGAGTCCGACCGCCAGCAGCGCGAGAGCAAGGTGCTCCAGGCGCTCACTCCGGTTCAGGAGTCCCTTCGCTCGATGCAGCTGAAGGTGACGGAGCTGGAGACCCAGCGCAGCCTGCAGCACGGGGAGCTGACCCAGCAGCTGCGTAGCGCCACCGAGTCTGAGGAACGCCTGCGGAGCACTGCGGAATCCCTCGCCTCGGCGCTGCGAAACAATGCCACCCGCGGGGTCTGGGGCGAGACCCAGTTGCGCAACGTGGTGCAGGCCGCCGGCCTCATCGAGAGGGTCGACTTCGACGTGCAATCGAGCATCGCGTCGGATGCGGGGGCCGGTCGACCCGACATGGTCATCCATCTGCCCGGAGGCAAGAACATCGCGGTGGATGCGAAGGTTCCGTTCACGGCATATCTCGAGGCGAGCCAGATCGCCGTCACCGCGACGGGTGAGGAGGGGGCTCGCCGAGACGCCTTCATCAAGCAGCATGTGAAAGCGGTCCGTGCGCACATCGACACCCTGGGAAGCAAGGCCTACTGGGCGGGCCTCGAGGCCTCTCCAGAGCTGGTGATCGCCTTCATCCCGAGCGAGTCGCTGGTGGCATCCGCAATGGAGGCCGACCCTGGCATCATGGACTACGCCTTTTCGAAGCGTGTCGCGCTCTCCTCGCCGGTGACCCTCTGGTCGGTGCTCAAGACCGTGGCGTTCAGCTGGCAGCAGGATGTCGTCACCCAGGAGGCGAAGATGCTGTTCACGACCAGCCGCGAGTTGTACGGTCGTCTGGCCACGCTCGCCGGCCACATCGAGAAACTCGGGCGGTCGATCGAAAGCACGGTGAAGAACTACAACGGTTTTGTCGGCTCGCTCGAACGCCAGGTGCTGCCGTCGGCACGCAAACTGAACGTGCTCGATGAATCGAAGGTGCTCGGAACTCACGCCGAGCTCGAGGAACTCCCCCGCGATCTCAGCGCGTTCGAGCTCATCGCCGAGCTCGAGATCGTGAGTGCCCTCGAGGCGAAGTCGAGCTCGTCTGCCTGACGGCCGGGCTTCATCGGGCGGAGCCCCGGGCTACAGCCACTTCTCCGCGAGGTGGTCGGCGACGACTCGACGGATCGTGCCAGAGCGACCCCGCAGCACGATGCTTTCGGTGCGGATGATCGGGCCCTTCTTGCGCACGCCGCCGACGAGCTGCCCGTCGGTCACGCCCGTCGCCACGAAGTAGGTGTTGTCGCTCGTGACCAGGTCGTCGATCTCGAGGATCTGCTCAAGGTCGTGGCCGGCATCGATCGCCTTCTGGCGCTCGTCGTCGCTCTGCGGGGCGAGCTTCGCCTGGATGAAACCGCCGAGCCCCTTGAGTGCGCACGCGGTGATGATCCCCTCTGGGGTTCCTCCACGACCGACGCACATGTCGATGCGGGCGTCATAGCGCGCGGCGTTGATGCCGCCCGCCACGTCCCCATCCAGCAGCAGTCGCGTGCCGGCTCCCGCGTCGCGGATGTCGTCGATGAGCTGCACGTGGCGGGGACGGTCGAGCACGGCGACAACGAGGTCCGCGACATCCTTCTTCATCGCCTTCGCGAGGGCACGGATGTTCTCGCCGATGGATTTGCGCAGGTCGACGACGCCGTGACCCTCGTGGCCGGTCACGATCTTGTCCATGTAGAACACGGCCGAGGGGTCGTACATGCTGCCGCGGTCGGCAACGGCGATCATCGACAGGGCGTTCTGCCGACCGGCGGCGGTGAGCGAGGTGCCATCGATCGGGTCGACGGCGATGTCGCAGGACTGCCCACGACCGGTGCCGACGTGCTCCCCGTTGTACAGCATCGGCGCGTGATCCTTCTCCCCCTCGCCGATCACGACCAATCCGTCGAAGTCGACGGTGCCGAGGAATTTGCGCATGGCGTCGACCGCCGCTCCATCGGCGGCGTTCTTGTCCCCGCGACCGATGAACGGAACGGCACGGATGGCCGCGGCTTCCGTCGCTCGCACCAGTTCCATTCCGAGGTTACGGTCGGGGTTTTGGAAGAGCGATCCGGTCTCTGTGTTCACCTGTCAAGGCTATCGAGCGCCGACTGTCATCCGGCGTGCCTCCTCTCGAAAGATCCCCGCTTCTTTAGTTCAATAGACTCAGGAGAGCCGCCAGACCAGACGGCGCTGCGTGCACCGAAGGAGATCCCCATGCCCATTGCGACCCCCGAGCAGTACGCCGACATGCTCGACCGGGCGAAGGCCAACAGCTTCGCCTACCCGGCCTTCAACGTGTCGTCATCGCAGACGGTCAACGCCGTGCTGCAGGGCCTGACGGAGGCCGGCTCCGATGGGATCATCCAGGTCACCACCGGTGGCGCCGACTACTTCGCCGGCCACACCGTCAAGAATCGTGCGTCCGGTGCCCTGGCCTTCGCCGCGTTCGTGCACGAGGCGGCGAAGAACTATCCGATCACGGTTGCCCTGCACACCGACCACTGCCCGAAGGATGCCCTCGCCGGTTTTGTGCTTCCGTTGATCGAAGCATCCGAGGCCGAGGTGAAGGCCGGGCGCGCCCCCATCTTCCAGTCGCACATGTGGGATGGATCCGCGGTGCCGCTCACCGAGAACCTCGAGATCGCGACGGACCTGCTGCCGCGGATGCGCGCCATCCACGCGATCCTCGAGGTGGAGATCGGCGTGGTCGGCGGCGAGGAGGATGGCGTGAGCCACGACATCAACGAGCACCTGTACACGACGATCGACGATGCCATCGCCACCGTCGAGGCGCTCGGACTCGGCGAGAACGGTCGGTACATGGCCGCACTCACCTTCGGCAACGTGCACGGGGTGTACAAGCCCGGCAATGTGAGGCTCCGACCGGAGCTCCTCGGCGAGATCCAGGCCGGCCTGGCGGCGCGTTATAACACCGGCGAGCGACCGCTCGACCTCGTCTTCCACGGCGGGTCGGGATCGACCGACGAGGAGATCTCGACGGCCGTGGCGAACGGTGTGGTGAAGATGAACGTCGACACCGACACCCAATATGCGTTCAGTCGCTCGATCGCCGACACGGTGCTCAAGAACTACGACGGATTCCTTAAGGTGGATGGCGAGGTCGGCAACAAGAAGGTCTACGACCCGCGCGCGTGGGGCAAGATCGCCGAGACCGCGATGGCGGCCCGCGTCGTGCAGGCCACCCGGCAGCTCGGGTCGGCGGGTCACTCCGGGCACTAGCGAGCACTCAGGGGCGAATGCCTCGCAGGTAGGCGATGGCTGCCGGGTCCGACCCGAGAAGGACCACGACGAAGACGAGCGCGACGATCGACGCCAGCACTCCCCCGGCGATCGGCACCCAGAACGCGACACGGCCCCGGCGCAGCATCCACACGGTCGCGAGAACCGTGAGCACGAAAAGCGCGAGGGTGACGACGTTGAGCAGGTTCCCCAGGCTCGTCGTCAGAGCGGTCGGCGTGTATTCGCCGATGCCCTGGGTGACGAAGAACTGTTTCAGGATGGCTGCGAGAGTGTCGCGAGCCGCCAGTTGCCCGATCACGTTGATGGTGGCGTAGCCGAGCAGGGCCGCGGTGAGGATGAGGTCCCAGCGTCGAGGTCGACGCGCGACCGGCGGCGGAGGCACCGTGCCGACGCGAGTGGAGGCATCCGGGGGCCGAGATGCCTGCGGGACCGCCGACGGCACGAGCAGCGGCGACACCGGAGGAAGCGAATCCGCGATGATCTTCGCCTGCTCCTGCGGGGTGGCGTATTCGCCGTATTGCGGACGCGGCCGCCGCTGCCCGTTTCGCGGGAGATCCGGCTGATCGGTCACTTCCGCTGCCAATCGAGCCGGCGGATGCGACCACCGAGTCCGCGCGCGTCGTCCTGTCCGTTCGCGTCCTTGCGTAACTCTTTCGGCAGGGAGAACATCAGGTCCTCCTCCGCGGTGACGACCTGGCTCACCGCTCGATAGCCGGCGTCGGCGAGATCATCGAGCACTTCCTGCACGAGCACTTCGGGGACGGATGCCCCGGATGTGACGCCGACCGTGGCGACCCCGTCGAGCCAGTCCTGTTGGATCTGGGTCGCGTAGTCGACGCGGTAAGCGGCCTTCGCGCCGTGCTCGAGGGCGACATCCACCAACCGCACTGTGTTCGAACTGTTGGCGGAACCCACCACGATCACGAGTTCGGCCGATTCGGCGACCTTCTTGACCGCGACCTGCCGGTTCTGGGTGGCGTAGCAGATGTCGTCGCTCGGCGGGTTGTGCAGGTTGGGGAAGCGTTCGCGCAGCAGGCGTACCGTCTCCATGGTCTCGTCGACGCTCAGGGTGGTCTGTGAGAGCCAGACCAGGTTGTCGGGGTCCGTGACCACCAGCGAAGCGACATCCGCCGGGCTGTTCACCAGGGTCGTGCGATCGGGGGCGTGCCCCATGGTGCCCTCGACCTCCTCGTGCCCGGCATGGCCGATCAGCAGGATGTGGAAGCCGTCACGGGCGAACCGCACCGCCTCCCGGTGCACCTTGGTCACCAGGGGGCAGGTGGCGTCGATGGCCTCGAGCCTGCGCTCCGCCGCCGCGGCGACGACCGCCGGGGAGACGCCGTGCGCCGAGAACACGATGTGGGCACCCTCCGGCACTTCGCCGACCTCGTCGACGAAGATGGCTCCCTTACGTTCGAGGGTCGAGACGACATGGATGTTGTGCACGATCTGCTTGCGAACGTAGACCGGCGACCCGTAGTGCTCCAGCGCCTTCTCCACGGCGATGACCGCCCGGTCCACTCCTGCACAGTACCCCCGCGGCGCCGCGAGCAGCACCCGCTTCTCTCCGGTGACGGGGATGTCCCGTAGCCTGTTGCGTACCGCGGGAACCCGCGGCAGATTCAGGCTGACGGCCTCGCCGTTGGTAATGGTGCTCACCCTCCAGAGTGTACGTTGGGTGCGCTTGCGACGGACTGGGAGGGCTGCTCGTGACGATCGAGGCCGGGCCGTCCACCGTGGATGCACCGTGGCCGGTCGCACTGCTCTCCGCGAAGATCAAAGGCTGGATCGATCGACTCGGTGCGGTCTGGGTCGAGGGCGAAATCACGCAGTGGGGTCTCTCCGGCGGCAACGTCTACGGCAAGTTGAAAGACCTGGAGGCCGACGTGACGGTCGGCTTCACCGTCTGGTCGTCGGTCAAGGCGAAGCTGCCGGATGACCTCAAGCAGGGCGACCGCGTCGTCACCCTCGTCAAACCGAACTACTGGGTCAAGGGCGGATCGCTCACCATGCAGGTCCTGGAGATGCGGCACGTGGGTCTCGGCGACCTGCTCGAGCGGCTCGAACGGCTTCGGCAGACGCTCCACGCCGAGGGCCTCTTCGATCCTGCCCGAAAGAAGCCGCTTCCCTTCCTTCCCAGCTGCGTCGGACTGATCACCGGCAAGGATTCGGATGCCGAGAAAGACGTGCTTCGCAACGCGCAGCTGCGCTGGCCGGCCGTCGAGTTCCGTGTCGTGCACACCGCGGTGCAGGGCGACCGCGCCTCGGGGGAAGTCACGGCGGCCCTGAAGACACTGGACGCCGACCCGGATGTCGACGTGATCATCGTGGCGCGCGGTGGCGGAGACTTCCAGAACCTCCTCGTCTTCAGCGACGAGACCCTCGTGCGCACGGCCGCCGCGTGTGTCACCCCGATCGTGAGCGCGATCGGTCATGAGGCCGACCGGCCCCTCCTCGACGATGTGGCCGACCTGAGGGCATCCACCCCCACGGATGCCGCCAAACGGGTCGTGCCGGACGTCGCCGACGAACTCGCCCGCGTGCAGCAGGCACGCGCCCGCATCGGCAACCGGATGACGGCGCAGGTGCGCACCGAGATCGACCGGCTCGAGCAGCTGCGGTCGAGACCGGTGCTCACTGCATCCGCCTGGATCGTCGACTCCCGCGCCGAAGAACTCGGGCGGTATGTCGGCCGAAGCGCGGAGCTCATCGAGCGCCTCCTCGAGCGCTCGCACACGAGCGTCCTCGACCTCAGATCCCAGCTTCGTGCCCTGTCGCCCCAACGCACCCTCGATCGCGGCTACGCCATCGCCCAATTGCCCGGTGGCGCTGTGTTGAGGAGCGCCGCCGATGCCCTCCCCGGCACTCTCCTCCTCCTCACCCTGGCCGACGGCTCGGCTTCCGCGACGGTCACGCCCCCGCCAGATGCCGACACCTCCGCCGGGTAGAATCGTCCCGTGGCATCCCCCTCCCGCGACTCTCCCGGTTCAGCGTCGACCGCCGAAGTGCGTGAACTCTCCTACGAGCAGGCTCGTGATGAACTCATCCGGGTTGTGAACGAGCTCGAGCAGGGATCGTCCACGCTCGAACAGTCGCTTGCGCTATGGGAACGCGGCGAGGCCTTGGCCCGACGCTGCGAGGAATGGCTGATCGGCGCGAAGGCCCGGCTCGATGCGGCACGCTCCGTCGCGTCCGCAGCCGCCGCGGCATCGCCCTGAGACCATGGAGTCCTGAGAGCATGGCCACCGCACCGAAACGCCCGCCTCGCGTCGTCGCGGAACTCGGTCGACCGGAGACCGCAGAAGAGACCGCCGCTCGCAAGGCTGAGAATTCACGCAACCATCGCGCCAACCAGACCCTGCGCAATCTCGTGTTCGCCCTCCTCGCCTCGCTCGCGGTCGTGTTCGCGCTGGTGCTCGTCGTCGCCCGCCCGGACAGCGCTCCTCGGGAGGCCGTGGACTATCGGGGTGACGCCGCGGCATTCCGGCAGCAGGTCGGCCAAAGCCTCGCGGCCCCGCCGCTGCCCACCGGCTGGAGCGCGAACAACGACGGCCTCAAAACGGGCGCCGACTCGGTGACCGCCTGGAGCGTCGGCCTCATCACGCCGTCACGACAATTCATCGAACTGGTGCAGGGCGTCGACGCGAACCCCACCTGGGTTGCGAACCAGCTCGCGAACAAGCCGTCGACCGGAACGACGTCGATCGGTGGCCGCGACTGGAGGATCTACGATCGACGCACGGAGCAGGACACTGGCAACTATGCATACTCTCTCAGCACGGTGATCGGGTCGAGCAGCATCGTGCTGCACGGCACCGCCACCGCCAGGGAATTCGACACCCTCGCTGCGGCGGTCGCCGCCCAACTCGACGGGGCCACTGGATGACCCAGACGGAACAACAGGTCGAACGCACTCCTGCCTGGGCCTGGGCTGAGCTGCAGCGCGGCAACCGCCGCTTCGTCGCCGGCGAGCCGGGGCATCCGCGACAGGACGTGGAGCGCCGAGAGCAACTGGTGGCCAGGCAGACCCCGCACGCCGCTCTCTTCGGATGCAGCGACTCGCGTCTCGCGGCCGAGATCATCTTCGACAACGGGCTTGGCGACCTCTTCGTCGTGCGCAACGCCGGGCAGGTCATCTCGGATTCGGTGGTCGGATCGCTCGAATACGCGGTCGCCGTGCTGCACGTGCCCCTCATCGTGGTGCTCGGGCACGACGAATGCGGTGCCGTGAGAGCCGCGATCGACTCGCAATCGCCGGATGCCGTCGCCCTGCCTCCGCACATCCACCAGCTGATCGAAAAGATCATCCCCGCCGTCAAACGGGTCAGCGCGGGTCCCGACGCCGTCAGCCCACCCGATTCGACCGAGGTGGGTCGCGAACACCTGCGTGACACCGTCGCCGAGCTTCTCCAGACCTCCGAAGTGATCAGCGACGCGATCGCCGCCGGTACGCTGGCTATCGTCGGCGCAAACTATCGGCTGCTCGAGGGAACTGCCGTTCCGGACATCATCGTCGGCGCCGTCTAAGACGAAACCGACCATCCCCACCACAACCGCAAGGGACGCACAACGCCGTGACTGAATCCGACTACCGCATCGAGCACGACACGATGGGCGAAGTCCGCGTGCCGGTGTCTGCCCTTTACGGGGCGCAGACCCAGCGAGCGGTCGAGAACTTCCCCATCTCCGGCAGCGGCCTCGAACCCGCCCAGATCGTGGCTCTCGCCCGGATCAAGCGCGCCGCAGCGATAGTGAATCTCGAGCTCGGAATCCTCGACGATTCCGTCTCCGCGGCCGTGGTTCTCGCGGCCGACGAGCTCATCGCGGGACGCCACCACGACCAGTTCCCGGTCGACACCTACCAGACCGGCAGCGGCACCTCGTCCAACATGAACATCAACGAGGTGCTCGCCACCCTCGCCACGAAGTTCGCCGGTTTCCCGGTGCACCCGAACGATCACGTCAACGCGTCGCAATCGTCCAACGACGTCTTCCCCACCTCGGTGCACGTCGCCGTGACCGGCGCCCTGCTCGGCGACCTGGTGCCGGCGCTCGATCACCTCGCCTCCTCCCTCGAGGCGAAAGCGGAGCTCTGGAAGAGCGTGGTCAAATCCGGACGCACCCACCTGATGGATGCCACGCCGGTGACGCTCGGCCAGGAATTCGCCGGCTACGCCGCCCAGGTGCGCTACGGCATCGAACGGATCCAGTCGACCATCGTTCGTGTGGCCGAGGTGCCGCTCGGCGGCACCGCCGTCGGCACCGGCATCAACACTCCCGCCGGATTCTCGCAGAAAGTCATCGCCCTGCTGGCGTCCGATTCCGGGTTACCCCTCACCGAGGCCCGCGACCATTTCGAGGCCCAGGGTGCCCGGGATGGCCTGGTCGAGGCATCCGGAGCCCTGCGTGGGATCGCCGTGAGCCTCACCAAGATCTGTAACGACCTGCGCTGGATGGGCTCCGGGCCGAACACCGGACTCGGCGAAGTGAACATCCCCGATCTCCAGCCGGGGTCGTCGATCATGCCGGGCAAGGTCAATCCGGTGATTCCCGAAGCCGTGCTGATGGTGGCCGCGCGGGTGATCGGCAACGATGCGACGATCGCGTGGGCCGGGGCATCCGGATCCTTCGAGCTCAACGTGGCGATCCCGGTGATGGGAACCGCGCTGCTCGAGTCGATCCGCCTGCTCGCGAATTCCAGCGTCGCGCTCGCCGACAAGACCGTCCATGGCCTCACCGCCAACGTGGAACACGCGCGGGCGCTCGCCGAGTCCTCGCCGTCGATCGTCACTCCGCTCAACCGCGAGATCGGCTACGAGGCCGCGGCCAAGGTGGCCAAGAACGCTGTCGCCAAGTCCATCACCGTGCGCGAATCGGTGATCGATCTCGGTTTCGTCGAACGCGGTGAGGTGACCATGGAACTCCTCGACAGTGCCCTGGATGTGCTCTCGATGACCCGCCCGCCCCGCTCCTCCTAGTTTGCGCCGGCCTTCGGGATCGGCGTCCCCTCGAGCGTCACCACCGCGCGATCGCCCACCGCGGCGCCCAGGTCGATCGGGATGAGCACCGACGACGTCTTGTCCCCCTTGGCCGCGAGGTCGCAGGGAGCGGCGAGCGCCTGCGCATCGAGGGATTCCCCGGCCGGCCGACCGTAGTAGACGGCGACGGCGATGGCGGTGCCCGACTCGACCACCAAAACCTGTTGGGGGGTGCAGCGGCGGTCGGCACGCACCTGCACGACGACGTCGGCCGTGTCGAGCGCGGACAGGCCGGTGGTGGGATTCGCCCCGAGGTAGCCGTCGGTGGCGCTGGCCCGCGGTCTGTCGTAGACCGCGAGGCCGAACAGATACCCCGGGCTCCGGTTCCTGGCACTCACCGCCTGAAATCGCAGCGTCGGCTCTCGGGTGAGCCTGGCCGGGGCGATCTTCACCGGCACGAACACGCGGTCCACCACCGTGGGATCGGGAGTGCCCCAGAGGAGGCGCACCGGGTCGGTGATGGCACGTCCCGCCGGCTGACCGGCGGGGTCGATGAGCCCGCTCGCGACGGACGCCCCAGCCGCGGCGAGGGCGACCAGGGCGACCCCCGCAGCCACACGATGGATGCCGATTATCACGGCCCCCGGTTCACCTCCGGTCGGCTCCCTTCGACTCCACCCCACGAGCACACGCCACTGCGAACGGGGGGCCACAAATCCCCAGAAAGTGAGAATCGTCAGCCCGCCGAGTGCGACAGCGAGAGGCAGGTTCACCCTTAGAGCCTAAGCTGTCTACCCCGCGGCGTCATGCCCGCCGGTGCGTCACCTCAGGCCAGTTCATTCGATTCGAGCATCTCCGTGACGAGGGCCGCGATCGCTGAGCGCTCCGACCGGGTGAGGGTGATGTGACCGAACAGAGCGTGCCCCTTGAGGGTTTCGATCACGGAAGCGACCCCGTCGTGCCTCCCGACCCGGAGGTTGTCCCGCTGCGCCACGTCATGGGTGAGCACGACCCGCGAGTTCTGCCCGATGCGACTGAGTACCGTGAGCAGCACGTTGCGTTCGAGCGACTGCGCCTCGTCGACGATAACGAACGCGTCGTGCAGCGACCGCCCCCGGATGTGGGTGAGCGGAAGCACCTCGAGCAGTCCGCGCTCCACGACCTCGTCGAGCACATTCTGCGAGACGACCGAACCGAGGGTGTCGAAGACGGCCTGGGCCCAGGGGTTCATCTTCTCCGCAGCATCCCCCGGAAGGAAACCGAGCTCCTGGCCACCGACCGCATAGAGAGGGCGGAAGACCATGATCTTCTTGTGTTGCTGCTTCTCGAGCACCGCTTCCAGTCCCGCACACAGGGCAAGAGCCGATTTGCCGGTGCCGGCCCGACCGCCGAGGGACACTATTCCGATCTCCGGGTCGAGCAGCATGTCGATGGCGAGGCGCTGTTCGGCCGAGCGTCCATGCAGTCCGAAAATGTCGCGATCACCGCGCACCAGGCGCATCTGCCCCCGAGAGGTGACGCGTCCAAGTGCCGAACCACGATCGGAATGGATGACGAGGCCGGTGTTGATCGGAGTGTCACCGACCTGCCGCGTGGTGAGCGTCTCTTCGTCGTACAGCTTCGCCATCTGGGAGGATTCGAGCGTCACATCCTCCATCCCGGTCCAGCCGGAGTCGACGGCGAGTTCCGCGCGATACTCCTCGGCGGCGAGACCGATCGACGCGGCCTTCACCCGCAGCGGCAGGTCCTTGGAGACGACCGTGACATCCAATCCATCGTTCGACAGGTTCAGCGCGACGGCGAGGATTCGCGAATCGTTGTCGCCCAACTGCAGGCCGGAGGGAAGCACCGACATGTTGGAGTGGTTGAGTTCGACCCGCAGCGAGCCGCCGTCGCCGACCGAGATGGGGAAATCGAGCCGCTCGTGCTGCACGCGAAGCTCATCGAGATTGCGCAGCGCCTGGCGGGCGAAGTACCCGATCTCTGGGTCGTTGCGCTTGCCCTCGAGCTCCGAGATCACGATCACCGGCAGCACCACCGCGTGTTCCGAGAACCGGAAGATGGCCTTCGGATCAGACAGCAGCACCGAGGTGTCGAGCACATAGGTGCGCTCGGCTTGCCTGGCGTTGGTGACTGCCGACCCAACGATCTGAGAACGACGTGCGGGGCTGGTCTTGTCGAAAGTGGCCACGTGAGCTCCATCCCCGGATGCTTGTCAGCATCCGGACCTAGTCCTCGTGACGGCCACCAGACGTTTCGAGACGAACTTGCGTGGCCGTCTCGATCAGGCGCCATACCTGATAGTTCGTACGTTACGTCGCACGCCCACTCCCAGGCTGACCGACACGCCAGCATCAGGTTACGGCTGGGTGAACGCGGTGGGCTGCTCCGGACGCGCCTTTCAGACGGTGATGGCGGAGGCGTAGCTTGTGAACGCCGCCCGCAGCATGTCGAAGGACTCGTCATCGGTGGAGACGTGAGGGCTCACGCGCACCGAACCGCCACGAACAGTCACGGTGACCCCGTGATTGAACAGGGATGCGGTGAGCATCGTGAGCTGGTCGCGGGCAGGTTCGAGCACGACGATCCCGGCTCGATCGTTCTCCGCCCGGGAGGACGAGACCGGCACCGCGAATTCGTCGGCGAGGTCGATCACCCGGGAGACCTTCTCGGCGAGTCGAGCGCCGATCGCCGGGACTCCGACCGTCGCCAGATCTTCGAGGGCAGCGGCGAGGCGGGCCTCGTCGACCGGGCTCGCGTGACTGGCGCTATAGGCGGCCGCGACCTTGGCCGGGGGCGGTATCTCGGCGAGCGACTGCCCCTCCTCCTCGACGGAATCGACCCCGCTGAAACCGCTGAACACTGGTGTGAGGCGCTCGATCGCGCGGTCGCTCAGGGTGAGGAAACCGGTACCCCACCCGGCGCGCACCCATGCCTGCCCGCCGCTGGCGACGACGTCCGCCGCCGTGAAGGGGGCATCGACGATCCCGAAACCCTGGGTCGCGTCCACGATCAGCAGCCGGTCGCCGATCACCTGGCGGATGCCGTCGAGGTCGGCAAGGAAGCCGGTGCGGCTATCGACAAGGCTCACAGCCACCGCGACAATGCCCGGCGTGAGCTGGTCACGGATCACCCCGGGGGTCACCGGACCACCCGCCGTATCGAGCCAGTGCGG
The DNA here is from genome assembly GCA_040389685.1 of Actinomycetota bacterium. GTDB lineage: Bacteria > Actinomycetota > Actinomycetes > Actinomycetales > Microbacteriaceae > Lacisediminihabitans. The sequence continues at coordinate 119,045 of JAZJZS010000010.1, forward strand.
TGCGAGCACCGAGAGGGAGCCGGCCGCACGCACGGCCGCGATCGGCAGGGCGGGGAATTCCGCTGCCGAGAGCAGCACTCCCCCGGTGATCCCGAACATCGCGTGCATCAACCCAGAGCCGGTGTTCGGCTGGAAGACGACCTGGTCGGGGCGGAAACCGGTGAGCGCGCCGACCGATTCCCGCACCCGGGCATCCTGCTCCTCGAGGCCGGAGAGGCTGCCGAATCGCGCCCTCCGCAGAAGTTCGACCTGGGCCTGTTCTTCTTCGATCACGGCTCGGCCCAATGGCCCGACCGAGGCGAAGTCGAGATAGCCAGGTTCCTCGGAGAATCCGGCCGTGAAATCGTCGATGGTTCTCATTTCATCCCAACCGTAGCGTCTGCGGGACCGCCCTCGGCGGCGCGACCTCAGCTTCCGTAGCGGCGTTGTCGCCTTGCGTAGTCACGGAGCGCCCGAAGGAAGTCGACCTCGCGAAGGTCTGGTCCGAGCGCTTCGACGAAATAGAACTCGCTGTGCGCACTCTGCCAGAGCATGAAGTCACTCAGGCGTTGCTCCCCCGAGGTTCGGATTACGAGGTCCGGGTCGGGCTGGCCCTGCGTGTACAGGTGGTCGCCGATCAGCTCCGGGGTGAGTATCTCCGCCAGCGCATCGAGCGTGCCGCCCGCCTCCTCGTGCTGCGTGACGATGCTGCGCATGGCATCCGCGATCTCCCGACGCCCGCCGTAGCCGACCGCCAGGTTGATGTGCATTCCGGGGTGAGACGCGGTGCGCTTCTCGGCGGCGGCCAGGGCATCGAGGAGATGGTCGGGCAGCCCGTCGTCGGATCCCACATGCTGCACCCGCCAATCGCGAAAGTTCGACAGGTCCTCGGCCAATTCCGCGATGATACGCAGCAGGTCGTCGAGCTCTTCGGCTGTGCGCCCGGTGAGATTGTCCGTCGAGAGCAGGTAGAGGGTGGCCGTGGAGATCCCGAGGTCATCGCACCAGGTCAGGAACTCGCTGATCTTCGCCGCACCGGCCCGATGCCCGTGGGCGGCGGTTTCGAGCAATCGCTGCCTGGCCCAGCGACGGTTTCCGTCCAGGATCATTGCGACGTGCTTCGGCAGTTCCTGGGTCTCCAGGAAGCGGCGGATTCGGTTCTGGTAAAGCCCGTAGAGGATGCCTCGTCCGAGGGGAACCTCCCGCTGTGCCACACCAATACGCTAGCGCACGAGGCTCCGACTGCTCCCGGTGACTGCCCAAGACCCGCCACTAAACTCTCCCTCATGACGACCCAACCGCACCAGGACGCGGCGGATGACGGCCCGGATCTTCCCAACATCCCCCTCCTTGAGGATGAGTTGGCGAGCCGCGCGGAACTGCTGGCGCGCAAACCGACCTGGCGCGGCTGGATTCACGCGGCGACCTTTCCCGTTGCGATCGCGCTCGGCATCGTGCTCATCGTGTTCGCCGAAGGACCGTCGGCCAAGGTGTCGAGTGCGGTTTTCGTGGCATCCTCGCTGCTGCTGTTCGGTGTTTCGGCGCTCTATCACCGGGTCAACTGGGGCGATCGCGCCAAACGCGCCCTCAAGCGTCTCGACCACGCCAACATCTTCCTCCTGATCGCGGGTTCTTACACGCCGATCACTGTGCTCGCCCTCCCGCCGGGCAAGTCGGTGCTGCTGCTCTGGCTGGTGTGGATCGGCGCCGGGCTCGGGATCGGATTCCGGGTGTTCTGGATCGGTGCGCCGCGGTGGCTTTACGTGCCGCTCTACCTGCTGCTCGGCTATGCGTCGCTCGCGTTCATCGTCGATTTCTTCCGCGCCAACGCCGTGATGATGACTCTGATCCTGCTCGGCGGGGTCTTCTACACGATCGGCGCGGTGATCTACGGCATCAAGCGGCCGAACCCCGTCCCGGGAGTCTTCGGCTTCCACGAGATCTTCCATTCGCTCACCCTGCTGGCCTTCCTCAGCCATTGGACGGCGATCTTTCTCGTCGCGACGAACCCCCCGGTCTTCTAGCCCTCTGGTTTGGAGGACCGCCGATCCGTCGGGGCATCCGGTTCCGCTGCGGCATCCCGTTCCGACTCGAGCTGCTCCCGGATCTCCGCGCGGTACCGCACCCGGCGCACCCGGCGCACCAGGTCCACGCTCAACAGCACCACCACCGCGGCGACCGCGAAGGTCGCGGCGAATCCGACCCAGGTGGGTGTCACGGAGTTCTCGTTGAAACTGGGTTTCGGGGTCGGGGTGTTCGCGAGCATCACGATTGCCGTGGTGACTGCGTGGAGGGCCGCGGTCATGCGGAGACCTCCTCGGCGGTGATCCCGGCGAAAAGGTCAGACTCGGGGAGAGGCGAATCAACGAGGGAGATGGCGAGCTGGAAGTCCTCGTATGGCCAGACTTCGCGCTGCAGGTCGTTCGGCCAGAAGAAAAAGGCGCTATCCGGGGAGACCTGACTCGCGTGTGCACGCAGAGCCCGGTCCCGGGATTCGAGGAAGTCAGCGACGTGCACCTGGGTGGTGGTGAGATTCGGTCGGTCCTTCATCCACCCGCGGATCTCCTCCAGCTGGGCCAGGTGCGGGGTCTCGGGCTGGTTGGTAATCAGGTACTGGTACATCGCCTCGATGCGGGGGGCGTTGAAAATGCGGTCGTAATAAACCTTCGACACCTGCCAGGCTTCGCCGGCACCGGGATACCGGGACGCATCAGCCGCGGCCTCGAAGGCATAGAGCGAGATCTCGTGCGTGCGGATGTGGTCGGGGTGCGGGTATCCGCCGGTCTCGTCGTAGGTGAGGAGAACCTGGGGCCGAAACTCGCGGATGATCTTCACCAGCGGCTCTGCCGCGATCTCGAGCGGGATGAGGGCGAACGAGTTCGCCGGCACCGGCTCCCGTGCGCCGGACTCATCAGCCTCCGGCAGTCCGGAGTCCTGGTAGCCGAGCCACCGGTGGTCGAACCCGATCGCAGCCTGCGCCTGCGCCATCTCGAGGCGACGCAATCCCGCCATGTCACGGCCAGCCATCGCCTTCGGCGCGAGTGTGTCGTTCTGGATGTCGCCGCGCTCGCCGCCCGTGCAACTGACCACGAGCACTTGGGTGCCGATGCTCCGATAGTGGGCGTAGGTGGCGGCACCCTTGCTCGACTCATCGTCGGGATGGGCGTGCACGGCTAGCAGGCGCTGTGTCACCGAACTCCTAGGGATTGGTGGATAACCTTGAGTCACCAGAATAACCGTGCGGAGATGTGAGATGACGACGATCGAAGGCGAGACGCCCGAGAGTCACTCGACGGCGGCGCCCGAGTCATCGGCTGTCGCCGCACGTTACGGTCGCACGCCGGCGAAGAAGCGCCGCGATCGACTGATCTACCTCGTCGGAGCGGCGACGGCGGCAACCGTCCTGGTCACCTGGGTTACCTGGGCCGGCCTCAACCAGACCGGCAACACGCTGGAGAGCCAGGATAGGGGCGCGAAGGTCATCGATGACCGCACCGTGAGCATCAGCTACCAGGTGTCGATGCCGGTCGGCGGAACGGCCAGTTGTGCACTCCAGGTGCAGAACGAATCGCGCGGTATCGTCGGCTGGCGCATCGTCGCACTGCCTCCCTCCACCCGCTACACGACCTCGTACACCGACACGGTGCTCAGCTCCGAACGGGGCGTCACCGGGTTGATCTACCGGTGCTGGCTCACCTAAACTGAGCAGACTGACCAGAGACCGGCCCCGCGGCCGGTCTCGTTTTCGTTTTTTAGGGAGGACTTCGTGACTACCGAGACCACCGAGACCTGGCTGACCCAGGAGGCCTTCGACCGCCGGAGCGCCGAACTCGAACTTCTGTCGAACAGCGGCCGCACCGAGATCGCGAAGAAGATCGAATTGGCTCGCGAAGAGGGAGACCTCAAGGAGAACGGCGGGTACCACGCCGCCAAGGAGGAGCAGGGCAAGATGGAGGCCCGCATCCGAGTGCTCACCGAGCTTCTGCGCCACGCCAAGGTCGGCGAAGCCCCGACAAGCACCGGGGTGGTGCAGTCCGGAACTGTCGTCCGGGCGCGAATCCTCGGCGACGCGAGCGTGTTCCTGCTCGGCAGCCGTGAAATCGTGGGAGACGACAGTGATCTCGACGTCTACAGCGAAGGCAGTCCGCTCGGAGCCGCCATCCTCGGCCATTCGGTCGGCGAGACGGTGTTCTACACCGCGCCGAACGGCAAGGAAATCACGGTGCAGATCGATTCGGTCGAGACGTACCTGCCGTAGGCACCGCTGGTCTCGATACGCGCCGCAGACGGCGCTACTCGACCACCGGAGCGATACGCGCCGCAGACGGCGCTACTCGACCACCGGAGCCACACGCGCCGCAGACGGCGCTACTCGACCACCGGAGCCACACGCGCCGCAGACGGCG
>JAZJZS010000010.1:123529-172898 GCA_040389685.1 Actinomycetota bacterium
CCACTCGACCACCGGACCCTCAGAAGTCGACGCGGGGTTCGTAGCCTGCCTCGATGAGATGGCCGAGCACCCTCGCCACATGCTCCGGACCGCGGGTCTCGATACTGAGTTCGATCTCCACGTCGCTGATCAGCGCATTTCGCCCGTGGCGGGTGTGCAGCACTTCGACGACGTTGGCGTTCGCCTCCGAAATGAGTTCGGCGACGCGGGCGAGCTGGCCCGGCCGGTCCGGAAGCATCAACCGCAGTTTGAGATAACGGTCGGATGCCGCGAGTCCGCGCGAGATGACCCGCTCCATCACGAGCGGGTCGATGTTGCCGCCGCTGAGGATCGCCACGGTGACTCCGGCATCCGTCACCTGGCCGGTCAGGATGGCAGCGACCGCCACCGCTCCGGCAGGTTCGACCACGAGTTTGGCCCGCTCGAGCAGCACCAGCATGGCTCGGGCGATGTCGTCGTCGGTGACGGTGATGATCTCGTCGACGGCATCCTTGATGATCTCGAAATTGAGGATGCCCGGCTTGTTCACCGCGATGCCATCGGCGATCGTCGGCAGGATCGTGATCGCCGTGGCGGCCCCGTTCTGGATCGAGAGCGGATACGGCGCCGCATTCTCCGCCTGAACGCCGATGATGCGCACGGTGCGCCCCTCGAGCGCGAACCTCTGTTTCAGTGCGCTCGCCACCCCGGAGATCAGACCGCCCCCGCCGATCGGCACAATCACCGTCTGCAGGTCGGGAACCTGGTCGAGCATCTCGAGACCGAGCGTGCCCTGGCCGGCCACGACATCCGGGTGATCGAAGGGGGGGATGAAGACGGCACCGGTGTTGGCCGCGAATTCGGCCGCCGTGCGCAACGCTTCGTCGACGGCGCGACCCCGGAGTACGACCTCCGCTCCGTAGTTGCGCGTGGCCTGAAGCTTCGGGAGCGCCACGCCGACCGGCATGAAGATGGTCGCCGCGATGCCGAGTTCCCGAGCGGCGAAGGCGACGCCCTGCGCGTGATTGCCGGCCGACGCGGCTACGACGCCGTGGGACCTCTCCTCGTCGGTGAGCCGCGAAATACGGTTGTACGCACCGCGGATCTTGTAGGAGCCGGTGCGTTGGAGATTCTCGCACTTGAGGTGGACCGTGGAGCCGAGAAGCTCGCTGAGAAACCGGGAGCTCTCCATCGGGGTGATCTCGGCGACACGCGATACGACGGCGCGAGCCGATTCGAATTCGGCGAGGGTGGGGCCCGCAAGGGTCAGGTCAGCCATGGATGCCCGTCTCGATCCCCGTGGCCGGGTGCACCGCCTCACCGAGCGTCGGGTCCCGGTTGGTACGCCAGTGGCCGCTCGCGATGTAGTTGACCATCACATTGAGGGTCGCCACCACCGGCACGGCGAACAGCGCACCCGGGATGCCCGCGAGGAATCCGCCGGCCGCCACCGCGAAAACGACTGCGACAGGATGCACCTTGACCGCGGTGCCCATGATGAACGGCTGTAGGACGTGCCCCTCGATCTGTTGCACGGCGATCACGACGGCGAGCATCAGGAGGGCCGCGAACGGGTTGAGGTAGACCAGCGCGATGAAGATGGCGAGGACCCCGGAGAACAGCGCTCCGATGACCGGGATGAACGACCCGAGGAAGACCGCGATCGTGATCGGGATGACGAGGGGGAACCCTCCGAAGAACAGCCCGATGATCCAGGCACCGACTCCGATGCCTACGGCGTCGACGAAAGCAACAAAGATCTGCACTCGAACGAAGTTGGTGAGGGTGACCCACCCCGCGTGCCCGGACCCGTCGATCGCCGGTCGGGCCTTCTTCGGGAACAGCCGCACGATCCAGGCCCAGATTCCCGCGCCGTCGATGAGCATGAAGAGCGTGGCGAAGAGGGTGAGGAGCATGCCGGCGAGCACCCGGCCGGCCGTCGATCCGAAGCTCACCGCCCCCGATACCAGCGCCTGGCTGTCTTTCTGGAGCGCCGCCCCGGCCTGGCCGAGATAGCGGTTGATGTCGGCGTTCGTGAGGTGGAGCGGTGAGGAGAGGAGGTACTGCTTGAAGTTGGTGTATGCCTCGATGCTCTGCTTCTGCAGGTCGGGGAATCCGCCTCGCACCTGGAAGACGACGAGCACAACCAGGCCGACGACCACGGCGATGAGCCCGAGCTCCGCGACGGCGACGGCGATCCACTTCGGCCACCGATGGCGCACCAGGAACTTGACCAGCGGCACGAGCAGGGCCGCGAGAAGGATGGCGACCATCAGTGGAACCACGATCTCCCGGAGGGTGATCACGAGATAGACGAACAGCCCGATGACCGCAGCGATGGCGAGAACCCGCCAGGACCACTCCCCGGCGATCCGGATGCCGACGGGCAGACTCGCATCCGCCCGCTGTTTCGCCGCAGCCGCCTGGACCGCGGCCGAATCGTGGGCGACCGCTGCCGGGCTCCGTTTTGGTCGTCCGAACATCATCGGGTCAGTCTATGCCGGTGTACATGCGGTGAACGGTATGCGTTTCACCCGTCGATGGCACTCACCGAAACGGCACTCCCCCGCAGTCGGATTCGTACCCTCTCCCCGGGTTGCGGGCGCTCCGAAACCCCGTGCTGCACCGACACGACGGTGTCGTCGGCGAGCCTGATCCTGGTGCGGCGGAGCGAGCCGAGGAAGCTCGTGGTGAGCACGACCGCCGGGATGCCGCCGGTCTCGCCGCCCGCGATGAGGAACAGGTCTTCCGGCCGCACGAAAGCGAGCACCGGTCCGTCGGGGGGCGGAGTGCCGAGCACCCCGAGAGTCTCGCCGTGGAGCGTGACCCGGCCGTTGGCCAGGGTGGCGGGCATCCGGTTGCTCAGGCCGACGAATCCGGCCACGAAAGGGGTTGCCGGGGTGGTGTAGAGCTCCTCCGGAGTGCCAATCTGTTCGATGTTGCCGTCTCGCATCACCGCAACGCGGTCGGCGACGGCGAGTGCTTCCTCCTGGTCGTGGGTGACGAACAGGGTCGTGATTCCGAGTGCGGTCTGCAGATTTCGGATCTCATCGCGCAGTTGCACCCGCACCTTCGCGTCCAGAGCGGAGAGCGGCTCGTCAAGCAGCAGCACCCGCGGCCGCGTGACGAGGGCGCGGGCCAGGGCGATGCGCTGTTGCTGCCCGCCGGAGAGTTGGTGCGCGTAGCGCCCGGCCAGGTTTTCGAGGCCCACGAGTTCGAGCGCCTCCACCGCGCGAGCCCGCCGGGCCGCGGCCGGCACCCGGCGCATCCGCAGCCCGAATTCCACGTTCTCGAGCGAGGTGAGATGGGGGAACAGAGAGTAGGACTGGAAGACCATGCCGATGTCGCGCTTGTTCGCCGGCACGTCGACGACGTCGACCCCGTCGATGAGAATGCTGCCGCCATTCACCTGCTCGAGCCCGGAAAGCGCTCGAAGGGCGGTGGTCTTGCCGCAGCCGGACGGACCGAGCAGCGCGACGAGCTCCCCCGGACGTACCGTGAGGGTGACACCGGTGAGCGCTCGGTGGCCGGCGTAGTCCTTCACCACATCGACGAGTTCCACGGTGGCGCCCGCGGCTGAGGTGGGGCTTTCGGTGAGTGTCATGGAGCCTTCCTGTCGCGGCGGGATGGTCGGATGCGGCGGTCGACGGCCAGGCGACCGATGAGCAGCAAGAGAGCGAAGGCGAACGCGAGGGCGAGCAGCGAGAAGATCACGGCGACGAAGGGATCGCTCTTGGACACCTGCACGAGCGCGGTCTGCAGGTTCACGCGGTTGAGCAGCGATGCGATGGTGAATTCGCCGAGCACCACCGCCACGGTGATGAACGCGGCGGCCAGGATGCCCCGCCGCAGGTTCGGCAGGATCACCCGCCACAGAACACTGCCCCAGCCTGCTCCGAGCGATCGCGCCGCTTCGGACAGGGTGACGACATCCACCGCGCTGAGGTTCGACTGGATGGCGCGGTACGCGTACGGCAAGACCGTGACGCCGTAGGCGAAGGCGAGAGTCCAGACTGAGGAGCCGGCGAGGCGGGCGACGACGGAGTAGACCGGAGCGAGGCCGACGACGACCACGATCGCCGGAACGGTGATCGGCACGATGCAGACGAATTCGAGCACCCGTCGGAGCCGAGGGAACTGCAGCTGCACGAGGATCATGGTGGGCAGCAGGATCACCAGGATGATGACGACTGTGACCACGGCAAGCAGCAGCGAATTGCCGAGACCGGTGAACACGATCGCGTAGGTGACAGCAGCCGTCGGCGAGAACACGCCCGCCCAGTGGGCGGTCGTGTAGCCGCCGGCGAGGTTGCGGAAACTGAATTCGATCATCGCGAGGATGGGGATCGCGAACAGGGCTCCGACTACCCCGAGGATGACGGTCCGAGCGACGGGACCGGGGGCGGCTCCGACCGGAACGCGGCTCACCGCTGCCACCGAGTGGTGCGCGACTGCAGGGCCGAATAGCCCCACATGAGCACGATCATGACCACGATCATGCCGAGGGCGAGCGCTCCGGCCAGGTTGCTTCGCCCGAGCACCGTCTCGCTGATGAGCGCGGCCCGAATCCGAAGCGGAACGATCTGCGCCCCCTGGCTGATAAGAGCCGCGGCCGTGGCATACGACGAGAAGGCGTTGGCGAACAGGAGGAGGAGGCTGCCGAGGAACGAGGGCGCGAGCACTGGGCCGGCGATGCGCACCCAATAGCTGAGCCGGGTACCGCCGAGCGTGGCGTTCGCCTCCGCCCACTGCGGCTTGAGCCCCTCGAGAGCCGGCATGAAGGTGAGCACCATCAGCGGCACCTGGAAGTAAATGTAGGGCAGCAACAGTCCGGGCACCTGGTAGAGCCAGACGCCGTTCTCGAACAGGTTGATCCCGAGACCCTTGAGAAAGATCGTCACGAAGCCCTGGATGCCGATGGTCGCGATGAACGCGAATGCCAGCATCACGCCTCCGAACTGGGCGAGCACGCTCGCCGCGGAGTCGACCATCGACCGGAGCGCACCCTGCGGTCTGGTGCCGAGGAGGGCATAGCAGACGAGGGCGCCGACGACCGCCCCAATGACCGCGGTCACCCCGGAGACCCAGAACGAACTGGCGAAGGTCTTCAGGATTTCGGGGGCGAAGATCGCCGCGACGTTGGCGAGGGTGAATCGGCCCCCGGCGTCGAACAGGCCGGAGAGCACCGCGATCGTGGTGGGAATCGCCAGGAAGAGCAGAACGTAGAGGGCGAACGGCGTGAGCCCCAACACCGAGGGCACAGGGGCGAGCCGCCGCGCGCGGCGCGGACGGCTCGTCTCCGTTGTCACAGTGCTGGTGTGGTGTTCATGAGGCTGACCTGGCTGGTTCGGGCTACTGGCTGACGGCGGCAGCCCATTTTGCGGTGAGCAGGGCTCCCGCGGCTGTGGTCTGAGCCTCCGTCGGTGAGACGAACTCGGACGGCATCTTGCCGGCGACGGCCTGGGCCTTCTTGTCGGTGGTGCCTGCCTTGTCCATCGCCGCGATCTGCACCGGGAAGGCTCCCGCGGCCAGGTACAGGTTCTGCACCGTCGGGCTGTAGACGAACTCTTCCCAGAGGCGCGCGGCGGCCGGGTGCGGTGCACCCTTGTTGATCGCCTGGTTGTAGTAGCTGCCATACGCACTTCCCGGGAAGACCACGGTCTTCCAGTTCGGCGTGGTCGCCGCCTGGGCGAGGTTGTTGTAGCTCCAGTCGAAGACGACCGGGGTCTCGCCGGACGCGATCGTAGCGGGAGTCGGGTCGAGGCTGAGGAAGTTGCCCGCCTTGTTCAGCTTCGCGAAGAAGTCGATCCCCGGCTGGAAGTCGTCGGCGGAGCCGCCGCTCTGGATGGAGGCGAGTCCCACTGCGGCAAAGGCGGCGCCCGCCTGGGTCGGGTCGCCGTTGATGGCAACCTTGCCCTTGTAGGAGCTGCCGAGAAGGTCGGAGAGCTTCTTCGGCGGCGTCTTGATCACCGAAGAGTCGTAGCCGACCGACATCAGGCCGGTGTAGTCGTTGACCCAGAGGCCCGTCTTCTCCTTGTTGGCGGCGGGGATGTCGGACCAGGTCGCAACCTTGTAGGGAGCGAACTTCGCCGTGCTGGCGAGAGCCACCGCGGGGCCGATGTCGAAGACATCCGGAGCCGTGTCCTGGCCGGCGAGGTCGTCGGCCGCCTTGATCTCTTCGGCACTCGAACCGTCGGGGAGGGCGGAATTCACCGTGATCTTCGGGTACTTCTTCTTGAACGCGGCGATGATCTTGCCGTAGTTGGCCCAGTTGTCCGGAAGCGCGATGACGTTGAGCGCTCCCTCCTTGTTCGCGGCCTTCACGAGGCCGGTCATGCCACCGAACGCTTCGGCGTTGGTTGCGGTCTTCGCGTCTGCCGCTCCGGATGCCGCCGGTGTCGGCGTGCTGGAGCACGCGCTGAGTGTGAAAGTGATCGCCGCGACGGCTGCGATTGAGACGATGGTGCGTTTTGTGAACACTGTTCCTCCATTGGGCCGGTCGGCCGCCTGCGCTGTGAGCAGACAGTGGGTACCGCCGCAGCCCGTTCGGATGCTACGGAACGACACTGTCCGCCTTGGGGCCTGCCGGTAAACGGGAGGCTAACGACGACCATACGACACGCAACGGTCGCACAGGAAGGTCGGTCGGTCTCGATAGGGTCAAGACGTGACAGAGCACACGATGTCGGCCGCCCAAGCGCGTCGCGTCGCCCTCGCCGCCCAGGGATTCGGGAGGGGGTCCCCGGCTTCGGTCGGCACCCGTCAGCTCAACCTGGCGATCGACCGCCTAGGACTCCTGCAGCTGGACTCGGTCAACGTCTTCGAGCGCAGCCACTACCTCCCGCTGTTCGCCCGGCTCGGCACGTATGACAAGACGCTGCTCGATCGATTGGTCTTCGATCGGCGCGGGCCCTACCTGGAGTATTGGGCGCACGAGGCCGCGATCATCCCCGGCGATGCCTGGCCGCTGTTTCGCTGGCGCATGGATGCAAATCGGCAGCGTTACTCGAAACCCGGCAGCTGGGTGGCGGAGAATGCGGCCATGCTCGACTGGTTGCGCGCTGAACTCGCCGACCGCGGTGACCTTGCCGCGAGCGAGATCCAGCACGATTCCGGCAAGGGCGCCGGCGGCTGGTGGGGCTGGTCGGAGGTGAAGACCGGGCTCGAGTGGCTGTTCCGTTTCGGCGAGGCGGTTTCGGCGGGGCGCTCCCGGTTCGAACGCCGGTACGCCCTGGCGTCGAGCGCGCTTCCCGCCGCCGTCTTCGAGAGGGAGCCGCCGCGGGCCGACGCGATCCGCGAACTCCTCCGGCGCTCCGCCCGCGCGCACGGCATCGGCACCCTCAGCGACTTCGCCGACTACTACCGCATCGGGATCGACCCAGCCAGGTCCGCCGCACACGATTTGGTGGATGCCGGGGAGTTGCTGCCGGTCACTGTGGCGGGCTGGGGCAGGCCGGCGTTCCTCCATCGCGACGCCCGCATCCCCCGCCGCATCGAAGCGACGGCGCTGTTGTCCCCCTTCGACCCGGTGGTGTGGGAGCGCAAGCGGGCCGAGCGCATCTTCGGGTTCCACTACCGCATCGAGATCTACACGCCGGCCCACAAGCGCGTGTTCGGCTATTACACGCTGCCGCTGCTGGTCGATGACCGTCTGGTGGGCCGCGTCGACCTCAAGAACGACCGCCAGAACGCGGTGCTGCGTGTGCAGTCCGCCTGGAGCGAGGCGGATGCGCCGCCAGGGACCGCCGCGAGACTCGCCATCCTGCTTGGCGAGATCGCGGCCTGGCAGGGGCTCGAGAGCATCGAGGTGATGCCGCGGGGGGACCTCGCTCCGGCTCTTGCCGCGGAGCTCGCGGAAGAAGCCTAGAACTCCCCGCCGATTCGGCGTAGGCGGGCGACCCGGTCGGCGATCGGAGGGTGGGTGCTGAACAGGCGACTCAGGAACCCTGGACGGGTCGGGTCGGAGATCCACAGGTGCGCCATCGACGAGTTCTGTTTGCGCAGCGGGCGGCTGTATTCGCCGAGTTTCTGCAGTGCGCTCGCCAGGGCATCCGGATTGCGTGTCGTCATCGCGCTGGTGGCGTCGGCGAGGTATTCGCGCTGCCGCGAGATCGCGGATTGCACCCCGGCGGCCACCAGCGGTGCGACGATCATCGCTGCGAGGCCGAAGACGATGACGATCGGGTTGCCGCCGCCCCGGTTTCGGTCGTTGCCGCGGCCGCCGCCGAAGAAGGCGAAGCGCAGGAACAGGTCGGCGATGACGCCGATCGTCACGACGAGTCCGAAGACGATCATCGACACGCGGGTGTCGTAGTTCTGCACGTGGCCCATCTCATGGGCCATCACCCCCTCCAGCTCCGAGTCGTCGAGCAATTCGAGCAGGCCGGTGGTCGCGGCGACGTAGGCGTGCCCGGGATCGCGCCCGGTGGCGAAGGCATTCGGCGCCGCATCGTCGATGACGAAGACCCTCGGCATCGGCAGGCCGTCGGTGATCGACAGGTTCTCCACGATGCGGTACAGCCGCGGGTTGTCGACCTTCTGGATTTCCCGGCCACCCGAGATCGAGATCGCAAGTCGCGAGGCCGCGAAGTACTGGATGGTGGCATAGGCCGTCGCGATGGCGATGACGGCCCAGCTGATCGACCACCCGTAGACGTAGCCGGCGAGAAGACCGAGGCCGCCGATGATCAGCAGGAACAACAGGATGATGATGACGGTGTTGCGCTTGTTCTTCGCTATCGCGCGATACATGGGGCCGAGTCAGGACGAGAGGCGAGAGTCAGAACTGCACGCGCGGCGGTTCAGCGATGGCCGCGGAGTCAGTCACCTCGAAGAAATCGCGCTCCGTGAAGCCGAGACCGCGCACGAAGAGCGTGTTCGGAAAGGTCTTCACCCGAGTGTTGAGCTCGCGCACCCCACCGTTGTAGAAGCGGCGTGACGCCTGGACTTTGTCCTCCGTGTCGACGAGCTCACCCTGGAGCTGCAGGTAATTCTGGCTGGCCTGCAGTTGGGGATAGGATTCCGCGACCGCGAAGATGCTCTTGAGAGCGGTCTGCACATGGTTTTCGGCTACCGCCGCATCCGCGGGCGTCGAGGCACTGATCGACTCGGCACGCGCCTTGGTGACGGCCTCGAAGACTCCCGATTCGTGAGCCGCATAGCCCTTCACGGTCTCGATGAGGTTCGGCAGCAGGTCGGCACGACGCTTGAGTTGCACCGTGATGTCGCTCCAGGCCTCATCGACACGGACGTTGAGACGCACCAGGCCGTTGTAGGTCGACCACAGGTAGACCCCAACAATGACGACGAGTACGACAACGATGCCGACGACGATGAGGGTTTCCATGGTTGATCTCTCGTGGAGGTTGTCTGTTCCGTGCGGCCTCGAGAAGCCTCGCGGATGTGGCTGGCCGGGTGCCGCTTACCGCGCCAATTATATCCAAGGCCGGTTCGACGCCCCCCCGGGTCAGGGGAAGCTCCAAGCGAACTGTCACCCGCGTGGACCATGAAGTCGGGCTCGGGCTCAGGCATAGGCTCGGCATGTGGAGAGTGAGCCAGACGACGGAACCGACACCGGTCGCAGGGTGAAGGCGCGCGGTCGCCGTCGAACAGTCGATTCGGAGCCGGTGTCGACCCGTGACCTCATCGTCGCGGCTGCAGGACGCGAGTTCGCCAGCCGGGGATACGAGGGGGCCTCCTTCCGCTCGATAGCGCGAGCGGCGAAGGTGGACCCCGCCCTCGTGCACCACTACTTTTCCGAAAAGGCCGGCCTGTTCGCCGAGTCGATCGGAGCGCCCATCCGGCCCGACCGAATCGTCGCGACGGTGCTCTCGGGCCCTCGCGACCGGATCGGCGAGAATCTGGTGCGGATACTGCTGACGACTCTCGATGCGGAGGGAACGGGTAGGCGCATGGTCGAACTACTTCGTGCCGCGCTCGGACATGAGTTCGCTGCCGCGATGATCCGGCAATTCGTGGTGCGAGAGATTCTGGCGCGCATTACTGCGGAGCTCGATGCGGACGACGGCGGACTCCGGGCGACCCTCGCCGGGAGTCAGCTGGTCGGTGTCATCGTGGTCCGCTACGGCATCCGGGTGGAACCGATGGCCAGCGCCGCCATGGAAGACCTCGTTCGACACCTCGGCCCCGTCGTGCAGTGGCATCTCACCGGCACCGCCCCGGGCGATTGACACAGCATCCGACTCGGGCGGATAATTCGTCGCATGATGAATTCAGTGTCGAATTCGCCATCGGTAGCGGAGGGAGCCGAGCGGGACACACCGGCGATCGAGATCGACGGGCTCCGGGTCTCCCGCGGCGGCAAGCCGGTGCTTCACGGCCTGAGCGTCTCGGTGCCGCGCGGCCAGGTGGTCGGCCTCCTCGGACCGAGCGGATGCGGCAAGACCACCCTGATGCGGTCGATCGTCGGCGTACAACGGGTCGCCGGAGGCACTGTCACGGTGCTCGGACTGCCCGGCGGCAGCCCGATCCTGCGTCGGCGCGTGGCCTATGTGACGCAATCCGCGAGCGTGTATGACGACCTGACCGTGCGCCAGAATCTGCGCTATTTCGCTGCCATCATCGGATCCGAGCGGGCATCGGTCGACCGGGTCCTGGAGCAGACCGATCTCGCGGCCAACAGTCGCCAGCTGGTCGGATCGCTCTCCGGCGGACAGCGCAGCCGCGTCTCCCTCGCGGCGGCGCTGCTCGGAGTGCCGGACCTCCTCGTGCTCGACGAGCCGACGGTCGGGCTCGATCCGGTGCTGCGGGTCGAGCTGTGGACCCTGTTCCGACGGCTTGCCGCCGGCGGCACCAGCCTTCTGGTCTCGAGCCATGTGATGGATGAAGCCACTCGGTGCGACCGGTTGCTTCTGATGAGAGACGGCGACCTCCTCGCCGACCTCACACCGGACGAGCTGCTGGAATCGACCGGCAGCACAGACCCGGAACAGGCGTTCCTCGCACTGATCGAGCAGAGCGGCCACGAATACCGCGGCCGGCACCTCGCATGAACGCCCGACGAACGCTGGCGACCACCGGCCGCGTACTCAGCCAGATACGGCACGACCCCCGCACGGTCGGCCTGCTCCTCGTCGTGCCGAGCCTCCTGATCGGACTCGTCGCCTGGCTCTTCTCGGACACCGGCACGTTTCAGGCGATCGGACCGGCGATGCTCGCACTGTTCCCCTTCATCGTCATGTTCCTCGTCACAAGCATTTCGACCCTCCGGGAGCGGCGTTCCGGCACCCTGGAACGATTGCTGTCGATGCCCCTCGGCAAGCTCGAATTCATCCTCGGCTACACCCTGGCCTTCGGGTTGCTCGCCATCGCCCAGGCCACAATCGCGGTCGGCTTCGCAATCGGGGTTTCCGGCCTCACCATCACGGGGTCATTCGGTCTCCTGCTCGCCGTGGCCCTGGCCGACGCCGTGCTCGGCACGACCCTCGGGCTGCTTGCGAGCGCCTTCGCCCGCACCGAATTCCAGGTGGTGCAGTTCATGCCCGTGATCGTTTTTCCCCAGATACTGCTCGGGGGCGTGTTC
Source organism: Actinomycetota bacterium (assembly GCA_040389685.1). Classification (GTDB taxonomy): domain Bacteria; phylum Actinomycetota; class Actinomycetes; order Actinomycetales; family Microbacteriaceae; genus Lacisediminihabitans. The sequence continues at coordinate 135,051 of JAZJZS010000010.1, forward strand.
CTGCCCCGGGATCGCCTCCCCGACGTGCTCCGGTCGATCTCGGACTGGCTGCCGCTCTCCCACGCCATCGACGCACTGAATGCGGTCGCCGCCGACTCGGAGGGTGCCGCCTACGTCGGGGGGAAGCTGCTGATCGTCGGCGCATTTTCGGTCGGAGCGGTCGTACTCGGCTCGATCACCCTGAAGCGCACGACACCCTGAAGCGCCCTCTGCGAGACTTGGCAGCGCGCCATCGCTCCGATGGCCGGGAACACCGGGGAGAACGGATGCCGCAGGCGGCCCGCGACGCGATCGAACGACTCAGCCGGGTAGTCGTCGACTTCCCGTCCCCCGGCATCGTCTTCCGCGACCTCAGCCCGGTGTTCGCCGACGGGCCGGCATACGCCTGCGTGATCGACGCCCTGCTCGCTCCGTTCGAGGGCACCTTCGATGCCCTCGCCGGCATGGAGGCGCGGGGATTCGTGCTCGCCGCTGGAGCCGCCTATGCCACAGGTCTCGGCTGTGTCATGATCCGCAAGCCGGGCAAGTTGCCGCGCCCGGTGATCACCGAGCATTACGACCTCGAATACGGCAGCACGTCGCTCGACGTACACCCCGACGAACTCGCGCCGGGCACGCGGGTGCTGCTTCTCGACGACGTGCTGGCGACCGGCGGCACCCTCGCCGCCAGTTGCCGACTCGTCGAACGAGCGGGCTGGAGCGTCGCCGGCATCAGCGTGATGCTCGAACTCGGTGCGCTGAACGGCACCGCGAAGCTCCCGGACCGTCGGGTGAAGTCCCTTCTCACCATCTGAGCGCCGGGCCATCTGAGCGCCGGGCCAGGCGGCTCCCGGGTTATTCTTGGGACCCGGCTCCACCTTCCGAAGGGACTTGTGCTGATGGCCAGAGTGACGGTGGCTCGGGCATCCGGATCATTCCGCACCTGGATGATGCACGGACTCGCCGACAGTTCCGGGTCTTACCCGGGGGCGCACGCGAAGGTCGCGGAGAAGACCCATTCCTGGTGGCGGGTGATGTGCCTGACCGGGGTGGACTACTTCTCCACCCTCGGCTACCAGCCCGCAATCGCCGCGGTCGCGGCCGGCTTGCTCTCCCCCTTCGCCACCATCGTGCTCGTGGCCCTCACTCTCTTCGGCGCACTGCCGGTCTACCGTCGGGTGGCGCGCGAGAGCTTCCGCGGTTCCGGATCGATCGCCATGCTCGAGAGGCTGCTGCCGTGGTGGGCGGGCAAGCTCTTCGTGCTGGTGCTTCTCGGATTCGCCGCGACCGACTTCATGATCACCATCACCCTGTCGGCGGCGGATGCCACGGCCCACGTCGTCAAGAATCCCTTCGCCCCCTCGTGGTTCGTGGGCAACGAGGTGCTGATCACCCTGTTGCTCGTCGCCCTGCTCGGCGTGGTCTTCCTCCGCGGATTCCGGGAGGCCATCGGCATCGCGGTGGTGCTCGTCGCCGTGTACCTCGCCCTCAACGTGGTCGTGATCCTCGTGTCGATCGCCCAGATATTCGCCAACCCGATCGACGTGACGAACTGGTGGAGTGCGGTGAACACCCAGAACGCCAATCCGCTGGTGATCGTGGGAATCGCGCTCGTCGTGTTCCCCAAGCTGGCCCTCGGTCTCTCCGGATTCGAGACCGGCGTCGCGGTCATGCCGCAGATCACCGGGGACCTGTCCGATACCGACGAAAAGCCGACCGGACGAATCCGCGGTGCACATCACCTGCTCACCAACGCCGCGATCATCATGAGTGTGTTCCTCATCACCTCGAGCCTGGTGACGACCATCCTCATCCCGCAGGAGGCGTTCCAGGCCGGCGGGCCGGCGAACGGTCGGGCGCTCGCCTACCTGGCGCACGAATACCTCGGCCCGATCTTCGGCACGGTGTACGACATCTCAACCATCTGCATCCTCTGGTTCGCCGGGGCATCCGCGATGGCGGGGCTCCTCAATCTCGTGCCGCGCTACCTGCCCAGATACGGGATGGCACCCAACTGGGCTCGCGCCGTGCGGCCGCTCGTGCTGGTTTTCACCGCGATCGCCTTCCTCATCACGGTGATCTTCCAGGCCAGTGTGGATGCCCAGGGCGGGGCCTACGCCACCGGTGTGCTAATGCTGATCACCTCGGCGTCCGTCGCGGTGACGCTCTCGGCCCTGGCCAAGCGGCAGCGCAGACAAACCGTCGGGTTCGCCATCGTTGCCCTGGTCTTCGTCTACACGACGATCCAGAACATCCGAGAGCGGCCCGACGGCATCCGTATCGCCGCCTTGTTCATCATCGCGATCCTGGTTGTCTCGATAGTGTCGCGCATCCAGCGTTCGCTTCAGTTGCGGGCGACCTCGGTGGAATTGGATGCCGCCGCGCTCGAATTCGTGACCGCCGATGCCGCGCGCGGCTACATCCGCATCATCGCGAACGAGCCGGATGACGGCAGTGCGAAGGAATACCGCAGCAAGAATTCCGACGAGCGCCGTTTCAGTCACATCCCGCCGAAGTCGAAGATCATTTTTCTCGAGGTGCACCCGGCGGATTCCTCCGATTTCGAGGAAGACCTGCTCGTGCGTGGCGTAGAGAAACACGGGTACCGGGTGCTCGAGGTGAAGAGCGGCAACATCCCCAACACGATCGCGGCGGTGCTGCTGCAGATCCGCAACGAGACGGGTACGGTGCCGACGATCTACTTCGAGTGGAGCCAGGGCAATCCCATTTCGAACATGTTCAAGTTTCTGGTCACCGGCGTGGGCGACGTCGCCCCGGTGACCCGTGAGGTGTTGCGGGAATCGGAGAAGGACCCGAAGCGGCGTCCGGCGGTACACGTCAGCTGAGGCCGTCAGGCTCCGAGCACTCGATCGAGGTAGGGGTTCGTGAAGACACGATCGGGGTCGAGCCGATCGCGCACCGCGACGAAATCGCCGTGGTGAGGATACACGGCTGCGAGGGATTCGGCATCCTGGTAGTGCAGCTTGCCCCAGTGCGGCCGGCCCTGATAGCCCCGCATGATCTGTTCGACGCCGCGGAAATACTCCTCGGGATCGTCACGGAAGTGGCGGTGCACCGCAATATATCCACTGTCCCGTTCCGAGGCGGTGGACATCCAGTTGTCGTCCGCTGCCGCAACTCGCACCTCGAGTGGAAACGAGATCGACCAGCCGCGCGAGTCGATGAGCGAACGGATGTCGCGGAGGGCATCCGGCATCGCCGCGCGGTCGATCGCGTATTCCATCTCGCGGAAACGAGTGGTGCGCGGGCTCACGAACACGGCGTGGGAGTGGTCGGTGTAGGTGCGATTGCCGTAGACCCGCGTGGCGAGCCGGTTGATCGGCGGGGTGAGAGAAGGGGCCAGCCGCCCCACGTTGCAGATCAGCGCGAGCAGGGCGTTCGAGACAATGCGGTCTTCGACGAACGCGGAGACCGATCCGACCGGATGGCGCTCGGCGTGCGCGGGAAGCCGCGTATTCGACTTGGTCATCACACCGTCGGTGTGTGGCCACCAGTAGAACTCGAAATGGTCCACCGCCGCCACGTGGTGCTCGAAGCCGTCGAGCACCTCGTCGAAACCGGCCGGACGCTCGACCGCGTGCAGCAGGAATGCCGGCACACACTGCAGGCTGAGGTCGACGAGGATGCCGAGGGCACCGAGTCCCAGGCGCGCGGCCGGCAGGAGCTCGGGATGCTCCGTCTCGCTGATGCGCAGGATCGAGCCATCCGCCGTCACCATCGTCACGCCGACGACCTGCGCGGCGAGACCGGGGAATCGGGCTCCGGTGCCGTGGGTGCCGGTGGAGGTGGCCCCCGCGATGGTCTGGCGGTCGATGTCGCCAAGGTTCGGCAGGGCGAGCCCGAAGGGTTCGAGCAGTGCCGGAAGCTGGTGCAGGTGCGTCCCGGCGCCGAGGGTCACCCGGCCGCGGGGAAGGTCTACCGCCGTCACGCCCTGGATGCGGGAGACGTCGAGCTGCACGTCCCGTGCGAGCGCGATGGCGGTGAAACTGTGGCCGGCGCCGACAGTCTTCACGGTCAGGTCGCGCTCGCGGGCGAACCGGACTATCGCGGCGACCTCCTCCGCGCTGGACGGACTCGCCGTCAGGAGGGGGCGCACGGATTCCGTCCGGCCCCAGTTGCGCCAGGTCCCGCCGGGTGCGAGGCTCACAGGAAGACCCGACCGTCGCCGCGGTAGGTCGGAACTGTATCGACGATCCGTTCCCCCTCCACAACCGAAAACGCGTCGAGGTGCTCGCTGAGTTCCCCCGCTTTGGCGTGTCGAAGCCACACCCGGTCACCCACCGCGAGTCGCGCTGCCGCCTCACCGGTGATCGGGGTCTGCACCTCACCTGCCATCTCGTTTCCGACCATTTTGGTGCCCTCCGGCCAGGCGAGGATCGGCAGCCGGTCGGCGTCGGGCGGGCCGGATGCGACCCAGCCGCCGCCGAGCAACGTCGCCATCCGCGGCGTCGGCTTCCGCACCACCGGCAAGACGAATGCGGCAGCCGGAGCGGGTCGGAAATGCCGATAGTGGTCGAAGAGGTGCGGGCCGAACAGCCCGCTGCCGGCGGCGATCTCGGTGACGGCGGGCTCCGCGCTGGTGGACTCGAGCGAGCCGGTGCCGCCGCCATTGACGAATTCGAGGTCGGCCAGCGAACGCACCGCGGCAACCGCCTCGGCGCGACGGCCGGCGAGTTCGGCAGCCGAGTTCTTTTGGATCCAGCGCACGGCGATTCCACGCACGGCACTGGCCGGCTCGTTGCCGAGACCGGCGATCTGCCCTTCGTACGCCATCATTCCCACCAGGGAGAAACCGGGGCGCTCGATGATCCGTTCGGCGAGAGCCCTGGCATCGGCAACAGTGAAGACGGGGGATCGATAGCTGCCGAGATGACCGAGCGCCCGGGGGTTCCAGGACGCGTCGAGCTCGAGACAGACGCGGATGCGCTCGCGATTGTCGGGCGCGACGACGGCATCGATGCAGTCGAGCTGCTCGATGCTGTCCACCATGACGGTCACCCGGGAGGCGAGCAGCGGGTCGAGCGCCAGGCGACCGATGGCGGCCCGGTCGACGCTCGGGTAGCCGACGACGACATCAGTGATGCCCTCGTGCGTGGCGTCGCCCTCGGCCAGCCAGAGCGCCTCGGGAAGCGTGTAGGCGAGCACCCCGGAGTACCCGGGGAGGGCGAGCACCGCGTCGAGCACCCCGCGCACCCGCACCGACTTCGACGCGACCCTGATGGTGGTGCCGCCCGCTCGGCGCAGCATGTCGAAGGCGTTGTGCGCGAGGGCGGGAAGGGAGATCACCCCGAAGGGCGGATCGAGTTCGGCCGTCGCCGCCTGGAGTGGCGGCCAGTATTCCGTCGGCCTGAGCCACGGGGTATCGGCCGGCGGTGTGAGGGTGAGGGTCATCAGCGCACCGATCGGATGGGGAGCACAGCGAGCGCACCGAGGAGCGCCGCGACCGCAGAGAGCACGAACAGTCCCTGGAAGCCGGCGAGGGCGGCGACCACGAACGCGCCGATGAGCGGGGCGATCGCCTGAGGTACGGCGGTGGCGATGTTCATGATGCCGAGATCCTTACCGCGCGCGTGCGCATCGGGGAGCACCTGGGTCGCCAAAGCCTGGTCCACCGACAGGAAGCAGCCGTACCCGAGCCCGAGGATGCCCGCAGCCACCATGGCGACACCGAGCACCGGCACGAAGGCGAGCATGAGGGCGGCGATGCCCTGGAGAACGGCCGCCGCGACGACGAAGACCTTTCGACGTCCGAGGCGGTCGGAGAGCCGCCCAAAGACGAGGGAGGCGAACACGACGAAGACCATATAGATCAGGATGAGCACGAGCAGCACGTCGGTGGCAGCGGGCACCTTCAGGCCGTCCTGCAGGAAGTAGAGCAGCAGTGAGGTACCGAATGCGTTGCCGAAGTTCACCAGGATGCGGCTTGCGAGAGTCCAGCCGAAGTCGGGATAGCGGCGCGGGCTGATCCAGAAGCCGGCGATGAGGCTCTGCAGGGTGAGCGGCGACCGGGCGGATCGCGGGAGCACGGCATCCGGGATCCGCAGCACGAACGGCAGTACGGCCAGCACCAGCAACACCGCCACGAGCGTGTAGCCCACCACCTGGCTGAGCACCAGGACCACCACCAGCAACACGCCGAGGATGGTGCCGACGGCCTGGGGTGCGGAGATCCAGCCCGACACGAAACCACGCTGCGACACCGGAACCTGGTCGGAGATGACGGCGGTGAGGGCGGCGGTGAGCACGCAGAAGCCGATCAGCGCGAGCGACCAGAAGATGCCGATGCCGATGAGCGAACGCTGCAGGCCGAGGAGGATCAACGCGGCCGAGAACAGCAGCGCGCCGCCGAGAATCCACGGTCGGCGGCGGCCGAATCGCGAGGTCGTGCGGTCGGAGAGGGCTCCGGTGAGCGGGAACGCGATCAGTGCGAAGCCCCCGGCGACGCCGGAGATGATGCCGAAGGCGACCACCTTGTCGACCCAGGAGACCGCGCTGATCCTGGCCTCGACCTGGGCGGGCAGCAGCAGCTGGATCGGCGTGAGTTGCGCCATCCACACCCCCAGCCAGGCCAGGGCGAACAGGGCGATCCAAGCGCCAGACACGGGGTGTTGCGGCTCGGCGAAGGGCTGCAGGCCGCTGGTCGGCGTGCGGTCGAGGGGTGCTGTGCGGTCGTGGGCCGGGAGCGTCATCGGTCAGATTCTCGCCGTGACCGGGCTGATGCTCACGGCGAGGGCACCGATCGTGTCGGCGGCGAAATCCATCAGCTGGCCGGCGGCGAGATCATTGCGATCGGCGAGCCAGGCGATGGTCAGCCCGTCGGTGATCGCGATGAGGATGCGGGCTAGCTGGTCGATCGGCAGGCTCCAGGCCACCCCGGTGATGTCGGCACCGCGTTCGAGTAGCACGCGCGCGGTGTGCAGATAGCTCGCATACTGCGCCTGGGGTAGCCCCTCGAGGCCGGGGGTGCGCAGGGAGTACTGCACGAGCTCCTGGAGCGCCTGCTCTCGCGACGGATGGGCCCGGAGCAGCTCGAAATAGGCCTGGAGACCGGCGCGCACGGCAGAGCGGATGTCGGCTTCCGGCTCGAGCGCCTCGAGCGAGACCCGCTGTTCGTCCTGCACCACGAAGGCGATGAGTTCGCGGATCAGTTCGTCGCGGGAGCGGAAGGCGTAGTGGAAGCTCGCGAGCGACATCTCCGCCTCGGCCACGATCGCGCGCGTCGTCGCGCCGTGCACGCCATCCCGGTCGATCACCCGAAGTGCGGCTCGCACCAGGGCGGCACGCCGCTCGGTGGAACTCAACCGCGTCATGGCGGATCCCTTCTTCGGAAGGAGCCCGCGCCATTAGTGGGTCACGCGTCCCAGTCGTGTGACTCGATACTGGCGTGGATCCTGCTTCAGGTCAATGTCGGCCCGCCGCTGCGGCACGCACCAGGTCCTAAGCGTGCACCTCCGCCAGCGTCGGCGGATTCGCCCCCGGGCGGGAGACCGTGATCGCGGCACATGCGACGGCGAATCCTCCGATCTCGGCAAGCACGGCGGCTCCGAGCGCGCTGCCGTCGGCAATAGTCGCGGCATCCACTCCCGAGTCGAGGAGCTCGGAAATCTTGTACACGACCGCGCTCATGAACGAGTCGCCGGCACCGATGGTGTCGGCCACCGTGACCGGCCGCCCCGGCACCCGCACCCGATCGCGCGCGGTGGCCAGGACCGCACCGGATGCCCCGCGCGTGATGATCGCGAGGGTGGCACCGAGCGCGAGCAGGCGATCCGCGGCCTCGTCGGCGCTCAGCCGACCGAACAGCCAGAGGGCGTCTTCATCGCTCATCTTCACGACGGTCGCGAGGGACGCGAGGCGTTCCACGACCGCGAGGGACGCCGCCTTAGAGCCGATGATGGAGGGACGGATGTTCGGATCGACGGTGATGAGCGCTTGGCGCGCGGCCGCCCCCTCCAGAATGCTCTCCAGCTGGGACGCGCCCGGTTCGAGGAAGGCGGCGATCGACCCGGTGTGCACGATGGCGCTCCCATAGCCGTTGCCACCAAGGGGCAATGCCTCTGAGTCGAGGGACCAGTCGATCACGAATTCGTACGTGGCCGATCCGCCCTCATCGAGGGTAGCCGTGGCCGTAGAAGTGCGGCCCTCGACGATCGAGCCCGGCACGAGCGGAACACCCGCGGTCGCGAGGTAGTCGGCGATCACCGCGCCACGCGCGTCGGTCCCGATCCGGGTCAGTAACCGCACCTCGGAGCCAAGGCGGGCGAGACCGACGGAGACGTTCATGGGCGATCCCCCGGGGTGCTCGTCGATGCCGGCAGGTGAGCGCACGACATCCATCAGCGATTCGCCGATCACGAGCACAGCTGCACCGGTCATCTCGGCAGTCCTTTCGATGGGGCATGACGCGGGTCGAGCGGGCCCCGGGCCGGTCACGCGGTCTCAAAATGATATCCACCGCAGGGTTTGCCCGTCGGCACTCTCGCTCAGTCGGCCAGGCCGAGCACCCGCTCCAGGTAGGTGTTGCGAAACCGGTGCGCGGGATCCATTCGTTCGGCAAGCGCGACGAAGGCGGGCAGTCGCGGGTAGAGCGGCGTGATCTCCGACACGGTCATCGTGTTCCATTTGCCCCAGTGCGGACGGGCGTCGAACGGCGCGAGCACACCCTCGATCTGCGGCGCGAGCCGGGCGACCGCTTCTGGCCGGTTCTTCCAGGTGAAGTGGATGGCCAGGCTCGGACGCCCCGTGGCAGGACTGAGCCACAGCTCATCGGCGGCCACCGTTCGCAGTTCGGTGACGTGCAGGTGCGGCGCGATGGATTCGCCGAGGGCTCGAACGGCGGCCAGGGCCGCGGGCGCCTGGCGTCGATCGACGAAGTACTCTGTCTGGATCTCGTCCCCGTTGCTCGGCGTCGTGTCGGCACGGAAGTGCGGCAGGCGTTCCGACCAGGGGCCCGGGATCCCTCCCTGCACCGTCGTGTTGCCCTCACCCTCCGCGAGCGACATCTCCGTGGTGGCCGCCGTCGCACCGAACAGCGTGGACGGCATCGACCCGGATTCCCCGGGTGCCAGTCGGGTCTTGAACCATGCGCCCTGGAGGCTGTCACCCCGCCAGTCAGTGAACAGGCTCACGCTGTAGGCACTCGAGGTGATCGCCTCGAACTCCGCCAGCACCACGTCCCAGGGCAGGGCGACGTACACGTCCTGGCGCACCTGGAAGGTCGGCTGGATGTCGAGGGTCACCCGAGTGACGATGCCGAGAGAACCGAGCGAGACGACCATTCCGGCGAAATCCGGATGCGTGCGGTCCAGCTCGAGCAGCTCACCCCCGCCGGTGACCAGCTGCAACCCGGAGACCGCCGTCGCGAGGCTGCCGAGGGCGTTACCCGACCCGTGCGTGCCGGTCGCTACGGCGCCGGCCACCGAGATGTGCGGAAGTGAACCCGTGTTGTGCAGGGCGAACCCCTGCGCGTGCAGCCAGGTCGCGAGCACGCCGTAGCGGGTTCCGGCGGCGACGGAGACGGTCATCCGCCCGGTGTCGAGACGCGGCTCTGCTTCCCGGTCGATGAGCGACACCAGGGTGCCCGCGCTGTCGGCGAGGTCATTGAACGAGTGGCGCGTGCCGATGGCGCGGATGCGGCGGGTCGCTCTGACGAGGTCCTGCAGCTGTTCGACGCTGTCGGGTGTGTGCAATTCGCGGCCGAGGAACCGGTAATTGCCGGCCCAGTTCGCGCCAACGCTGCCTGCCATGCGATCAGCCCCGCGGCACGGCGCGAACGCCGAGCGTGCGGTACAGCTCGGTCTGTTGTGCCGTCTCCAGTTCGGCCGGGGCCCCGGTGAGCGGGTCGTTTCCGCCGCCCGATTTGGGGAAGGCGATCACGTCGCGGATCGATTCCGTGCCGGCAAGCAGCGCCACGACGCGGTCGAACCCCATCGCGAAACCACCGTGCGGGGGGGCACCGAACGCGAACGCCTGGAGGAGGAATCCGAACTTCTCCCGCGCCTCTTCGTGCGAGATGCCCATCACCTGGAACACCCGCTCCTGCAGTTCGCGCGTGTTGATGCGGATGCTGCCGCCGCCGATCTCGTTTCCGTTGCAGACGATGTCGTAGGCCCACGACAGCGCCGACTCTGGGTCGGTGTCGAAGCTGTCGAGGAATTCGTCCTTGGGGGAGGTGAAGGCGTGGTGGACGGCCGTCCAGGCGCCCGCGCCCACCGCGACATCGCCGCTGGCGACGGCATCCCCGGCCGGCTCGAAGAGCGGTGCGTCGACGATCCAGGTGAACGCCCAGGCGGTCGGGTCGATGAGATCGATGCGTGCGGCGATTTCGCCGCGGAGCGCGCCGAGCAGTCCCCGGGACGCCTTCATCGCTCCGGCGGCGAAGAAGATGCAGTCGCCTGGCTGCGCGCCGGTGTGAGCGGCGAGACCCTCGCGCTCCGAATCGGAGAGGTTCTTTGCGACCGGACCGCGCAGTTCACCGCCCTCCCCCACGAGCACGTAGGCCAGACCCTTGGCTCCGCGCTGCTTCGCCCACTCCTGCCACGCGTCCAGCGTGCGCCGGGGCTGGTCGGCGCCGCCCGGCATCACGACCGCTCCCACATAGGGTGCCCGAAAGACCCCGAACTCCGTTTCGGCGAAGTAGCCGGTGCACTCGACGAGCTCGAGTGCGAATCGAAGGTCCGGCTTGTCGGAACCGTAACGGCGCATCGCGTCGGCGTAGGTCATCCGCGGGATCGGGGTCGGCAGCGAGACGCCGATCGTGCCCCACATCGCGGTGAGCACCTCTTCGGCGAGGACGATCACGTCATCCTGGTCGACGAAGCTCATTTCTACGTCGAGCTGGGTGAATTCGGGCTGGCGATCGGCACGGAAGTCTTCGTCGCGGTAACAGCGGGCGATCTGGAAGTAGCGCTCGAAACCACCGACCATCAACAGTTGCTTGAATAGCTGCGGGCTCTGCGGAAGGGCGTAGAACGCGCCGGGCTTGAGCCGCGCTGGCACGAGGAAGTCGCGCGCTCCCTCCGGGGTGGAGTGCGTGAGGGTCGGAGTCTCCACCTCGACGAAGTCCCGGTCGACGAGCACGGTTCGCACCGCAGCCGAGACCTTCGACCGCAGTTTGAGCGGATAGGCGGCCGATTCCCGACGGAGGTCGAGATAGCGGTAGGCCAGGCGGATCTCTTCGCCCGGTTCGTCGTCGAGCTGGAACGGCAGCACGTCGCTCGCGGCAAGCACAGTGAGCCTCGTCGCTTCGATTTCGACCTCGCCGGAGGCGATCGCCGCATTCAGGTTGCCCTCTGGGCGTTCCCGCACGACGCCGGTGATCTTCACGCAGGACTCGACTCGCAGGCTGTCGGCCGTGGCCACCTGGTCGTCCCGGAACGTCACCTGGGCGATGCCGGAGGAGTCACGGAGGTCGATGAACGCCACGCCCCCATGATTGCGGATCCTGGCCACCCACCCGGAAAGCGTGACTTCGTTGCCGGCATCCGTTCGAGTGAGCGCGGACGCAAAGGTGGTTCTGTACATGGGTATCCCTGGGCTGTCGGAGGCTGCTCGTGGCGCGCAGGCCGTGGACGCGCCACTCGGTCGCGAGACCGTTTACCAGCCTAGGTGTTCTTGGCCCGGATGCCGTCGCGGTTTCACCGCGATGCGCCAGCCGGGCGATCTCTCACGCTCTCGGTATCGGGAGCAATAGACTGCGGACGCTAGCCACTCTTCACTGACAGGGATCGGGCGTCTGTCCGTTTTCGCCGGGGCGACGTAGTTCGCGCTCGTGTCGGGCGGTCAACTTCACGGAGGACATGACATGGTCTACACACGCCGGGACGTCAGACGGACCCTCTCTATAGGAGTCGGTGTCACGATCTTGCTGACCCTCGCCGGGGCCCTCTTCCTGCCAGCGCTGGCACTCGCCGCGCTTGGATTCATCGGCGTTGTGGTCGCCGCAGCGGTCGTGCTGGCGCGAGGTACGTCCCGGTGGGCGTATGTCTGGGCTGCTGCGATCACGGGAGCCCTGTGGCTTGCAGCGACCGTTGCGTACTGGGCCCTATGGTCCGCGGCGTTCGACTTCGCGGATGCGAACAAAGCCGTCCCCGCGTCGATCCAGTCTGCGTCGAACACCGCCCTCATTGCCGGCGTCGTCGCATTCGTCGCGTTGATCGTCATCACTCTGACGATCCACCTCCGCTCTGGAACCCTGCCGAAAGCTCCTGTCCCGCAGGCGGCCTGAGGCCTCCCGCGTCGAGTTGATCCGGGCCCCCGGTCGCGGAAGATGATCCGGCGACATGATGTTTAGTGCTGATCGGAGTAGTACTGGTAGGTCGGATAGACGTATCCCAGTCCCCAGTAGGGCAAGAATCCGTAGTAACCGTAGCTGTCATGAAAGACGCCGGGGTCTTCAACGAGTGCGGGATCGTAGCCTGGAGATCCAGCCACGGTGTCGGTCGTGAGGTTCAGATGCACCTCTTGGTAGTCGATGCGGGTGATCGCCTCGACAGGGATGAGGGACTTGCTTTTGCCCATACCCAGGAAGCCGCCAGTGGCAACTTCAACGAATCGCACTTTCTGTTCATGCTCGTCAATCAGGAGAGCATCAACAGTCCCGAGGTTGTTGCCGTCCTTGTCGAGAACTCGGCGCCCCCGAATGTCGGAATCCGTCGCCGCGATGGTCTCATCGGTGTCCTTCAGTCTGACGAGCTTGTTGCGTTCTGCCGAGGTCATGATCCTGTCCTTTCAAACAGTTGTGAAAATGAGAATTGTGGATGCCCTTGATCAAGTATTCGAGTCGCTCAGCCTCTCCTGTCAATGGCCAATCCGAACTGCCCGCGCCTTCATCAGGCGGCACAGGGTTACTCGTCCCGGATTAGCGAGCACAGCTCACACATGGAATCTCCCCGGCGCGGCACTACCATAATGCGCTGAGGCTACGACCACGGACTCAGCCGGTCAAGGGGATCGTGCCGTTCCGGCAGGTTTCACGGCAACGAGCCGACTCTGCGGGATAGCATGCTCATCCGTGCCGAGCAGCACGCCAACGAGCGGGCCTCGGGTGCGTCGATGAGCGTAGCGTCGAATGGAGTGCCCCCACAGGGATTCGAACCCTGACTTGGACGATTTTAAGTCGTCTGCCTCTGCCGGTTGGGCTATGGGGGCAAGCAGCACCCAGTCTGCCAGTCCACCCGGCCAGCCGGAGCGCAGCGCAACTCTCCCGCCGGGGGGAGTCCTATGCCTTCGGGCGCGACGCGTACTCCTCGAAGACCTCGCGAGGAGTCTCCCGGGCTTCGAAGGAGACGATGTCGCGTCGCAGCATGAAATTGAGAACCCAGTTGCTGAAGACGCGGAGCTTGCGCTCCCACATGGGAATCGCGAGCCCGTGATATCCGCGGTGCATGAACCAGGCGATGATGCCCGTCATACCGATCTTGCCCGACTGGAAGGCTCCCTCGCCGAGACCGAGGCTGGCGACCGCGCCGAGGTTCTTGTGGAAGTAGTCCTTGGGCAGTTCGCCACGCAGGGTGGCGATGATATTCATCGGAAGCAGTTTGCCCTGGCGCAACGCGTGTTGGGCGTTGGGCACGCAGTACCCGCCGACCCCCCCGCCCGTGAGGTCGGGAACGGCGGAGACATCCCCGGCGCCCCAGGCATCCGCCACCACGCCGTCGTCATTGACGACGCGCAGGTCGGCCTGCACGCGAAGACGGCCGCGCTCTTCCACGGGGAGGTCGCTGTTGCGGAGCATCGGGGTCGCCATGACCCCGGCAGTCCAGACGATCAGGTCGGTCTCGAAGGTCTCACCGGTAGACAGCTCGACGACACCATCGACCGCGGAGGTGAGTTGCGTTTCGAGGTGGATCTGCGCACCACGCTGGGCGAGGCTCTTGATGACCTGGAGGCTGGTCTTGAGTGACACCTCCGGCATGATTCGGCCCATCGCCTCGACGAGGTGGAAGTGCGTGTCATCGAACGAGATGGTGGGGTAGTAGCGCAACAGGGCGCTCGCGAGACCACGCAGTTCCCCGAAGATTTCGATGCCCGCGAAGCCACCGCCGATCACGGTGAAGGTGAGCAGGCGGTCGCGCTCCGGGCCGGCCGGAAGGAGAGCCGCCTTGTCGAAGTTGGTGAGCACGCGGTCGCGGATCGCCGTCGCCTCCTCGATCGTCTTGAGGCCGATCGCCTGGTCCGCGACACCCGGAATCGGGAAGGTGCGCGAGACTGCTCCGGCAGTCACGACGATGATGTCGTACTCGAACTCCCACGGCTCGCCGATCTCCGGGGTGATCGTCGCGCTCTTGGCGGCGTGGTTGATGCCCGTGACACTGGCGGTGATGACCGTGGTCTTCGTGAGATGACGGCGATGCGAGACGACCGCGTGGCGAGGTTCGATCGACCCCGCCGCGACCTCAGGGAGGAAAGGCTGGTAGGTCATATACGGAAGAGGATCGACGATCGCGACCTCAGCCTCACCGGGACGAAGCGAGCGCTCCAGCTTCAGCGCGGTGTAAAAACCGGCGTAGCCGCCGCCGACAATCAGGATTTTTCGCACGTCGGCAAGTCTATTGCCTGCGCCGCGAGCCCTTGGACTCTCTAAAGCGGGTGAGGTCGCGCAAGATGCTCCGCAGTATCAGGATCAGCAGCGTCGCAAACACAGCGTAGACCAGAACCGGTATACCGATGTCGCGAAGGTCGCCCACCCCGGGCAGCACCCTGCCGAAGGGGCTCAGCGGTGCGGCGATCACGGCCGGCGCGGGCCTGCCGGTCACCGGGACCGGGCTCGCGGGCTTCGGCTCCGCCGTCGTGGCGGCCCGACGATTGAGCCGGATCCAGTTCCTCAGGTCATCGGCCGGATCCGCACGCACACTCGCCACGGTCGCGCCCACGGCGGCGGATGCATCGAACAACCCACTGCCGTAGACGATCGGGTTTCCCCGGGGGCGGGCGGTGGCCGTGAGGCGGTTGATGACGTTGCCGGCGCTGAGACCGGGATGGGCGGACTTGATGAGGGCGAGCGCGCCGGAGACGAGCGGGGTGGCTCCGCTCGTGCCGGCCCAGCTGTAGTAGCCGCCGCCAGGCGCCGCCCCGACGAGGCCTTCGCTCGGCGCTGACACGCTGAGGGTGATGCCCTGGGAGGAGGCGTCGAAGCTCGCGACACCGCTCCGGTCGACCCCTGCCACCACCACCACACCCGGCATCGTCGCGGGGGCACCGACTTCGGTGGTGCCGCTGCCCCGGTTGCCCGCGGCGGCAACCACGATCACGCCCTTTTCCATGGCGTAGAGGAACGCGGCGTCCCAGCTCGCCGGCCAGTCGAGGGTGTTGCGGGTGAGGGACATATTGATGATGTCGGCACCATTGTCGACCGACCAGCGCACGGCCGCGGCGATCTGGTCGTCGGAGCCGATCGTGCCAAGCCCGAACCCGACCGAAACAGAGAGGAGCTTCGCCTCCGGGGCTACGCCGATGACACCGTCACCCGAGCCGCGCCCGCGCCCGGCGAGCAGGGACGCGACCATCGTGCCGTGCTTGCTGTTCTCTCCGATGGGCGTCTGGCCGTCCGGGGAGCCGACGCCCGAAACATCCGTCCCCCCGATCACTGCTCCGGCAAGGTCCGGATGCGACCCGTCGACGCCCGTGTCGATCACCGCGACCGTGACCCCGGCACCCCGGGTGGTGGCCCACGCTTTCTGCACACCGTATTGGGAGAGCCAGTACTCCAGGTCGCGTACGGCGTCGGCGGATGCGGGTGCGGCGACCAGGACGGACGCACCGAGCCCGAGCACCAGGGCGGTGGCCACGGCAGTCACGAGCCGGCGCACCGGGGACCTATTCACACTGGCAGACCAGCGGCGACCAGGCGGCGCGCTCGAGGGCGAGGTCCCCGATCGGATTCACGCCGGCGCCCGCGGCCAGGGAATGCCCCGCGAGCGCGTGCAAGCACTTCACGCGAATCGGCATTCCGCCCGCAGAGATGCCCGCGATCTCCTCGACGAATTCGAGACCCTCGCGATCCGCGAGGTAGGCCAGGTGTGCCCGAAGATAGTGTGCGGCCAGCGAATCGTCGCTGAGCATTTCCTGAAACTCGGCCATGGCACCGTTGGCCTCGAGGGTGGAGATCGCGGCGGTCGCAGCGGGATGCGACAGGTAGTAGAGGGTGGGGAACGGCGTTCCGTCGTCCAGGCGCGGGCGGGTTGCCACGACCGTGGGGCTGCCGCACACGCAGCGCGCTGCGATGCCGATCACATTGCGGGCGGGGCGTCCGAGCTGGCGGGAGACCACGGCGATGTCCGCCTCACTCGGCATCGCGAACGGCGGAGTGGTCACTGCCCCGGGCCGGACTGCCCCTGGCCGGAGATGACGGGCGCGACGATCTTGTTGGCCGGGGCATCCGTGAGACCGGCGGTGAACACCGACGAGAGCATGGACTTGACCCAGTCCACCTGGGTGGTCTGCAACTTGGCACTGATGGGCTGCCCGTTGGGTGTGGACGGTGAGGCGGGCGCGGCATCCGTGATGAGATAGCTGAATTCGCCCGGAAGCACGTAGTCGAGACGCTCGCGAGCGAGAGCCTCGATGTACCGGGGATCGCTCCACCGTGCCTTCTCGCTCTTCAGGTCGGCTACAGCTGACTTCGAGGCGGCGACCTGGCCCTGCAGGGTGGCGATCTGCTGGCGCTGCTCCACCAGAATTCTCAGCGACGGCGCGAGCACGACGATGAACATCACGATCAGCACGAGGGCCGTGACCGCGAATCCGGACAGGCGGATGCTGCGGAGCCACCGCCCCGACGGCGCCTCCGGCGGTAGTTGCACCGCCACCCGCTCGATCGACCCGCGCGGCTGGGCACCGCGCGGTGCGCGCGGGTGCCGAGTGTGACTTTCCTTGGTCATGGGTCGAGCGTAAGCGCGATTCAGCCTGCGAAGCGCGGGAACGCGCTGCGGCCGGCGTAAACGGCGGCTTCGGCCAGTTCCTCTTCGATGCGCAGCAACTGGTTGTACTTGGCGACGCGTTCGCTGCGAGCCGGGGCTCCGGTCTTGATCTGTCCGGCATCCGTCGCGACCGCGAGGTCGGCGATCGTGGTGTCTTCGGTCTCACCGGACCGGTGCGACAGGATCGCGGTATAGCCGGCGCGCTGGGCGAGGGAGACCGCATCCAGGGTCTCGGTGAGCGTGCCGATCTGGTTCACCTTGACGAGGATGGAGTTGGCTGCGACGAGGTCGAGGCCCTTCTGCAGTCGCACCGGGTTCGTGACGAAGAGGTCGTCGCCCACGATCTGCACCTTCTTTCCGAGCTCGGCGGTGAAGTGCTGGTAGCCCTCCCAGTCGTCCTCCTGCAGCGGGTCTTCGATCGACACGAGCGGGTAGTTCGCGGCCAGGTCGGCGAAATATGCTGTGAGCTCGAGGGCCGAGAGCTGCTTGCCCTCGAAATGGTACGAGCCGTCCGAGTAGAACTCGGTGGCGGCCACATCCGTCGCTAGGGCGATGTCGCGACCGAGTGTGAATCCGGCCTGTTCGATCGCCGCAGCGATGAGGTCGAGCGCCTCGCGGTTGCTCGACAGGTTCGGAGCGAAGCCGCCCTCGTCGCCGAGACCCGTGGACAGGCCCTTGGACTGCAGCAGGGACTTGAGCGAGTGGTAGGTCTCGACACCCCAGCGCAGTGCCTCGCTGAAGGATGATGCACCGAGCGGCACGATCATGAACTCCTGCACGTCGATGTCGTTATCGGCGTGCGAACCGCCGTTGATGATGTTGAGGAGGGGCACCGGCAGCGTGTGGGCATTCGGTCCACCCACGTACCGGAACAGCGGAAGGTCGGCCGAATCGGCGGCAGCCTTCGCCACGGCGAGCGACACACCGAGGATGGCGTTGGCACCGAGCTTCTTCTTGTTGTCGGTGCCGTCGAGCTGGATCATGGCCTGGTCGATGAGGCGCTGGTCGGTGGCGTCGAAGCCCTGCACAGCCGGGCCGATGGTGTCGATGACAGCCGAGACGGCCTTCTGCACGCCCTTTCCGCCGTAACGCTTCTTGTCTCCGTCGCGGAGCTCGTAAGCCTCAAATGCACCGGTGGAGGCACCGGACGGAACGGAGGCGCGAGCGACGATGCCATCCTCGAGCAGGACTTCGACCTCGACGGTCGGGTTTCCTCGGGAATCGAGGATTTCGCGGGCGCCTACTGCTTCGATCAAAGCCACGACGGGACTCCTTAGATTTGGGGGATTTGCCTTCGCAATCTTACTCGGCGGCGAGTTTGCGCACCGGCAGTTCGGCGAGACTAGTGGTACCGGGCGACACTGTCGCGATTTCGCTGAAACCGGATGCCGCAAGCTGCGCGAGCAGCGGCTTCGGGTTGCGGGGCGCGCGCTCGAGCCGTACCCGCCGACCGCTCGCGATGAGCTCGGTCTTCAGCCGCATCAGCGTCGCGGATGTCACCTCACTGTCATAGATAAGAGCGATACCGCCGGTGCCGGCCTCGTCGCCCGGGAGCCGCACGAGATCCACGATGCGCTCGAAACCGATCGAGAAACCCGCGGCCGGCACATCCACGCCGAGAAAGCGTCCGATCATGCGGTCGTAACGGCCTCCCCCGCCGAGCGAATAGGGAAGGTCGGGATGTTCGATCTCGAAGATTGTGCCGGTGTAGTATCCCATGCCGCGCACCAAAAGCGGATCGAATACCACTCGGGCGTTCGGCAGGGCGGTGCGCAGGGCGAGCAGCTCGGAGTAGACGGCACGATCCAGCCAAGCCGGCACCGCGGAGTCCAACAGTTGCCAGCCATCGCCCGCGAGCGAGCTGAGCTGGTTGCCGAGGAGGACGCTGGCGATGATGTCGGCCCGGCCGAGGCCGAGTTCCGCCAACTCGGCCACCACCCCGTCGACCCCGATCTTGTCCTCCTTGTCGAGGGTGATGAGAACCCGCCCCATCGCCGCTTCGTCGACCTCCCAATACGCGAGTAGCGATTGCAGGATGCGACGGTCGTTGATGCGAATCGTGCATCCGGTGAGTCCGAGCGCGGCGAAGGTGTCCGCGGTGGCGGTGAGCAGTTCGATCTCGGCGAGCGGACCTGCCTCGCCGATGATGTCGATGTCGCACTGCACGAACTGGCGGTAGCGCCCCTTCTGCGGGCGCTCCGCCCGCCAGACCGGAGCGGCCTGGATGGCCCGGAAGACCGTCGGCAGCTCCGCGCGGTGGGTCGCGTAGAACCGGGCGAGGGGCACGGTGAGATCGAATCGCAGTCCGAGATCGGCGAGATCGAGGGCATCCGTCGCGCTGCTGAAATCCGCTGCGGTGAGACCGCGCTTCAGCACCCCGAACGCGAGCTTCTCGTTGTCGCCGCCGAGCCCCGCGTGCAGCCGGGCGGAATCCTCCATGACCGGAGTCTCGATCTCGTCGAATCCGTGGGAGGAGAAGACCGCGCGGATGACCCCGAGAACCCGCTCACGTCGCGCTTTGTCGGCGGGCAGGAAGTCGCGCATTCCGCGAGGAGGATTTACCGGACTAGCCATCCCTCGATTGTTCCACGGCCATCAGGCCGCGGATGCGATGTCCGTAGTGTTCGAGAACGCGCTCGAATGCCGCGGTGCTGCGTTCGACATCCCGGCTCACGATGAGGTCGTAGTGCAGGCCGTAGAGGGTCACGACGATGATGCGCACCTCGAGCTCGGCATCGCCGGTGGCGAGACCCATGCGCACCAGGGCGTCGACGCCCGAACGATGCCACCGCTCGAACGAGGCGAGCGTGAGCCGATCGGTGCGCGATTCCCGCGACTCGAGCATGGCTGCCTCGAATTCGAGGCGCTGCAGCTGGAGGCTCCGCTCGTCGAGCGAGAGACGCCATGAGTGGCGGAGGTTGTCGAGGTGCACCTCGAGGCCACCCTCTTCCGCGGCGACGGCGCGCAACACCTGCTCCTGCCGTTCGGAGACAGCCTGCACAACCTCGCGCACGAGTTCGGCGCGCGTGCCGAAGTGATAGACGAGCGTGTACGTGCTCACCGACAAGGCCTCGGCCAGGGTGCGAAAACTGAGGCCGGAAAGTGGACGGTCGAGTAGGTGATCGATGATCGCGGCGAGCAATTCGGGCTTGCGATCGAGGTCCCTTGGGCGTGCCACGCGATTAACATAACGCACGTTTGAACAATCCCGCCAGAGCGGTTACACTTAGCGAAGGCACCCAGGTGTCGGTGCCGTCGATAACAATCCGGCGCTCAGCAGCAGTCCATAAAAAAATCCCGCCGCAAATCTGCCCAGCAGTCGCGGTACCCACAGTCAGGGCCTTCGAATCGGGTAATTCGTCGGCCTGTGTCCGGACCGGCTTTTCACTGCGGAATTCCCAGCGAAACCAGTTCGATTCGGACTGCGGTGCCCCCCTCATTCGGGTTGAGGGGGGCACCATCCCCTCGCTGTCACAATTCTGCGTCGCGAATCTCGCGCTGGAAGCCCCGCAGCCTCGTGCGTAGCGCGCGCTCGGCGTCGAGCCCCCGATCCTTCGCGGAGGTGACGATCGCGAGCAGGAGATCGCCGAGCTGGTCTTCGTCGCGAAACACCAGCGCGTCGGTGAGAGCCGCGGCCGACGCATCCGCTCCGGGCATTGGCACTTTCCGCGCCCGACCGATCAGCTTGTCGGCGAGCGCGAGGGAGGGCATCCCCTGCGGAATGCCGTCGAGCACGCTCGTGCGATGCGCCTTCTCCTCGGCCTTCTGCACCTCCCAGAGGGCCACGACCTCGCCGGCAGTGTCCGCGCTCGCATCACCGAAGACATGGGGGTGACGGCCGATCATCTTGGCCGTCATGTGGGCCGCGACGTCCTCGATGGTGAATTCGCCGGCCTCAGCGGCCAGGTCGGAGTGGAAGATCACCTGGTAGAGCACGTCGCCGAGTTCCTCGATAAGGTCCTGGCGTCGAGTCGACGAAGCGCGGTCGCGGGACTCGATGACCTCCACCAGCTCGTAGGTCTCCTCGACGAGATACTGCACGAGTGACTCGTGGGTCTGTTCGCGATCCCACGCGCATCCGCCCGGCGCCCTCAGGCGGGCGAGCACGGCGATCAATTCGTCGAGCTGTGGATGCGGGGGACGCTCAGGAGCACTCATGCCTCCCATCTTGCCCCGTCCGGCTTCGCCCGGACGGCGCAGTCCCGGACGGCGAAGTCTCGGGCAGCGCAGTCCCAGGCAGCGCAGTCCACAATGGGGCGTGCTCTCGCCCGACGACCCCGCCGTTCGAGCCGTTCTGTCGCTGGTTCTCCTCGCACTGGTCGCGCTGCTCGGGTATCGCGCCCTCCGCAAGGACCGCACCGAGTTCCAACGCTTCAAACGCTTCGAACGCACTCGCAATCGGCAGCGGATGATGCGCAAATGGCTGCTCGACTCCCTCGCAATGTTCGGCGGAGCGACGGCGATCATCCTGGTGATGGCCTGGCGGTTCGTGCCGCTGTTGCAACAGGAGGTCGACCGCTGGCCGATCGGGCTGTGGTGGCGCTCCCTGCTCGCCGATACCGGAGGTCTCGTGCCCGGCTTCGCCGCAGGCCTCGCGGTCGCCCTGGTCGGCGGCACCGTGGTGGCCGTGGGGCTCGCACGCCGGTCCGACTCCGTGCCGACGATCGGAGATATCGGGGCGCTGCTCCCCCGCAATCGCCCCGAGCTGGTGTTCGGCGCGCTCCTCTCGGTGAACGCCGGCGTCGTGGAGGAACTGCTGTTCCGCCTCGCGCTGCCGGCCCTCCTCTTCGGCGCGACCGGCAGTGCGCCGGCCGCCGTGATCGGTGGCGTGCTGCTCTTCGGAGCGCTGCACTTCTACCAGGGCTGGGCCGGAATCGTGGGAGCGACGGTGATCGGCGCCCTGCTGATGGCGCTCTATCTCGCCACCGGCAGCATCCTCGTCGCGATCGTGGCCCACGCGCTCATCGACCTTCGGTCACTCGTGCTGATCCCGATGCTGGTCTTCGGGGTGCAGCGGGTGCGCGCTTAGGTCATCTGGGGTGGCGCTCAGGTCAGGCCGTCGCGGACCCGGCTGCGGCGGGTCCGGCATCCGGTGCCTCGACCTGAGCAACCGGTGTGCGGGGCATCGCGAATGCCGCCGCGACGGTCGCGATCGCGGCGATCGCCACTGCGACGAACACGGCACCGGATGCCGCCTCAACCGTCGACGGAACCTTCTCGCTGCCGCCGATTGACCGGAAGATGCCGTTGGCGATCGCCCCGAAGATGGCGACGCCGAGCGCACTGCCGATGGACCGCGAGAAGAGGTTGGTGCCGGTGACGACTCCGCGCTCGTTCCACTGAACGCTCGCCTGCGCGGCGATGAGGCTCGGGGTAGCGACCAGTCCCATGCCGAGTCCGACGATGAAACAGCTCGTCGCCACGAGGGCGATGCTCGGGAATTGGCTCGTGAGGGCGAGTACGAGCGTGCCGGTGACAGCCACGGCCATGCCGATCAACACGGTGCTGCGAAAGCCGATGCGCAGATACAGCCTGCCCGACTGCGAAGCCGCGATGGGCCATCCAATGGTCAGGGCCGCGAGCGCGAGACCCGCGACGAGCGGCGGAGCGCCGATCGAGCTCTCGAGATAGGTGGGCACATAGGAGGTGAGCCCGATGAGCACCGCACCGACTCCGAGGGAGATGAAGGCGGTTGTGAGCAGCAGCGGGCGGGAGAAGACCCACAGCGGCAGCACCGGTTCGGCTGCATACTTCTCGGCGACCACGAACCCGGCAAGGAGCAGTGCACCGAGGGCGAAGGCTCCAACGCTCTGCACCGAATTCCACGCCCAGACCTGGCCGCCCTCGAGCACCGCGAGGATGATCAGGCTGAGCGATGCCGTGAGAAGGCTCGCTCCGAGGTAGTCGACCCTGTGCCTCTTCTTCTCGACTTTCTCATGGAAGACCCGCACGAGCAGCACGATCGCGAGGATGCTGAGCGGCACATTCACGAAGAAGATCCAGCGCCAGGAGAGGAACTGCGAGAACACGCCGCCGAGAGTGGGTCCGACGACGGATGACACGGCCCAGACGCTCGCGAGATACCCCTGCGTCTTGGCCCGCTCGGCGACCGTGTAGATGTCGCCCGCGATCGTGATGGCCATCGGCTGCACGGCGCCCGCACCGAGCCCCTGAATGGCGCGGAACGCGATGAGAGCCGGCATGCTCCAGGCGAATCCGGAGAGGATCGAGCCGAGCAGGAAGAGTGCAATGCCGAGGAGAATGATCGGCTTGCGCCCCAGGGTATCCGACAGTTTCGCGTACACCGGAACCGATACAGCCTGGGCGAGCAGATAGATCGAGAACAACCAGGGGAAAGACGCGAATCCGCCGATGTCGCTCACGATCGACGGGACTGCTGTCGCGAGAATCGTCGAGTCGATTGCCACGAGACCAGTGGTCACCATCAGGGCGATGAGGATCGGACCTCGTTCGGATCGGAATCCCACGTCGAGGGCATTGGCTGGGGAAGTCATTAACGGTGTAAGCGACCAACTCGCCGGTGAATTCCCCCGCGGCGTACACTCGGCGTCATGTCACCCACAAAAACTGGCGTCGCTCGCCAGGCGAAGAACAGTCCCGTGCTTTCCGCGCTAGCGCGCATCGGCTATGCCGTCAACGGTATCCTCCACCTCCTCATCGGAGGAATCGCCATCGGTGTCGCCTTGGGGGTGGGCGCCGGCGCCGGGGGTGAGGCCGACCAGTCCGGTGCACTCGGCGCTCTCGCCTC
The DNA here is from genome assembly GCA_040389685.1 of Actinomycetota bacterium. GTDB lineage: Bacteria > Actinomycetota > Actinomycetes > Actinomycetales > Microbacteriaceae > Lacisediminihabitans. Next base: position 158,739 of record JAZJZS010000010.1, read on the forward strand.
CGCGCCCGGGGGCGTGTTCGTGCTCTGGGTCGTCGTCGTGGGACTCGCCGCGCTCGGCCTTTGGCAGGTGCTTTCCGCCGCGCTGGTGCGGGACTCGGATGCCACCAAACGGGTCGCCCACATCGCCGGCGAGGGCGGTAAGGCGGTTGCCTACCTCGCGATTGCTGCGACTGCGTTCACTTTCGCGCGCGGGGGCAGCAGCAACTCCGCCGGCAGTACGACGAGCTTCAGCGCCACCCTTCTGGCCAACCCCGGTGGCGTGTTCCTCCTCGTCGTAGTCGGCCTAGGCGTTCTCGCGATCGGTGTGGTGTTCGTGGTGCGCGGTGTGCGGCAGTCGTTCACGAAGAAGATCCGGGTGCCGGCTGGCACGGCCGGAAAGGCGGTAGTCGCGCTCGGAGTGGTGGGCTATGTGGCCAAGGGCATTGCGGTCGGGGTGGTGGGCATCCTCTTCATCGTGGCGGCGGCCACCGCCAATCCGTCGAAGGCGAGCGGACTGGATGGCGCGTTGAAGGCCTTGCTCGGATTGCCGTTCGGGGCGGTCATCCTCGTCGCGGTTGGCATTGGCGTGATCGCGTTCGGGCTGTACTCCTTCGCCCGGGCACGGCTCGCGAAGCTGTAGACCGGTCGCTAGACCGGTGGGGGTCCTTCTCGACCGCGTGCCCTGGCGGCTTCGATTCCTCCGGGGAGGTTCCACGGCGATTCGATCCACCAGGAGGCTCCAGCGTCACGCAAAGCGGCGACCCGCGTCATCGACACCGCGTCGTCTGGATTGCTGGAACCCTCAAGCACGATGTCCCACCCGGCATCCGGGCGGAGGCGGCGCAGTTCGCGCACGTCGTCCGGTTCTAGCGCCGCGAACGGGTCGCGGGAAGTGCGACGGAAAGGCAGCACCCCATCGCACCGCGGCGCACGAGCCATGGACCGCTCCGAGCCGACCTGCGCGACCGCCCAGATCGGGGGACTCGGGCTCTGCGCGCTCCTTGCGAGACGTGACCTCACCGACTTCCGCGAAGCCGGCATCGAGGGCGCCGACATCCCAGCCTGCTCGAGTTCGACCGACATCTCGAGCACGGTGTCGACGTCGCCGGTCGGAATCACAAAACCGAACTGCATGCTGCCACCCTAAGCGGCGGGTCAGACATCGACTCCTCCAGGTCGCAGCTCTGGGGACGCCTGTTCAGCAGCGGGCGCAGACCCTCGCCACTTCCGCAAATTCGGGACGAAAGCCCCATGCGCCGCTCCGGTCGGAGGATCAGGATGAGGTCACAACACTTCGACAACAGGAGAGTCTTATGGCAACCTATGACGTCGCCCACCGCTCGGCCATCGTGACCGGAGCGGGATCGGGCATCGGGCGCGCGATCGCCCTCGAACTCGCCGCGAACGGCGCTTCGGTGGTCGTCGCCGACCTGACGGAGGCACCACTGACCACCCTTCTCGACGAAATCCGAGCCGCCGGGGGTACAGCAGAAAGAATCGTCGGCGACGTGTCCGATCCCAATTTTGCGATCGCGTGTGTGGCGGATGCGAACGCGCTCGCCCCGCTGCGCGTCGCGGTCAACAACGCGGGAATCGGTGGCGAGCAGAACCTGATCGGTGATTACTCGCTCGACGGCTGGCGGAAGGTGATCGAGGTCAACCTCAACGCCGTCTTCTACGGGCTGAAGGCCCAGTTGCCGTCGATGGCCGAGAACGGCGGCGGATCCATCATCAACATGGCATCCATTCTGGGCAGCGTCGGATTCCCGACATCCAGCGCCTATGTCACCGCCAAGCATGGCCTGCTCGGGCTCACCCAGAACGCGGCCCTCGAATACGGCGGGAAGAAGGTGCGCACCAATGCGGTGGGGCCTGGCTTCATCCACACTCCTCTCGTCGACAGTGCCCTGGATGCCGCAACTCAGGACTTTCTGGCCGCCAAACATGCGCTGGGTCGTCTCGGCACTCCCGAGGAGGTGTCAGCGCTGGTGTGCTTCCTCGCCTCCGATGCCGCGTCGTTCATCTCGGGCAGCTATCACCTCGTTGATGGCGGGTACGTCGCGCAGTAGCGCACGACGACCTCGAATTCGTCGCAGACCGGGCCGCCGATCACTCGCACGCCGGAGGCGGTGGCAGGCGAACGGATGCGGCCAACGCCAAGCTGAGTCCCCACCGCTTCGCCCGCGTGAACTCGGTCGCTATGAGCTTCGTCTCATCCGTGACGAGAAAGCCCTCCGGCGCAGCGATGGCCTCGAGACCCCGTGCGCACAACAGCTGGGAAATGAACGGCGCTGCAGCGCCGGTCATCCATGTCGGCATGTCGACGCGGGTGTCGAAGGCTGCAGAGTATCGTGCTGACGTCTCGATTCCATCCAGCCATTCGCGCACGCCGGTGCCGCCCGCATCAACGTCGAGGGGGAGCGTAGCGGATGCGGCGGAGATAGCGGCTGCCCGAGTCATCGGCAGCGACATGCCATGAATATGGGTTGGCCCCCCGACGACGAGCAGGTCGATGGCGAGGAGGGTCGACGCCGAAACATGGTTGACATTCACCACGGAGACCGGCATAACCTCTCCGATGCCCTGAGCAATGGCGTGCGCGACGCTGTCGGTATTGCCGTAGATCGATTCGTACACGACGAGAGCGCTCATCTGCCGGCTCCCGGCCGCTTTTCTCATTTCCGCCCTCGACTTTTCTGTTACGCGCTAGTTTCGATCCGCGCGCCCTGCGCATGAGAGGCTAAAGTCCTGTCGATTGTGAAATAGTCACTGTTGGCACGCTCAGGGCGGTCGGAAACGCTGCACATCACGGCCATCGACCCCACCTGCGCCGACCCCCGGGCAGCGTGTCATGGAAGCTGACGCTTCGGCGAGGTGCGGAACAGGTCGCTTGAGAAGGCGCTCGTCACCGCGACATCCGCCGGAACTGACGTGTTTCGGAAAGATGAGAGAGTCATCACTGCCGCCGTACGATCGGCACCGGAGGTCGCCCGCCGCGACGCGGTCGACGATACACATCCACCGAAGACGGCGGCGTGAACCACGGCACATTGTCGATCACCTCGATACCCCAGCCGTCGCGATGCACCGTGTGGTGATGTTTGATGCAGAGCAAAATACCGTTGGCCAGGTCTGTCACCCCGGAGTGCGACCACCAGCGGATGTGATGAGCCTCGGTATGGCTCGGCGGTCGCGTACAGCCGGTCACGGCGCACCCGCCGTCCCGTTCGGCGAGTGCCAGGCGCTGGGCCTTGCTGAACAGTCGCCGCGCGGACCCGAAGTCGAGCACTTCGCTGGCCCCGTTCAGCACCGCGGGAATGATGTGCGCATCCGCGGCCAGGTGCCGTGCAGCGCGAGCGGATATCGGTTGCTCGATGCCGTCGATCTGCGCCTCCCCCAGCCCACTGAGGAGTGACTCGAGGGTCATCCGCACCACGATCGTGGCCGACGGCAGCGGCACCGAGGTGTCATCACAGGAGATTGCATGACGGGCCATTTCGACGACGGCATCTGCCGCCATCTGGGTGATTGTGCGAGTGTCGGGCACTGGGTCGGGGTCGACTCCACACGCATTCGCCGAAGTGCTTTCAGGGGTATCGAATCGCGGCGCGCGGATGACGAGGCCGACCTGCGCGTCGATGGCGGCATCCAGATAGGCGGATCCGGCGGGGTCGAGATCGAGGCGGTACCGCTTCATGCCATTGGCGAGGATGCTGCGGCTCAGGCACCGCCGCTCGACGAGTTCATGCTCCCGGGGTTCGATGCCGTCCATGTCGAGGGCGTCGCGCCAGCGGGTGGCGAGTCGGCGTACCAGGTCGGCTGGGCTCTCCACTGCGAACTGTACGAGGGCCAGTTCGGCGGCGACGAGATCGTCGTGCGCCGCACGCGGCGACGCCTGGGACAGGGCCGAGACGATGTGGTTGGCAGAGTCGACGGGGATGATCGCGGCACGCACGGCGTCGGCGACGATCGGGTAATGGGGAGGCATCCGCTCACCGAGGAGGGAGACTCGATCCGTCGTCGCCTCGGCGACCCGGCACAACCGCTGCCCTTCGGCGAGGGTGATGCGGCCGACGTCCGCGAGCAGCGTGGCCGCGCTCGTGCTGCCGAGACGCGAGGCGAGCCCGTCGGGTCCGAGGCTGGCCCGGGATCGCCGCACCACCTCGGCGGTCAGCCGCACGAGTCGCGAGTCGGCGGCGTGCCGCTGGACGAACCCGCGCTCGAGCGCGCTGAGCAGTGCGGCATCGCTGAGCAGTGCGGCATCGGGCGCTTCATCGACACCGGTGTCGGGACGCGTCGCGGTCGGGGTGTTCATGACTACAGTGTCGCAACAGCCACCGACATTCCTATGGCCAATACTTTGCTTGACCTGCGGTTTCTGTGGATAACTCCGAGCGGAGCGGGCTGTGGACGAGGGGCCGTCCAGCAACACCCCCGAATGGGCGATAGACGAGTTCCTCTCATTGGGGAAGGATGAGAAATCGGGTCACCAGCCGGGGCGACCACGTTCGGGGGAACAACGATGTCTGCAGGTCACTCGGCCGCTGGTGAGGCCGCCAGGTATTTGGCCGAGGCAGAAGCGGCCGAATATGCGTCCGTGAAGGCGCGCCAAATGCACCGGAACTATTTGGCCGGAGCCGCCGGGGAGCGCAAGCTCGCCGACCTGATGGAGCCGCTCGTCGAGCAGGACTACCACGTTCTCTCCGACCGCGCGTGGCCGGGGTCGAGCACGGCGAATGTCGACTTCATTGTGGTCGGCCCCTCTGGGGTGTTCCTCCTCGACGCCAAGGCGTGGGGGCAGGTAAGCATCCAGAACGGGCGTGTCTTTCAAGATCAGGATGATGTCACGGACAAGTTCGAGAACTTCGGGTCGTTGCGAGAGATCACCGAAGCCACCCTCGCCGAGGTGGGGATCGCACCCGGTGAGATCAGGGTGGCCGCGATCTTCATGGGCACGGCAAGCATGAGCACAGCAGGCTTCGGCACGACAGCACTGAGGAGCGCAGCATCCGGTGTCGATCTTGTGAGCGAGGATCGGGCGATCCGTTATCTGCTCGAACGCGGGATGCGACTTCGACCCGTCGAGATTCACGCTGCCCGTGCCGCGCTTGAGGTGCTCTTTCCGCCGATCGTGACGGGCCACAGGCCGGTCGAACTGACGCTTGTCGAGCCGGTGATCGCGACGACCTGGGACGATGCCCTGATCACCCTCGAAGAGATCGAAGACGCGCTGCTCTCGAGCATCATGGTGAAGCCGATCGAGGAGTGGATGGCGTTTCTCCATCCCGACCAGGCGAAGCTGGCCCGCCGATCGTTCAATGGCCCGTCCCGCATCCGCGGTGCCGCCGGTACGGGCAAGACCGTGGTCGGGCTGCATCGCGCGGCCTATATCGCCCGCACCCGGCCCGGCACCGTGCTGGTCACCACCTTCGTGCGCACGCTTCCGGCCGTGCTGTCGTCACTGATGCAGCGGATGGCACCCGAAGTGGCCGATCGGATCGAATTCTCCGGCATCCACGCGTTCGCGCTGAAGCTGTTGCGCGACCGCGGCGTCGGCACGCATCTCGACCCCGCCAAGGCAAGTCTCGCCTTCGATCACGCCTGGCGAAGCACCGGGCTGACCACCGAGCTCGCACGCATCGACAATAACAAGGATTACTGGCGGGATGAGGTCCTCAGCGTGATCAAGGGGCGGGGGCTTACCAAATTCGAGCAGTATGCCGCACTCTCGCGAATCGGTCGCAAGCGTGGGCTGAACGGTACCCAGCGGTACGCGGTCTGGCAACTTCACGGCGCCTACCATTACGCGCTGCGCGAGGCACACGTGCACGACTTCGCCGACATCATCCTGCTTGCGGAGCAGTCGCTGAAGAAGACTCCGTTGGAGGGATACAGCGCCGTGGTCGTTGATGAAGCCCAGGATCTTTCCTGCGCCATGATCCGGATGCTGCACAGCATCGTCGGCGATCATCCCGACGGTCTTAATCTCATCGGCGACGGCCAGCAGACCATCTACCCGGGCGGTTACACCCTCTCCGAGGCGAACATCTCGATCGCCGGACGAGGCGTGATCATGACCAAGAACTACCGCAACACAATCGAGATCGCGGACTTCGCCCTCTCCCTCGTGGCGGGCGACGAGTTCGTCGACATCGAGGGCGCGCCTTCGAAAGCGGATGTCACCGCAGAGGTGGTACGGCACGGCGCGAAACCGAAGGTGACGCGCTTCACCTCGCACGCTGGTCATGATCGTTCGTTGATCGAGCACGTGCATAGCCTTCTCCGCGCGGGGGTGCACCTCGGCGACATCGGAATCCTCACGCACACGAATTCCGCCGCCGGCGATGTCAGCACAGCCCTGGCTGCGGCAGGCCTCAGGTCGATCGAGCTGCTCGCGTATGACGGCACGCCCGTCGATGCGATCAAGGTAGGCACCATCAAGCGGGCAAAGGGCCTCGAGTTCAAGCAGGTGTTGGTGGTGCGCACTCCTCCGCGGCTGTTCGAGCCGGCGCCCGTCGCGGATGAGAGCTCGGCTTCGCCGGATGCCTCAGCCTCAGTCTCAGCGGATGCTGAGCGGCGCGAGCTCGATCGGCGGGAGTTGTACGTGGCGATGACCCGCGCGCGGGATGGGTTGTGGGTGGGGGTTGCTTAGCCTCTGAAATGGTGGAATCGACCCAAGTTGTGTGGAGGGTCTGATTCCGCGGCGGATGATGATGATGATGCCAGCACGAAGGAAGTATCCGCAGAGGACGGTGCTGCGTTTGTGGGAGCACGAGGATTCCGTCGCGGTTGCGGAACAAGTCGCGCGTGTTCTTCGGCCTGCGCTGAACATGTCGGCCACAAGAGCAGGCTCCCTTGACGCCGAATTTGATCTAGGCCAGGTTGAGGTCCGCGAAGTACCCCAATGTCGGGTCGGAGAATGTACCTATGACCAACCCCCGATCCAGGAACCTATTGAACTCTTCGCAACTCGTCTCGGGTAGAAGCGCACAGCCGTGACAGGCGGCCAGGTTGCACGAGTCCGGACCCTGACCCTTGTCTCCTGCGTCCATGCAGACTGGATCGGTAGAGCACCAGTGGGCGTCATTCAGCGCGGATGCGAAGACGGAACGAAGGTTGTCAGGCCGGCTCATTCGAACCAGGCCCCCCATGGTCCCTTCGGAGTCGCCAGCCGCGGTGTAGATGAGCAGCCCAGCCATCTCGTGCTCCGCCGCATCCGAAACGTAAAGGCGCTCTCGAAGGGAGGCGGAGCTGTAGCCACACGCAAACACCAACTGGTTGACCAGCAGATGTCCCAGCGTGTGGAGCAACACGAAGCGAGGACTCAGAGTGCGATTTTGCAGACCGCGCTGCGACGCAACGGTGCCGAAGTGAGCGGTGATTTTGTCGGCTCGAGCTTGCACCTCAGCGCGTCCCTCCCAAGCGGCCAATCGGTCGAGGTCGAGCTCAAAGTAGATTCCCTCACCTTTGACGACGTATGCCGGGAGCCAGTCCTGGACAGGAGGTAACGGCTTGCGCCTCAAGAGGGCTTTTCCAGAAGTCAGCTTGAGGACCTCATCGCGCACGCGCGTGAACCCGCGGAGTGCCCGAGTCTCCCGCAGTACGTCCACGGACCGGACCCTCTCCAAATGTGGTTCGAGATCATGATGGATTCCTGGATCCGTTGCGGTCAGGTAGTCGTCCTTCGGGGTCTCCCGGATGTTTTGGAACTCGGGGTATCGCCACTCGTCGTCGCCGGTGAGCAATTCGGTGCCTCTGTCGTCGGAGGCAGTTGACTGCTGTTCCCCAACTCCAAGCAAGTCCCTGTAACCAGCCATCAGTTCATCGTCAGCGATCGGACCGAATAACTCGGAAGGCAGGTTCCGCAGTAGGTTCTCCCGCAGCAACTCGACCTTCAGATCGGCCCCAAATATGCCGTGCAAGGTGCGCATCGTTCCGCTAACAGCCGGATGGCGCATGAGTTCGTGCATCTCTGCGCTAACGGCGCCCTCCTTGCGCGGGAGGTAGATAGAGGATTCGACCTTGGGGAAGTAGACGTTGCCGGCAGCGCGCAGGGCGCCACGTAGTGGCTCTCCGCAAGCACCCTCTAGTTGGGCGAGCCATGGTCGCGCTCCTGGACAAAGGTATGGGTCGGCAGCCGAAACCAACTGATCGGTCAGGTTCGTGTGCTCCTCGCCATTGGCGTCGTAGCGCGCCTCTGTGATGCCTCTGAGTGACCGTTCGTTGCCGCAGGCATCGCATGTCACGACCTGGCCCTCCAGTCCGCCGCCGCCACGCGAGACCAGGCGCAGAGTCCCCGCGCAGGAAGGGGTGTGGGAACGGTGGACCCAGTTGTTGAAAGGTAAATCGTCGAGGTGCCCCTGCGTGCAGATCGCAACGAAAGGCACTTGGGACATCCGAGGCTTATACGGCTTGTTCGCGTGCTCCTTATCCGGACAGGTCACCTGCTGTTGCATCGTGAGCGTGCTCAGCTCGAGTCGCTTGCAATACATGCAAAAGCTCCACCGAGGGAACCGCAGCACAGGCACGGTGAGCTTGACGTTGCGCTGATCGCTGCCCCCTCCCTGATATCGGTAGTCAGGCGGCAGGCGGAACTCCGAGACGCGCAGACGTGCCTCCAGTCGCCAGTCGTGCTCCTGGTACTCCTCCATTGCCAAAGTGCTGGCGTCGTCGGCCTCATACCAGTGGTCAAGGCCCGCTGTGATAACGGACATTCCGTTGACGAGCACGCTCATCGCACCGACGCCAAACGGCGTCACGAGCTGAGCCCTGCGCATGTTGCCGGTACTCATTGGTCACCTTCCTCGGAATCCGCTTGGGCGTAGGCGATCGAAATCCGTATTCGACACTCAGCATCCACGTTTCGCACGCTGGTCGGTACGTCCCAGATCATCGCCTTGCTATCGAGATCGGGCAGAGTTCCGGCGCGGCGCATCAGCCCTTGCTTCGGATCGCCCCCGATCACGTTTGCTTCCCAGATCGTTCGTTCCCAGCTATTCCATTGACGTGCACGGCGATCGGCCATCCGATCGAAAACCGCCAACTCGTCCGGATCAACTAAGGCCGCACGGGTACGAAGTAGAGCGATCGCGTCGTCATATTCAGCGCGAGGGAATGGGTGCGGGTTCGACGATGGCGCCACCTGGCGGATGTAAGCGATGGCGGCCGCGTGTAGCGCCCGGCGCAGGACTGGCGTCGCGAACGGCGTGACCGATGTCGGCTCTACCTGGGCATAGAGCTGCTGGTGGTAGGTACGGAAACGTTCGTAGTGGCTTCGGTCACGTGGCTTCGCGGCACCATAGATCGTCAGGACGAGGCCAGGGCTGACATCTGCACGACGGCCGACACGGCCGCTGACCTGGATGTACTGCGCGGTTGTCTTAGGTTGGCCGACGATCGTCATGAGCCCTAGACGTTCGATGTCCACCCCAACCTCAATAATGTTCGAGGCCAAGCAGATATCCACACATCCTTGCTGCCCATAGGTCACCTGTAGTTGCTCAATGGCCTTTGGGATCTCGTCACTTCGACGTCGTGAGGTCAACTCCATCGTGTGGCGCGGCCAGCGTGGATCGATGCCGTCTCGGCGTCGCAGACCGGTTAGGTAGTCAGGCACGTCGGACTCCAGAAGCGAGACAGTATTGCCGAGCTCACGCAGACTGTTGAGGAAGTTGACGTTGGTCCAGTAGCCGTCACGATCGGGCTCCGGGATGTTGCTGGCCGCTTGAAGCGTCGCAGCAGCCACTCGCACCTGAACGGTCTGCATCGAGCCGAGTGAGGCGCTCATGATGCCGACGTATCGTCGACCTGGTTCAGGCCGCCCCTCGATGTCAGTAGCGGGCTCGGCGAAGAACGAGTGCCCCTCCTCAAGCCCGTGTGGAGGGAAGAGTGAGACTTGCTCGCGTCCGAAGAGTCCTCGGATCTGATCCTCATAGCGCCGGATGGTCGCGGTAGAGGCGATGATCTTGGGCGGTACTGGCTCACTTGCTCGCCGGTCTGTGCAGAGTTCATCGATCACGGGCTCGTAGAGTCCGACCATTGAACCGAGCGGTCCGGAGATGAGATGCAGCTCGTCCTGGATGATCAGACCTGGTGGCGAAACCTCGCGGCTGCCATCATCACCGAGGCCGAACAGTCGCCCTACCTGCGGCCGCCACGCCATCATGGCGAACTTGTCGACGGTGCCGATGATGATGCTTGGCCGCACCTCATAAATGTCTTCGTCGACGACATGAATTGGCAGACCCTTGCGATCTGAGTAACGGCACTGTGAGTCGACGCAACGGAAGATAACCTTCGGGCCGACCTGCTCATATCCGATGACATCCTGCCCGGCACGTCCCCGCGGTTTGGTGCCCATCTGCGTGCCGCACCACGGGCAGCGCAGAAGTAGGAATAAGTTCTGGGTCTGCGGATTGCGCCGTAGCTGGCCAAGCACTTCGACGGCTCGCTTCCAGTTATTTGGCGTCGACGAACCCCCGACCCAGATTCCGATGCCGAACGGGGAGTCACCGAGCTCATCAATCCGCGCCGAACGAATTTCCTCCAGAACGCACACGAGCGATGCCGCTCTTAGGAACTGCTGCGCGGTGAGCAGGCGAAGCGTGTAGCGCATGAGCGTGTCGGTGCCGGAGTCATTCGGGTCGCGGAGCCGCCGTGCCAACAGACTGATCGCTGAGGCCCCGAGGTACGCCTCAGTCTTGCCGCCACCCGTCGGGAAGAAGATCAGGTCGACGAGGGACCGGGTCGGCCGCGTCGGTTCAACGAGCTCCGGGAGGCTGGCCAGAAGGAACGCAATCTGGAAAGGACGCCAGTTACCTTGACCCTGCTGTGGAGTTGCTGCCGGGTGCGCGCCAACGGGTCGTAGTACCCCATCCTTTCCGCCCTCTACTGCGCGCAGCGGCAGTCGCGAGCGGATTTGTTGGTAGAGCATCGCCTCGTTCGCGAGTCGGAAAGCCCTTTCAGCGATACGACTCGAGCCAACGAGGCTCCAGCCATTGCGCATCCGTTCCAAGGCCTCACGGCAGAGTTCCATGTGGCGACGAGCTGCACCCTGGAAGCGCGAAAGCAAGTCGGGAATCGATGCTTCTTGACGCGCGATCCACTCGTCGTAGAGGTGCAGTACCGTCTCGACCTGATCACGGCCAACTTGGCTTCCGACGGCCAGTGCCGCCATGCTGACTGTCACCCGTTCACGAGTGCCTGAGGCGTTCGTCACATAAACGTCCGGAGTCAGGCTTACGACCTCATAGGCGGGAAGGGGGTCGGCCCGCACCCATGCCGTTGTGGTCTGTCCTTCGGCGTCCCACTCGGCGGCGCACCCGTGCCCGATGGCGTAGGTGCGTTTGTTCCGATATAGCAGTTCAATCGACTGCTCTTCCTCGTCGCTCTCCAAAGGTTCGACTTCCGGATACGGCTCGATCGTGAGCCCATCCATGGCTGTCACCGTGAAGCCCATCTGAAAGAGCGCACTGCTCGGCCCAGACCCAGCGGTGTTATTCACGAGGGCGACGGTCACCAAGCGGAGCTCTGGACCAGGCTCGCTGGGCACGGGGCGGCTGTATATCTGGGTCGTGGGACTCATGTGTCCGGTTGGTCCCGCCGACGACATCTCGACGTTCTTGAGGCGGTTGTTTTCCCCTAACAACACCTGGCTAGGTACGCTGCCCTTGAGCTCTAAGGGTTTTCGCAGCCACCAGTCGCGCGGCTGTTTGAGCCCGGGAATGTGGGCGCTGATCTTCTCGTATGAGGCTCCCCGTACTGTGATCTCCACTGATCCGCCGACTGGTATCCGGCATTTGAACGACACCGCCATGGCTGACGGTTTGAAGGTGTTCGCGTCGGTTAGATCGAAGTCATCAGAATCGGCCTGGTCGTACCTGAGCGTGCCTTTGACCTCGACCGGGGCTTCCTCCGGGTTTTCTTCGCTGCTGGCGACTCCTGGTACCCAGGTGATGTCGAGATCTTCAGGGGCTTCGCTCACGGAGGTAATCGCGCTCCCCCGCTGGGCTGCGCCACTGTAGAGCACTCCGATTCCGTACCTTCGCAGCGGATCCGATTGGGTGAGGATCTCTTCGAGCGATGTCGCCTCGTGGAATTGGCCGCGGCTCGCTTCCGGCGACTCAAAACGAACTGAGCCACCGGAGCAGTCAAGCGGCACGCCGACAGGTGCCTCGTCGCGGGCGGGGCCAAAGAGTTCACGGCGGACTGCCGCCTCGACGATGTCACGCGCTTCAGAACCCGTCATGCTTTTCCTCCTAGAACTGCCCGGATGGTGCGGGATTCAATCAGTGCAATCAAGCGATCGGTCGCTCGCGTCAGTCCCACGTAGAGCAGGGATTCAAAGCCAGGTACGGCGTGCCTGTCGAGATCAGTGACTACTACGGCCGGTGCCTCCAGTCCTTTGAACGCGTGGATCGTGGAGTACTGCAGCTGGCCTGGTCGGGCAGGATTCCCGTCGGCAGGACGCAATACCTGGCGAAGCCACTGATCGGTGGTCGTTTCCGCTGTCGATCCGGATCGGAGGGGGCTTAGCACGACGATCTCGTTCAGTTCGAAACCGTCATCTCGTAGCTGCCGAATCGCGTGCACCAACTGTTCCGTTTGACCTTTACCGGCATCGCATGGAACGAGCGTCGGGTCTACACCGTCGTCTTGTCGTCGGAATCGTTGATAGCCCGGCTCTAGCTTGCTGAGGAGGTTGACCTGGTAGCCGATGCGCGGCAGATTGCGGCAGTTCTCAGTGAGCTTCCGGCTCACTAACTGCGGAGACCGTTGGCTCAGGAGTTCACGCCCATCGTCGCCCTCGAAGATGGCTTGACGTTCGAAGTCGCCGAAGAAAAGAAGACGGCCGCTTGCAAGACCACCGACGACCATTAGGTCGAGCACGTCCAGGAACGCCTCCCTTGCAATGTCTTGGATTTCATCGACAACCAGGAAGTCGCATTGCGGAACGTCACCACCGAGGAGTACCTCGATCGCAAGGTCCGGAAGTTCTCGCTCCCAGAAACTCGGGCCGGCGTCCGAAGGAGGCTGGACCTTCGCCAGACGAAGAAGCTCCTGGTGCAAAGTTCCGACGGTGAGACCTTGAACGTGGCCCAGTTCGCTCTCCAGTCGCTTGCCGAGGAGGCGGTTGAAACACAGAAGCCGACCGGAGCGACCCATCGCCGTTTCGCGCTGCGCCGCCTCCGTGGCGAGAAGGGTCTTGCCTGAGCCTGCAGGACCGGTGAAGAGGACTGCGTTGTTGTCGGCCATGGAGTCGAGAGCAAGGTACTGCTCCTCGATGAAAGTGACTAGCTGCGTATCACGCGTGCGACGCACGTCGCCTGGCACGATTGCTGCTTCGAAGCGAGGCCGCAGTACCGAAGCGATCCGCTTGGCAGTTGCCGCGTCCGGACCAACACCGCCATAGGAGAAATGTTGGATCTTCTCGTCGAGATGCGCAGTCCCCGCCGCCAGAACCCGCAGGACCGCCGAGTCTGCACCTGTTCGCAAGTCCTCTGAATCGAGTACCTGCCACTGATGCCACTCCGGCGACGATGGCAGCATCGTTCGTGCCCGTACTTGTGTAAACCAAACCGCGCTGAGCACCGGGATGGAGCGGAGATCAACCTTTTTTCGCTTGAGGAAAGTGCGGAGGCTGTGCATGGCCTCGCTGGCTTGCTGGAACGGGCCGCGCGCGGTTGGTGCGTCGTTGCCGAGCTTCCACCGGCCGTCACTGAGGCGGTCTATTGATTGATGTGACTTGACCTCGATGACCAACACCCCTCGGTCCGGCACGATGACGACGAAGTCCGCCTCTCCCTCTACCTGGCGTACGTGGTCGGCTATCCCGAGCGAGTGCAGCACGATCCAGTCGTCGGTGTTTCCGCTTGACGCGAGCGCGGCGTGAAGGGACCTCTCACCCGGAGGCGCAGTATCCGGGCAATAGGCAGGCATCATTCGAGCCATTGCCCGCTCCGATCCTCGAAGGGCACCCTGGCATCGTGTCGTGACACGATCTCCGTGTACGGCGACATCGCAAGGACGCGGGTTGCCACGATTCCACGGAGGCCCTCCGTCTCAACGTCGAGGCTCAGGTGCCCATCACGTTCCAGCACTGTGAGGTCCACGCCGGAGATCGCTGTCTCTAGACGATATGAGTACGGCACTTACCTCTTGAGGCTGGGGCCCCCGTTCGAG